>NZ_RHOJ01000039.1 GCF_003946485.1 Lacticaseibacillus jixianensis | reverse complement strand
CCCCGGTTGAGTATCGGGAACAAGTCATCGTGGCTTAATTCAAATTCTAATTCGTCTAACTTTTCTATTGCACTTCATACCTCGCCTAGAGCCTTTGTGATATTGTGAATGAAAACGTCGCCACGCAGAAAGGAGCCGCGTCATGGCCAAACGCAAAGACCGCCTGTTCTATGTTGTCTTCGGCACGCTGTTTGTCGTCGGCGTGATCATGCTCCTGCTGCCGTTCGGCTACGACGCGTGGCTGACGCACCGCAACCAGGAGGCCGCCGTCACCTACGAGCGCCAGCAGGCCCAACAGCCCGGCGCCCAGGCGCAGCTGCTCACCCAGTACAACCAGATGATCGCCGCCGAGCAGCAGGGCCAGGTGCCGGCCAAAAGAATCGCGATCGGCCAGATCCAGCCGCACCTGCACGACCCGCTGGGCTACATCGACGTGCCGGCCGCCCACATCGCCAAAACGGTGATCTACTACGGGGATTCGGACTGGGCGCTGAGCCGCGGCGCCGGCACGATGCCCAAGACCAGCCTGCCCAGCGGCGGCCCAAGCACCCTGGCCGTGGTCACCGGCCACTCGGGCCTCGCCAACCGCATCGTCTTCGACAACATCCGCTACCTGAAAACCGGCGACGTTTTCTACCTGAACACGTTCGGCGTCCGCAAGGCCTACCAGGTCTACACGCGCAAGGTCGTGGATCCGGATGACAAGGCGGCGCTCAGGTCCGTCTATGTGCAGCCCGGCCAAGACCGCGTCGTGCTCCTCACCTGCACCCCGCTGTTCGTGAACTCCCAGCGGCTGCTGGTGTACGGCAAGCGGATCCCGCTGCAGGTCGCCAGCCGCACGCCGACGCACCGCCGCGACCTCTTCCGCCTGGACCACGTCTGGGTCGCCGCCGTCCTGCTTTTGATGCTCATTTTGCTGGCCGTGTTCTTCTGGCAGCAGCGCAAGCGAGGTGCCACCCATGAAAAATAACCGCAAGTCGCGCCTGATCAACGCCGTGCTCATTGCCACGCTGCTGCTGGGCATCGCACTGTTCATTTTTCCCTTCGCCCTGGACTGGCAGCAGACCGCCCAGCGCGCGCAGCACGAAACCACCTACGAGCAGGCGTACATCCCCCGGCCGGGCGGCCTCAGCGCCAAGATCGCGGCCTACAACCGGATGATCTACGCCCAGCAGCAGGGCAAGCCAGCGACCAAGGTGCCGATCACCGCGCTGCAAAAAGACCTCAAGGACCCCATCGGCTACCTGGACATCCCCGCCATCAAGCTCAAGGCGATGACCATCTACTTCGGCGACTCCGACTGGGTGCTCAGCCGCGCGCTGGGGACCCTGCCGTTCACCAGCCTGCCCACCGGCGGCAAGAACACGCTGGGCGGCATCACCGGCCACTCGGGCCTGGCCAACCGGATCTTTTTCGACAACATCCGCTACCTCAAGGCCGGCGACGTGATCTACGTGAACGTCCTCGGCGCGCGCCACGCCTACGCGGTCACCGGCAAAAAGGTGGTCGACCCCAAGTCCCCCACCGCGGTCAAGGCCTTCTACGTGCAGCCCGGCAAGGCCCGCATCGCGCTGATGACCTGCACCCCGCTGTTCGTCAACTCGCACCGCCTGATCGTCTACGCCAAGCGGGTGCCGCTGAAAAAAGCCGCCGCCAAAAAGGTAGCCGACCGCACGTTCTGGAGCGTCGAGCACATCTGGCTGGCGGTCATCGGGGCCTTCCTGCTCCTGCTGCTCCTTGCCCTGTGGGGACGGAGGCGTCGTCATGCGCAGACTCGTTAAATGGTTCACCGCCCCGGCGCTGGTCATGCTGCTCAGCATCGCGCTGGTCGCGGCCGGCTACCAGCACCTCCTGCAGGCGCCCCAGACCACCATCTCGCTTGGGCAGGCCGCGCGCCAGCAGGCCAACCTCAGGGCCAGCCGCCCCGTCGCGGAGGCCAAGCGCCGGCAGATCGCCGAGGCCGACCTGCGCACCCTCACCGTCGCCAGCGGCCAGACCGCCCGCCTGGTCAAGCGCGCCGGGGTCGGCCGCGTCGCCGTGCCCAGCGTGGGCATCAGCCTGCCGATCTACAACCAGATCAACGACAACACCCTCAGCACCGGCACCGCCATGTACTACCCCGAGCGGCGCCTGGGCCGCGGCAACACCGCGCTGGTCGCCCACCACTACCTCCAGGGCAGCGGCCTTTTGAACGCCCTGAACCACGTCAAGCGCGGCGCGACGATCCTCGCCTCTGACCTGAACACGGTGTGGACGTACCGCGTCGCCGTCAACCAGGTCGTCAGCAAGGACCAGGTCAGCGTCCTGACCGACACCAGCGACGCGCGCATCACCCTGATCCGCTGTGAAGGCCCGCGCGGCACCACCTTGCGCCGCGTCGTCATCGGCCTGCTGGTCAGCCGCGCGCCGCTGAAGCAGACCGCCCAGGCCAAGCCGCTGGGGGTGACCACGCACCAGCCCAGTAAAAAGCCGGCCACTCCGGTCACGCTCACCACGGCCGCCTTGGCGCGCACCGTGGCCCAGCGCCGGCTTGACGGCTGGCTGTGGGGGCTGGTGTTGGTTAACCTCGTGCTCCTGCTGGGCTGCAGCGCCGGGTACGTGTTCGCCAAAGGCCCGCGCCGGCCGCAGCGGCCGCGCTGAGCCACGCGCCCGGATCCCCCGGCCCCTCCGGCTGGGGGACTTTTTTTGGGTCCCTCTAGCCGCCGGACTGCGGGACTTTTTTCGGATCCCTCCGGCCGCCGGGCTGGGGGGACCATTTTCGTCCCGCCCGCGCACTTGCGCCCTGGCCGCCAACCGCACTGGTTGAGGCGGTAAACTTGACAGGATATTTATCGTTTGGGTAAGATATAACTAAATCATATTAGACATTCGGTTGGGCCCAGCGCTCAAGTTTGCTTTCTCGGGGAGGAAAGCGACTTGGCCACTGCGCCCTTTTGTCTTCTCAAGGAGGAATAAGATGAATGCTCACAACGAACACAAGGCAGACATCCTGACGCATCTGCACACGGATCGCAGCACCGGGCTCACCCCCCAGGAGGCGGCCGCCCGCCTGCAGCAGTACGGGGCAAACGCGCTGACGCAGGCCAAGGCCGTCCCGGCCTGGAAGCAGTTCCTGCTCAGCCTCAAGGAGCCACTGGTGATCATTTTATTCATCGCGGTGGGGCTCGCCTGGGCCAGCGCCGGCTACGACTTTTTCGTGCGCAACGACCCCGCCCACGGCATGGCCGCGGTGTACGAAAGCATCGCCATCCTGCTGCTGATCGCCATCAACGCCGGGCTGTCCTTCTGGCAGGCCAAAAGCGCCCAGAAATCGCTGGACGCGCTGAAGGTCATGGCCGACCACCACGCCAAGGTGCTGCGCGGCGGCGAGTGGGAGACCGTCCCGGCCGCCCAGCTGGTGCCCGGCGACATCGTCAGCGTCAAGACCGGCGACTTCATCGAGGCCGACGTCCGCTGGCTGCACGTCGCGGAGCTGCAGACCAACGAGGCGCACCTGACCGGCGAGGCCGAGCCCGTCCAGAAGCAGACCCACGCGCTGCCGGCCGACGCGCAGATCGGCGACCGCACCAACATGGGCTTTTCCGGCGCGACCGTGACTCACGGCAACGGGCTGGGCGTGGTCGTCGCGACCGGCATGCAGTCGGAGCTGGGGAAAATCGCGACGCTGCTGAACCAGGTCGAAACCAAGAAGACCCCGATCGAGCGCACCATCGCCGCCTTATCCAAGAAGCTGATGGTGGTGGCCATCATCATCGTCGGCTTCACCCTGGTGCTGGAAATGGCCAAGGCCGTGCAGCAGACCGGCCAGCTCTCGTTTGCCGTGCTGGCGGAATCCCTGTCGACCGCGATCGCACTGGCCGTGGCCGCCATCCCCGACGCCTTGCCAGCGGTGCTGTCGATCGTCCTCACCATCGGCGCGACCATGCTGGCCAAGAACAACGGCCTGATCAAGTCGCTGAACTCGGTGGAGACGCTGGGCGCGACCAGCTACATCGCCTCGGATAAGACCGGCACGCTGACGCGCAACCAGATGACCGCCGTGCGCTTTTACGCCAACGGCGCCAGCTACGTTGTGGAAGGCGACGGCTACGAGCCGGTCGGAGAGATCCTGCCCGACGATGAGGCCGACACCCCCGGCTTCTCCCGCTTCATGCTGGCCAGCGTGCTGAACAACGACGCGGCGATCCAGGCCGATGAGGACGGCCGCAGCCAGCCCTACGGCAACCCGACCGACGTCGCCTTGATCGTGATGGGGCACAAGGCCGGCGTGGACCGCGACACCGTTTTGAACAAGGACCAGGCCCTGGACATCGACATCATTCGCGAGCTGCCGTTCGACTCCGAACGCAAAATGATGAGTGTCGTCATCAAGGACGCCGGGCGCTACCAGGTGCTGACCAAGGGCGCACCGGACGTGCTGCTGGCCAAAACCGACGCCGTGGAGGACCACGGCACCCTGGTCCCGATCAAGGACGCCCAGGCCGCGGTGGAGGCGCAGGTCAACCGCTTCGCCGAACAGGCCCTGCGCACCCTCGCCGTCGCCGTGCGTGACATCGACGAGGACCTGGCGCTGCACGGCACCACCGCGCAGCTCGAGGCCCACCTCACCCTGCTGGGCATCGCCGGCATCATCGACCCGCCGCGGCCGGAAGTGCGCCAAAGCGTCAAAGAGCTGCACCAGGCCGGCATCAACGTGGTCATGATCACCGGCGACCACGCCGTCACCGCCCGCGCCATCGCCTTGAAACTGGGCATCGTCGAGGACCCCAACGCCCGCGTGATCGAGGGCAAGCAGCTGGAAGCGATGGACGACGCCACCTTGTTCCGCCTCGCGCCGGACATTCGCGTCTACGCCCGCGTGTCGCCGGAGCACAAGCAGCGCATCGTCCACGCCCTGCAGCGCCACGGCGAGACCGTCGCGATGACCGGTGACGGCATCAACGACGCGCCGGCCCTGCGCGCGGCGGACATCGGCATCGCCATGGGCATCAACGGCACCGAGGTGACCAAGGACGCCGCCGACCTGATCCTGCTGGACGACCAGTTCACCACGATCGAAAACAGCGTCCGGGCGGGCCGCACCATTTTTGCCAACATTAAAAACTTCATGCGCCACGAGCTGACCACCAACGTCGCCGAGGTCTTGGCCCTGCTGTTCGGGGTGCTCCTGATGACCCAGCCGATCGGCCAGGTCGCCGCGACCACGCCGACGCTGACGGCGCTGATGGTGCTGTGGGTCAACCTGATCTCCGACGCCCTGCCGAGCTTCGCCTTGGGCTACGATGTCCCCGAGGCCGACCTGATGCGCCGGCCGCCGCGCAACGTGAAGCAGTCGATCCTCTCCGGCATGCTCGCCCGCATCTTCCTGCGCGGCACGGTGATGGGCGGGCTCGTCTACGTCGCCTTCGTCTGGGGCGCAAGCCAGGGCATGACGGCCCCGCAGGCCCAGAGTCTCGCGTTTTTGACCCTGGTGTTCGGCCAGCTGTGGCACGTCTTTGACGCCCGCAGCACCCGCACGCTGTTCCGCCGCAACCCCTTCAACAACCCGCGCCTCCTGATGGCCGTGGCCTTCGCCGCCGCGGCATCCCTGCTGGTGACCGTGATGCCGTTCTTCAACGAAGTCATGGGCACCGCGCCACTCACCACCCCGCTCTACGCGGCCGTGATCTTCCTCCCGGCGGTCCCGACCTTCCTCCTCTCCGGCCTCAAGGAACTCTACTGGCTGATCCGCCCCCGCAAGCAGGCAAAAGCGCCTGTGGCCGCGGAGGCGCCGGAAGCTGAGTAGGCCTTGGGCGGGTGGGCTGGGGGATGGCCTCCGATAAAATTGGGCTGGAACGCAGTGGGCACCGCTTCGAGCCCGCAAAAAACGCGGTCTCTCAGTCGGGCCAACTTGTAGGCGGCAGAGCCGCCAACAAGTTTTTCACTGCTGAGCCCATTTTATCTCCGGCCATCCCCTGCCGCGCCGTCCACCCGAGACGCTTAACCCCGCGGTGAGTCGCGCGAGTCAGCCCACCCACATTACAAAAAGATGGATATACTCGGTGAGTTCCCTGGCCAATCATGCGAGCTTAAAGGTGGACCGAGAGAGAAGTATCGCGTATACAGACTAAGCCCACCTTGTCGCCTTGATCCAGGGTAATTAGTATATCCAGCATGGCAAGAAACAGGGCGGGAGCGAGGATTAGGCCCGCATCACGGTCGGCCGGCACGGTCTGTCATCTTGTTGGCTGAGAACAGCGAATCACTTGTGGACAAATCAATCCTCGAGTTAGCAACTTGCCGTACACAGTCGGCCGAGCTGAGGCCGCCTGTTGCAAAGCGCGAGCTCATGGCCACCGTTCTAGTTCCGCATCGTCGGCACCCCCAGCCTTTTCGCTAACTCAAGTATTTAATCGCCTCGTGACTACTGCGAGGCAGCCACTCTGCAAAGCAAATATGTTCACACGCTGACTGAATGGCTCATCCGCTTATGTCCATCAAAACCCGGGCCGAATTCTGGTTATCACTCACCTGCTTTGGGGAACGGCGTCGCAGTGTGGCAAGGGGCAGGGCCGGAGCGGGGAGGGGCTCAGTGGTGAAATTGTTCTTAGCCGACTTGTCGGCTTAGAACAAGCCCCGACTGAGAGACTCGCAAAGCGAGGCTCGAAGCGGCGGCCACCACGTTCCAGCCCCTCCCCGCGGAGGCCCTGCCCCGTCCCGGCCGGTCACGCCGGCATCCCCCGTTGTATTTTCCCCGCGGAATGCCTACAATCGGAGTAACAATTCTGTGAGGTGAAAATCGTGAACGTTTATCGCGCTATCAAACTGCTTCAGATCGAACACCAGCCGCTAAACCACTCGCAAGTCGTGATCATCGACGGCAACGGTAAGCCGCAAGCGCAGCTCAGTGACCTGCTGGCCGACTGCATGAGCAAGATCGACCTCTTCACCGACCTGAGTACCACGGACACGTCCAGTGACGTGATCGACGACCTGCACCTGCTGACGCCGCTGCCCAACGATGTACTGGAAGAGTACCAGAAGATCCTCGACCAGCCCATCGCCGGCATCAACGTGGCCCTGCACAAGAACCTGATCGAACTGATTTACGAACCACTGATGTAAGGCGCATCCCGACCCTTGTGGCCGGGATTTTTTTATTGTGCGCGGTTGCCCGCTTGCCCCAGCCGCTTTTCCCGGGAAATTCGCCCCTCTCCTTTGCGTCCGCTTCGCCCGTTCCCGTAAACTTAAGGTGACGGCCCGAACGCACAGAAAGGAGGCCGCGATGGCACTCGATTGGCCCTACTACCTCGGCATTGCGTGGAAGATGGTGACCACCCTGGTGCTGCTGGTCATCTACACACGGATGGCGGGCAGCCGGCGTCTGGCGCCGGTGACGGTGTTCGACAAAATCAGCAACCTCGTCGTCGGCGCGATCGCCGGGACGACGCTGCTCAACCGCAACATCAAGCCGCTGGACCTGACCGTGTTTATGTCGATCTGGCTGCTGCTTCTGGTCGCGATCCGCTTCCTGCGCCTGCGGTTTCAAAGCTTCCGCACCCTGATCGACGGGACGCCCATCCAGCTGATCGAGGCCGGGCAGATGCGCCCCGAAGCGTTCCGGCAGGCCGGGCTCAGCCCCACCAGCCTGCAGACGATGCTGCGGAGCCAGGGCATCGCCGGGCCGCACGTGGTCGAGTCGGCGCTGTTTGAGCGCAACGGCGAGCTGAGCGTGCGGGAGGCCAAGGACGACCGCTTCAGCATCATCCTGATCGACCGCGGCCAGATCAAAGACGAGGCGCTCAGGCGAAGCGGGCACGACCACGCCTGGCTCAACGACCAGCTGGCCGCGATGAGCGCGCCGCCCGTCGCCCAGATTTTCTGCGGCGAGTGGGACGGCCGGCGGCTCTGGCTCGTCGCTTATCCCGACAGCGCAGATTGAAAAGGCCTGGTTGCGCGAACCGCAATCAGGCTTTTCCATTTCCGGGCGGCACCCGCGCCGCGATTGTGCTACGCTGGCTTTAGAAAGAGGGACGACGAGATGGCGAAAAACGCCCAACCGAGCACCCCAGACTGGCTGCTGATCCTGCTGCTGACGGCCGGCTACCTGATTCCCCAGCTGGGCCTGCAGTTTCGGCCGCAGCTCGGCTGGCTGGCGCTGCTGCTGCCGCCGCTGGGGGCGCTGTGCCTGTATTTGGCCATGAAGCGCAACCCGCCGCCGGTCTACCAGCGGCTTTTGCCGTGGGGCTTCATCCTGGCGGCCGGTGTGCTCGCCGCCCTGCTATTTTTCCCGTAATGAAAAAGGAGTCCACCATGAAAATCCAACCCATCAGTCCGAGTCAGTACGCTGAAAGCATTGCCGTGATCACTAAGGGCTTCGCCGGCGCCCCGCACAAGGGCGGCCACGAAGGCGACCTCGTCGAGAAATTGCGCCAAAGCGCCACGTACCACCCCGACTACGACGTCATTGCCGAAGACGACGCCGGCCGTATCATCGGCAGCGCGCTGCTGTCGGCGGCCACCATCGTCGGTGAAAAGCAGACTTGGCCCGTGTTCGTGCTCGGGCCGCTGGCCGTTTTGCCCGACGCCCAGCACCAAAGCGTCGGCAGCAACCTCATCGCGTACCTGGAGATGCAGGCCGGCGAGGACGAGCGCCGCGCCATCAGCATCCTCGGCGACCCCGCCTACTACGGCCGCTTCGGCTACAAGCCCGCCAGCCAGTACGGCATCACCGGCCCGTTTGCCGGGCCTGAGTTTATGATCAAGCCCATCCGCGAGGGCGGCCTGTACAACGTGGCCGGGCGGCTGGTGTACGATCCGGCGTTTGGACTGTAAGCGAGTCTACTTCATTGCGCGGCTGCCGACTGGTGGGCGCGCTTTTTTCCTGCAGAATCAGCTTGTTCAGTTTCCAACAATGCGGGTGTAAACTGTGAGTGAATATCGCTCGACCAGTCATCAACGCTGCCAATTGCTAAGGAGGTCCCTCTATGACAGACCCTGATCAAGCGCGCAAGCCGCTCTCGTTTAGTTCTCTGCAAAGTGCTGCAAGCCACATCAAATCTCTTCTCAAATCAGAAAGTGGCCACTTGAAGAAAGATCCGGCTCTCGACGGCACCGGCTTGGCCACTTTAGCTGCCTGTCTCTTAACCGATTCTCCTGTCGATGTTGACAACATCTTTTACATCCCCCTCGACTTTTCTGATGCGGAACAGGTGGGGAAACAAAAAAATGACGTCGAACAAAAGCTTAACGCCCTGTCCACACCTGCTCACACGTTACTTTCCGGCTACATCTGGGTCGAAATCTCGCAAGAGGGGCAAATAGTCGTGGTTGGGAAGTCAACCACCAGCGGAGACCTCTTCGGCCTCTATGAGATGCTGATCGACGCCACCGCGAAGGCGCTAGTGAAACGGTACTGTTCCGACGAGGATCAGGCCGTCATTCAAAGATGCGCCGAGAGAATTAACCGAGAAATTGCGGGCGCGGTCATCATCCCGGTCTTAGATTCTGGAAAAGGGGAGCTCGACTCGAACAAATATCTCTCTAAAGTGGAAACACTGATTGGCGAGGTAATCGTAAAAGCATACGGAGCCATCAATCCTTTTTCTCATACGGCGTGATGCAAAACAGGAAGTACAACGTGGCCGCCAAAATATAAGTTATATGTTTGCGCTTCAGTCACTCACGCAGCTGGCCCACATTATCGATACTTCTTCCAAACGTAAAAGTGGCTGAGACATAAATCGAAGCTGCAAAAAAAGGCCGACCGTTCTACCAGAATATTTCTGGATAGTTCGGTCGT
>NZ_RHOJ01000038.1 GCF_003946485.1 Lacticaseibacillus jixianensis | reverse complement strand
TCATATAATGAGTTATTTGAATAGCTCGATTTGTTGTTTGCGAATTGACTTCGCTCATGTACTTAATTCTTTTCAACTTTCATTGAAAAGCCCTATCACATTTACGAAACTTTGTTCAGTTTTCAAAGGACTACCTTGCCGTTTAGACAACTTAATTAGTATATCTTATCCGGCGGACACTGTCAACAAAAAGTTTTAAGTGCCTTGCCGCAGCGGCGTTACATCGCCGCGACAACTTAAACATCATACCAACCAGCCTGCTGACTGTCAACATGCTTTTGAAAATTTCTTTCGAAAGAAGGCGAACGTGAAAAGCTGGTAAGATGAACGCAGTACAAGAAGGGAAGAATCCACCATGACCAGCCAAAGTGAATGGGATGCGTTCGCGGCTACCTACGCTCAAGTGCAGCGCGAGTCGCGGCTCCCCATCGAACACGATGTGACCACCTACTTGACCGCGCAACTGCCGCTGACCACGATGACCGCCGTTGACCTAGCCGCCGGGACTGGCCGCTACGCCTTACCCCTTAGCCGCGTCTGCCAAACGGTCGAGCTGATCGACTGGGCCCCGGCGATGCTCAAGTATGCAGACCAGTGGCTGGCAGGCCACCACCGCGCCAACTACACACTGACCGTTGCCGACTGGCGGCAGCTACCTGCCGTGCCCAGGGCCGATTTGGTCTTTGTCAGCCAGCTCCCCGACTTGAGACCGGCCGACCTGCCGCAGCTGCTGGCAATGACTGACCAAGCGCTCGTCTTGAACCTCCAAACCCTGGCGGCGTCTTCGCTGCTAACGCAGATGGCCGCGGCGCTGCACCTGCCAGTCCCAGTTCAGCCCCAGGCAGACCCGCAGCGCCTAGCCGCGCTGCGGCAGGCGCTAGAGACCCACCACATGACTTACCGCCACCACCGCCTGACGTATCGGCTGAAGGATGAAGCCAGCGTCAGCGACTTACTGCCAGACTTTGACCGGCCTTTCTCCGTCAGCGAGGCCAACCAGCTCGCCGTTCAGGCGGCCGGGGTCCCCCAGGCCAACCAGCTGGTCCCCGTGGCCATTGATTACGCCTTTGATCAGCTGATCATCCCCTCAGCCGCCGCCGACCACCTGCGCATCAGATAGAAAAAAGACCGCCAGCAGCGGTCTTTTTGCTTATTTGGTCCGGAGGTTCTCGATGTTAATGGTCGTGTCGACCCAGCTGTCATCATAAAAGCCCGTTTCGTGTGAGACCATCAAGATGGCGCCGGGATACGCCTGCAGCCCCGCCGCAAGCGCATTTTTGGTGTCCTCGTCCAGATGATTCGTCGGCTCGTCCATGATCAGGACGTTGCTTGGCTGCAGCATGAGGTCGGCGAGCTTCACCTTGCTCTGCTCGCCCCCTGAGAGCATCTGCAGCGGCTTATCCATCTCTTCGCGCGTCAGGGCCGTCCGCGCCATCACTTGCCGCAGTGGGCGCTGAGACAGAGCCGGGTACTTGTTTAGCAAAAACTGCAGGGGTGTCTGCTTCGGCACCGCCCAGTTGAGCTCCTGTTCAAAGTAGGCAAACTTGACGTTATCCGCATAGGCCACGCTGCCACTGAGCGCCTTAAGTTCGCCCAGAACAGTCCGTAGCAGGGTCGTCTTGCCGATCCCGTTGAACCCTTCCAGCGCGATCACCTCGTCCTTAGCCACGGTGAAGTTAATGGGCGCCAGCAGCGGCTGGTCGTAGCCCACCACCAGGTCGTTCACGTCCACCAAGATCTGGCTTTGGACCTCCTGATAAGGAAAGACGAGGTGCGCCTTGGCCCGGTTGCCCGGCGGCGTCAGCTTCGTCATCCGCGCCAGCTGCTTTTCGCGACTTTTGGCCATCGTCGAGCGGGTGCCGGCCTTGAACTTACGAATAAAGGCCTCCTGCTTCTTGATCTCCTGCTGCTGCTTTTCGTACGCCTTCATGTAAGTCTCGTGATCGGCCTCTTTTTGGCGCATCGCCTGGTGCAGCGAACCGGTGTACTTGGTGATCGTCCCGAACTCAATGTCGAGGATCGCGTTCGTCACTTGTTCAAGGAAGTCAAAATCGTGTGAGATCACGATGAAGGCCCCGTCAAACTCCTGCAGCCAGTCCGTCAGCCATTCAACGTGGCTGACGTCGAGGTAGTTGGTCGGCTCGTCCAGCAGCAGCATGTCGGGCTTTTCGAGCAAAAGCTTGGCCAGAATGATCTTCGAGCGCTGGCCCCCGGACAGTGCATCCACAGAATGATCAAGACCGATGGCATCCAGCCCCAGCCCGGTCGCGACGGTTTCGATCTTCGTGTCCAGATCGTAAAAGTCGTTGGCCTCCAGCTCCTGCTGCAGGGTCCCCGCCTTTTCTAGCAGCTCATCGTCCGGCTGTGCCGCGTAATCCGCGTAAATGGCGTTCATCTTGGCCTCTTTGGCATAAAGCGCCGCAAACGCCGTGCGCAAGAACTCCATGATGGTCTGCCCCGGCTTCAAGTTCACGTACTGATCCAAGTAGCCGACGTTTAGGTGCTTCTTCCAGACGATCGTCCCTTCATCGGGCTCAAGGGCCCCGGTGAGGATCTTGATCAGCGTACTCTTACCAACGCCATTTTGCCCAACGACCCCCAGGTGATCGGCTTCGTTCACCTGAAAGTTCGCGTCTTGATACAACTGTTTGTCTAAGAACCGCTGGCTTAAGCCTGTAACTGTTAAGACACTCACCGTGAGCCCTCCTTATAGTTTTTTCAGAAAACAACTCGATTAATGCTAGCACATTCACCGCGGCTTTTCAAAATTCTCGTTGGCTGGGCCGCCGCTTTTCTTCTACTAATGAAACGCCGGCGACGGCCCCGGCGTTCAATTTGCGATTAATGAAACGCCGGCGACGGCCCCGGCGTTCAATTTGCGATTCCCGTGTGGTATGCTAAGTGCAATAATTACGGGAAGGTGTCATTGTGAAGGAAAAAAATAACGGGTGGGGCCGGACCCTGCTCGAATTCATCGTCATGCTGGTCGTGGTCGTCGTCGCGGTGCAGCTGCTCATCCGCTTTGTCGTCAGCAAAGACATCGTGTCTGGGCCCTCGATGCAGACGACTTTGGAGAACGGCGATCGGTTGTACTCCTTGCGCCACAAGCAGCCCAAGCGCGACCAGATCGTCGTGATCAACGCCCCTGACGATCCTGGCGCCTTGTACATCAAACGCGTCATTGGCCTGCCTGGTGACACCATCCAGTTCAAAAACGACGTCCTTTACCTGAACGGGAAAAAGACCAATGAACCCTACCTGGACCGTAAGTTTGCCAAGCAAGAAATCGCCAGTTACGCGGCCAAGCAGGGCTTAGATGCCAGCAGCATCAAGTTCACCAACAACTTCTCGCTTGCCACTTGGCCCGCGACCAAAAGTGCCAAGGTCCCCAAGAATTCGTACTTCGTGATGGGCGACAACCGCCTGATCTCCAAGGACAGCCGCTCCTTTGGCTTCGTGCCGAAAAGCAAGATTCAATCCGTGGTCGTCTGGCGCTACTGGCCGCTTAATCACATGAAGATCTTCTAGAACGCAAAACGTGGGCAGCCCGCTTAGGCTGCCCACGTTTTTTATTGCTGTAATTGTTGCGCCGCTTCGTAAGCAAGTCTGGCGTTTGCGTAATACCCCGCATCCACCAGCTGCAAGTACGGATTGATCAGCGGATCGAGGAGGTGCAACGAGGCCAGCTTCAGCAGCTGCCAGCCCAGCAGGCTGAGCTGCAGACCGAAGTAATTGAACTTGCGTCCGCGCATCACCCGCCAGGAATCCAGCACTGCCCGCGTGCTTGTGTACGGGAGCTGGCCTTCTTGTTGCTCCGCTTTGCCGTCATAGTAACGGTAATAGCTCATCGAAAGGCCATAGCTGACAATGATGGCAGGCACTACCAACAGGAACAGCCCGATCGACCGGGCCACCCAGATCAGGCAGAACAAGGACAGCACGCCGAAGAAGTACTGCCCGTTGAACGTCCGCAGCAGGGCCGCCCCGGGGTGGACCCGGGACACTTTGCCGCGCATCACGTCCAGCGCGGTGAAGGTAATGCCTTGGCTGAACCACAGCAGAATGATCGACCGCAGCACGGTCTGATTAGAGATGTTGTTGGTCCCCGCCAAGTAATCGCTGAAGTTGTCGGGATTGGCGATAATATTCGCCAACCCGTACGATTGCGCGATCTGCACCACCGTGAGCACGGCCCAGGCCATGAACGTCACGGTAATTACCCAAGGCAGCAGGTTGGCCAAGATCAGGCCGCGATACATCCCGGTTTGGCGCAGCCGCGCCTTTGCCTGCCGCTTAATTTCTCGATGTGTCATTCGCATCCTCCTATCGCTCCGAGCGAACGGGCTCTTCGGGCACCGCGCCGCTTGCGTAGCCCGCCTTGATCAAGCCCCGGATCCGCCACAGCGCCGCCAGCTGCTGGGGCAGCGCGGCGAACACCCCCAGTGATTGAGTCGTCGAATCTGCGCGCACCACGTGATGATACGCCGGCCGGCCCAGGTAGTAAAACCGGCTCGCCGCCAGCGCGTACTGCACGTTGAACAGCTCGTCTTCCATCAGGGCTACCGCCTCATCGAACTGCAGGTGGGCCGCTTCGATGATGCTGCGGCGGTAGAACTTATTCCATAAGTAGCCCCGCATGTACCCGACTGGCGCCATCATGCCGGCCAAGAACTGCCGCCGCGACAAGGGGCGCGAGCGCGTCAGGGACTTGGCAACGGTGCTGGGACGCGGATCGTCGATAAAAAAGGGGCTGACCAAAATGTCATAAGGACCCTGCTCTAACTTGGCCACAAACTGTGCGATCAGCTCCGGCGCCATCCAGTCGTCCCCGTCCATAAAGCCGACGTAAAGGCCCCGGGCCTGCGCCAGGCCGGCATTGCGTGCTGCCGAGACCCCACAGTTAGCCGTCAAGAAGATGGGCTCGATCCGCTGGTCGCGCGCCGCGGCTGCCTTGATCAGCCGCGCCGAATCGTCGGTCGAATGGTCATCGACGAGGATCACCTGCAGGTTGCGGTAATCTTGCTTCATTAAACTGGTCACGCCGCGCATTAAGCACGGTGCCAGGTTGTAGATCGGCACGATCACCGACACCAATGGGTTGGCCAACTTTTGCCACCATTTCCTTTCCTTGCCCTCTGGCGCCCTTAGTGGGCGACCAGGATCTTCGTTGTCCCTGCAAACCAGGCCTGCTGCTGAACGGTCAGTGCCCGCTCGGTAATAAAGGTGTCGATCGCCGCAAGCGTGAAACCGCGGTACGGCGCCTGGATCTGAAACTTCTGAGTCTCAGAAACAACGATCACCTGCCGCGCCGCTGCCGCCAACGTCGCCTTCACGGCCGCATCGTCGGCGTAGGGGAAGTAGACCCCCTCTTGGCTCAGTGCGGTGGCGCCGATGAACGCCGCGTCAAACGCGATCCGCCTCAGCTGCTCAAGCGTCGCCGCTTCGAAGAAAAAGCGGCCATGGTGATTGAGCTTACCGCCTAAAACGCGCAGGGTGACTTCGCTTTTAACCGCCAAGGCAATGGCGTTGTCCAGCGAATGCGTGTAAATCGTCACCGGCACGTCAATACTTTGCGACAGCTTCAGGAGCGTGGTCGAGTCATCGATGAAGTAGACTCCCCCCGGGCGAATCAGCGCCAAGGCCTGCTTGGCCATCGCGGTCTTTTCCTTAGAGAACAACTTCAAGCGTTCGGAGTAACTGGGCACCGTGTGACCGAACGTCAGGGAGACGATCCCGCCGCGGGTGCGCCGGCCAGCGCCGCTTTCGGCCAGCGCAACCACGTCGCGCCGCGCCGTGTCGCGAGAGACGCCCACGGCCTGCATGATGTCTTCGATACTCAGTTCTTTGCGCTCAGTCAACAAGCGCTTAATTTCCTCAAACCGCTTCTCGCGATACATCGTCACCGGTCGTCCCTCCAATCATTTTATCTATTATACTATACGCCTTTATCAATCTTGGCTATCCCGCACGCTTGGTAAAAATATCTATGGCCCATTATTGATGAATATAAACTTTCAAAGTGGGGACTATTGGCAAAAATCAGCGCATAATCCTCAGCGAAAACCCATATTCAAAGTTGTTTACGGTTACACCAAAATTTCTTCCCACTAATATTACGAGCGCATTACAGTGTGACAGAAACCATGATGTTTGTAAACTCACTGGCACTTGACTGACATGCCACCTCGATATACTGCACATTGTAATCGGGGGAAACATTGCTTTCCAATCAAATAGGAGTGAGTTTTATCAAAATCAAACATTCATCCATCATCGGCGTTGGCCTGCTAGCCGCGCTCTCGGCAGTGTTCGCGATTTACACGAGTACGCAGCCGGTTGAAGCAATCGCCACTAGTGATGCGGCAACGCGCCAGGCAGAAACTGCCGGCGTTCTACCAGCCGCCACGCAAACCGCAGCAAAAATCACCGCAACGCAGCAACTCATGACCGCACCAAACGCAGTCAGTCCCATCAAGCCCGGTGTCAACGCCGAGTTTGATGCCATGATGAAGCAGCGCGCCGCCGCTGCCGCCAAAGCGAAGGCCGCCGCGGCGGCCAAGGCCAAAGCCAAAGCACAGGCCCAGGCAGTCGCCAAAGCGGCAGCCCAGCGGCGCCAGACCAGCACCAGTCAGCCCAGTGCCGTCAGCACGGCGACCGGCACCAGCAAAGGCACCTTCCGCGTGACCTTCTACGATCCGGCAGTGCTCGGCTCCAGCATGGGCTACGGCGGTATCGCCGCTAACCTGAGTGTTCTGCCGCGCGGCTCGCGCGTCAAGATTCAGCTCTCCAACGGTCAGACTTTGATTCGCGTCGTCAACGATACTGGTGGGTTCGCGGCCGGCAACCCGCACCAGATCGACGTTGCCATGCCAAACAGCCAGATTCCTTCCGCCGGTGTGCTGAGTGCCACCGTCACGATCCTTTAATCCAAGCTTCATCTAACGCCCCCTAGGCAGCCATGCTTAGGGGGCGTTTACTGTTGTCACAAAGCATAGTCAGTATTGCGCGTGCGCGCCGAGCCAGCCGTAGGGGGGCCGCCGCCCTTACGTCAAAAAAAACACCCCGGACGGCGGCGGAGTGTTCAAGTTTCAGTTAGTTGCTTGTGGAATAGACGTGATACACCGGATTATTACCATCGTTCCAGTCAAACCCGGCACTGGTGTTCAGCGCGTTTTGCTTGGTGTTGAAGTTGTCGATGGTGACCTTATCCAGCCCTAAGGAGGTCCGCGCCATGTCGGAGATCCGCTGCAACTCGGTCGTGCTTTGGACCTGGTAGGCCGCATCCCCAATATAAACGCCGTCGCCCTTCAGCGACTCCTGCTTGACGTCCTTGAAGGCCCCGCGGTAATTCGTCGCGAGCGTGACCATTTCGTCAAAGCTCAAGTTGGTGCGCAGATCTGAGGAGAGCGTCGCCATCAGACTCGTGTACTTGGAAAGGGTCTTGGTCGACAGAACCTTCTTCACGATCTGCTGGATGACTTCCTGCTGCCGCTTCTGCCGGCCGTAGTCCCCTTCCGGATCCGCGTGGCGCATCCGGGCGTACGCCAGGGCCTGTTTGCCGTTCAGGTGCATCGGTCCCTTGGTGAACTTATAGTCGCCCACGTGCGCATCGGTCCAGGAAAACGCAACGTTGACGTCGACGCCGCCCACGGCATCCACGATTTTCTCCAGCCCGTCAAGGTTGACCAGTGCGTAGTAGTTGATCGGTACCTCAAGCAGCGTCTTCACACTGGCTACCGCCGTGGCGGTCCCGCCGTACGTGTAAGCCGAGTTGATCTTCGTCACCCCGGTGTACCCCTTGGTCGCCACGTGGCTCATCGTGTCGCGCGGAATGCTGATCATCGTGGTGCGCTTCTGCTTAGGATCCACAGTGACCAGGATCATCGTGTCGGTGCGGCCCTTATCGCTCCGCCCGAGGCCCCCCGTATCGGTCCCGAGCAGCAGCACGGAAAACGGCTTTTGCTTGCTGAGGTCGACCTTGGCCTTCTTCACGGTCACGTTGTCGTAGGTACTATCCAGTGCGGTCTTGGTTTGGGCGTACAGCCTGAGGGCGTAGCCGCCAGCCAAAAACACAACCGCTAACGCGAGTAGGACCACGATTTTGAGGACCGGATGGCGCTTCTGCTGATCGTGCGCGTCTCGTCTATCCATAGCTGCCTCCAATGATGAATTCTTTTAACAGTTTACTCGATTTCACCGGTAAAAAGTTCATCATTCACCAAAAAAAGGGCCCAGTTGGCCCCGATTAAACAAAAAATTAATTAACGGCGGCAACCGGTCCCCCCTCAGTCGCGGCGACTGCGAAGCGCCAGCGCCCCGAGGTAAAACAAGCACTCGATCACGGCGATGAAGAAGGTGACCGGCCAGTTGGTGTAGTAACCCAAAACCAGGCCCAGCCACACTCCAACCAGAGCCGTTGCCACCGAGATCGCAAGCATCTGCGGCAGCGTCCGCCCGAGGTACTTGGCCACCGCCGACGGCAAGGTCAGGAGAATGAACACCAGCAAGCTGCCGACAATTTGAGCACCGATCGACACCGAAATGGCAAGGATCAGTAGAAAGTACACGCTGAGTAAGTTGCGGCGCAGGCCCTGCGCCTCTGCCCCCACGGCGTCAAACGAGTCAAACGCCAAGCTGCGGTAACCGAGCGTCATCGTCAGCAGCACCCCCACGGCCAGCGCCACCAGCTGCCAGACGTCAGCGCGAGAGATGCCAATGATCGAGCCAAACAAGATTGTGGTCGCATAGCTGGAGCTTTTGGTGGACAGCGCCAAAAACAGGATCCCCAGCCCGATGAAGAGGCTGGAAATCGCGCTGATTGAAGCTTCACGGCGACCCGGCCGCACCGCCAGGCGACCGACGGAGAGTGAAGACAACACCGTCGTCAGCAGCATGCCATCCAGCGGCGGAATGCCGACCAGCACGGCAAACGCCGCACCAGCAAAGCCGATCTCCGACAGGGTGTGCGCAAGAAACGACATGCCGCGCGCCGTCACGAAGACGCCGACGATCCCGGTCGTGAGGGCAATGAAGGTGCTCGCCAGGAAGGCATTTTGCATGAATTCGTAAGCAAACATTAGCGCACCTCTTCCGTGGGTCTGAGTTCCTTGGGCATGTTGGCCTCGTTCATCTCGCTGGTCGGCCGCATTTCGTACCCTGCCTGCGTGAGGAGCAGGTACTGCTGGGTGTAAGCCTTAGCCAGCTCAAGATCGTGTGTGACAAACAACACGGTCAACCCGCGGCGCTGGTTCAACTCGCCCACCAGCGTCATAAGCTCCGTCTTGGTGTTCACATCCAAGCTGGCGGTTGCCTCGTCCAAAATCAAAAAGTTCGGGTGGGTCAGTAGGGCCTGCGCCAAGTAAGCCTTCTGTTTTTCTCCGCCCGACGCCATACCTAAGGGCTGGTTCTGCCGTTCAAGCAGCCCCGTTTCACGCAGCGCAGCGGTCACAGCCTGCTTTTCGGCCTTGCTGTGCCAAGGCACGTGCCGCTGCATCTGGTTGAGCCCGACAAAACTGCGCAGGGACAACGGATACTCCGGATCGATGTTACGAAATTGCGGCACGTAGCCGAGCCGCAGCGTTGGGGCCTTGATGATGCGCCCGGCCGTTGGCGTCAGCTGACCCATGATCAGCTTGGTCAGCGTCGTCTTCCCCACCCCGTTGGCCCCGATCAGGCTGGTCACGGACCCGGCGGCGAGGGTGAAGCTCAGATCGTGATAAAGCGCTCGGTCGCGAAAACCGAAACTCAGGTGCTCGACGGTCAAGATGGGTTCAGTCATAGCTTTCCTCCGCTGCAAGTAACAGTAATGATTACGATTAACGAACATCATTTTAACGCTTTGGCGGTGTCGTGGCCAGAGAAATGACCCATTTTCTGAAAAATGTCAGTGTCGGCGAGGCTTGCCTGGGCGCAACGCGCGTAGCAGCACTGGCTGTCCCGATAAGTGCGCGAAGGCTTTGGACCTTGCTTAATCGGGCGGCGGGTTCGCAACGCGGGAGCAGCTAGCTACGCCCCAAGCCTCGCCGCCAAAGTACGGCGGCAATGCTTGGGGCTAGATAATATGAAGTGACCCCCTAGATTGTCGACACGGGGATTTAGATTGATAATGTTGTTAGCTAAAACAAACAA
>NZ_RHOJ01000037.1 GCF_003946485.1 Lacticaseibacillus jixianensis | reverse complement strand
TTGCAAATTGCCACTCAGAACCAGTTTGTTCTGTACTATGACGTCAATCAGAGACCAACGGATCAACGCACCTTAATACCCTTTTTGAAACAACTTGATCGCCATTTTCGCTTCGTGGTTGCGGACGCCGGGTATGGTAGCGAACCAAACTACGACTATATTACAAGCCAATATCACGCTGTCCCTTTGATTCCGTACACGATGTATCTAAAAGAACTGTCCAGGCGATACCGTAAGGACCCCACAAAGAGACAAAATTGGCAATATGATAAAACGCTTGATTGCTACATTGATGCCGACGGTGTCCAGTTCCGACGGAACAAAGAATACGACCGAACCGACAAACAAACTGGTACAATCCGTCACTTCATCAGCTATGAAGCCGTAGCGGATGAAGATCCTGAATTGGCCAAATTAGCACTGACCGAGAAGGGAAACCTAAGGCGGATTGCTGTTAACCCACACTGGGAAGCGCAGAAAGAAAGCATTCGTGCTCACCTGACGGATGAAGATCAGGCCATTGTCTACGCAACTCGTAAGATTGAAGTGGAACCAGTCTTTGGGAATATGAAACACAATCTGAACTTCACTCGTTCTTCAGTGCGTGGACTTGAGCCCGTTCGCCAAGAGCTCGGATTAACTTTGATGGCAGGAAACCTTCAAAAGCTGGCAATTCTGATAGACGTCCATCCAGATCTGTTAAAGGGCCTGCTGAAGTGGGGGTCTATTTGTCGTACCCTAAAAGTCAGAATAGCTAAAAAAGTGGGGAAAAAACTCACTAGAGACAAAAAACCGACCGAACTATCCAGAAATATTCTGGTAGAACGGTCGGCCTTTTTTGGCAGCTTCGATTTATGTCTCAGCCACTTTTGTTTTCAGGTTTGCAATCGATTCACAGAGACTAGGCAGGATTTTGTTGGCAGAGTTCTCTGAGCACCAGTACAAGAATAAGATCAAGACCGAGCGGGCGAACGGGGAGGCCGCGTTTGACATCTAGCCTGGAGCTGGCCCTGCAATTGTTTCGTTAAGAATGTTTCTGTTGCCGCTCAATAGCAGGGTGGCTTATACTGTTACATAATAAATAGATTTGAGTATTTCACCCCACATTATCAAAACCGGATAAAAATGTGGAGGTAACCATTTGATTAAAATACGATTCACTAATACCGAGCAATTGACCCCTCGTGAGCTTGCCATCTTTGAAGGGGGCTGCGAGATGTCTTGTTTCCTCTGTGTTTATCTGTTCACTGAAGGCACAGGCACACTTTGCAATCCACCGCGTAAAGAACAAGGCGAGGATTGGGTCGGCTTCAATGTGTTTTTCAATGAGGAGCCGAAAGAGTTTCAGGGTAAGCCGGATCCTGATGCTGTGGCAAAGTTAGCTGGGCAGATGGCGATGAAATTTGAGAGCATTGTTAAATGTACGCTCGTTGATGATGTAAAAATCCTAGATAGTATTGGTATCGATGTGCATGAAGACACCATGTAAGACACTGAGGTAAATTAAATGATCCCACCATGATTTCACGGCAGAGAGCGATTTCTGCCGACTCATGGTGGGATTTTTGTGGCAAGTCAGTTTAAATTGCTGGGCACCAGCGCATTGCAAACAAAAATCAGCTAATTTATCGACAATCATCAAGTTATCATTAGGTTTATTCACTTCTCGTTTATTAAATGTTATGAGGACATTTTGTTTTACCTGGTTGGTTCTTGTGCAAATGGTTGTCAAAAAACGTTCAATCTCGAGACCACGTTATATAGGGGGTGATGCTTGATGTTCAATATTGTTGCGATCTCTTTAGCTGCTATCGGAGAACTTATCGTCACTGGTTATGAAATTTACCTATATTGGGTGCATCGCACGCACAAACGCGAGCTTATCAGAATATGGGCCAAATTTACTGTTGTGTGCGGCGCTTTACTTTTGGGGATGCTTTGGCTAATCAGGTCGCTAGTTAGCTGAACCCGATTCGGCGGTTTTCTGGCCCAATTTTGGTTGTGAAAGTGATGCACCGTTGACCAGGTCTTAGATCAATGCTATTCTCACTGTAATTATTTTCGGAGGAAAAAGCATGACCCTATCCTGGATTGCTCGCGCACACACGATTATTAACGTATTTGCCGCTTAAGGGGTGAAGTCTGCCCTTTTTGGCGATCCTTCGCCATCCGCACGCCGGGTGGCTTTCGTTTTGCGCAAATACGCGGATAGGAGTTTCATGATTATCAAACGTCAACTGTATGCCGCTTATGCATACAGCTTCTTAACCTTCTTTGGCATCACCCAGCTATGGGTGGTTTACCTTGGCCAGCGTGGCCTCAGCCTGGTGGCGATTGGCCTATGCGAAAGTGTGTTTCACGTCTCCAGTTTTTTGTTCGAAGTGCCTTCTGGCATGTTGGCTGACCGGTTCAGCTACCGGCGCATGCTTATTCTCAGCCGCTGTTGCGCGCTGATTTCTTCGGTGATGATGCTCACTTCGGGCAGCTTCATCTGGTTTGCCGTCAGCTTTGTGTTCTCCGCTTGGGGCTACAACCTTCAAAGCGGCACTTTGGAGGCATTACTTTATGAGTCGCTGATCGAATCAGGGGCGGAAAAGCAGTGGCCGAGGGTTTCCAGCCGCCTTAACATCGTGATCGAGATTGCCTCCAGCGGCGGGTTGCTGATTGCCGGGACCATGGTCAACTGGAATCTGGCCGCGACTTACTGGGTCGCGATTGTTTTTGCAATCATCGGAATGGCGGCCACGATGCTGCTGCACGAGCCTCGTCAGCATCGCCAGCCTGAGCAGCGGCAGACGCTGATGGAAATCATTCGCGCCGCTGGTTCGGTACTGAAAAGTCGTCCCGAGCTGCGCCACCTGATGCTTTTTGACGCCGCGTTCTCGACGATTGCCGCTGGGTACTACTATTATTTTCAGAATGTGATGACCACGCGGCATTTCAGCACGCCACAAATTACTGTGTTACTGGCTGCCACGACACTGGTGGCAGTGGGGACGATTCGCCTGAGCCCGCGTTTAGTTAAACTACCCCCTAGGCAATTGCTTTATTGGCTAAGCAGCAGTCTCGCGCTGTTTTTACTGCTGACCGGAATCGGCGGGACGCCGTTGCTTAGCGCGCTATATCTGTTGATTTACGCCATCTACGCGCTGATTCCACCGGTGTTCACCGTGTTGTACAATACGCGTATTCCCAGTGCGCAGCGTGCGACGCTACTGTCAGTGTCCTCACTGCTATACTCACTGCTGATGATCGGCATGTTTCCTTTGTTCGGGTGGCTAATTCAGCAAGTTGGGTTTGCGATGACGTTTGGGGCGATGGGCGGTTTGCTGGCAGTTGTGGAGGCCGGTGTGATGGTCGGTTCCAAATCAGCAAGCTGATTGCATATTCTGATTTTGGCTCGTTGCCTGAGCTGGACCATTATTGGTTTTCCTCAACTGGAAGTGTAAAGAGAATTTATCTAGAAGCTAAAACCAAGAAGAGACCCGATTTGCCCGGGTCTCTTTGCTTGTTCATTAATAAAAATACTGTATCTGCCTGTTTGATTCCTCTCAGTAGGGGATTTGCAAGCCGGTTTCCCCCTTGAGAGAATGTTACCGAAGATTGTAGTGTGCCTTTATTGCTTTTGAGGCGCGAGTGATCCCGTATACCTCAATCGACTTGACGACTTGAGTGAGCTCAGCCATTTCGACATCGTCAGGAATTAGCAAGAGTCCGTAAACCACTAGTGAGACGGACTTCTGAGAGTCAGCCCATTTTTGGATAGTTTTATTGTCCAGCCTCATCAAACCAATCACACCGCGCCGTTGTTTCACATCGCGTTCAACGAGCTCATTCAAGTACCCTGCTTGTTTATTCAACTGGTCATGAATTGACTTTTGAACGAAGTCACTCCGATTGCGGTAGAATCCGTTCTTCGTCAAAAGATCGATTGCAGCCAGATCCTGGCTCTGTAAATTGAAAGTGAGCTTCTCTTCTTTAGTTGGCTTAACCATTTTCACCATCTCCTCAGATGGATATTACCATGCTAATGGTTAGAAGACAACTACCGTGTATATATTCTTCATAGGCGGTCAGGAAATCGAATCAGCCGCTGATTGCAACCGCTTACTCTTGGGGTTAAGATTAGAGCAATTTAGGAGGAGTAAAAGTGGGACAAGGCATTATTACGAGCGTGAAAGAACCAGAGCAGTGCAGTGAAATTGTTAAGCAGGTCCTTGCCGACTTGCCTGAGTGGTTTGGGCTGCCGGAGTCGACGGCTTCATATATTGAGGAGGCCGCAACGATTCCGCTCTGGCAAGCTCGAGTGGATGGCGAATTGGCCGGGTTCATCGACCTAAATTGCACTGCTGTCAGGAGTGCTGAGGTCAGTTGCATGGGTGTCATGAAAAAATTCCATCGGCAGGGTTTCGGCACTGCATTGATGCACGTCCTGGAAAATGAAGCCAAGCAGCACTATGACTTCTTGCAGGTCAAAACAGTGGACGAGGGACACTACCCTGAATACGACCAGACGATTAAATTTTACGAGCGTATGGGTTTTGAGCGGTTGGAGGTCTTCCCAACACTTTGGGATCTGTGGAATCCCTGCCTGATTTTGATCAAGAAGCTTTAGAAGGATAATGATCAACTTGTGGTACGCATCCCTAGGCAATTTCCGTTTAGCAGAGCAAATCATGTCTTTCCAAGAGGCACTTCAGAATGACTTACAAGTAAACTCATTAAGTCGGCTTTTCTAAACAGAAATAATACGTTAGTCAGATTAAGGGGGGATAGAATTGCGCGGACTGAAGTATGTGTTAATGATTGTTACCGTCATATTTGTCGCAATGATTTTAATCGCATTCCGTATTTCGGGCCTGCTCAGCGGTCTCATACTTGGGGCAACGGCTTCGGTTTCGTTGCAACTCTTCCAGTACCTAATGGAGCGGGATCCGCACAAGCGTTAGCAGGAATTATTATGTCCAATAGCCCTGATTGCAGACTCTGAAATTTTCCGAGAGAGGTCTCGTGATGTGGTATATGATGAATGCCAAGCATTATGCCAGACCCGTTTTATCGCGATTATTGGACCGCTTGGCGCGGTGTTAGCGGCTTTGCTGGTAGGCTCAACGAGTTTTCCGAAAATGAGTTATTACGGTACGATCACTTCTGTTCGTTAGCTTGATTATGGGAGATGGCAGGAGTCATGTACTCGTGTTATAATGACCTCATATCGAATGGGGACATATTGTCACCGGATGCCGTTGTAGCGCGACCTACAACGGCTTTTTTGATGTCACACGCCGAAAAATCAGCAGATGACGACTTGGTTGAAAAGCCAAGGGGCCACGCTGACCGGCGAAACGATTTGGGCACTGCCCTTGCTGAAGGAAAAGCCACAGGTGGTGGCGCTTGAGTCCGCACCTACTGATTTAGATCAAGTCGTTGCGCTGCACCATCAGTTTTTTACCGGTGAGGAGGTTGCCACGGTGACGCCGAATCACCCACTGTTTGTGGTGCGTCAGCAAGGCCAAGTCGTCGCTTATGCCTCTGCTGAGCTGGTCGGAAACACTGGCCGATTGTTGTACGTTGCTGTTTGTGAGACTGCAAGACGTCAGGGGATCGCGGCGCAACTTTGCCAATCAGTGCAGGCTGATTTAACGCACCGCGGGGCCGAAAGCATTACGTTGGTGCAAAGCGAAAGAGCGATAGCGGCCGGCAAGTTGTATCGCACGTTAGGGTATCAGCCGCTCAACAGGTATATCAGCGCTGTTTTGCCGTGCAATTAAGGTGCTTTGTTATTGCCTAGCTCATGACTTCCTGACCAACTCATTTTTGACGATGAAATCAATAAAATCAGTGGCACTGCCGTGGAACTTCTTGACGTGATCCATCTCGTAGAAAGTACAAGTGTCTGCTGGATCATTCAACTGACCGGTGGTGTCAAGAAGGTAGATGGGCTTTTGCAGCGCAGTGGCGACGCCAAACTCAACGTTGGCTCCCTTGCCACCAGGGAAGACGAAAACCATAAAGTCAGCGTCTTTGATCCCCTGAATCTCCAACTCTGCGATATCACGAAGACCGCTTAGGGTGGCGGGGTCAGCTGCTTTGCCCCAGTCGAAAGTGCGGGTATAACCAGCCGCTTCTAATTGGGCGGCGAGCTGGTTGATGAGGGCTAATTGTCTAAAGGAGTCGGCAATGTAGACCTTCTTTTTCAGTTTGTTCATCAGGGTAACCTCGAATCTGAAATGGTCAGACTAGCGCTGAGCGACAATATCTAGGGGATGCATTAGTGAGTAAAAAATTTGGTGTGGCTGACCCCGCCACTAATCGATAAAAATCGCGGCGCGCCGCCAGTCGTCTTTGCCGTTATGGGTCTGGATGAAATGGTATAACTCGCTCAAATCATGGTCTTCATCAGTCAGCTTCAAAAACTTGGTGACGGTGAGCGCGTGTTCGCAGTCCTCGGTGCCAGCGGTCACCTTGTCGGTCCGCAGTCGGTACCAGCCGCGGTTGAACAGATAATTAATATTGTTGTTTGCGTTAGTGCTGCTTTTGAGTTGATTTTCGTACTCTGTCAAGCACTCCTTGGCCGCCGCATAATCGCACCAGGCCATGCAGAGATTAAACTGGTTCTCAAGCACTCGAAAAATCAGTTCCCGCGTTGACCGGAAATCCTGGTACTTCACGGCGCGCGTCATGGCCAGCTGAAAGAGCTGCTTTTCGACCTTGGGCGCAAAGCCGGGCATGAAGCCGGTAAACATGTAGATATCGAATTCGCCCCAGTCGTCGAGGGCCATCAGGTACTGTCTGATGCCAGTGGTATATTCCGGATGAGGCTGGGGGAAATGAAAATCGTTGTTCCCAGTGTCCACCATTTCCTCTCGGAGGAGCTCCCACAGCGGCCGGGCAAAGCGCTTGATGGGATCATGGCTGGAGGCAATCTGCGCATCAAGAGCTGGCAATGCCTGATTAAACTTGGCCCGAATTTGTTCTGCTGTTGAGTGACCAGCATCACCCGTGAACTGCTTGCCTTGCGGAAAAAAGCGCATCAGCATGTTGCCCATGCTGAGGTAGCCGTTGAGGTCGAAGGTATTCTTGTCCTGCAGGTAACGAAAGACGAATTCCTCTGGCGTGGTCCAAAGACGCTCAAGTAAATGGGCAAACTTGGTCACTGTGAGGTCCGCCTGGCCGTTTTCAAACCGCGACAAGGCACTAACGGAGAGTTGTTCATCGGCTACATTCTGCAGTGTCAGGTGCTTGCTTTGACGAATTGCCTTTGCGGTGACGCCAAACTGTTGGCTCATTTCGCCATCTCCTTTTGCGTATCTGCAAATATCTCTGCTTTTGATTTTAGGCGTGGGAAACTGAAATCACAAGCAGAGGAGGCATGTCTGATGATTATTTGGCGATATGGAAACAAGGGCCAGGTCGCGTTACTGGCATTTTTGGATCTGTTCGTCGCGGCGCAAATGGTGTTTTTGGCATTCATGCTTAGCGGCTTCATCGCCGCGGCCACGGCCGGCTCGATGAGTCGGTTTTTGCGGTTGGCAGCCTCGCGGTGGCAGGGTTTGCCGCGCTCAGCTTTCTTGGTCAGTGCCAGGTGTGGGTGAAGAATCGGCTGGTCCAAACCGTCAATTTGCGGATCAAAACGCTGATGGCCAAGAACCTGATTGACGACGGGCCGCTGCCGGAAGATGCCAGCAAGCCGCTGTCGTTCATGACGAACGACTTAAAACTGCTGGAAACAAACGGCATTACGTCGGAACTGACGATTCTTCAGGAGCTGTTGACGCTGATCTTTGCGATTGCGGCTGCGATTTACTTCGATTGGCTGACCACGCTGGTCTTCGTCGTGGGTGCATTGCTGCCCATGGCGGTGTCAGGCCTGACGCAAAAGCCGATTGACCGCCGCTCCAAGGCCTGGTCCGCAGCCAATGGCCAGTACACCGGCAGTTTGAAGGATTTACTCTCAGGCTTGGACACGATCCGCAGTTACCACGCCAACACGGTAGCGAAGGCGCGCCTGAACCAAAGCAGCACCGCGATGGAAAACGGGCTGCGCAGAATGAACAACTTGATTGGCTCGGCTGACGTCTGGATGAGTTTCTTGTCACTGACCGTGGGCCTGTTGGTGCCGTTTGGTTTTGGGATCGTTCGCATCCTGAGCGGCGTCATCACCATTGCCGGCTTCATCGGCATCGTCCAACTTTCCAACTCGATCACCAATCCGCTGCTGATCATTATGGACGGGGTGAACAAGTGGAACACAACGCGGCAGATTCAGGCCAAGTTGCGGACGGCAAAAGACACCAGCTCCGACAAGCGCAGCGAACAGCCGCTTGGGACGCTGCAGACCTTAACGCTCAATAACATTACCTTGAGCCGCGGCGGTAAGGCGCTGCTGCAGAATTTTAACCTGACCATCAAGGCAGGAAGCAAAATTCTGCTCAAGGCACCATCGGGTTTTGGCAAGACGACATTGCTGTACGCGTTGCAGGGCCAGCTGCCAATGCAAGGCAGCTATCAGATCAACGGCATCGACGCCGGTCAGCTGCCGCCGCGCCAACAGCTCGACTTGTTCAGTCTGATCAAGCAGCAGCCGTTCCTGTTCAATGACACATTGCGGTTTAATCTGACGTTAGGCGGGGATTACTCGCAGGATGAATTGGAAGAAGCCGCGCGGCGAGCCCATCTCGACACCCTCGTCGCGGAGAAGGGCTGGGACTACCAGTGCGGCGAAAACGGCGCGAATCTTTCCGGCGGCCAGATCCAGCGCGTCGAAATTGCCCGCGCGTTTCTGGTCAAGCGGCCGGTGATTCTGGCCGATGAAGCCACCTCGGCGCTGGATGATAAGCTCAGTGACGCCATCCACGATGAACTTTTTGCCTCAGGGAAAACGGTGATCGAGGTGGCGCACCACATCAGCCCGGAGTGGCAGGCCAAGTTCGACCAGGTGATCGACCTCACACAAGCCGCTTAAGCCATCGTTCCGCCTCAAAAACAAACGGCCGCACACTTCATAGTGTGCGACCGTTTTTGGGTTATCTGGCCTGAACAGAATCACCAGTCTCCAGATCTGGTGACTGGCAATTTTGCGCGGCTGGGCACGGGTCACACGTGAAGTTAATCCTTAAGTGCCCAGCGGCCAGTCGGCGCACTGAGGTAACAAGTTTCGGTCAGCGGCCCGAATCCCGCCTTGCAGTAAACGTGGTAGGCGGCGGGATTGTCGCTGTCGACGTCGAGGCGGAAGTCTTTGTGGCGCGTGGTCGAGAGCTGGCCCATCATCAATTGGATAAAGCGGCTGCCAAACCCCTGGTTGCGGTAATCCTTGGCAATAAACAGCCCGTAAAAGTAGTCGTAATCGTCCAAATCTACTGCACAGTAGCCGATGGGCTGGCCTTGGTAGTGACAGACGAACGACGCGACCGCCGGATCAGTCCGCGCGACTTCAAGATAGCGCCGGGCTTGGCTTTCGTCAGTCCCGGATTCGTCTGCGAAGGCCTCCATATACAGCGGCAGAAGGGTTTCAATGTCGCTGCTCGTCA
The DNA here is from genome assembly GCF_003946485.1 of Lacticaseibacillus jixianensis. Taxonomy (GTDB): domain Bacteria; phylum Bacillota; class Bacilli; order Lactobacillales; family Lactobacillaceae; genus Lacticaseibacillus; species Lacticaseibacillus jixianensis. The sequence goes on along the minus strand of NZ_RHOJ01000037.1, from coordinate 2,397 downwards.
GTGGGGCGACTGTGAGCACGTCATCGGTGGCTTTGCCGCTGCCAGCAGGTGCGATCAGGCCGATTTCACTAGTGGGGTCTTTAACTAGTTGAGTCTGCTCAAGGAATTGGGGATGACTGGTCAGAAAAGCGGCTTCAGTCGCATATTCACATTTTAGCTGGCCAGCTGTCTGCAGCACTTTTCTCGCCGCCTGCCACAGCGCGGTCGCCACGCCTTGCCTGCGAAAATCCGGCAGCACGTGGATATTGATATCCACCACGCCGTCTGGCCCCGGTGCGTCATCGGCATACAGCGTCAGTAAACCAATTAGTTGTCCCGCAGTTTCAGCGAGGAAAAAGGCGGGCATGGTCTGATCGAAGTTAAAGTCGTTCTCGAGGTACGGGTCACGGTGCGTGCCGTCCGCCGCCTGCGTCGTCTTGATCAAAGCTTTTGCCGCCGCGGTTTGGGCCTTGGTCAGCGTTGGCACTTGAGTAATTTGCATAATGGTGCCTTCTTTCGTTTTACAACTTCAGTAAGTAGGTGCGTTCGCGATACGATTCGGTAATGGTGTAATCAGCCATGGCCGCTTCGGCGAAAAAGGTAATCCACTGTGGGTACTCCGGCAAAGCTTCGACGCGCCCGGCCGCGGCCGTGAGGACCAGCTCCTGAGTGCCCGCGTCCAGCGCCCATTTGGCCTTGGGAGCCTGGTAGGTTTTCGGCGTCGCCAGCGCCCGCCAATTGTGCGAAATCTCCCGTACGCCGAGGCTCTGGTACAAGCCGTTGGCAGCGGCATCGCTGCGGGTGAAGATCTCGACAAAATCGGCACCGGCAGTTTTCAAATTGGCCAAGCACGCTTTAAGCAGTTTGCGCCCAATGCCTTGCCCTTGCGCGGAGGGGCTCACCGCAAACACTTCGATGTAGCTACCGCGGCCTTGATGCTGCACATAGATATCATGCTGGGCGCGGTCGTCGTTGAAGACGCCAGCGTCAATCACCCCGACTACGAGGCCGTCAATGGTCGCAACAAGCGAAATCACAGTGCGATAGCCATCCGCCTCGCTGAATGAATCGCGCTGGTCGCTGATCTGATCGCGGAACTGGGAGTGCATATAGGCCAGCGCAACAGTGTTGAGGTAGGCCCGTTCGTCGGTGGGCTGGTAGGGTCTAATTTTCATGAGTGTCTCCTGACTGGTAGCTGACCGCTCGGGCCGCCCCAAATTAATATTTTTATTATACCTGATTAAGCTGGCGGTGCGTCTAGCGTTAAAATGCCGTCCAGCCGCTTGGCCGTCGCTGCGGTCAGGTGATGGGTGACACTGATAACGGTCAGCGGCAGGTTGAGGACCAGCTCATCGATGGCCGCGGCAGAGGCGGGGTCAAGGCTTGCGGTGGCCTCGTCGAGCAGCAGGACTGAACGGTTGGCAAGCAGAGCCCGGGCAATCGCCACGCGCTGTCTTTGGCCACCGGAAAGATTGGTACTGGCAAAATCGACCTTGGTGGCTAATCCTTCTGGCAGGCTGGCAACAAAGGCAGACAGGCCAACTTGGGCGAGCACGGCGGTAATTTGGCTGGTGGTGGCCTGCTGGCCGAGCAACAGGTTGTCTCGCAACGTGGTGTTAAAAAGCAGCGGCTGCTGGTCGACCACGGCAATTTGTTCGTGCAGGGACCGTGGGGCGATCGCCGTCAGCGGCAGGCCGTCAAAGCTGATTTGCCCATTAATAGGAGTGAGGCTGCCGTCAATCAGCTTAAGCAGGGTGGACTTGCCGATCCCGCTGGGCCCCGTGATCGCGTAGTGCCCACCGGCGCGGAAGGCGTAGCTGACGGCTGCCAGCGTCGAACGGTTCGCGTCTGGGTAGCGGAAGTCGACACGGTCGAGGGTTAAGGCTTGGCGCAGCGGCGCAACGGGTTGGCCAGCCGTGTCATCGGTGATCGGCACGGCTTGGTACTTGTCTAGTAGCGGTTGAACAGTCTTTCTTTCCGCCAGGTTCTCGGTCATGCCCATCACTGAGCTAAAAATCGCCCCGGCTAGCGACTCGCTGGTGGAGAACACGCCGAGCGGTACTTTACCCTGCAGGTAAAGGTAGCCGGTGAGGCCGAGCACCGCCAGCATGCAGGCCGAAACGGCCCCTTGGTTCACCGAGTAAAACAGGTTACTGGCCTTGGCGTAGGCCACACGCTTTTCAGCGCGCACCTTGCCGGCTCGTTGCACCCCAGTCGTCAGCCGCGGCGTCTGGTTCAGCATCAGCAGCTGGCCGAAGCCGTTGAGCAGATCCGTCGCCACCGTGGTCAGGCGGCCGTTCGCGGTCGAGACGGCGGCGTTGGCGGCGTTCATTTTTTTTGTGACGGATTTACAATGCAAGTGCAACAAATTAGCTAAATAGAAAGACTCATAGCCTGAGTCCTTGTAAAATGGAATCA
>NZ_RHOJ01000036.1 GCF_003946485.1 Lacticaseibacillus jixianensis | reverse complement strand
TCATATAATGAGTTATTTGAATAGCTCGATTTGTTGTTTGCGAATTGACTTCGCTCATGTTAATTAATTCTTTTCAACTTTCATTGAAAAGCCCTATCACATTTACGAAACTTTGTTCAGTTTTCAAAGGACTACCTTGTCCAAAAGACAACTTTTATAGTCTATCAATTGGCCTGCGGATTGTCAACTGGTTTTTTTACCGGCAATGCCGCTCCCTGCGGAGCCGCCTGCGTTTTGACAACGTTGAATATCTTACCAAGCCGACCAAAGACCGTCAACCATTTTTTTGCAAAAGGCCGAAATAAAAACAGCCAACCGCAAATTTCACAAAGTCTGCGGCGGCTGACGAGGATAATTGGGTTGCGACTCAGCAACGCCCGAGCAGCCTGCGACGCTCTAGGCCTCGCCGGTAAAAATCACCGGCAAGGCCTAGATTGGGCTGGCTGTCGGGCTAAAACCGGCGAGTCTTCGCACCTTGATCTAACTGGGCTCCGGGTCGACAACGCCCGAGCAGCTAGCTGCGCCAGAGTCCTCGCCGCCAAAGACCTGCGGCAATGCCTCTGGCTGGGCTTAGCCTGTAGCCATTTATGGCGTACAGGCTGACATGCGTAGCGGCTAGCCGTCGGGCTAAGTGCGTCGACCCTGCGCACCTTGATCTAACTGGGCTACGGGTCGACAACGCCCGAGCGCCTAGCTACGCCCAGGGCCTCGCCGCTAAAGTTCAGCGGCAATGTTCTGGGCTAGGCTAAGCGTCGGGCTAAGTGCGTCGACCCTGCGCACCTTGTAAAAAAAACAGCCGCATCGCTGCGGCTGGATCACGTTATTCACCTTTGATGACAGTTTGGCCGGCCATGTACGGGACCAGCACGTCCGGGATCGTCACCGAACCATCGGCATTTTGATAATTCTCCAAAATGGCGGCAACGGTGCGGCCAACGGCCAGGCCAGAGCCGTTCAGCGTGTGGACGAACTGCGGCTTGCCGTTATCGTCGCGGTAACGGATCTGCGCCCGGCGCGCCTGAAAGTCCGTGCAATTACTGCAACTGGAAATTTCCCGGTACGTGTTCTGTGCTGGCAGCCACACTTCCAGGTCGTTAGTCTTGGCCGAGGTAAAGCTCGCGTCACTGGAGGCCAGGGTGATGACGTGGTAAGGCAGCCCGAGCTTATCAAGCAAATCGCCCGCATCGTGGATCAGCCGTTGCAACTGGTTCCAAGAATCCTCAGGCTTGCAGAACTTGACCATTTCGACCTTGTTGAATTGGTGCATGCGAATCAAGCCGCGGGTGTCGCGGCCGGCAGACCCGGCCTCGGAACGAAACGCTGGCGTCAGTGCCGTCACACTAATTGGCAGCTTCTCCGCATCGATGATCTCCCCGCGGTAGTAGTTGACCAGTGGTACTTCTGCCGTTGGGATCAAGGTCAGGGGTTCGTCCTCATTCACGATCGTGTAAACATCTTGCGTGAACTTAGGAAATTGGCCGGTGCCAAACATGGAGTCTGCATTGACCAAGTACGGCGGGATCACTTCTTCGTAGCCTTCTTTGTAGTGCTCGTCCAAGAAGAAGTTGTACACCGCCCGCTCCAGGCGAGCACCGGCGCCTTTATAGTAGACAAACCGGGCACCAGAAACCTTTGCCGCGCGCTCGAAATCCAGGATCCCCAAGGCTTCACCCAATTCAAAATGGGCCTTTGGCGTAAAGTCAAACTGCCGGATCGTCCCCCGCTTGTACTCCTCCCGCGAATCGGCCTCGTTCAAGGACATCGGCACGTCATCGGCCGGGAAATTGGGCAGCCGCACCAGCACATAATTCAGTTTCTCCTCAACTTCCGCAAGCTGCTTGTCCAGCCCGCTGATCTGCTGGCCCACCTCGCGCATCGCCTTGATCTCGGCGTCAGCGTTCTCCTTGTTGCGCTTCTTGCTGGCAATTTCGCCAGAGACCTCATTGCGCTTGGCCTTCAGCTGCTCCGTTTGCGCGATCAGCGTGCGCCGCTGTTCATCGTCCTTGAGCAGATCATCGATCTCCTCCGGCTTGACCGCCCGTGCGGCCAACTTCTTCTTGGCCCATTCTGGGTCGTTGCGGATCACTTTAATGTCTAGCAATGCTATTTCCTCCTCATTCGTGATTGCATACAAAAAGCCCCTCATCTCATTGGGACGAAAGGCTATTCCGCGGTGCCACCCAAGTTTGGTCCGAAGACCACCCTTAATTTGCTGCTAACGGTCAGCGCCGTACGACTCATCGCCGTCCACTGTCGTGCTGGAATCGAAACTTCCCGGCTCGCACCGCCCGCCGGGTCTCTGAACGTTTCAAAATAGGCACCTAATCACGTGTTTTCTTGTTACCGTTAGAATACTTCAAACCCCTAGCCGGTGCAACTGGTCAGTAGTCAAAATCCTCTGCGCGGGTCCCAGAATTCTTGTCTTCCCAGATCTGCCGCAGTTCAGCATAAAGCTCCCCGAACCAGTCATTGGACGCACTGGCCGCCCACTTGTAGGTCAAAATCCCGTCATGGCGCTCGGCTGAATCAGGTACCGTCGCACTTTCGATGACCAGATCGACGTCCGCCATCCCCGTGTCCGGTGAAACCAGCTCCACAAACGGCTGGGCCATCAAAATGCCCAAGAGGTCCACGTAGCTAAGCCCCGTCTGCTCGACCACCGCGGCCACCCGGATCTTGGTCTTGGGGGCAAACTGCTGCGCCACTTGAAGCACGGCAGAATAGAACGAGTCCGTCAGGGCGTCAAGCCGCGGCTTCAGCCGGTCCAGTTCGGCCACGTAGATCACGTGCTCCAGCGTCTGGCGCACCTTTTTCTTCAGCGAGGGGTTCTCCGGCAGTGCAGTCAGGTGTTCGTTGACCTCGTAGGCAATCACCTGCGACAGGTCCTCCCCAAATTCGATCGTGGAAACGGCGTTCGCCAGCAGGCTCGCCGTTAAAATGTTCCGCGCGCCCGCCGGCATCGTGTCCGCCGTCAAAAAGGCTACTGGCAGCTTCGCCAGGAACTCCGTGACCAGCGTGTAAACCGGCGGATTGTAGTGGCGGTAGCGGGCCAGCGTCTGCTCAAGCCCCGCGGTATCCGTGGCACTGAACAGCGGCAAGAAGTTGAAGACAAAGTACATCGCCGAGCTTTCGCCCATCTGTTCTTCCGTGGTGAACTTCGGGAACAGGAATTTCTCCGCGAGGCTTGGCTGCAGCTCCTCGAACATGTTGGCGGTCGGATACAGCAAGGTCAGCTTCGTGGTCCGGTACGGGATCACGTTACCTTCACTGGAGCGCTTGTGCGCAATGGCGGTGTAATACATCGCCACCTCCCGCGTCACATAATTGGGCTTATTCATGTCGTACAGGTCGACTGCGGCGTCAACGACCTCGCCGACCGCCTTGCGATCGAGGTCGTCAAACGGCCACCCCGCCCCGTCAGTCGCCAGCCAGAGGATCATCGTCAAAAACAGGCGCACCCGTTTTTCATCCCCTTGCAGGCTGAGCGTCTCGTATGAAAAGCGGACGCCAAACTTGCGCGCGAAGTCCCGCAGCGGCTTTAAATGCCGCAGCATCGTCGCCTTGCTCGCATGACTGGCCGCAAGGAAGTCGACGAAGCTGTCGTAGTCATGGTACAAAAGCGTGTGCAAGAACCGGTAAGGGTGATCGCGCTGGACAAGGTGCAGCCGCACCTGACTAGACGGCACGTTGAACAGCTTGCGCACCGCAGTGGTCTTCGAGCCGATCATCTCCTGCAGGGTGGCCACGAGACTGTTGTAAGTGTTATATACCGAGCCGTAGCTGCGCCGCGTCAGTGCCGCGATCTGCTTCAAGTTGACCTCGGTCACTAGCGGCTCGCCGTTACGCTCCATCGCCAGGCGCTCAGCGACTGGCGTCTGCGCCGACCTTGCATTCACGATCCGCCGAAACAGACTGGTCTCTTCCGCCTGAGACTGGGCCAAGAAGATATCTTCGCGTCCTCGCATTTCATGATCTCCTTTTGCAAACGATTAAGGTGCGCGTAAAAGCGCATTCCTTTAGTAATTATAGCCGCGAATAACAAACTATGCCAATATTTATTTGCACTTAATGAGACTGGCCGCGCCTGACCAACCGGAAAATCGATTCCAAACCATCAGGGTCAGCGGCGAAGACTTTTTTGGTGTACAAAGCTCTTGTCCGGGTGCATTCCGGCAGAAGGCCCTTTTTACCGGGCTTCTACATGTGCTATTCTATATTTGGAAAACGGCTTCAAGTCTGGGGTAGGCTTGACGCCAAGGCGTGCTCAGCCGCGCGCACCACGATTTGACAGGAGGGGGACTGCCGAATGGATTTCGAGACCATTTTTCTTGAAAAAGCGGATCTGCAGAAATTCACCATGTTCCACACGCTCGTGACCAACCAGGCGCAGAGCCTCTCGATCACTGACCTGGCGGAGCGCCTTGCCCTATCCTATCAACAAAGCTACAACGTCTTTCAGGAACTAACGCGTGATTTGGTTGACCTGTCAGGCAAAACCGCTGCCCAAGTGAAACAGGCGCTGACCGGGGGGGCCTTGCTCCCGCAGACGATCGACGACTACCGGGTGTTCCTGCTGAACGAATCAATTTCGTTCCAATTCATCGATTACCTGGTCCAGGGCAGCCAGCAAACGGTCAGCAGCTTCTGCACGAGCCATTTCATCAGCCGCTCCACTTTGATGCGCAAGACGGCCACAGTGCGCAGCTTCCTTGCCGGTTATCACATCAGGCTCTCCTTAACGCAGGCGGCGTTCATCGGCGACGAGAAGCAGATCCGCCTTTTCCTGCAGCAGTTCTACTGGCTCAGCTACCACGGCAGTCAGTGGCCGTTTCGGGCCCTTGACTTTCAGATCTTAAGCCAGCAGTACCAACAGCTGCCCACGCCGGCCTCAGACCCCATCGTCGCTAGTCAGGAGCGCTTGTTCTGGGGGCTTTGCCGCACCCGGATGAGCCGCGGCCACTTCGTTAAGCTGCCGCTGGCCTTTGCTCGGAGTTTTCCGCACAGTCCCTTCCGGCTGAAGGCAATCTACCCCAGCAAGCGGCACGCCAACGTGCCGCAAGCCACGCTTGATGCGGAAGGCGCCTTTTTCTACTTCTTTCAGCAAAAAATGATCACCTTCGCCCAGCCGAGCGCAACCACCCTGACCCTCGTTGACCAGCTGGAAGCCCAAAACAGTCCCATCATTCAAGTGGTGGCGGGGTTGCCCCAAGTGATGCACAGCCAGTTGGTGGCACCAGCGACGCAAAACCCCTTCGAAGACCCGCTGCTTTACGTCAACCTGGTCCGGGTGGCGGCGGCCTTCTACCTGATGGACGGCGACTTTGTGAAGCAAACGGACTTCTTCAAGCCGGCCCTGCTCAACTATCAGCAGCAGCAAGTCCGCCGGCTGCTCAGTCAGTACATCGCCGACCTGCCCGATGAACCGGGACTGCGCGCGTTTAAGCGGGCCCAAAACGCGCTGGTTGAAATGTTTTTCTACCTGCTCGTCCCGTACATGCAGGAATTTAACTGGGAAGACATGGTCAAGGTCAAGCTGGTCATGGAAACCACCGACACGATCAACCGGAACATCATCGATTTTGTCCGTAACCTCAACGTGGTCGACCTGCTGCCTGATGAGGCGCCCCTCGCCGATGCCGACCTGCTGATCACCGCGCTGGATGACTTTGTCGACCCGGACATGCTCACGTCACTGCCGCCTTCGATCGCCAAGTTCAACTGGTATCTTGACGCGACTGACGGGGACTTCCGCGTGCTGTTTCAAACGATCTTCAGCCTCTTTCAGCGCAAACTGCTCGCGGCCAATCAATGACTGGGGCGCGGCTAAGTTCAAAACCTCTCGGCAGCATGATGCAAACAACGAATCATGACGCAAAAACGTCTCTGCCTCACACTTCATTGCTGAAGCGCGAGGCAGAGACGTTTGCGTTCGCCGCTGGTGTGGCCCGGGATCACGCCTCCCTGGCCTGATCCGGCTTCACTGCGGGACGTTTGGCCCGGGCTGCCGCATTCTGGTAAAGCGCGCACAGCTGCGGTTTGGCGTTGCCGATCTCGTACATCACGATCGTCATGAGCTCAAAGCGCGTGAACAGGCGCGGCCGGCGCGGCTGCTGCTCTAGCCAGTTAGAAAACTGCATTTCAAAATCCGTCATCGTCCAGTTCAGGCGCCCCAGCAAGGTCTTCAGGGTGCTCTTTTCAAACTCGCTCATCTTGGCCCACGTGGTTTGATAAGTGAGCTCACCCCCTTCTGGCTGGGGGTCTAAATCAGCATCGATCAACGCCATCAAGGTCTTGATCGCGTCAAGATTGTGATGGGTATCGTACTCCAACCGCAGCTGGTGGCGCAGCAGTAGCATCTGATAAGTGGCGTCCTCCGCGTATTGCGCCTTCGCCTCAGCTAGGCGCTTTTCAATGAAAGCGTAATCAATTTTGCGGTGCCGCCACGGCAGCGACCAAACGTGGTCGAAGTCGATGACGTCCGCGAGGTAATACTCATGGATCCACAGCCAGTCATCGATATCCGTTAACGCGGCCTGACCTTTGCTGGTCAGCTCGTAGTGGCCGAGCTGGCCGGCTGGGGCAATCAAGCCCCGTCTGAGCAGGCGCGCAATCACCCGCGGGACCGCCAAATGATACCGGTCTCGCCACACGGGTGCGGCGCTAATGTTGGGCTCATCTGACATCGTTAGCATGTACATAAAGACTTTCACGCTCGGCGTAAGCATACTGTCCCCCTCGTTTCCCCCAGTTACGACCATTGTAGCCAGAACTGAAAACGCTGTCAAACTCGCCTAGAAAAAAACCGCTAGTCAAGCTAGCGGCAGTGTCCTTGCTATTTCATCAGTTTTTCGATGCGGGCGATGCCTTGCGCCGGATCCGCCACCTTCACCGTAAAGCCAAACTTCGTGAAGATGTGGTCGAGCTTGGCAAAATTTTCCTTGTCAAAGCTTGAGATGTTGCCGTCGATCTTGGCCACCTCTGTCTTCTTCGCAAGGTTGATGAACGCCTTCAGGGCCAGCTGGGCCAGCCCCATGTTTTCAAAATCGTAGAACGCCAGCCGGCTTTCGGAGCCCAACGTTTCCAGCACGGTGATATGCATGGTCTTCTGCCAAGCGTTCAAGTCAAACAGCAACTGTGCCTGAAAGTCTGCCTTTGAGTGCCCGTACTTATCAACGTTCTCAAATGGGGTGTACACGCTCACGGTGAAGCTACTCTTGCGGCTGTCCGGCTTGAAATCCGTGTACACGATGTACTGCGTCGCCTTCTCGCCGGCTTGTTGGGGCTGGTTCATGCTCGAAAGGATCGTCAATGCAGGATCCTTTTCAATCGCGGCAAGCCGCTTAGTGTAAATATCATCGTAATCAGCTTGGGTACTCATTATGAAACCTCCAGTCAAAATTTTCAGTTTCATTATACCATTAGCGCAAGCCGACCATGACATTTCTTTTATCGTTTGAAAAGAAAACGTGACTTTGCAGCGTGAAAGCAGTTCTTATAAGAGACTTTCATTAACGCGTTCAAAGTACGCTTCAGCCTGTTGCTTGCCGCCGGTCAGGCCGGCCGGCAGCGGCGCCGTGAACCGGTATTCAAAGCCCAGCCTGGCCAAAACGGCAATTGAGCGGCGGTTGGTCGGATAGACCCCCGCCCACACCGCGGTGATGCCAGTGCGAAACAGTTCCGCCAGCACCAGCTGCAGGGCCTCCGTCATCAGGCCCCGCCCCCAGTGGTCGGCCGCCAAGGCGTACCCGATTTCGCGCGTGCTGGCCGCCGGGTCGGCAGGATCAGCCGTGCGCGGGTAAACCCCCACCTCCCCGATGAGCCGGTTGCCTTGGGTGATGGCAAACTCGGTGCCCTGAGCACTAGCGATGTGCTGCTCGGCCGCCTTCAGCGTACTAAGCCGGCGGATGCCGGCCGGCTGAGCGACCTTTGGATCTTGCGCCAGCGCCAGATACGCAGGCGCGTCTTGTGCTGCGAGCGGCCGGATCGCCACCCGCTTGCCTTGGATCTCCACGAGCGACCCTCCCTTGACTTTTTTCCTCAATCCGGTATGCTATTAGGGTTCATACATAGAAAGAGGTGCTTGAGAATGCGTGATCACATTCTTCTTGCTTGCGCCGAAACTGGCGAACGGATCTATTTAACTTCTAAGAACAAGCGTAACACCCCGGACCGTCTGACTTTGAAGAAGTATTCTCCAAAGTTGCGTCGCCGGGTCGAGTTCACCGAAGTTAAAAAGTAATTCGGCTCGTCGCTTAGGCCTAGCGACTACCACCGTCTCCTCGGAGGCGGTTTTTTTGTCGTCTAAGCGGGAAAGCTTGGCCATTCCGTCGGGGCCGCCAGGTGGTAAAAATGGCTCAGGCCGGTAAACGGATCGGTAAAAGTCAGCCCGCTGGCCTGTAGCAACTGGTGCTGGTACTGCGGCGTCGGCTCCCCGTACAGCGGATCGCCGATCAGGGGGTGCCCAATGGCAGCAAAATGCGCCCTGATTTGGTGAGTGCGCCCGGTTTTCAAGACGATGTTGACCAGACTGAACGCGCCTTGGGTTGCGGCGACGGCGTAATCGGTAATCGCCGCTTGGCCGCCTTCTTGCACCTCACGATGAATACCGTCCGCCGCCTTGCCCAGCGGCAGCGTGATCGTGCCCACCGCGGGCGTCACCCGCCCGGCAACGACCGCTTGGTACTGCTTGGTCAGGCCCGTTTCGCCGGCCTGATCTAGCTTGCCTTGGGCAAAAATGTGCTTGGCGATCAGCACCAGCCCGCAAGTGTCGCGGTCCAAGCGGGTGATCACCGCCGGCTGCGGGCCTTCAATGCCCTCGCCTGCAAGGTACCCCGCCGCCCGGTTCAACAGTGAATCCGTTTGGTCATGCGGCCCTGGCACACTGGCCAGGCCCACCGGCTTGTTGACGATCAGCCAGTTGTCCAGCTCCTCCACGATCTGCAGTGCGGCCTGACTTTGGGCGACTCCGGTGCTTGGTGGCAGTTCAAAGCGCACCTTATCCCCATGGATCACCGGCTGGTTCTGCGTGGGCTCGCCGTTTAAAAACACCAAGTCTGCGGCAAACAATTTGATCAGGAGCCGATGGCTGACCCCCTGGCGCATTAAGACGCGCTTGACGGTGGTGGCACGTTCGGCTGAGTACTGAAACGAATAATTCATGGCATTCCCTCCGGTCTGAATTATAGCGGACTTTGGCCGCCGTGAATACGCCCCAATGCGTGGGAGCGCTTGCCACGAGTCTAATAAGTGGACTATGCTGAAGTTATGACGGCTTGGTTGCAGTCAGAAACAAGCGGCTGGCGCGCCGCATTTCAGTTCATCGCGATACGCCGCTGCCAGCTTCTGCGCAACCTTGGATGAGGAGGATGGATCATGATCGAAACAGATGTGGCTTACGGCAAGGACCCAGCACAAAAGGCGGACTTCTATCTGCCGGCCAAGGCGAACGGCGCCGCGATCGTCTTTGTTCACGGCGGCGGCTGGTTTCGCGGTGATAAAGCAAACGACCAGGAAATTGGCCAGTACTTCGCCGCGGCAGGCTATGTGACCGCGCTGGTGAACTATCGCCTGGCCCCGGCCCACCTGTTTCCCGCCGCCCAAACCGATTTGCACACTTTTCTCGCCTGGTTTGCGGCCAGTAGCTTAGAGTTCGACCGCGCCAAGGTGGGGCTGCTTGGCGCCAGCGTCGGCGGCACCATGGCTCTTACGGAAAGCCTCACCGGCGGCCAGCCGGTGGTGACCTGGTCGGCCATCGTCGATTTCGCCAACTGGGTCCAGCAGCATCAAACCGTCAAGGCAGCGGTCGACGCCAAGGCTGAGCTCGGCCTGACGGAACCGCATGCGATCCACGAAAGCTTCTATAAATACTTTCTTCAGACGTACCTCGGCGACTTGACCCCGCAAAAGCTCACCGCGGTCAATCCGCTCAACCACCTCACCGAGACGCTAGGGCCAACGCTGATGTATAACGCCACCGACGAGCTCTCTCCGCTACCGGGCGTCTTCCGCTTTCTTGAGCAAGCCGCCGCGTTTAAGCGCGACATTACGGTCCACGTGGTCCCGGGCACGGGTCACGCCCGCGACTACACCGCGTTTGCCTTACCGGGCACGGCCTCGTTCTTCAGCTATCACCTCGGCCTCAGCAAATAGAAAAATCCCAGTGATGCGTGCCGCTTGGCTTGCGCATCACTGGGATTATTTTTTTGACAGGAGCGGCGGCCCCCACTGATCACCATCAGCGAACCAGGACCAACGGGGCGCTGGCCCCAGTCGCCCAGAGCAGCTGGCCGTTGACTAGTTCCAGCTGGAGCGGATCGGCTTCAATGGCCGTTGGCGTAAAGAGGTAACCGCGGCCGCTTGCCGCCACCTGGTAGGTCGTCGTCAGGCTGGGCTGACCGGGCTGCGCCACCGTCAGCTTGGCGGCAGTCAGGGTGATCGTGACGGCAGCATTGTGCCAGGTCCCATAGTAGGCGGTCAAAGTCGTCGCAGTGCGCGGCTGAGCCTGAGCCGGTGCCTTGGCTGTGGTTGCCTGCTGGCGCGAGGCGCTTGCTTTTGCCGCGGCAGACGTTTGGGCTGCTGCGCGCGGCGCTGCGGCCACGGGCTTGGCCAAGCCCTTCGTGCTTGCCGGGGCCTTGGTCGCCGGCTTGGCGCTGCGACTGGCCGCCTTGACCGTTTGCGTGCGGCCACCCTTTACCACCTTGGTGGCAGCGGCGCGGGGGGTCTTGGAATGCGTGACGACCGCCGCAGCGCCTGACTGGGCACTTGCGTGGTCAAGGTGCGTCCCGGTCAACTGGATCCCGCCACCGATCAATCCCAGCACTGCAACACTGACCAAAAGCCACTTCTTCATCACGATCACTCCCCACTTGTTTGTATGACCATAGTATAACCGCTCATGAAATATTTTTGTAATATTTTCGTCATAAAAATGGTTAAGTTTTGATTAACCGCCGTCGCCATGGGCTTTCTATGTTACAGAATGCCCAATTGCGTGGCTTGTGTTTAGGAACGTGCGTTCGTATAATGGGCGTAAACAAGTGAGCTAAGGGGGTGGTGCCATGACCTATGCCGATCAGATCGGCGCAGCCGCGTTTCAGCGCCTCACCGCCGATTTTTTTGACCACCGTTACCAAGACCGCGGGATGAAGAAGTGGCAAGGCTATTTCCTTTCCGACCACACGGCGGCCCTAAAGAAGCAGGCTGCGGCAGAGGCGCTCCTGCAAGACCAGACGGCGCTGCCGCAGCAAAGCGAGGCGGAAATTCGGCGCGTTCTCGCCGCGGCGTTTGCCAGCGGCCAAAGTGTCATCGTTCAGCTTCGCCACCTCACCCCAGAGGGGCGCCTGGCCGCGCCGCTGGGCGGTAAGGTGGCCGGCTACACGGACTGGGACGAGGTCGGGATCGCAGGCGTTCAGGTGAGCATCGCGGACATTCGCCACTCGGAATTGGTCCCCTTCCCGCGTCGCTGAGGCTGTGCTACTATCAGCGTAAACCCGCAATTGCGGCGGTTAAAGGAGTGACAGTATGTCTTTGCTTGCCATTTTGCTCGACGCACTAGCGTTTGGCAGCTACACATTGCAAATTACTAACCCTAACCTGCGACTGATCGGGGCCGTTGGTCAGGGCGTCGTGACGTTGATCCTGCTCGCCATGACCTTCGGGTATCAAGGCAAACGCTTCGGGTGGTTCAACTTCCAAACTTGGGCGCACAATTTCACCATCCGCTATGCGATCATTGTCATCTCCCTGTTGATTAATGCCGTGGTGCTGGCACTGTACGTCATGAACCTGACCGGGACCAACTCCCTGATTTTCCGCTGAGTCGCCAAAGTCGCCACCGAAAGGAACATTTACCATGACGAACCACGTTAGAATTGGCCACAGTGACGTCGTGTCCGGGCCTTTAGGGCTGGGGACCAACAAAGTCGGCGGCCACAATTTGTTTACCGGCCTCGATGATCAAACCGGGATCCGAACCGTCAAAGCGGCGTTGGATCACGGGATGACGATGCTGGATACCGCCTTCATGTACGGCTTAGGGAATTCCGAACGGCTCATTGGCCAGGCGATTGCCGACTATGATCGCCACCAGATCGTCATCGCCACCAAGGCCGCGCAAGATCCCGCGCAAGGGCTGCGGCCAAACAACCGCCCCGCCTTTTTGACTGCGCAAGTCGATCACGCCTTGCAACGGCTCGGCACCGACTACCTCGACATTTTCTACATCCACTTCCCGGACTCGGATACGCCGAAGTACGAGGCAGTCGGAGCGCTTCAGCGATTGAAGGAAGCAGGCAAGATCCGGGCCATCGGGGTCTCAAACTTCAGCCCAGCGCAACTCGCCGAGGCCAATCAAGACGGGTACGTTGACATCGTCGAGGATGCGTACAACCTGATCGACCGCCAAAATGAGCAGCGCCTCATGCCCTACCTGCAGGCTCACCACATCAGTTTTGTGCCATACTTTCCGCTGGCTTCGGGTCTTTTGACCGGTAAGTACCGCGCTGGTCAAACGTTCAGTGAAGACAGCTGGCAGGCCCGCCAAGCCAATTTCCACGGCGACCGGTTTGCGGCCATCACCGCCGCGCTGGCGACCGTCGTGCAGCCGATTGCGGCAGCACACCAAGCGACCATCGCCCAAACGATCCTGGCGTGGTACATTCAAGCGCCAACCATCGCCGTGGTCATTCCCGGCGCCCGCACGCCTGAGCAGGCGATGCAAAATGCCCAGGCGTTGACCGTCCGCCTCACTAGCCAGGAAAGCAAGCAGATCGCGGCCGCCTTCAAGCAGCTGCCAGACTAGCCGCCGGCCGGTGCACTGCCAGCAACGCACTGGCTGCCGTGTCCGCGGTGCGGAAGGATACCAAAGTAAGCGCCTCTGCAGCCCGGTCTGGGGACCGGGCGCAGAGGCGCTTATGTTTTCGGCATCGGGACCGCTCCCTCCTTTCTATCCAATCACAAACGTGGCCAACAGTATGCGGACGGCGGCACTCAAAGCAGAAACGCCCACGCCCCACCAAGCAAGTTGCCGCTGCGGGGTGAACAACCCCCACACGCTGAAGACCAGCCCGCCCGCGTACAGCAGCCAGCCGATCCCCGGCACCAAGCTAAAAAGCAGGCCCGCAAGCGCGAGGCCCACCCCCAGCAGACTAATTCGGTCAGTCATCTTGGCGCCCCCTTTCAGCAATAGATTCTGCAAGAAGGCCGTGAATTCCTTCACTGCTGCTTGATTCCAGGCGGTTTTAAAGTATGATTGATAAGTAAGTTTTTCAGAAAGAAGGGCCAACTTGACTACCCATCGTCTCAGAACTCTGCTCGAAAGGATTGCCGTGCTTCTAATCGTCGTGGCCGCGGCCTGGGCGCTGCGGCCCGCTCACCGGACAACGACCCATTACGCCCTTGCAAACGGGGCGATCAAGTACGACGGGCAAATGCTGAAAGGCAAATTTAGCGGCCAAGGCACCCTCAAACTGGCAAACGGGGATCGCTACCGCGGCCAGTTTGCGGCCGGCCGGTTTAATGGCCGCGGCCGCTTCACCTCCCACGCCGGCTGGCAGTATACCGGCCGCTTCGCCAAGGGGCAGCTGACCGGCCGCGGGACATTGACCACCAAACAGGGAAAAAATTATAGGGGGTACTTCAAAAATGGCCAATACTACGCCAGCTCATCAACACATTAAGTGGTTCAGTCTGGTCCGGATCTTGGGCTTGTTGATGATTTTGGGGTATCACTTCTTCAAGGTCGGCTATCCTGGCGGCTTCGTCGGAGTCGACTTATTTTTTGTCTTCTCTGGCTTTCTGATCACCAGCCTCATGATCGACGAGTTTGCGCGCACCCAACGGTTTGACCTGCGCGCCTTTTTGCGGCGGCGGTTTTACCGCATCGTTCCGGCCGTGGTCTTGATGATCCTGATCACGGTGCCCTTCACCCTTTTGGTGTCACCCGACCTCATCACCGGACTCGGCAAGCAGGTGGCGGCGGCCTTGGGCTTTGTCACCAACTGGTTTGAACTTGCCACTGGCGGCAGTTATGAAACCAATTTCATTCCGCACTTATTTGTCCACACCTGGTTTCTCGGCGTCGAAATGCAGTTCTACCTGGTTTGGGGCCTCGTCGTCTTTCTGGTCGCCCGTTTGCTGAACAAGCCAGAAGTGCCGATGCGCAAACGGCGGGTCTGGTTTCGTGAGAGCCTGTTTGGCCTCGCCCTTGTTTTTGGCGTCAGCAGCTTGGCATTGATGTGGGGGCAGGCGCAAGGCCTCAAGGACTTTTCACCCGTGTATTTCTCCAGCCTGACGCACGGCTTCCCACTTTTTCTCGGCGCCATGCTGGCCACGGTCTCCGGCATCGGCATCGTGCCTGAATGGTTCCGGCGCCTGACTGCGCAGCGGCCGGCTTGGCAGCCCGCCCTGGTGCTGGCCGGGGCCGCGACCCTCACCGTCCTGCTCGGCTGGACCGTTCACTTTGACGCCGCCTGGACCTACCCGTTCGGCCTGCTGATCACCTCGCTGCTGGCCGGGATCATGATCCTCGCCGCCCGCGCGCTGCACGAGGCCACGACCACCGTAGCAGAGCCGCGGATCACCCTGCAGCTGGCCAGTTTATCGTATGGGATCTACTTGTACCACTGGCCGCTGTACGTGATTTTTAGCCGGCTGCTGCCGCAGAGCATCACGGTCGCGTTGACCTTGGTCCTCAGTGTGCTGTTTGCCGCCTTTTCGGTCGCCGTAGTGGAACCCTTCGTCGCGGGCAAGCCACTGCTGGTGGGGCACAGTCTGCGAGCGAAGCAGCTCGGCGCGGGCGGCCTGCTCGCCGGCGGGGCGGTGCTGCTGGCGTTGACGGTGCACCAGGTCAGTGCGGCCCCAGCACTTTCACAGCTTGAAACCACCCTGTGGACCGCCGGCGTCAAGCAGGACGCTGCCCGCTACGTTCAGGCCGCCCCTGAAATCATCGCCGCGCACACGCCCAAGCAGACGGCCGCGGCGAACCGGCTCGCACAGGGGCAAAAGGCCGCCGCACAAGCGGCCAAGACTGATCCGCACGGCTACCAAGCAGCCAACCGCAACAGCACTGCCAGCGACCACAACATTCCGGCCGGCGTGTCGATTTTTGGCGATTCAGTGACGCTGGGAGTCTCAGATTACTTGGGCAGTCACGTGCAAAACGCCGTGGTTGACGCCGAGGGCGACCGGACCATGAATCAGGCCCTGACGCTGGTGAAAAACCAGCAAGCCGCCGGCACCCTGCGCGAGTTCGTCGTTATTGCCTGCGGGACGAATTCACTCAACGATTATGCGGCGGTGCTCAAACAGGTCATCGCCACCATCAAGCCGGGCCACAAGCTGATCATGGTCACCCCGCACAACGGCCAGGCCAAGCCGGATTGGAATTCAAGTCGCCTCACCGCCCTTGAACAGGCCCTGCCGCAGCAGTACGACTGGATCACCGTGGCTGACTGGGCAGGCGTGGCGAACGCGCACCCGGAGCTGTTCAAAGGCACCGATGGCGTGCACTTCGCCGGCCGCCAGGAAGGCAACGTGCTCTTCACGCAAACCATCAACAACGCCCTGCTGGCCGCTGCCAAGCAACCGGCCAAGCCGTAATCATGCAACTGAGCTCCGAGTTCGCAACGGGGGAGCATCCAGCTACGGTCAAGTCCTCGCCGGCAAAAAACGCCGGCAACGCCTTGACCTATGATCAGCCTGTAGCCGCTTGCGGCGTACAGGCTGACATGCGTAGCGGCTGGCTGTCCCCCTAAGTGCGCGAACTCTGCGCATCCTAAAGAAAACCCCGCGCCATGTTATCAGCGCAAATTCAGCCGTACAAATAGGACCGCAGCAGCCGCTGCGGTCCTATTTGTACGGCTTGGGTATCCTGAACTAACTGGGCTACCGGGCGACATGCGGAGCGGTTATCTGTCCCGCTAAGTGCGCGAACCTTGCGCACCTTCTAACTGGGCTACGGGGCCGCAACGCGGGAGCAGCTAACTACGCCACAAGCCTCGCCGCCAGAGTACGGCGGCAATGCTCGTGGCTAGGTTATCTGTCCCGCTAAGTACGCGGCCCCTGCGCACCTTCTAACTGGGCTACGGGGCCGCAACGGGGAAGTGGGTAGCTACGCCCCGGGCCTCGCCGGCAAAAAGCGCCAGCAATGCCCGGGGCTAGATAATATGAAGTGACCCCCTAGATTGTCGACACGGGGATTTAGATTGATAATGTTGTTAGCTAAAACAAACAA
>NZ_RHOJ01000035.1 GCF_003946485.1 Lacticaseibacillus jixianensis | reverse complement strand
TGATTCCATTTTACAAGGACTCAGGCTATGAGTCTTTCTATTTAGCTAATTTGTTGCACTTGCATTGTAAATCCGTCATGCAAGAAAAGCCTACCATGTTTCGTCCAAAGGGCCACCATCATAATGCAGTGGAACGCGGGTCAAATTGCCGCCTTACATGCTGAGAAGAAGTCTAATCGTGCAATCGCAAAGGGTGATCGGCGTTCGTCGTCAAACGGTGGCTAATGCGCTTGCTCGTGGTGAGATTTATCAGGTCAAGAAGGCTAATGGTCAACGCCAGTACTCTCGTATGTATAGCCCTGAGCCCGCACAGGCGCGATACGTTGAGAATCCGTGCCGTTGCCACCGCCCACTCAAGCTTACTCAGGTAGCAGACTTCATTGCTTACTTCATTGCACGCTTCAAACAGGAAGGATGGTCTCCTGATGCGGTCGTTGCGCAAGCGAAGCACGACAAGCTCTACCAATCAGCTGAAATGGTCTGCACGGCTACGCTCTACAGCTATATCGAGGCGCAGCTACTGGAGATCAAGAACATTGATCTGCTTGAGCAAACCAGCCGGCGTACAAAACGGAATGCCAATACGACCTACAAGCGCATGCTTCAAGGTAGAAGTATTGATGAGCGGCCTAAGCGAGTCGAGAGCCGAAGTGAGTTTGGTCACTCTGAACTCGACACGATCGTAGGCAAGCGCAACGGCCAAGAGAGTGTCATTATGTCTTTGATTGAGCGTAAGTCCCGCTTCCCATTTATGCGCTTGATTGACGGCCGTGATGCTGATTCGGTGAACTACGCGATGCGCGGTATCATCAGTGAATATGGAGACATCATTAAGACCATTACGGCAGACAAAGGCTCCGAGTTTACTGAGCTTGAATCAGTACTGAACGGCGTGGCAACTGTCTACTACGCGCATCCATATCGTTCCAGCGAGCGCGGCACCAGTGAGGTTTATAACAAGATGGTACGCAGAGACTTTCCTAAGGGCCAGTCACTAGATACTGTGAGCCCCGCCGCTTTGGCCGAGGTCGAAGATAAGATCAACCAACTGCCACGACGCAACCAAGACAATCGGACCACCAATGAAGTCTTCAATGCTGAATGCAAACGAGTCCGGCGCCGCGCCGCCAAGGCGGCAGCGGCTAGCCAATCAATACTATAGATAACAGTTCGTCGCGAACCCGCCCAATCTAGGTGGCTAACTTGTTCTTGCAATTTACGTAAAAGTCTTGGCTACCAATAATTAGTGGAAGAATCAGTCTCATTTTGCTAATGTCGTCGTGCTTAGTGATCTGAGTATAGGTCCCTAAACTATCAATCAACGCACTGTCCCACCAGAAAGAAGTCTAGAATCTCTGGCGTTATTAGTATTAACACCAAAATTCTAGTTTCCTTTTTTGTCGTCTCAATTTGAAACGAATAAAGACGACCAGTCAGAATTGACGGGGCCGCCTCTATTTCCTTAAGATGCTACCTTTACTGCTTGTGCGTCACGACTGACGCGGCAACTAGTAGGTACACCGGGTAGAGTATCACTGCCATCACGGAAATCAGCAGGATCAGATTGAAGATACAGTGAGGAACGGATGACAATGGTAGCTGCTGTAATGGTAAACGAGGTATATAATCCGCGTATGGAGCTACGACTACAACAATGGAGGCACCTACGGTGAAAATCAAATTCAACTTCCAATTTTACAGACCCCCTGTCTTTTGGTGCTTTGTTTCGCTTGGTCTCGTGTATCTTACTTTTCATGCCAAGACGATGCATTGGGTAGCATTACTTCTATGTGTGTTCAGACATAAAAATGGTATATAAAAAGGGGTTTCCAGGCAAGATGCCTTTCAACTCCAAATATCGTAGCGCCGCAAAAAGTCGACACTCACAAGGTGTCGGCTTTTTATCGTGCTCAGTGATGTATGCCCTGCCACTAGCTTTTTTACTCACATATGCCCAGTGACTATACTCATACGAATCTGGCTTGAGAAAGCCAATGAAGTCTCCTTCTTTAACCTCAGAAATAAGTCCATCCAAGTTTAGCGATTGACCAGTTCTAACCGCTCTACCAGCCCAGTAGTCAGCAAACAGTCCTGCATTAATCCATGTTGGACTGTATGCTACTGCGTTGTAGTAATACCACCCTGAGTCAGGGTATTCCATGTCAGCACCGCCCGCAAGCAGAATTTGAGAGGCAAAATTTGTGCAATCCCCGCCGCCTCCGAGTCTAGTAATGTTTATGTGAAAGAGTCAGACCACCACAATGCCGGATTCGAATTCCTTATATGGACAACAATCTGATCCTGTCTATCGTATCAACAGATATGTAAGCGTGCACCTGTTTATGTAGATTTGATCGACTATTTGCTGTACTATTAGCTAAAATTTGAATATTTCCTTGGGCGGAGGGAGAATATGCTAACAGTAAAAGGGCTTTCCTTTGATTATGGCAGGCAGTCGATTCTAAAGGACATAGATCTGTCCATTGATGCTGGCGAAATTGTGGGACTGGTCGCGCCGAATGGGACCGGAAAAAGCACGCTGTTGCGTAACATCACCGGTTTATTGCGTCCCAAGAGGGGCCAAGTCACGTTGCTGGGAAATGATTCGCAAAGCCAACGGCAGGTCTTTCTTAAGCATTTGTTTTTCCTTGAAGATTCACAGCGCCTCTATGAGGTGTTGACCCCGGTTGAGTTGCTCAGCTACGTCAAAGCCATGTGGGGTGGCGAACTCTCAGTCGACCAGGTCCTGAAGGCACTACGAATGGAGCGTTATCACAATAAGCGCATCTCGACTTTTTCACTTGGGATGCGCCAACATGTCTTGCTGGGCGCCTACTTAATTTCTGGGGCTGACCTCCTGCTGTTCGATGAACCGCTCAACGGTCTGGATCCGACTAGCATTGAGCTGTTTACTCACATTTTTTCGCGTTTGCGGGATCAGGGCAAAAGTATTCTGATGTCTTCCCACCAGCTAGGCAACGTCACGACAATGGCAGAGCGGGTCATCTTCCTTAAGGATGGTCAGGTGACGAGCTACCAGACGGCAGCCATCGACCTACAGGCCAAGTATGATGAACTGTTTGGCGTGCCGGAGGAGTTATTTTGATTGCGCGGAGTAGCCGGTTTGAATGGCTGCTTTTGTTGAAATCTAAGGCGTGGCTGGGTTTTGCCTGCGCCCTGCTGCTGTGCTTATTGTGGCCCAACTTTCTGCGAATTGGCTCAGCTAAACCTGGCGACTGGCAGCAGGAGCAGCAGAACTACATTAAGTGGCGCGGCGACGACCAGGCCTTAATTGTAAAGTGGCAAAAGCACCCGGAACGCGTACCGGCCGGAAGCCCGAGCAAACAAGCCTTGCAGGCAGAGGTCAACCGACTAGATCCGGTGATCGATGCAATCTTGTACGATCGGTCGCCGCGGAGCATCACGCACCAGCGCGCGCTTTTTCAAAAATACTTAGTCGGCCAGATTGTCCGCGGCCGGAATTTCACCGATGTGGACAAGCAGCCGGTGACATTACTGGACGCGCGGCTGGAGGCTGCGACCCTGAGCAAATTGGACCAACAAAGGCGCGCCGAGGTACCGCTGAATGCGACCAAAGCGCCGGGTGGATTGTTGTATGCCCGTGATCTGCTGGCCGGGATCCCGTTGACGTGGCTGCTGGCATGCCTGGCCATTTGGGTTGGATCTTCAATTATTACTGATAAGCGCCTCGTCGTGCGAGATTTTGTCGCATTAGTTCCAGTCAATAAGACGGTGATTCTTTTCAACAAGCTGGCTGCCTACCTTGGGTTAAGCCTTACCAGTTTTGGGGTAGTCTTTGGGGCTGCTGCACTGATTGATACCACAATCGCTCCCAGCGGCGGGTGGCAATACCCGTTTGCCTACACCTTAGATGGCGTGCGTGTCCACACGATGTCAGCCGCTCATTTGGTTGTCCTTTACGGTGTCACAATGCTGGCAATCATCGTTTTCTTGACCGGTATCAGTGCACTGATCCAGCCGTTCACCAGCAACCTTCTGATCACGCTGGTGGGACTGCTAGCCGTCGTCGTGATTGGGCCATCAATTCTACAGTGGCCCTTTAGTCCGACAACGTACCTGAATTGTAGTGCAACGCTTTTGCCTGTGGCGGCCACCAGCAGTCTCGCCCCTGGTCTCGGCTCGTTGGTGCTTGCCGGTTGGGGCATTGCGGCAATGGGCTTGGCTGAGGTGATTGTGCAGCGCCGGCAACGGCTTTAAGGGGGAATCCACATGAAGATGATGAAGCAGCAGCAATACGAATGGTGCCTTCTGTTTAAAAACCGTTTGTTTTGGGTCTTACCATTGCTGGTTGCCGCTTGTGTCATTGGCGGGATTTGGCAGAGTAACTATAAGAGCCCAACCCAGTCCGCTCGTGAGGTTCTCACCAATGATAGCGAGACTTACCAGCAGGCTTTGGCAACCGACAAGCAGACCATCAAGCAAAACGCTGATCCGGCAGCGGTGCAGTTGGCCAAAAAAGAACAGCGGTATGTGCACACAATTATGAACGCCGCCCGCAACGGTGATCGGATTGCCTATGCAGCAGCATTGGGGGCCTATGCGACTAAAATCCCGAGCAACTTTGCTGAGTATTCGCATGATAGTCAGCGGGTCCGCTACCTGGCCAAGCACCATCTGCCTTATTACGCGACGCTTGAAAAAGCCGCGCCGGCGGTTAACCGGTTTGTCGAAGCAGGCTTGCCTGGCATGATGAATGTGGCGCTGTTGACGGTGGTTGCGCTGGCTGCGGCCTACTTCAGCAGTTTGTTTAAGGCGCACCACCACGATGACTTCACGGCCCTGCTGCCGCTGAATCAGCACCAGGTGGCCTTGAATCAGCAGGTGGTACTAACTGGCGGACTGCTTCTCGCGCTTGTCATCGGCGGGCTCTTAAGCCTCGTTCTGCTCAGTCTTCCGCACGGCTTTGGGAGCTTGAAAAATCCTTTTCTGATCGAGCAAGATACCGCCACCCAACAAAGCCAGCTCTTCACTGCCGGCTCTTTGTTAGTGCAAGAATTCTTGTTCTTGGGGGCTTTCATCCTGCTCTTCACCGCGTTTGCCTACTTGCTTCAGATATGGCATGCCAGCTTCGTATTGAGCTTGCTGCTATTATTAGCCATTGTGTTCGGGCAACAAAGTGGCCTTTGGGCTGCTAGCCGTGGATTCAGCTGGGCGGCATACCTGCCTAGCGCCTATACCAATATTTATTGGGTGATTGTGGGGGCCTCAAGTAGCACGAGTGGCATTATCTCCTTGCCCTGGCTGCAAGGCCTAATGGTAATTGTCACTTGTTGGTTGCTTGCCACTGGCATTATCCACTTGGCCCTCGGGTTCGAGCGCAAGGCTTGATAAAAACGGACGGTCACCTAGCCATCATCCTGTCGATAATGACCGTTAGCGCATCGGTGATCAATTTCCTCTTATTAATGCCGGAACCTGTTTCCTGCTTCCGCGTCAATGATTTACTTATCTAATTGCGCAATTTGGTGCAACACCGCCAGAAAATCCTGCTGAGTGACGCGGCCGGCTGCCGCGGTGAGGCACTCGCTAAGTGCTTTTTCCTCAGCGTCCAGCGCGGCTTTGACCTTGGGATACAAGGCTTCACCAGCCTTGGTCAGCCGCAACTCGTACCTTCTGCCATCAGTGGCAGACTGACGCTTATCCACCAGTCCCAGGTTGACCAGCCGGGCGATTTCGCGATTGACATTACTTTGGTGGCGGCTGTCCGCGCGCACCAACTGATCCTGCGTCACGCCCGGATCATCGTGCAGTTTCAGCACGAAAAAGTACTGGCTACTGGTTACCCCCAGCGGTTTCAGGCGCAAATCAAGCACGCGCAGCGCGATGTTTGACGCTACGTGGAGCTGTTTGATGATGGTCTGATCGTTCTTGTCTGGAATCATGATGTCCCCCCTAGGCATCGACAACCGAAAACTGAGTCCGAACATGCTTGGGCTGCTCGCTTTCGTCAAGCAAAGCCGCGGCAAAGTTAGCCACTGAAACCTCATTTTTGCCGGCGGCGCTGTTGATGATGCGGCTGCCACCGACCCGATATGCCGTTTTCGGTCCATCGGTGAAATCAGTGGATGGTGTAATTGCCGTCCAGTTCACGTCATCGACTAACTGTAAAAATTTAAATTCCCGGTTTTGCTCAATCATCCCCGCAAGCCAAGGCTCGCCGGCAAAGCGCTTCATCGTGTCGGCGAGCAATGTGCTGCCGTCTGGCTTAATCAGCGTTGAGGCGCCGATCACGAAGAACAATTGAGTTGTTTGATCCTCACGGAAAAGGCTGATCAGGCGGGTGGCTAAATCAACGTGTTCATACGGCTTGACCGAAGCAAAAGCGTCGACGATCACATCAAAGCCTGCCAAGTCGGCTCGCGTCAGTGCCATGGCGTCTTTAGTGAGGATCGCGGCTTGCTCGCCAAACAGGGCTTTGGCCTTGTCCGCACTGCGAACAATCGCGGTGACCTGAGCACCACGGTCAAGTGCTTCCTTCATGATGGCCTGGCCGACGTGACCCGTCGCACCAATAATACCAATTTTTGTCATAATATTTCTCCTTTTTGACGTGCAAGCTTAGTTTAAGTTAAACACTGTTTCGGCGGTGCCGTGGGCAATCGCTTCACGCTGAGCGGCGGTAACGTCTGCCTGTTCCAGAAACTGACGGGTTTCAAGGCCGGATTGAACATAAGGAAAATCTTCTGACCACATGACGTGATCGGCGCCCATCTCTGTCAGCACCAGCTGCATCTGCGGTGCGGTAAACATGCCGGATGGTGACAGGTAAACCTGACGCCTGTAGTAATCCGAGAACTTCAGCGGGAGAGCCGTGATGATTGGACTGAAGCCATCGATGCGTTCCAGGAACATCGGCACAAACTCACCCCAGTGCCCGGACGCAATCTTAACGTGTGGGTATTTTTCCAAGATGCCAGCGGTAATGATCCGCATCAGCTGAATGCCCTGCTCCATGTGCCAGCCCCACATGGCGCCGGCCATCATGGTCGCGCCAAGCGCGCTGTAAGCCTTGCTGTCGTACAGCATTGACTTTTGATCGTTCGTGATGACGCCTGGATGTAAATAAAGTGTGGTCCCTAGCTGGTCTGCGGCCGCGAAGATCGGCTCAAAGCGAGGATCATCCAAGAACTGACCATTGACGCTGCCAGAAATGATGCCGCCCTTCATGCCCAGGTTGGTGACGGCGTATTCGAGTTCTTTGGCCGCTTCATCCGGCGTGTTGGCCGGCAGGGTGGCCAACCCGGCAAACCGGTCTGGGTACTGACTAATGTTCTCTGCTAGGGTCTCGTTTTGGGCGTGGGCGCCATCCACCGCGTACTGATCAGGCAGGACTTGGGGGGAATTCCCTGCGTCGGAGATCACCTGCATATCGATCCCGTTCTGATCCATGTAAGCGACCTTGTTGCCGAAGTCCACCAGGTCCGGACGCAGTTGGCCCT
This sequence comes from Lacticaseibacillus jixianensis, assembly GCF_003946485.1. GTDB lineage: Bacteria > Bacillota > Bacilli > Lactobacillales > Lactobacillaceae > Lacticaseibacillus > Lacticaseibacillus jixianensis. The sequence continues at coordinate 15,707 of NZ_RHOJ01000035.1, read as the reverse complement.
GACGCGGATTGTTGTTTTTCACTGCCGAGTACTGATTGAATTCCTTGATGTTGCGCTCTGTATCATAGTGTTCTTCAACGGTAATCAGTTTCATCGTAAACCCTCCAGAAGTTCGTTTAATTTATATGCGCGTGCATAGTGTTGGCTAAAAATTTTGGCCGGCAGATACCCGACCTTATCGTTTTGCCAATTTACTTACCAAAAGTGGCGAACTTTCACCGCAGAATGAGTATAGCACGTTTATATGCGTGCGCATAGTGTTTTCCCAAAATTATTTTAATGGCCTGAACGCGATTATGACCTCTTGGCGGGTTCGGAAAGGCCTTGCGCCAAAAGCAAAACCTCCTCCCTGCCAGTGACGTACCAGTCGCTAGCCAAGAGGAGATTTTACTTGGCACAATTTGTGTGACCTACTTAGCCAAACCCACAGCCTTCATGCTGAAGGCCCAAAGCTCACGTTGAATCTGCTGGTCATAGGACATTGGCGATGACTGCACCGGCTTGTCACTGCTGCGGTCAAAATACCTGGCCGGCCCCTTGGCAAACTTGTCATCTAGCATTAGATTTTTAATCATCGTGCCTGACGCTTGTGCCGTGCTGAGTAAATCTGCCACCTGCGCCATCATCTCCGGCGTAAACCGCGCCTTGTTTTTGGCCAAGCCAGTTTCGATCATCGGCCCGGGATTGACGGTGTTCACGACGATCGACTTGCCAGCTGCCGTCAGCCGCCGGGCCGATCGTTGGCGCCACCAAGGAAAGGCACCTCCGCGAGGCGGCGGCCGCCCAGCAGATCAAACTCGACGAAGCCGACATCAACGCACTGGAGGCGCCATACCAGCCGCACCCCATCGTCGGCGCCTTGGATCAAAACCCGCCAGCCGGCACGATTTTGATCGACGAAAAGAAGGAAAAGTAAGATGGGGACGCGGCAGCTGGTGCGCCAAGGGAAACGCGGTTCAACCTGCAGGACAAAATCCGGGGCTGGTGCTTAGTCATGTGCTCCAATCCGCACTGGCCGCACTTAAACTGAATCCGGGGGCGCCTGTGGACCGGATCCACAGCGGCTGTGGGGCATGGGGGCCTGGGAAGAACACGCAGAAGCGCCGCGGACCGGTTGTCCGCGGCGCTTCGTCAGTTATTTTGAGCGAAAGGCAGCCAGTTGGGTGATGGCGCCGCTGTGCATGGTCACTCGCAGGCCCTCTGCATCGCGCAATTGCTTCCAAAACCTGAATCCCGCTCCCGGCGTCGCTGCTTCGACGACACTGCTCATCGCCGTCCCATGTGCCCCAGCGGCGACCCAGGCGTTCGCTGGTAATTCCTGCATAAAGGCCAAATAACGAGATTGAGCTGCCTGAATTGATTCACCGCCGCCGCGGCAATAACGTAAATCCTCCCACTGGTGAGCGACGGACCCTGAAAACTCAGCTTCGGTGGCAAACCAATTCGGCATTTTGCGCTCAACAAGGCGATGATCGCGAATGACCGTCAAGCAATGAGCGGAGGCTAACGGCGTGATGGTCTCAACGGCCCGCAACAGTGGGCTCGAATAGATTGCGGTGTACGGCGTGTCATGCAGCTGCCTGGCGAGCTGCTGCGCCTGCTGGCGACCAAGTAACGTTAAAGGGCGCGCGCAGTCATCATGGATCGATGTGTCGGGTTCGCCATGTCTGATTAAGTCGATGATGGTCAAGCCTTATGCCCCTTTCTTGTTCTGCCTTTCGGCCCCTAAGCCGCGGCTCGCCGAATGCGACTATCGGTGATGCTTAAGCCGGCGCAACCGTTTCAGCGAAACCAGCTGCCAGCCGATGTAGATCAAATAGCCGCCACCAAAGATAAGAAGGATCCACCCTGCTTGGTGCTGCGTCATGCTGGTGGCCGTGTTGAGCCAGTAACGCCTAAACAGTGCAACGCCGAGCAGCAGGATGATCAATAGGCCGCCCGGATTATACAGCCACCTCAAGAGCAGGATCCCCAGCGCCATCAGGCCGCCGATGATCAGCACGAGACTGCCGCCAATGACCGCAAAGCCCCACGGGGTCGGTAGCGTCAGGCTGAGCCAGTCGGGTCCCCACCTCAAAGCCGCCCCTGCTAAGCAGCCACATATCAGCATCAGGCTGGCGAACCCAGCCGCCAGCCAGCGGGGGTGCTGCGTGTAGACCACTTTTGCAAACAGGGCGAGCACCCCGACTTCTCCCACGCCCAGACAGGCAATCACAATGAAAAATTGAAGATGCTCAGCTGCATCACGGCACTGCGGCCGGCGGCGAACATCAAAAGTAATAACCACGCAACACTCGCAAGCGCGAAGAACCATTTCAAGCGCGTGCCCCAATCAATCAGCGGTAATTGGCGCAGGATGGCCTGGGCCATTGTCCGTGGTGAATGGCCAAAGTAACCTGCCGCATCCTGTTCATCTTGCTCGGCGTCGCGTAGGTCCTGGGCCATGGCCATCAGTTCATTACTGACCGCCGCCTGATCGCGGACCCAGCCGTAGATGCGCATGTACATGGCAAACTTCACGAACCACGCGCGGTCGGCTGAAGTCAGATTATTGATCATTTGATCAAGTCGGGTCACTTCATCACTCATTCTGCTTATCCCCCATCACTGCGGCGACTTGCGCGCCAATCTGGGCCCATTGCTGCCGAAACTCGGCTAGACTCGCTGCCCCTTGCGCCGTCAACGTCAAATATTTGCGGTCCGGCCCGTCTGGAGATGGCTTGATGGTGCCGGTCACATCCCCCTGCTTCTCCAGCTTAGCGAGCAGCGGATACAACGTGCCGCCAACAATCGACTCGAACCCATAACGATGCAGCGCCTGCATAATCTCATACCCGTAGCTTTCGTGCTTGGCCAGGATCGCCAGGACGCATCCGTCTAAGACACCCTTGAGCAGCTGCGTCTGTTTCATCAACATGCCTCCTAGTTTGTTTTACTAACTACCGGGAGTGTATCACCTGCCGGCTAGGTTGTAAAGCTAACTAGCCGGTTTATTTGCAAGTAATCATCGCCCGCCTAGGGGTGCTGGCAATGCAGCCTGCATTGCCCGAGTTTATCGATCTGGGCTGAGAATGATGAGACTCAAGGAGATCAAATCCCCGAGCACCTATCATGCGCTTTCGGCCTTACGATATTGTTATTGCAGCGGCACCTTGCCGCGCTTATACTTCTCCTGATGAAAGGGGACTCGTGATGAAACACTTCCGAATGCTCGACTATGGCGCAGTCGCGGCCATGCTTGTGTTTACGCTCTTTCTGATGGTCATCGCGCCCAAACTAGTGGTCACACACTTCAACGGGGCGGGCGTCGCCGATAGTTGGAGCAGCCGGACTGGCCTGCTGCTTGAGCCAGCACTGCTGTTGGTCATCGCTTTGATCTGCGACTGGCGCGCCCACTCCTGGCGCAAGCGGGATGGCATGCAAACCCTCCCGATGATCACGTTCGGCGAGTGGCGCCTGCTCAGCTTTGTCGGGCTCGCCCTGGTTGGGTTTGTGCTCATTCAGCTCGCACAGATCGGGTTTCTCCAGGGAGACGGTGTGCACATTTAACAGCGGGCCCTGTCTGGGCAGCCGACGAACGCTTACCACAAAAACCAGGTGACTGGCAGCCCGTCATTCCCTGATAGAACGACCTCGGATTAAAAGATAATATGCAGTATTACAACCGCTGAGACTCGCAGATTTCAGCGGCTTTTTTGCCCCGCTTAATATCAGTAGACGTGACCACTCAGCAACCGATCGTCTCATCAACCGAGAACGACCGTCACCCGATTTTGATTTCTACTTCTTCATTGCAGATGCTGGTTTGCTACCAATCAAAAACGTCTCATTCAACATTCTGAATGAGACGCTGCCCCAATTTTCCCCACCCGCTGTTAACCCGCGGCGCGCGCCGAAACATCGCCCACCAGCTGGTCGACCACACTGCGCGCGGGCACGAACTTTAAGTGCGCCGGGCGGCTGTCCTCCCACTGCTCAACCGTGTAGAGGCCGGTGCGCTGCTGCAAGGCCGCGGCGTCCAGGCCCTGCGCATCGGCCCACGCCCACAACTTGCTGGCCCGCTCCCGCAGCGCGCGATTCGTCATCACGCTTAACGACGTCCCGCACATCTGAAGCGCCACGATGACGAGCAAAAACTGCAGGTGCCCCGCCAAGATGACGAACACCACGCCCACCAGCATGAGCAGCTCGAAAAGCATCTGGCCCTGCTGGAACCATTTTATATTGATGCCGCGGGTGGTGAGCAACACGCCTCGCCGGCTCGGCAGGCAGCAGATCACCGCCTCGATCAGGATCAGCGCAAGAGTTGCCCAGTTGATCACCACCATCCCCTGATCACCGACGGCCGCCGGCGTAAATCGCGACAGGATAATCAGCAAATTCATGAGCACCGAGAGCCAGCCCGGGACCCCAGCGTCACGAAAGCGCCGCATGCCCAGTGCTAATCCCGGCACCAGGGTCGCCGCAAACGCAATAAAACCCAGCAGCAGAAAAGTGATCAGCGCGACGACTTGCCCCCCGTGCATGTCGCCGGTATTCCCGCTTTTCAGCGCCGCCAGCGAGCCGAACATTGCCAGCACCAGTCCGCCGCCGACCACCACCAGCACCAGAAGCGCCACCAGTTGCCACCACCAGTACTCCTTGCGCGAACTGCGGCCCGTGAAGTTCCCGGTGTTGGCAAAAAAGGCCTTGATCGCCCGCCAGCCGCTAGCACCGTAGTACGAGTTTCCCATGCGTCTCGCCTCCGTTAATCCCTTAAGCTAACCTCTCAGCAATTTGACGATGACACGGCAGCAAACCCACTCCGGATGAATGTTTCAGGGCACAGGAAGAAAAGTAGCACCCCAGTCATCATCCAAAGGCGACTGCTCCATGCATCAGGCCGCGCCTTGGGTTTGATGCTGGCCCGCGTTTGATGCTGGCAAACCACCCGGATGACGCTGATTCCTGTGCGCTTATCCAGTCACCTGTTCGAAGACGCATAACCCCATCAGAATGACCTCCACGATCAGCAGCTTCCACTCGTCCTTTAAGGATTGATCTTTGCGCCGCTCCCGAAGCGATTGTAAATTCAGCCCGATAACAATGATTGGCAATACAACCAGCCACTTGCCAGGGTTAACATCGCGGCCATTGCGTAAGCTCAAGACCATGTGGAACTGATCGGCTGGAATTAATAAGACTGCAACGGCGAACGCAACCGCCAAGGCGCTAACGCCCCAAAGACAGTACTCAAACGGTTTTGCTTTCACGAAAATTTTCCCTCCTTGGAAACTAAATCGCCCTCTCATCCGACTTGGCCAAATCAGCCTTCAGTATTGGATATAGGGGTGATCAGGATGACCACGGCCGCTCGTCGTCCCAGTTGCGGGTGCAAGAGTCGCGGGCGGCAGCGGCCGCGAAGGCTTGAGGGCTAAGATCAGCAGCAGCGTCAAACTCACTATCGTTAAAGAAGCCACGTCGGTAAGAAGTGAAGCTGATGGGATGAAGAATGATGCCAAATTCAGCCCCAGGATGACAAGATAGCACCACCATGGCACCCCAGCGTCACGCGAACGGCGGATGATCAGCGCGGTGCTCGGCAAGGCAATGACCACGAGCAATAGGATTGTCAGCAGACCTGCGACTCCGTGAAATAACTGACTCAGGTTGAGGTCATTCATTGGATCACCGATACTACCGATCAGCGACACGATCAAGGTCGTCCCAACGACGCTGAGAACGCCCGCAATCAGTAATGCGGGACCCCAGTATTCGCTCCGGCTGGACCGGCCTTTGAAATTCACATAGTTACCAAAGAACGCCTTGATCGACGTGAAGCCGGTCGCGCGGTAGTACCGGTTGTGGGCCGCAGTTTGCTCGGCGTGATTAGACGCAATCGCCATTGTCCCTGCCCCCCCTTTGAAGCTGTGATGTGGTGAGCTAAATATAGCACCGGATCTGGCTAATAACAATATAATCAAAAGAAATATTCAGTATTCGCTCGTTGTTATACCGCTTTCACCCTGAACGGCAGCAATCGAATCCGTATTTGATCCTCTCTCCGCGTTCACATGAGACTCAAATCTAGTGCCACAACGCCTAATCAGAACTAAAATTCTAGTCCGTGTTGTCAGTCAAATGAGAAAGGCCCTGCGGATTGGAAATCCGCAGAGCCTTCCTAGAAACGTGTTCGCCTTCACTTTTAGAACCATGCTTCTTCCTGCCCCTGCTTGTCGATTAGGCGTGCCGCGTCACAACAAACGCGTCTACACAGTTTGCGATGGGAACAGTCAGCAATACCACTGCGATCGCGACATCGTGTAGCTGGACTGGGTGCAAGGACAGGCCCCAGCCGATCATCACGCTCGCCAGTAACAAAGCCAATGCTGTGAGTGCCCAGACGAGTCTCGGCCGCGCCTTGGCGTTAGTCACTGCTGGGTGCTGTTGGCTTTTGCTGAACGCCGTCCCCACCGCAGCCCCAACATACATCAGTCCCAAAATGAGGAGGCCAACAAGCATCATGACTTGTTTGTTCGTTCTGTCATTGTTTAGCCCAAACTCGATTAATGCTAACAAACAGATAACGATGCCGCCGGTCGCATAGATGCCAATGGTCAGCTTTTTCATGAGGCTCCTCCGTAATCCGATCGGTCTTTTCATCCTGCTTAGGGTTAGCTCTTTTAGTCCCAGTCCTGGTGGCTACCTCGTTGCAATAAAGTATGAACTCCAGGCCTTTCAGCGAAAAGCTCCGTCTCGAATTGCTTAGTCAACTTCTTGACCAGCGTATCACTGGGATAGAATTGCATTTTTTCCGGGTGGGACAACTGCCAATCGATGACGCCATATCGCGGTTCCAGCTGCTTCAAGTCGGCCGGGCCATAACCCAATTGGTCAGCAAGCGCCAACATCTGAGTTAAGTGTTTGGCCCGCTGTCTGTTGCTGTGGCTACTAGCATTCACAACGACTATGAGCGAAGTGATATAGGAAACACTAAAGTAACCGCTGCCGAAGAAGTGATTGATAAGAACGCTAATGGCCATCAGACTCAATAAAGCGAGAGTCAACTCGACAATATACATCGTCATCCGCTTCATCGCGTCATCCCCCTACCGGTCTGCCTGTGAGCGCTTACCGCCTTGCGCCTGAAAGACAAAGTGCAAGTGCGTTGACTGGTACATGTTCAGCGCCGCGCCGGCCACCATGAAGACCAGTAGCAGCACGACCGCTAAACCGAGAGGCAATCCCCCGCCAAGCAGCGCCAAAGCACTTGGCCCAACAATCAACCAGTAAAGCAGCCACGGTAGGGCGAGGCGCCGCAGTGAAAAACTCATTACCAAGTTGCAGACCACCAGAATCGCAACGGCAACCCCGCTACCCGTCTGCAAAACACTCATCTTGAGGGCTGGCATATCAGGTATGGCAAACAAAACGGCGTAAAAGGCAATGATCAAAACAAGCGCAATGCTCGCCCGCCACTTGGTTTTCCGCTGAATGTGGTTGAACCCCAGCCCCCGGAACAACGGCGCCACTGCAATGAAGAATACTGGCAGTACTAGCCACCCCAGCAGCGTGTTGACATTCACCGTTTCCCCAGTGAGCAGCAGCGAGATTCCAAAGACAAAGACCAAGTCCCATAAACTATTAACCAGTGGCCAATACAGTAGTAGCCATTGCGCTTTGGGGGCCCGTGGCAGTTCGCTAAGGATTTCATCGGCGGCCGCTTGCGGGTCTTTACCAAAATGGTCCTTGCTCGTGATGCCATCGGCTTGCGCAGCCACCATGTCCGTCAGCAGATCCTCAATCGTGTCTTCCCGGGCGAGGGCGTCCTTACCTCGATAAGCGCGCAGATAGCCAATCAGCGTCTCCGCATACATCTTGTTCAATCCGTGCAACTGCTTAAGCCGTTCGTCGTTCTCCGTAAATAGATCCATGGTCACCCCTCCTGCCCGGCAATCAGCCTATTCATCGCCGTCGTTAACTGTTTCCACTGCGGCAAAAACGCCTGAAGATGCGCCTCGCCTGCGGCCGTAATCCGGTAGTACTTTCGATCGGGGCCCGTCGCAATCGCGTGCCGATGAGCGACGATTAGCCCGTTTCGCTGCATTTTCAGCAGCAGTGGATAAACTGTCCCCTCGGGAATCACGCCAAACCCGGCGTCTTGGAGCTGCTGCAGCAAGGCATACCCATAGGTTTCGCCCTGAGCAATAATCATCAGAATTGCGTTGTCCAGCGTCCCCTTGAGCATCTGAGTTTCAATCTTGGCCATGGCTTCGCCTCCTACCTTGCAACACAAAGTATAAATGCGGCCAGGTACTTTGTAAAGCAATGTATGCAAAAATTATCGGGCGTCTGGAAAGTTTATGGATCCGGCGTTGCTGTTGGTCATTGCTTTAATCTGCGCTAGGCTTGCGTACGCCTGGCGCAAGCGTGATAGCATGCAAACCCTGCCTGTGATCACATTTGGTGAGTGGCGGCTGCTTAGCTTCGACGGCATCGCCTTAGTCGCCTTTGCGCTGCTTCAGCTGTACCAGATTAGCTTCTTATAGGGCTAAGGATGAATTACCTATTACCTAGAAATACAGAGTGATTTAGACTAACGGCGGCCGTCTAATGGCCGCCGTTTTTGATGATTCAAATACTACGCCAAGCTCACCAACTAGTCAGAAATTGTCAATGCGCCAAAAATGACTGTAAGAATGCACTGAAGGGCAACTGCGTAATACATGAGCCAAGCGGCAAAACGGTCACCGATCACTTTAGTGCCATCAGTTTTGTGCTCGATGAAGGAGTGAGAATATCGACGGCCTTTGCAGAGCAGAAAGATGCTAAATAGTAACTGACCGATCACCAGCATCATTCGCAGCCGCGGATCTAGCGCCGATCCTAAAGGGCCGTTATTCAAAACCGTGTAGAAACTACAAAATATTGTTCCTGAGAGAAACCAAGGCGTAATTTCGTGCTCGACGTCAAGATGCTTTTGCATGGCCGTATCTCCTTTAATCAAATCGTCCAGGGAGACGCCAAAAATGTTACTGATTGCAATCAGGCTGTATATATCTGGGAGACTTTTACCATTCTCCCAGTTTGAAATTGTCTGACGGGTCACATGTAATTCTTGGGCTAGACTCTCCTGGCTTAAATGCAGCTGTTTTCGCTGATAGCGTAATTGTTCTTCTAGTTTCATCATGCTTCCTCCAACTTCAGCGTATCAGAAATGGGCTTAAAACTCTGCCAAATGTCTTGGTCAAAGGCGCTATTGGCGGCAATGTAAAACTTCTTTGCGCTTGTGCGAGTTGCGTCTCTCTGCTTCGCTGCAAGCCGGTTGACTCGATTTCGAGTTAAGCAGCGGCATTTTGACGTCTCAAAAAAGGCGCCACCTTGCGCCAAGGTGACGTCCTCGATGCCAAGGGCTAGACAGCCCCAATATGATTCGTCTGAACAACCCATCCCGAGTCCCTAAAGATAACCGTCCACAAGCAAAATAATCATGACGAGCACGACCGCAATGATCCCAAACACTAGCGGCCGCTGACTCCGCTCTTTCTTCCAGTTAACGACATAGCCTGAATAGAGCGCGGCACCGCTAGCTAACGCGTACAGTAAACCGCGGCTAATTTCCATGCCGCCCCCGCCTTCTCACCACTGACCGCGGCCCTGATACACTCTAGCCGCCGCGGTTCAATATTCAGCAATCCCGCTGCGGCAAGCTGCGGCTACTTGCCGCTGTCAGGCTCAGACGTGTAGAGCGGGCGATCCGAGATCAGGCGCGATTGCAGGGCCACGCGCCACTCGTGCTCGAGAAACCAGGCAATGGCCGCGATCTGCCAGGCCATGTTGAAGAGCGTGTCCACTACCCCGTTCGCCCAGAAGTGAGTCAGGCCATACTCACGGTACTGGGCGACCGCCAGGACCAGCCAGATGATGACTGCGGCGCCGCCCCCGAACCAGCAGCTCCAGCGTTGAACCATTTTCTTGAGCGCAGGCAGGGCGGCGTCCGGAAACCGCTCGTTAATGTCGCCCACGCGCCTTTCGCGCAGAAACCAGGCCAGCAACAGCACGTAGAGGCCCAGCCACACAATGACATCGGTGCCGACATGAAGCATCCTGAGTGGGACCACGAACGGGGCCACACAGAAACCGAGCAAAATGACCAACGGCACCAGCAATCGTGGCCACCCCAGCACGGCGTCTGCGTGGGTCAGGGCCTCGCCGCTGAGCACCGGCAAGCCAAAAATAAAGCGATACGCCCATTTTTTCATCGCGATTCCCCCTACAAAATGAGTTGCCCCTCGTTAATCGCGGTGCCGCCGCAGCGCGCCAGTCGCGATCACCATGATCGTCGCGCCTTGAATCAGCCATAACGCGATGCCTTGATAATGCGCGATCATGGCCCCAAACGACAGAAGAATCAGGAATGCATCGATCACGACCAAGGTCCGAACCAGCCAAGAATGCGTACTGAGTGTTCTCATGCGAAGCCGCCTTTCACGGTGCGCCGACCAGCTTGCCAAAAAATCCGTTCCTGTAAAGCCACAATTAGAATATCCTGTTAACAAGTTATTGGCAAATTATATTTCCCCTGATTTAAGCCGGAACACGAAGCTTAGGATGACGGCACGTCGCGCTGTACCAGGCCTTTTTGGTGGGCCGCTCGCCCCCTCGCACCAACCGGGCGTTCACCGCCACTGATAGCTGCTTAAGATTTTGCCAATCCCTGCCGACCGTTTAGCCCCCGCCTTTCCGCCGGGCGTATACTGAGCAAAAACCAAGGAGCATCGCTATGCGAAAAATCTCCGTTTTTCTCGCGCTGCTGGCGACTGTCCTGCTGCTCGCCGGGTGCCAAAATGCGGACCACTCAGCCGTCCGTGCCCACACCGCCACCGTCCTCAAGCAAAACCACCAGGTCTGGCACGAAACCGCCACCGCCGTCTCGATCCAGGGCCAAGCCGGCCGGCTCTCAGCGCCGCAGTTCCGGCCCGAAACCATCCTCAGTCCGTGGGTCAGCGACCGCGGCCGCCTGAAGCAGGGGGTGACTTACCGCCAGAGGCACTACGCGACGCAAAAGGCTGCTCTGATTGGCACGCCGTTTGAGAATTGGGTGTTTGGGCCGCCGCATCGCAAGCACCACCCCCACCTGCTGACCGTCGCGCAGGTCAACGCCGCCCTGAAGGTGCTGGGCGCAAAAGCCCGCCTCAGCAGTCTGGACGAGCTCGTCTACCTGAAGGGCGGCCGCGGTCAGGCCAGCGTCGAGCCGGTGGGCATCCTGTGCGAGGAAGGCCGCCTGTACGTGATTCAGGTCAGCTACTACCCGCTGGCCGCCGGCGCCGAGATCAGCCGGGGCGCGGTGTATACGCGGTAGGTGCCAACCGCACGGGTAGCGACTGCCAGCGCGGCACCCGCGCAGCCGAATAGTCCGCAGTATGTCTACCGCAAAAAACGGCCAGCTTTCCTGAAATTTCCAGGAAAGCTGGCCGTTTCGCGTCTCCGTTCGAATCAGTGCATACGAAGGGCACCATCCCTTGCGAAATGGTGTCCCGACCCTCGGGGTCTTCCCCGGGGGATTTGTATTTCCCGGTTTCCCGGGACTGCTACCGCCATGACGTCGCCGCCAAGGTTCGCTGTATTCAGTTAGGAATGGTAACAGGTATCCTGCCATGCGTCCTGAAAGGACCCCATGCTACGCACATGGTCTTCATCGCCAAACCGATCGGAAGGCTCAGCATGCCTGGTCAACCCCATCGTGCGGGTCGGACAAGCCAGGTAGTTTCCGGGTGTTTCTGGTGAGGTTGTTCCTTCCTCGCCCTCCCATCATCCGCAACCAGAATAACACCAGTTGCAATCGCTAACAACCACTTCTACTCGCTTTTACGCAATTCTTTTGCTTTTTAAATCACAAAGTATTGCGTGGTTGAGAAAGGTTTTGTCGCTTGGGCAAGCCAAATTTATTTCCGGACAGTCTTGTTAATCATTACTCAAGCATATTATTTTCTTTTTGCTGTATTTGCGTCTACAATGACGCCAAAATCATCAAAGGAGGTCCTTACCTTGGTCAGTCAAGGCAACCTGCTCACCATCGAGGGCTGGGTCATGAACGGCTATACCCGTTTTACCATCGATCCTGGCGGTGATATTGTGCTCACTCCCCTCATCATCATCTTCGCCGATCACTTCTGGAACGCGCGCGGTCAACCGTTGGCCGTGCCGAGCGAACCGATCGCCGTCGAATTCACGCAGTTGGTCGCCAGGCAGAAAACGGTCTGGACATTAGGCGAACGACTCAAGGCGACGGGCCAGCCTGTCGCGGTCAACGTTGCGAAGGCCCGGCAACAGCCCGCCGTCAGGAAGCTGCGCAGCCAGATCCTGACGCTCGATCGCAACGGACTGCGGCCTTTTCGCACGGGCCTGCTGCGGCGAGATGAGCAGCTCGGCCGCGCCGCGCAGTGGCAAGAGGCGTACCGGCAGGGCGAGATCGGCCTGAACACCCTCCAGATTCAGGAAAATCGCATCTTCGGCCGCGAGGGGCCCAGCTGGCTCAAGCTGCTGGCCCGCATGCATGACAAGCAGCTCACCGTGCGAAGGCAAGCCCTGCCTGCGCTGCTCAAAGCCAGCCGCACACTGTACCTGCTCCATGCGCCGCGGAACGTGGCCCGCACGCAAGCGCTGCAGCCGCGCTTCACGCACCCAAGGCCAAAGCGGCACGCGGGGCAAGGGGCCACGCGGAGCCTTTTTGCCCTCGAAACGCGGGAGCCCACGGTCAGCAAGCCCCAGACGCTGACCCCGACGCGGCGGGCCGGCCTGCTGGCGCCGCTGCACCGCTTCCGGCAGGAATGGCTGCGTGCCGGCCGCCCCGCGGCGATGCTGCCGCACCCGGCCCCCGACCTCGTGCAATCACAACAAGACTGGCTTGATTATGAGGAGGATAAACCATGACTAATTACTACCTTGAAGGCAATATCGCCAGCGGCCAGACCGCGACGATCCTGACGCAAGACGGCCGCTTCGGCACGCTGGACCTGGTCCAGTACGTCCTGACCGCCGCCGACCCGGATGTGGATAACCCCAGCGACGCGGTGTTGCGGCAGGCCGACCGCATGGCCAGCACGCCCCAGAATCGCCAGTATTACCTGCCCTTCGACCGCAGCTTCGCCGAATCGACGGCGCGCCTGAAGGAAGCTATCCACATGCAAGGGACGCCCCAACCGTTCATCATCCTCTCCGCTGATAACGCCAAAAAGGCCGCCGCGGTGCGCAAGGAGATTTTTGCCCTGGCGCTGTGGTGGCGGACAGAAGGCCAGACGCCGGGCCTGCTGCACATCGCGGAAGGACTGGATAACCGGTTTGCGTCCGGCATCCTGACATTTGCGGCCTACCAGGCCCAGTGGCGCGAGATCACCAAGGCAAACGGCAAGACACCGCGCAACGTGACCCACCAGCTCAGCGAACAAAAGAAGCTGTGGACGGCGTTGATCAAGCAGATGCGCGACGACCCGACCAATGAGGTCCGCCAGCTGATCCTGCACACCCCCGGCACCGCGATGCAGGTCGCCAATCCCATTTCCGACGACCACTTTCTGGACAATGACCCGGCGCTCTACAATTCGCCGACCATGCGCCACCAGCAGTTCCTGAAGTGGCTGACGCTGGGCAGCGAGTAGCGGCGGTGATACCAAAACGAGCGCACTCATGCGGTAATCGCCGCGTCAGTGCGCTCGCATTTTGGTTGATCGCGCCGCATTGCCGATCATCGCGGCGCCGGACCGAGTTGGGCGCCGGTCTGGGAACGGCTGAGCGCCCTGCTACGCCCGGCACTTCACCTGCGATGCAGGCAAAGCACCGGCCTATGCTGGGCATCGGTCTAAGTTCGCCAGCCCTGCACACCCTACAAAAAGAAGCGGCAGCCTAAGCTGTCGCTTCCCTTTTACTCATGGAATTTGGTTGAATCGCTCGGCTAATTCAATTAGTCTTCGCGACGCTTCTTCATCCCGGCAGCACCCATCAGACCAACCAGGCCGAGAACAATCGTCCCAGCGGCTGCGAATGCAGCATTGCTTTCGTCACCGGTCTTCGGCAGCGTACTGTTGCCAGACCCAGTTGAGAAGCTGCCACCTTGTGGTGCACTCTCATTTGAAGTCTGAACAGTGGTACCACCTTGGCTACCACCCAGCGTGGACGGCTTGCCTTCAGTACCAATGGCGGATTCGTTAGCGGCCGGAGCCTGAATGTAGGCTGGCGCGCTTTCTTTACCACCCTTAGCAGTCTGGGTAACAGCCAGAATATCGCCCGGCTTTACAGCTGTATCAGGAACGGAGACAGTGAACTTACCGTCAGCACCAACAGTGCCTTCGCCAAGCTTGTTGCCTTTAGCGTCCTTGACCGTAACTGTTGCACCCGGTGTCCCACCGCCAGAGACCGTCGTCGTCGTCGTCCCGTCGTTGTTAGCGGTCAGATTCGATGGCGTCTGGGACTTCGCAGAAGCCGGTGTGCTCTTCGGGTCAAGCGGATCGGAACCAGCCTTGAGTTCATCAAGGTCGCCGAAGCCATCACCATCAGTATCAGCTGACTGCGGATTGGTGCCAATCGTTGCCTCATCGCCATCGCTTAGGCCATCGCCATCTGTATCAGGCTTGTTAGGGTCGGTACCGTTTTTGACTTCCTGACCATCGTTCAGCCCATCACCGTCGGTATCAGCATCACTTGGGTTAGTGCCCGCAGACTTCTCCTGATCATTGGTCAGCCCGTCCCCGTCTGCATCCTTACCACCGTTATTGACAGAGTTTGGATCAAGCGGGTTGGTGCCATCCGTCTTCTCCTGACCGTCGCCGACGCCATCGCCATCAGTATCCGGGTTCTTTGGATTCGTCCCTTCAGACTTCTCCTGGCCATCATTCAACCCGTCGCCATCGGTGTCGGACTTCTTCGGGTCAGTACCGTCGGACTTCTCCTGGGCATCCGGAACACCGTCGCTATCGGTATCGGTCGTCTTGTCAGAGATTGTCGGATCAGTTGGGTACGGATCGTCAGAATCGTTGACACCATCACCATCAGTATCTGGGTTCTTTGGATTCGTCCCTTCAGACTTCTCCTCGCCATCATTCAGGCCGTCGCCATCGGTGTCGGACTTGTGAGGATCAGTACCGTCGGACTTCTCCTGGTCATTGTTGACGCCATCGCTGTCGTCATCGTTGCCAGCCGTCTTCGGATCTGGGTCTTCAGAGTCATTCAACCCATCGCCATCGGTATCTGGGTTCTTCGGATCGGTCCCTTCAGACTTCTCTTCACCATCATTCAGCCCGTCGCCGTCAGTGTCTGGGTTCTTCGGATCGGTACCATCGGACTTCTCGTCGCCGTCGTTGACACCATCACCGTCAGTATCTGGGTTCTTCGGATTCGTCCCTTCAGACTTCTCCTCACCATCATTCAGCCCGTCGCCATCGGTGTCGGACTTCTTCGGGTCAGTGCCGTCGGACTTCTCCTGGGCATCCGGAACACCGTCGCTATCAGTATCGGTCGTCTTGTCAGAGATTGTCGGATCAGTTGGGTACGGATCGTCAGAATCGTTGACACCATCACCATCAGTATCTGGGTTCTTTGGATTCGTCCCTTCAGACTTCTCCTCGCCATCATTCAGGCCGTCGCCATCGGTGTCGGACTTGTGAGGATCAGTACCGTCGGACTTCTCCTGGTCATTGTTGACGCCATCGCTGTCGTCATCGTTGCCAGCCGTC
>NZ_RHOJ01000034.1 GCF_003946485.1 Lacticaseibacillus jixianensis | reverse complement strand
AAGTTAAGGTTAGCAGAGAATGGGCGCTGTGCCCACAAAAAGAAGCCCTGAGATTCCGTATTATTCGGATTCTCAGGACTTTTTCTTTTGGGCGAGAATTATGTCTCGGCCTCTTACGCTTTCTAGGAATGGAAGTGCTTGGTCTTCAGGCGCTTCTTCTTGTTCTTTTTCTGCTTGCGGACCATGTTGTTCATGGCCATCTTGCCCAGTTTGCCCTTGATGCCGCCGCCCATCAAGCCTTCCATGCCGGCGAAGTTGCCCTTGTACATCTGGCTCATCATCTTCTTGGCCTGGTTGAACTGCTTGATCATCTGGTTGACCTTGACGATCGGCACACCGGAGCCGGCCGCGATGCGCCGCCGCCGCGACGGGTTCAGCAGGTCCGGGTCCTCGCGTTCCTGCGGGGTCATCGAGTACACGATCGCCCGCTGGTGCGCGACGTCCTTGGGGTCGACGTGGAAGTTCTTCATGGCCGGATTGTTAGCCATGCCGGGGATCATCTTCATGATCTCGTCCATGGAGCCCATGCTCGCGACTTGGTCCATCTGGTCGAGGAAGTCGTTGAAGTCAAAGGTGTTTTCCTTGATTTTGTCGGCAACTTCCTGCGCCTGCTTTTGGTCGTAGTTCTTCTGCGCCTTGTCGATCAGGGTGAGCATGTCGCCCATGCCGAGGATCCGGTTGGCCATGCGGTCCGGATAAAAGACGTCCAGCGCGTCCATTTTTTCGCCCTGACCGACGAACTTGATCGGCTTGCCAGTAACGGCGCGGATGGACAGCGCGGCCCCGCCGCGGGTGTCACCGTCGAGCTTGGTGAGCACGACGCCGGTGATGTCGAGCCGCTCGTTGAAGCCCTTGGCCACGTCCGTCGCGGCCTGCCCAGTCATGGCATCAACGACCAGCAGGATCTCGCTCGGCTGCGCCAAGGCCTTGATGTTCGCCAGCTCCGTCATCAGCTGCTCGTCGATCTGCAGGCGCCCGGCGGTATCGATCAGCACGTAATCGTTCTTCTGCAGGGCCGCTTGCGCCAGCCCCTGGCGAACGATCTCCACCGGGTCGGTGTCGGTGCCCATGTCAAAGACCGGCACGCCGAGCTGGTCGCCGATCACCTTCAACTGGTCGATCGCGGCCGGCCGGTAGACGTCGGCCGCGATCAGCAGCGGCCGCGCCTTCTCGTTGGCCATCAGGTACTTGGACAGCTTGCCGACCGTGGTGGTTTTCCCGGCGCCTTGCAGCCCGACCATCATGATGACGGTGGGGATCTTTGGCGCCTTGTTCAGCGGTACGGCCGCCTCGCCCATCGTTGCCGTCAGCTCGTCGTTGACGATCTTGATGATCTGCTGGGCAGGCGTCAGGCTGTCGAGGACTTCCGCCCCCAGGGCCTTGGTCCGCACGTTCTTGACGAAGTCCTTGACCACGCCGAAGTTGACGTCAGCTTCCAGCAGCGCCAGGCGGATCTCCCGCATGGTGTCTTTGACGTCCTGTTCGGAAACTTTACCCTTGCGCCGCAGTCCGGCGAAGGCTTTTTGAAGCCGCTCTGATAATCCTTCAAATGCCATGCTTTACCTCCTACCGCGCGGCCTGATCGGCGACGCGGGTCACTAACTCACTTAATTGCGCGTCCGCTTGATACTTGGTGCGCACGTACTGCACCAGCCGGTCGACCGCCTCATTTTGCGCCTGGTAATTCGCCAGCAAGTGCAGCTTGCTTTCGTACTCCTCCAGGCTCGCTTCGGTGCGGCGAATATTGTCGTACACCGCCTGCCGCGACACGTCGAACTCGGTCGCGATCTCCCCAAGCGAGTAATCATCGCCGTAGTACAGCTCCAGATAGGCATGCTGCTTGTCGGTCAAAAGCGCCCCGTAGAACTCAAACAGCGAATTCATGCGGTTATTCTTTTCAATTTCCATTAGCTGTCCCGCCTTTTCTTCCTTATAACAGAATACCGGTCGGCAAAGGCCGCGTCAATGCAGCGCGGGGCCGAAGCGGGCGGCGCTGCCCCGCCATGTCCGGCCGCGCCGAAGAAAAGAGGCAAAATTCCGCTTACATCGTGGTAAACTAGAGGAGTAATGAATTGGAGGGAATAATTATGGTTGCAACCATTCTATATTGGGGCATCGTGGCCGCGTTCTGCGGCTGGGGGCTCTGGAACATTGTATTTTCCGGCATTTATCTCCACAACCACGAAAACGGGAATCTGTGGTTCTTCGCGATTCTCAATGCCATCGGCGCGCTGCTGGGCGCCATCTTCCTGTGGGTGATGAGCAACACCGCCTGGCAGAAGTACTGGTTCGACAGCTCCGTTAAGATCGGGCCGTGGCTCGGCTACATCCTGATCTTCTACGTCGTGCTGATCGTCCTGCAGGTCATCTTGGGCCGCGAAAAGCAGCCTGCTGCTGCCTAAGCATAAGTGAGAAAAACCGCTGCGAATCATCGCAGCGGTTTTATTGTTCCCTAATTGCTTTCCTTGATCAGGCCCTTGAACAGCCCGTACACGAATTTGTTGGGATCGAAGACCTGCAGATCGTCCATCTTCTCCCCGAGGCCGACCAGCTTGACCGGCACGTGCAGGGAATTGCGAATGGCCAGCACAATGCCGCCCTTGCCGGAGCCGTCGAGCTTGGTCAAGACGATGCCGGAGATCTTGGTGGTCTGGTTGAACTCCTTAGCCTGGCTCAGCGCGTTTTGCCCGGTGGTTGCGTCCAGCACCAGCAGCACCTCCTGCGGGGCAGCCGGCAGCTCACGCACAATGACGCGCTTGATCTTGTCGAGCTCCTTCATCAGGTTGACCTTGTTTTGCAGCCGGCCGGCCGTGTCCACCAGCAGCACGTCAAAATTTTCGTCCTTGGCGCGCTTCACGGCGTCGAACACGACCGCGGCGGGATCGCCGCCGGCCTGGGTGGCGACCACCGGCACCCCATCGCGTCTGCCCCACTCCTGGAGCTGCTGGATGGCGCCGGCCCGGAACGTGTCGCCGGCTGCCAGCAGGACCTTTTTCCCATCCTGCTGCAGCTGGTGGGCGAGCTTGCCGATGGTCGTCGTCTTGCCGGCGCCGTTGACCCCGACGAACAGGAACACGGACGGCCCGGCTTCTGCATAGTGGAGGGTGTTGTCCTCCCCTGCGCCGGCCTCACCGTAAATGTCGACCAGCTTTTGAACGATCACCGCGGAGACCTCGTCCTTGCTCTTGGCGTTTTGGAGCTTGACCTCATCGCGCAGCTCCTCGGTGAGCTTCTCAGCGGTTTCAAAGCCGACGTCGGCGCCGATCAGCATCTCCTCGAGGTCGTCGAAGAAGTCCTCGTCGACCGTGCGGAAATTGGCAAACAGCGCGTTCAGCTTTTCCCCGAACGTGCTGCGGCTTTTCTCCAGCCCGGCGTCGTACTTCTGTTCCTCGGCAGTTTCTTCCTTGCCGCCGCCAAACGCCTTTTTAAGCGAATCGAATAATCCCATGATTGCCTCCTATTTCGTGCTTGCGGGTGCTGGCTCGTCTTGGACCTGATCCAGGGACACGGCGACCATCTTGGACACGCCGGACTCCTGCATGGTGACCCCGTACAGCATGTTGGCCGCCAGCATGGTCCCGCGCCGGTGGGTGATCACGATGAACTGGGTGTCGGAACTGTAGTCGCGCAGGAACCGGCCGAAGCGATCGACGTTGACGTCATCCAGGCTGGCCTCGACCTCATCCAGAATGGAGAACGGCACCGGCCGCACCTTGAGGATCGCAAACAGCAGCACGATCGCCGTCAGCGCGCGCTCGCCGCCGGACAGCAGCGACAGCCGCGTCAGCTTTTTGCCCGGCGGCTGCGCCGAAATCTCGATGCCGGTGTTCAGCAGGTCCTCCGGCGTCGTCAGGCTGAGGTGCGCCTCGCCGCCGCCGAACATCTGGGGAAAAATGGTTTCAAACGCCGCGTTGGTGGCGTCGAACATCTGCTTGAAGCGGGCCTTGACCTCTTCGTCAAGCTCGCCCATGGTTTCTTCCAGCTGGGCCTTGGCCGCCAGCAGGTCGTCCTGCTGCTTGGTCAAAAAGTCGAAGCGCTCCTTCACGTTCTCGTACTCGGCGATCGCGTTCGGGTTCACCGGGCCCAGTTCATCGAGCCCGCGCTTGAGCAGCTTGAGCTTGGCTTTCAGCTGCGGCAGTTCTGCCGCCTGGCTGGCGGTCGCGGCCAGCGCCGCCTCATAAGTCAGCTGGTAGTCCTCGGCAAGCGCAGCCAGCCGGTTGTCCAAGTTGACCTTGACCCGGCTGAGCGTGGCACTTTGCTGCTCGGCCTCGGCCATCGCCTGGTGCTGCTGGGTGTAGGTCGTGGTGATCGCCGCCGAAACGCTGCTGAGCTGGCCGCGATTGTCGGCCTTCTGCTTGGTAAGCTTGTCCTGCTCCGCGCGCAGGGTCTTGGTGCTGGCCTTGAGCTGCGCGATAGTTTGCGTCCGGGTCTGCTTGTCCGTCGCACTTTCCGCGGCGGCCTGCTTGATTTTCTCAATGCGTGCTGCCAGCCGCTGCGCCGCCTGCGTGCTGACCTTGACCTGGTCTTGCCACTGCGCCAGCTGCGTTTGGGTCGTGGCCGCCGCGTTCTTCAGCACCGCAAGCTGCGTCTGCAGATCAGCGACCTGCGCCTGCACTTCTGCCGCGCTGGCCTCGACTTGACTCTGCTTGGCCTTGGTCTCATCGATCTGGGCCTGAGTTTCCTCAAGCGCGGTGGCGACGGCTTCGGCCTGCTGGGTCAGCGTCTCGATCCGCTCATCGTAATCGTCTGCGGCGCCGCTGGCAAGCTTGGCGGCTTGCCGCTGCCGGTCAAGCTGCGTCAAGGCCGCCTGCTGGGCTTCCAGCTGGGCCTTGTGCGCGGTGAGGTTGGCGTGGGCCTGGCTAACGGCCTGGTCCGCCTGCTGCGCCGCCGTCTGGGCCGCAGTCAGCGCGGCCTGCAGGGTCTGCACCTTGGCCGTTTGACCAGCCAGGGCAGTCTTCATTTCGCGCAGCTGGGCGTGCAGCTGCGTCACCTCCTGGGTGCGCGCCAGCGGGGAGACGCCAAGCTTGCGCGTCTGGCCACCGGTCAGCGCCCCGCCCGGGGTCAGAATATCGCCGTCCAGCGTCACGATGCGGTAGCGGTGGCCGGTCAGGTTGGCCAGCTTAATGCCGGCATCGAGCGTCTCGGCCACGATCAGGCTGCCGAGCAGGTTTTCCATGACCGGGGCGACTTCTTGGCGGAAGCGCACCAGCTCAACGCCGACCCCGATGAACCCGGGCTGGCCTGCGAGCTGGCTTTTGACGCTTGCCGGCAAAGCGCGCGGCCGGATCACCGCAGTCGGCAAAAAGGTCGCCCGCCCGGCTCGCGTCTGCTTGAGGTAAGAAATCGCCTGCTTGGCCGCCTGCTCAGACTCGGTGACGATCGCCTGCAGGCTGCCGCCCAAGGCCACGTCGAAGGCCTGCTGGTATTTGCTGGGCACCGCCAGCAGCTCGGCCACGGCGCCGATAACGCCGGCCAGTTGGGCCTTGTTCTTCAGCACCGCCCGGACGCCGGAGTAAAAGCCGGCGTAATCGTCCTTGAGCTCCTGAAGCGTCTCGTAGCGGGAGTTGGCCCGCTGGTACAGCGTGGTCGCCTGGTTAAGGCGGTCCTGCGCGTCGGCAAAGGCGCGCTGAGCGAGGTCCCTTTCCTGCTGCTTCGCCGCCGCAGTGGTGCGGGCCGCCTCGGCGGTCGTCGTGAGCGCCGCGACCTGGCCGATCAGCTCGTCAACCGCCGCCTGCTGGGCCTGCTGGCGCCGGGTCAGCTCGGCCAGCCGGGCGCGGTCCGCGGCGCTTTGGCTTTGGGCGACCTGCTGATCTTTTTGCGCGGCGGCCAGGGCGTTCTTCGTGTCGGCCTGCTGCCGCAGCAAATCGATGTACTTGGCCTGGGCCTGGTCCAGCTGCGCGGCCAGCGCCTCTGGGGACTGGGCCCCGGCCTTGACGGCAGCCAACTTGGCCGCAAGTGTCTGGTGCTGCTCGGCCTGCGCCTGCTGCGTTTGCTTGAGACCGGCCACCCGCTCTTTGGCGGCGGCGAGGTCTGCGCTTGTCTGCGCCTGCTGCGCCGTGAGGTCCTTGAGTGTCTCCTGGGCATTGTTGGCGCGCTCAGACGACACGTTGACCTCGCCGGTGAGGCTTTCCAGCTTCATCGACTGCGACAGCAGCGCGTCGTTGAGCTTGGTGAGCTTGGCGTCCAGTTCCTGGTCGGTGGCCGTCAGCGTCTCCGACTGGGCCTCTAGGTGCTTGGCCTTGGCCGTCAGCGCCGCCACGGTCTCCTTGGTGACCGTGGCCGCCTGCTGCGTCTTGGTCTGCTCGGCGGCCAGCTGCTGGATCTCCAGCGCCAGGATGCTCTTGTGAATGCGCTGGTAGTCCTTGGTTTGCCGCTCAAAATCGCGGGCCAAAGACGCCTGCTCGGCCAGCGGCGTCACCTGCTTGTGCAGCTCGGCCACAATGTCGCTGACGCGGTCTAAGTTGTCCTGGGTCTCCTTGAGCTCAGCTTGGGCCTTGTTTTTCTGCTGCTTGTACTTCAAAACGCCGGCGGCCTCTTCGAGGATCGCGCGGCGGTCTTCCGGCTTGGAGTTGAACACGGCCTCGACGCGGCCCTGGGAGATGAAGGAGAAGCTCTCCTTGCCCAGGCCGGAGTCCATGAACAGGTCGATGATGTCTTTCAGGCGGACGTTCTGCTTATTGATGAGAAAATCCGATTCGCCATCACGAAAAAGCCGCCGGGTCACAGTGACCTCCGCCGGCTGATTCGGCAAGTAGCCGTCTGAATTATCGAACGTCATCGTCACTTCGGCACGGTTCAGCGGCGGCCGCGTGGCGGTCCCAGCGAAGATCACGTCACCCATTTTCTCGCCGCGCAGGGACTTGGCACTTTGCTCCCCCAGCGTCCAGCGAATGGCCTCGGTGATGTTGCTCTTCCCCGAACCGTTTGGTCCGACGATGCCGGTCAATCCGGACACAAAGTCGATCTCGGTTTTATCCGCGAACGATTTGAAGCCGTTGATCGTCAGATGTCTTAACTGCATGCACTTTCACTCACTTTGCGCGGAGCTTGGTCAACGCGTCGTCGGCCGCGGCCTGCTCCGCCGCTTTTTTATTCTTCCCTACGCCAGAGCCCAGCACCGTGCCGTCGACGGCCACGTCCACTTGGAACTGCCGCGCGTGCGCCGGGCCGGTCTCGCTCAGCAGGTGGTACTCGATCTCGACTTCGCCGTCCTGCTGCACGAATTCCTGCAGCGCGGTTTTGTGGTCCATGTCGGCGGAGAACTCGCCGGCGTCGATCTTGGGAAAGATTATTTGCTCGGCAAACTTGATGTTCGCCTCCCGGCCTCGGTCGAGGTACAGCGCGCCGTTAAAGGCCTCAAACAGATCTTCCAAAAGCGTGAGGCGCTTGCGGGCCCCGGCGCGCTCTTCACCCTTCCCCAGCCGGATGTACCGGTCGAAGTGGGCCTCCTTGGCAAAGCCGGAGAACGCGCGCGTGCGCACGGCCGCCGACCGCATCCGGGTCAGGTCGCCTTCCGGGAGGTCGGGAAACTTGCGAAACAAATAATCCGACACCGTCAGCTCCAGCACGGCGTCGCCCAGGAACTCGAGCCGCTCGTTATCCTTCAGGCCCAGTTCCTTATGCTCATTCACGTATGACGAGTGCGTGAAGGCTTCATCAAGCAGGCTCAGATCCTTGAACTCGACCCCGTAACGCTGGCGTAACTCACTGACGAACTCCGATGCGACCATTGTTGACCTCCTAATAGGTTGGCTATACATACTCCTATTTATTATACAGAACGACCGGCGCTAACACCAGCCGCTCGCGCAGGCTGAGGATTGAAAAGACACGCCTGCTTCTGGCAGGCGTGTCTTTTAATGGGCCCTCACTGGCGCACCAGTGCCCGGGTGGCCTCCACAATGCGCCTAGCGACCGTCGGGTTATCCATGGTGTAAAGGTGGATGCCGTCCACCCCGTGCACCATCAGGTCAACGATCTGATCGATGGCGTAGGCGATGCCCGCATCGCGCATGGCCTCTGGACGACCGGCGTAGTGGTCCATCATGCTGAGAAACTTTTCCGGCAGGCTGACGCCGCTGGTCCTGGCCATGCGATCGATCTGGTGCTGGCTGAGCACCGGCATGATCCCGGCCTCGATCGGGACGGTGATGCCCACCGCCCGCGCGCGGGCCACGAAGTCATAGAAGACGTGATTATCAAAGAAGAGTTGGGAGATCAGCTGGGCGGCCCCGGCGGCCACTTTTTCCTTCAGGTGACGCAGGTCGGCCTCAGGGCTGAGCGCCTCGGGATGCGTCTCGGGGTAGCAGGCCGCGATCACGTTAAAGTCGCTGTATTCATGAATATGACGGATCAGGTCGCTCGCGTGGGGAAAATCGCGTGCGACCCGGCCCCCTGCCGGCAGATCGCCGCGCAGGGCCAAAATATTCTCGATCCCGTTCGCCTTGAACGCGTCAAGTAAGTCGTCGACCTCGGCCGTCGTGAGCTGCGCCGCCGGCAGATGGGCGACCGCTGGCAGGCCATACTGGTGCTGGATCCGGTCGGCCAAGGCCAGCGTCAGGCGGCGCTGATCCTGGACGCCGGTGTGCAGCGTCACCGACACAAAATCAGGGGCCAGCGCCGAGACGGCACTGATGGTCTCGTCGATGCGGCGGTAGTCCTCGTCAGAGGTGCGCTGGCGCGGGGGGAAAAGCTCAAAGGAAAGCACCTGGTGATCATTAAAGAGTCGGTTAACTTTCATTGCCGCTGAGCTCCTCTCGCACCTGCTTGGTCGCCTGCACCATGTTGCGCAGGCTGGCGACCGTCTCCGGCTCCTCGCGGGTCTTAAGCCCGCAATCCGGATTGATCCAGACGTTCTCCTTGGGGATCCGGCGCAGGATCTCGTGAATGATCTTGACGATTTCCGCCTTGGCCGGCACCCGCGGCGAGTGGATGTCGTAAACCCCGGGGCCAACGTGCGTCTCAAAGTGAACGTCATGCAGGACGTCGAGCAGCGTCATGTCCGCCCGTGCGGCCTCAAAGCTGATCACATCCGCGTCCAGCGCGTCGATGGCCTCAATAATGTCGCCAAACTCCGAGTAGCACATGTGGGTGTGGATCTGCGTGGTCGGCTGCACTTTGGCGCCGACCAGCCGAAACGCCGGCACCGCCCAGTCCAGGTACTTGCGGTGCCAGTCCTTTTTGCGCAGCGGCAGGTTCTCGCGCAACGCCGGTTCGTCGATCTGAATGATCTTGATTCCGTGCTGCTCCAGGTCCAGCACCTCGCCTTGCAGCGCCAGCGCGATCTGCTCCGTGGAAAGCTGCGGCGAGACGTCCTCGCGCGGGAACGACCAGTTGAGGATCGTCACCGGCCCCGTCAGCATCCCCTTGACCGGTTTAGTCGTCTGCCGCTGGGCGTAGACCGCTTCGGCCACCGTGATCGGGTGCGTGCGGACCACGTCGCCCCAGATGATGGGCGGCTTGACCCCGCGCGTGCCATAGGACTGGACCCAACCGTTGGCCGTGAAGCGAAAGCCCTTCAGCTGCTCGCCAAAGTATTCGACCATGTCGTTGCGCTCGAATTCGCCGTGGACCAGGACGTCCAGCCCAAGGTCTTCCTGGATCTTCAGCCAGCGCCGCATCTCCTTGTGGTTGAAGGCAGTGTATGCTTCTGCCGTGATCTTGCCTTTGCGGAACTCGGCCCGGTTTTTGCGCACGGCCGCCGTCTGCGGGAACGACCCGATCGTCGTCGTCGGCAGCAGCGGCAGGTGAAACTCCTTCGCCTGAATCGCGAGGCGCGTCTTGCGGGCCGGCAGCCGCTGGTAGTCTGCCGGCTTCAGCGCGGCAATTTTGGCGTTGATGGCGGGATCTTCGACGTACCGCGGGGTCGCAAACAGGTGGCGGTTAGCAAGCAGCGCCGGCGTCTCGCGCTTGGCGTGGCGCGCGGCATCCAGTTCGCGCAGTTCGGTCAGCTTCTCCTCGGCGAACGCCAAGTACCGCAGTTCGGCGGGGTCAATCTGCGGCTCGTTTTTGGTCGTGTATGGCACGTGCAGCAGCGACGTCGAGGTCGATAGCACCACGTCCGCGGCCACTTCGTCCAGCTGCGCCAGCAGGGCCAGCGTCTTGTCGTAGTTGGTGCGCCAGATGTTCTTGCCGTTCACCACCCCGGCAAAGAGCACTCGATCCTTGGGGAAACCCTGGCGCGTCAGCAGCGCCAAGTTGGCCTGGCCTTCGATAAAGTCCAGACCCAGCCCGTCAAACGGCAGCGTCGTCAGGTTCTGGTAAGAATCCGTCACGTCGCCAAAATAGGTCTGCAGCAGGATTTTGGCTTGGCCCTTCTGCGCGAGAATGGGCGTGTACAGCTGCTTAAACAGCGCCTGATCCGCCACGCTTTGATCAAAGACCAGTGCCGGCTCGTCCAGCTGGATCCACTGCGCCCCCGCCGCACGCAGGCGCGCGATGATCTCGGTGTAGGCCGCGGCCAGCGCGTCTGCGAAGTCCGCGGCCTGCCTGCCGGCGAGAAAGCGGCTCAGGCGCAGCAAGGTGTATGGCCCGACCAGCGAGGGCCGCGCGTTAATGCCGGCGGCTTTGGCCTCCTGGAACTGGGCGAACAGCTGCCAGTCGCGGACCTTGATCTGCGTGTCTTGGTCAAACTCGGGCACCAGGTAGTGGTAATTGGTGTTGAACCACTTCTTCATGGACAATGCCTTGACGTCCCCGGCCGGCCCTTGGTAGCCGCGGGCCAGCGCAAAGTATTCATCCAGCAAAGGCAGGTTCAGCGCCTGGTACCGCTTGGGCACAATGTTCAGCAGAAACGCGGTGTCCAGCGTCGTGTCGAAAAAGGAAAAGTCCCCGGTCGGCACCTGATCGATCCCCGCCCGCTTGATCGTCTGCCAGTTGGCCAGCCGCAGCTGCTGAGCCGTCGCTTGCAGCTCAGCCGCAGAAAGCCGCTGTTTAAAGTAGTGCTGCGTCGCAAATTTCAGTTCCCGGTGCGCCCCAATGCGGGGGTAGCCAATAATCGTTGTCGTCATTTTTTCCTACTCCTTTTTGCGAAAAAAAAACCGCCCCCACACTCCTAGAGAGTGCAAGGGCAGCATGGCTGCGTTACCACCTTGTATTCGCGCCGGGTTCACACCAGGCGCCTCGATCAGTCCGGCCGAACGGCGAGACTCGGCGCTGTAATGGGCGCACCCAGACCAGCTTAACTTGCGCTCAGCCGGCCGCGGCAGCAAAGACCATCTTCACCGCGTCGCCAGTGCCACTTCTCATCCCCTGCGGCTTTCTGTTAAAGACTGGACGGTTACTCATCTTTTAATCGCTTTTTAATGTTGTGAAAATTCTACCCCCGAACGGGCCGGTGTGTCAACCAAATACCGCGAGGAAAATGAAACCGCGATGAGACAGGCTTGCGGCTGGCTGTCGGGCTAAGACCGGGAACGCTGCGCATCTTGCTGCAACTGAGCTCCGAGTTCGCAACGGGGGAGCACCCAGCTACGGTCAAGTCCTCGCCGGCAAAAAACGCCGGCAATGCCTGGAGCTATGATCAGCCTGTAGCCGCTTGCGGCGTACAGGCTGACATGCGTAGCGGCTGGCTGTCGGGCTAAGTGCGCGAACTCTGCGCATCTTGCTGCAACTGAGCTCCGAGTTCGCAACGCCCGAGCATCTAGCTACGCTCCAGGCCTCGCCGCTAAAGACCAGCGGCAATGCCTGGAGCTAGGCTAGCTGTCGGGCTAAGTGCGCGAACTCTGCGCATCTTATATAAAAAAAGCGGCCACCGATTGATCGTCGGTCGCCGCGTTAATTTTGTCCGGTTACTTGCTTTGGTGGGCGAGCACGTACTGGACCGCATCGCCGACGGTTTGGATCTTCTCCGCATCCTCGTCGGGGATCTCGGCGCCGAACGCGTCCTCCAGTTCAAGCACGAACTCGACAGAATCGATCGAATCCGCGTCCAGGTCGGACTTGAAGTTCAAGTCGTTGGTGACCTTCGCCGCCGGTACCTGGAAATGATCCACGATCAACCCGGCGATTTTATCGAATACCTCTTGCTCTGACATACCGCGCCTCCTTGGTTTTAACGGGATTTAGCATACCTGATTTAACGCGCTTTGTCACGCCTTAGCCGCAGGGTGCGCCTGGAAATAATCGACCACTTTCTGCACGGTCCCGGTCTTGACCATCTGCTGGACCTGCTTGACGGTGTAATAAACCGCCTCCGCATCCGCCCCGCCGTGCGCCTTGACGACCGGCGCCTTCAGGCCGAGCAGCACGGCGCCGCCGTAGCTGGAGACGTCAAACGTCGTCGCCACTTGTTTGAGTCCCTTTTTCAGCAGGAGCCCGCCCAGCTTGGCGGACGCGCCGTTATCCATGATGGCGTGCTTGACCAAGCCGAGGATCGTGCGGGCCGAGCCTTCGATCGTCTTGAGCACCGCATTGCCGGTGAAGCCATCGGTGACCACGACGTCGGCCGCGTGATTGAGGATCGAATCGGATTCAACGTTGCCGATAAAGTTGATCCCGGGCAGCTCGCTGAGCAGCTTGTAGGTCTCCTGGTGCAGGTCGTCGCCCTTGTTCGCCTCAGTCCCGTTGTTGAGCAGGCCGATGGTGGGGTTCTTGAGCCCCCGCAGGTCGCGCGCGTAAAAGTCGCCCATGATCGCGTACTGGACCAGCTGTGAGGCGCGGTTCTCCGCGTTGGCACCGACGTCGAGCATGTTGAAACCGGCCCCGTCCGTCGTCGGCAGCGTCGGCATGAGGCCGGGCCGATCGATGCCCTTGATGCGGCCCACGATGAACAGCCCGGCTGCCAGCAGCGCCCCGGTCGAGCCCAGGGAGATCATGGCGTCGGCCTCACCGCTCTTGACCGCCTGGGCGGCCAGCACCATGGAAGCCTGCTTCTTGCTGCGGATGGCCCGCACCGGCTCGTCGTCGGAGTTGACCTTCTCGGTGGTGTGAATGATGGTCATCCGTGTGTCGTCCTTCAGCAGCGGGCGGATCTTAGTTTCGTCGCCGTACAGCAGGAACTCCACGTCCGTGAGCTCGTCGCGTGCCCGGGCCACCCCTTCGATCACAACTTCCGGGGCGTGATCACCGCCCATAGCATCGATCGCAATTTTCATTTCGAACCGTCTCCTCTATTTGCTTTGTTAATCCAGACTGCCGATGGCCTGCTGGCGGCGGGCCAGGTACGCGCGCAGCGGGGCGAACGCCGGGGCACTCAGCGCCGGGTCCGCCTTGAACAGGCCGACTGCGGTTTGCTGCGCCGCGTTCAGCGTGGCGTAGTCAGCGACCGGGTCGGCGATCTTGAATTCCGGCAGCCCGCTTTGGGCCTCACCGAAAATGTCGCCTGAGCCGCGGAGTTCCAGATCCTTTTCGGCGATCTTGAACCCGTCCGTCGTTTCCGTCATGACCTTCATGCGCTCAACGCCCGCGTCGTTTTTCGGATCGGCAACCAAAATGCAGTAGGCCGCCGACTGGCCCCGGCCGACCCGGCCGCGCAGCTGGTGCAGCTGCGCCAGCCCGAAGCGGTCCGCGTCAAAGATCAGCATTACCGTCGCGTTCGGCACGTCGACGCCGACCTCGACCACGGTGGTCGAAACCAGCACCTGCACCTCATTTTGACTGAAGCGGCGCATAATGTCATCTTTTTCGTCGTTTTTCATTTGGCCGTGCAAAAGCGCCACCTGGTACTGGGCGCCGAACGCGCGGTTGAGGTCCTCGTAGAGCTGCTCGGCGTTTTGCAGGTCGATCTTCTCGGACTCGGCGATCAGCGGCGTGATGGTGAAGACCTGATGGCCCGCGGCCAGCTCGGTGCGCATGGTCGCAAGCGCCTCGCGCAGCTGGTTCTTGCGCACCCAAGAGGTCGTGATCGGCTGGCGGCCCGCCGGCAGCTCGTCGATCGTCGAGACGTCCATCTCGCCGTACGCCGTGATGGCCAGCGTCCGCGGGATCGGGGTCGCCGTCATCGCCAGCAGGTCAGGCTTTAAGCCCTTCTCCTGCAGGATCTTGCGCTGATTAACGCCGAAGCGGTGCTGCTCGTCGATGATGACCAGCCCCAGATTGGCGAAGTCCACGTCCCTTTGGATCAGCGCGTGCGTGCCGATCACGATGTCGGTTGCGCCGTTGGCAAGGTCAGCCTTAATGTTGCGCCGCGCCGCAGTGGTCGTCGCGCCCGTCAGCAGCGAGATTTTCACGGGCAAAGCGGCGAAGAGCTTCGTCAGCTTGGCGTAGTGCTGCTCGGCCAGCACTTCGGTCGGCACCATCAGCGCGGCCTGGTAGCGCGCCGTGACGGCCGCGTACATCACGATCGCCGCCACGATCGTTTTCCCGGAGCCGACGTCGCCTTGCAGCAGGCGGTTCATGTGGTGCGGTGAGCGCATGTCCGCGCAGATCTCGTTGACCACCCGCTTCTGCGCCCCGGTCAGCTCAAACGGCAGCGTGGCGATCAGGCCCCGCAGCGCCTGGTTGTCGAAAGGAATGGCCAGCCCGTTCGCCTCGCCTTGGTTGTCCTCGCGCAGCGCCTGGATCTGGGTCTCAAACAGGAAGAACTCACGAAAAATGGCACTGCGCCGGGCCGCCTTGGCCTCCAGCTGGGTGTCGGGAAAATGCATGCCGTGGACGATCTCCCGGTCGGACATGAGCTTGAACTGCTCCCGCACCGCGGCCGGCACCACGTCCGGGATCGCGGCGCCGTCGCGGGCCCAGGCATCCTTGACCAGCTGCACCAGCGTGCTTTGGCGAATGTTCTTGTTGACGGGATAGATCCCCGACAAAGACGGGGCATCCTGGCTCTGGGTGGCCAGCACCTTCATGCCGGTCATTGTGTGCCGCTTGGCGTCCCACTTGCCGTAGATGGCCGCCTCTTCACCCTGCTCGAACTTATCTTTCAGCCACGGCTGGTTGAAGAACGTGACCAACACCACGCTGCGGTCGACCTGCAGGCGGACGTTGACGCGATTCTTGTGGGCCCCAAACCGCGAGACCACGGCCGGCGCCACCACGACCCCTTTGATGGTGAGCTTCTCTTGGTCGGCCGCCTCGGCCAGGTCCTTGACCTGCAGATCATCGTAGCGGAAGGGAAAATAAAACAGCACATCGCCCACGGTTTCAATGCCCAAGCTGGCCAACGCTTCTTGACGCTTGGGGCCGACGCCGGGCAGGACCGTGACGGGATCGGATAATGGCATATGGGGTTTTCCCTCCTTTCGTGAGGTTGTAAAAGTGGGTGTGTGGCGTAAGCAGGCTGCAAAATTGCAAGTTTATTGTGCATTAGAAGCCGCGTTGCCTAATCGGGCTACGGGCTGGCAACGCCCGAGCAGCTAGCTACGCCCGCCACATCGCCGCCAAAGTACGGCGGCAATGCGGCAGGCTAGGCTACCTGTCGGGCTAAAACCGCCAGCCCTTCGCACCTTCGTGTAATCGGGCTGCGGGTTCGCAACGCGGGAGTGGGCTGCTACGCCAAAGGCCTCGCCGCCAAAACCCAGCGGCAATGCCTTTGGCTAGGCTGCCCATCCCGCTAAGTGCGCGAACCCTTCGCACCTTGTCTTAATCGGGCTGCGGGTTCGCAACGCGGGAGCATCTAACTACGCCCAAGGCCTCGCCGGCAAAGTACACCGGCAATGCCTTGTGCTAGGTTAGCTGTCCCGCTAAGTGCGCGAACCCTCTGCACCTTGTCGTAATCGGGCTGCGGGTCGACAACGCCCGAGCGCTTAGCTACGCTCAGGGCCTCGCCGCCAAAGTTCGGCGACAATGCCCTGAGCTAGGCTAATCGTCGGGCTAAGTGCGTCGCCCCTTCGCACCTTGGATTTTGCACCTTGCAAAAACAGACCGGATGCGGTCTCCGGTCTGCGCTGCTTACTCAACTGAAACCAAATATGGATAGACCGGCTGGTCGCCGTCGTGGATCTCGACTTCGACGTCCTCATGCGCTTCGGTAACCGCCGCTTCGATGGCGTCTGCCTCTTCGCGGCTGCCGTCCTCGCCAACGATCAAGGTAATGATCTCTGATTCCTCGTCCAGCATGGCCTCAATCATGTCGATCGTCGCCTGCTGCCGGTCCTTTTCGGAGACCTTGATCTTGTTGTCGATGATGCCCATCCAGTCGTCCTTCTTGATCTCGAGCCCGTCGATGACGGTGTCGCGGATCGCCTGGGTGACTGAGCCAGAAACGACATTCGCCAGCTCCTCGGTCATCTGCTCCTGGTTGTCGGCCAGCGGCGCATCCGGGTTGAACCCGAGCATCGCGGTCATCCCCTGGTTGATGGTCTTGGACTTGACGATCGCCACGTTGACTTCGGCCGCCTTGGCCGCCTCGTCGGCCGCCATGAAGATGTTCGAGTTGTTTGGCAAGACCAGCACGTTCTTGGCGTGGGCCTTGGTGATCGCATCCAAAATGTCGTTAGTGCTTGGATTCATGGTCTGACCACCGTTCAGCACGGTCGTCACGCCCAGGCTCTTGAACAACTCGCCCAGCCCGGCACCGGCCGCGATGGCCACGACGCCCGTCTCCGCCAGCGGCTGCGGCTTGGCTTCTTCCGCGATGGCCTCTTCGCGCTCAATGATCGACTCGTGCTGAAGGCGCATGTTGTCGACCTTGATCTTCGCGAGTTCGCCGTACTGCTGCCCGTAACGGAAAACCGTGCCGGGGTGCTCGGTGTGAACGTGGACCTTGACGACTTCATCATCGGCCACGACCAACGTCGAGTCGCCCAGCGTGTTCAGGTAGTTGCGGAAGGCCTCGTAGTCAAAGGCTTTCGGGTGCTCGCCCTTGCCGAGTTCGACCATCATTTCCGTGCAGTAGCCGTAGACGATGTCGTCTGGATTGAGCTGCGCCTGCGCGCCTTGGTGGTGCGTGGCGTTGACCATCTCGTCCATTTCTTCTTCGTCCGGCACGTACGCGTCGTCGGCCGCCTCACCGGACAAGCCTTCACCAAAACCTTCGTAAAGGAAGACTAGGCCCTGGCCGCCGGAGTCGACCACGCCGACTTCCTTGAGTACCGGCAGCAGGTCCGGCGTCTTGGCCAGCGCGCGCTTGGCCGCCTTGGTCACGGCGGTCATGACGTCCAGCACGTCGTCAGAAGACGCGGCCGCTTTAAGGCCAGCCTTGGCCGCCTCGCGGGCCACCGTCAGGATGGTCCCTTCGACGGGCTTCATGACCGCCTTGTAGGCCGTCTCGACCCCAGCGGCGAACGCGTCCGCCAGATCCTGCGCGGACAGGCTCGGCTTTTTCTCGACGTTCTTGGCAAAGCCGCGGAACAGCTGAGACGAAATGACCCCAGAGTTGCCGCGAGCGCCCATCAGAAGGCCCTTACCCAGATGCTGGGCAAGTTCCCCCACACTGGTGCTGTCGCTTTCCAGAACGGCCTTAGCGCCGCTCTGGAAGGTCAACGTCATGTTGGTGCCGGTATCGCCGTCAGGAACGGGAAACACGTTCAATGAATTGACGAACTCAGCGTTTTGTTTAATGCGATGTGCAGCGACCCGGATCATGTCCTGGAACTTCGCTGCCGTGATTTCTGTAACTTCCACTCGTTAAGTCCTCCTCGCTCGGCCGCTAGTCGTTGGCCAGTACGCGAACACCCTGCACGATCACGGTCACTTCGTTGGTTGTGACGCCGAGCATGGTCTCCAAGTTATACTTGACCTTCTCCTGGACGTTGCGGCAGACCTCAGAAATCTTGGTGCCGTAGCCGACAATAATGTTCACTTCGATCGTGACGCCGTTGTCCGCCTGGCGGACCACCACGCCGCGCGCGTAGTTCTCGCGGTTCAGGATGTCATTCAAATTATCGCGGATCTGGTTGCGTGAAGCCATGCCAACGATGCCGTAAATATCTGTGGCAGCCCCGCCGACGACCGTTGCGATGACATTATTCGAAATATCGATGGTGCCATACTTGGTCTTGATTTTTACCGCCATGCGATAACCTCCTATAACTAGGTATTTCCCAAATAGTTTAGCATAGCGACCCCCGATTTAAAAGGAAGCGGCCAGCTGTCAAGTAATTTTCCTTGCTAGGCCTTGTAATCGGCGGTGCCGTATGATAAATTAGTTGAGTGAAAAAAATCGCATTGCGATTGCAAAGGAGGTCCCTCGATATGGCAAAAGACGTAATTACTGGCCGTCACACGACTTTTGGTAACAAGCGTTCCCACGCTTTGAACTCCAGCCGTCGTTCATGGAAGGCCAATCTTCAGAAGGTCCGGATCTTGATCGATGGCAAGCCGAAGCGCGTTTGGGTTTCTGCTCGTGCCCTCAAGTCAGGCAAAGTGACCCGGGTCTAACCCGTTTAAAATTGCGTCCGCGTGGCGCTTTTTTTTTGCCCAAAATTAGGGCTTCGCCGGACCTTCGGCGCGCGCGGCCTCAAAGGCAAGCCACGCCGCCTGCAGCTTGGCCATCTCGGGATCGTATTTGGACGGCGGCGGCAGCATGTCCAGCGGGCGACCGTTGTGCAGCCACAGCTGGCGAAACCGGCGCAGCGGCAACAGCAGCTGCTCACGGCCAGCGGCGGTGCGCGTCAGCTTCTTTTCTGTGGCGGGCGTCAGTGATGTCACGGTAAACATCGTGCTCACGCGCTGGCCGCCAGCGGTCTGCTCCTGCCCGCCCTTTTCGAAGCGCTGGCGGCCCTGCACGTCATGACTAAGCAGCTTCGGTGCCGCAATGAGATACGTCACGTGGCTCTTGGCCAGGAGAGCGGGCAAGGCCGCCCGGCGCATCGCCAGCTGCTTGTCGTGCATCACGGCCAGCTGCTCTAAATACGGGTGCCCGTGTCGATAAAGGAGCCGGTTTTCCTGATTCTGCAGCGTGTCCAAAGAAATTTCGCCGTTTAAATAGGTCTGACGTAATCCGGCCAGCCGCTCCAGCTTCTGCTCAAGGGTATAAAGGCCATTGTTAAATGCCTTTAGTTTGCTCCGATCCGCAGCGGCAATCTGTTTTCGCGTTTCCTGAATCAATTTTTGCTGGGAAGCGGCCGCCGTGTCAACGCCGGCCACCCTTCCGCCTACGCGCATCCGCTCACCCAGCGTCCACACGTCTGGCTGTTTGGCCAACTCCTCATTAAATTCAAGCGGTACGGGGCGACTCGGCAGGGCGAGGCGCTGCCCCCGCGCGTTCCAGAAGCGGTCAGCATAGATGACCAAAATCGGCATGCGCGTCACCTCCCCTGACTTACTGATGATAAAACTCGTATAGGCATCCATGACCCAGCCTTCCACTTGCATTGAATAGCCCGATAACATGTTAATCACCATCCGTTTCATTTTCGCACGGCTTGCTGATGCTTACATACAAGTACAAGCCAATGCCGGTCTCACACACCAATTGGCTAAAGTCACCACCCCCTAAACTATTTTGGCCAGCATAACGCCGAACTCTCTAAAAATATATTATTTAGCTTGTGTGAAATTAAACATGAGGTTGCCGTGGTCCATCGCAATCAGTTCGCTGGTTCGCGTTTTTCTTTGGATTGAGACGGTTATCTTTGTGACGCGCGAAGCATGAAAACTGCGTAAACCGCAGTCCAAGTGGTTGGCAGTAATTGCGAATGGCGTTATTCTGTTCGCGGATGATGGGAGGGTGAGGCAGGAACAGCCTCGCCAGAAAGACCCGGAAACCTCCTGGCGATCCGATCCGCACTGTGGGATTGACCAGGCGCATTGAGCCATCTGATCAGTTTGGCGATGAAGACCATGTTGAAAGCATGGGGCCCTTCCAGGGCGTGCGAAAGGATGCTACTACCATTCCTAACTGAATACAGCGACCCTTGGCGGCGACGACAAGGCGGTAGTAGGTCCCGGGAAACCGGGACGACAAAAACCCCGGGGAGACCCGGGGGCGGGACACCATTTCGCAAGGGATGGTGCCCTTTGCGTGCACTTGATCAGTACTGAGGGCAAGGCAGGCGGGCTTTCCTGGAAGTTTCAGGAAAGTCTGTTTTTTTGTGCTTTAGCTTTTACGATAACCCCGCGGCGGGGGGGAGTGACGTCACCGGCCTGACCCACAATGCACCAATGAGTATTCCTGGTAGGCGCCACTGCCAGTTCTCTCTCCATCCCTTAAGAACAGCTTGTAATAGTGTTCTCCTGCCAACCGCGGGATCAACTTCACCGCCGCAAAGAAAAGGAGTGCGACGCCTGCCGTACTCCTTCTTCTACCTCATGTCAAACTTTTTGTCAGAGCAATTACCGCGCTCAAGCCCGCTGCCGGCGATCGCTGGCCAGTCCAAACAGGGCGCCTAAGACGGCAAGTACCCCCATCCCAGAGGCGAAGAGATTATCCGTGTCCCCAGTCTTTGGTAGCGCGGCCGCCTTCGTCTGGTTGGCAACCGGGGTTGGCGTGGCCGTCTTGCCTGGCGTCTGCGTTCCCTTGCCAGGGGCTTGCGGAAGCGGCGCTGGCGCCGGGGTCTTCTTCGCGTACCCGTCAGCGTCATAGCCCGCCTTCGCCAAGTCAGCGACGGTGATCGATACCGCGTCGCCCGTCTGGGTGCGCACCTGCGGGTTAGTGCTCAGCAGCTCGCCTAACGTAGTCAACCACCCCTGAATCAATTCAAGGGCTTGCGGGGATAGAAGCTGAGTCACTTCCTTGCCGTAATTTCCACAGATACAGTCTGCGCGCTAACCAAGCGGTCAGTGTTGGCAAACTAATTCCTGCAGCTTTAACGTCCCCAGGTTGCCATAGGGACTTGGCGTACTTCGCCTTAGTCCCATGGACACCGAAGGGCCATAGGGACTTGGCGCACTTCGCCTTAGTCCCATGGACACCGAAGGGCCATAGGGACTTGGCGAACGATTATCCGATTGCAGCGAGGCCTTTAGCCAAAATGTTCTGCGCGGCATTCCAGTCACGAATGTGGTGCTGACCGCATTGTGGGCAGTCCCATTCACGCTGAACTAGTGTTAGTTTGTGCGTGTTAGCCGTCCCCATCACAAATCCACAGACATGACAAGTTTGCGTGGTGTTTTTGGGGTCAACGGTAACGAACTGCTTGTTGTGCAGCGCTGCTTTATAAGCCAACATCGTCAAAAATTGCCGCCAGCCAACATCACTAATACTCATGGCCAACGCGTGATTCTTTAACAGGTTCTTACTGCGCAGTTCTTCAGTGACGACCAAGTCGTGGTTCTTGACCAGTGTCGTGCTGAGCTGGTGTAAGAAGCTTTTACGCTGATTAGCCACGCGCTGGTGAATCTGGGCAACCGCCAAGCGCTGCTTTTGATAATTTTTGGCTTGGTTTAACTGACGACGTTCCTGCTTAGCTCGTCGTGCGCGCCGTGAAAGTTTACGCTGAGCTTTAGCGAGTTTACCAATCATTTGTCGATAATAGCGCGGATTGGCGATGGTATTGCCGTTCGAATCCGTTAAGAAGTTGTCTAGGTTCAGATCAATGCCAATCTGAGCACCGGTCTTTGGGCTTGGCGAAACGAATGGTTGCGTCGAGGCTAACTGAAATGAAACAAAATAAGACCCAGTAGCATCCATGGAAACGGTTGTGGTGCCGATACGAATATTGTCCGTACGCGTAAACAGCCACTTGGGCATGCCGGCAAATCGCAAACGGCCAATCTTACCGATAGTGAGATGGTGGCGGTCTAACAACCGCACCGAGCCATTAGTCATTGTCGGCTGGCCCTTGCTAGACTGATAATGATTTGAGGTTTGATAAGACTGGCGGGCATTGCGCTTGTGAAACTGAGGGACACCGAATTGGTGGACCTGTTTAAACAGTTTCCAAGCGGTGCGGTAATTCTTAATAGCATTGGCTTTCATATCAGCATCAAAATCAGGATGGTTCAACCAACCATGAATGTTACTGATGCCTGTGGACGGACGTTTCAAACGTTCTTGTAGTGTTGTGATGCGCTGCAAAACGAGACTGATAGGACACTTCACTTGTCTTAAGGTATACAGTTCGCGATTCATTGCCACCATTTCGTTGTAGATGAAGCGGCTAGCATCACTGTTGCGCTTGATGAGGCGCTTTTGTTCGGTTGATGGGTAGACACAAACACGTACCCCAAAATGATATGAGAGTTCCGCCATGGATAACGTACTGAGTTTAGGCATAATGGCACCTCCAATCGGTACCTAAATTTTACCAAACATATGTTCTAGGCGTCAATACACCGTGTCTTTTACCACTCTGAAGTGACTAGCATTCCTCCCCCGATTGAAATCGGAGGATTCCTGCTTCGATTATCGATTATGTTGAAGTATTCGTCGGGGGTCGTCGAAACGGCGTCCCCCACCTCCGTCCGTACCTGTGGATCGGTGGCCGGCTCTTCGCCTTTCTGGGTAAAGTCGAAGTAGTCATCCTGGCTAACTGAGACCGCATCCCCAACCTGGGTGCGTACTTGCGGACTCGTGCTCGGCAGCTCGCCTAGCGTGCTGTAGTAATGGTCCGGCGTCGTCGAAACCGCATCAGCGACCTGGGTGCGAACCTGCGGATCCGTGGTTGGCTCCTCACCTTTTTGCGTGTAATCGTAATATTGCTCTTGGGTAACCGATGGGGCCGCCGGGACCTGCGTGCGCGTTTGCGGACTCGCATCAGGTAATTCCCCCGGCAGCAGATCAAACTGGTGCTGCAGCGCCGCTACCTTCGCCTGGGCGGCAGCAAGTGCGCTTTGCGCCGCCTTTTGCGTCGCCGCCCCCTGATCAGCGGCCTGCTGCGCGGCGGTGCTCTTCGCCAAGGCTCCGGTGTAGATCTCCTGCGCCTTGGCTGCGGCCGCCGCTTCCATCGTCGACGACTCACCCTCAGGAATCGCGGCTAAATCGGCCTTAGCGGCATCCAGTCCGGCCTTAGCCAGACTCTCAACATTCTTCGCGGCCCCCAGCTGCGCCTGCGCTGATTCAGCAGCAGCGGCCGCGGCCTGATTGGCAGCAGTTGCGGCTATTTCGGCTGCCTTGGCTGCGGCCAATTCCGCTTCTAGCGTCGCCGCGGCCGCATTAACTTTCTGCGGCTCATCCGCCGCCAAAACGGTACGGCTTCCCGCTAATCCCACTAGTCCAATTGCCGTCAGTGTTGCGGCAGCTAATGACGTCACTGTTTTAACAGAATTCTTCATGAGCTTATCCACCTTTCCCCTGCTCTCCTGACGCCAACCGCACGTTTTAGGTACGCCCCAAAGCATCGCCAGGAGAAGTAACCAACACGTTGCACCAGCACAAAGGACTCTGATCCGGCGCTGCCAATTACTTGCCGAAACAAAAACCTTTGCAGAAGATCACGCGGAAATGGAGATTGCCCCTTGAAGCCATAAAAATTTGTTACTTAGATTGATGAAGTTTGGAAATAGATCCGTTGCCGACCGCCTGCTATCATCGCAACTGATCTAACCAGTCGAAATGAGGACTCGTCGATCAAAAATAGTCTTCCACCTCGCCAGTCGCATAGACAATCTTCGACAGCGAGTTGTCCTCAGTGGTCACGGTCCAGTAGATGGGGGCGCTGCGATCGGCCGAACCGTAGACAGTATTCCAGCCGCGGTCGCCGTATTTCTTGATCAGCAGCGCCTCGGCCATCTTGTAATCCTTAATCGGCTCCCAGGCCAGCGGGTGGCTCTGGTTCGCCGCCTCCGCCTGAGTGATCGCATCGCGCGACGAGTGCTGCCCAACGACTGGCGCTTTGGGCAGCGCAGGCTTGCGGCCAGCGACGATTGCCGCAAAGCCATCGATCAGCGCCTTGTTCTTCGTCGGGCTGAAGTACAGCCAGTTCTTCTCGTTGCCCTGGTTTTGCATCGTGAACAACACGCGCGGTTTGCCGTGATACAGCGTGAACAGGTAGACGTGCTGGTCGCCAAACCCGCAAGTGGCAGCATCGGAATAAATCGCGACGATCGCGTAGTCAGCGCTGGTCTTGCCGTCCTTGGACAGCGAGTAGTTGAGCTTCTGTTCGCCCATCGCCGGTGCCATCTTGGCAAAATCATTCGGGACCATCTCCCCATAAAGTCCACGGGATGTGCCGCGTCATAGGCCTGGTATGTCTGCGCCATTGAGGTGCCCCACGCTTTCATAAACGTCGCCAGCAGTGCTGCCTGCTGCGGGGACCATAACGCCTGCTTGACGTGCGCCGGCTTGCTTGCCGCAGCCGCCTTACGCGATGTCTGACTGGCGTGCGACTGCTCAGCCTTTTTGGCCACCTTCGCCCTTTGCTTGGCCGCCGGTGCACCCGCATCCGGCTGCTGGCCAGCACAGCCCCCCAACAACAGCAAACCGGCCGCGGCCCCCACCGCCACCTGGATCAGCC
The DNA here is from genome assembly GCF_003946485.1 of Lacticaseibacillus jixianensis. Taxonomy (GTDB): domain Bacteria; phylum Bacillota; class Bacilli; order Lactobacillales; family Lactobacillaceae; genus Lacticaseibacillus; species Lacticaseibacillus jixianensis. Next base: position 1,623 of record NZ_RHOJ01000034.1, on the reverse strand, counting down.
TTCCCATTTTCATCTGCCTCCTCCTTAGGTGCTTTTGATGATATTGTAACCGGTATCAGTAGTCCTGTCTTCAGTTTGGCCAATCACCTGAACAAGAATCGGAGACACAAAAACTCCCCGAGACCTAAATCCCGAGGAGTTTCTGTACGGCCCGACAGAGTCAAACCGCTCTGATCAAGTCTTGGTCACTAGCCGCGAAGACTAGTCCCAAACGCTTGAAAAATTAACGCTGATTAAGCGCGACGACGGTTGCCGGCAAGGCCAAACAGTGCGCCCAGAACAGCAACGGCACCAACACCAGCTGCGACAACGTTGTTGTTATCGCCGGTCTTTGGCAGGGAAGCCTTGGTGTCAGTAGCAGTGAACTTAGCAGCAGTAGGTGTAACCTTTGCCACACCATTGTTGTCGTAACCAGCCTTATCCAGCTGATCCTTCGTTACAGAAACAGGTTCTGGAACAGCGGTCTTGGTCTTTGCGGCCTTGGCTGCGTCGTCAGAAGCCTTCTGTGCGAAGTTAACATCCTGTGAGTTCAAACGAGTGCGGTGTGAAAGAACGGAAGCAGCGTTCTTGCGGCCTTCGGACTCGCGAGTGGAGAAGTTAACATCCTGTGAGTTTACACGAGTACGGTGGGACAGGTTTGCAGCCTTCTCGGCAGCAGCAGATGCCTGGGTGCTGAAGTTTACGTCAGCAGAGTTAGGACGAGTGCGGTGTGAAAGCACATTTGCGCCGTCCTTCTCAGCCTTCAGCTGAGGAGCCTGTGTTGAGAAGTTAACGTCTGCAGAACTTGGGCGGCTGCGGTGAGACAAGTTAGCAGCCTTCTCGGCAGCTGCGGAAGCTTTGGTTGAGAAGTTCACATCAGTTGAGTTCAACTGCCCAGCCTTGGAAGCTGTAGCGTCAGAAACTTTCTTCTGCTGTGTCGTAGGCTTCAAAGCCATAGCAGCGGATTCGGATTCTTTGGTACCATTCTTCGAGGCACGGACAGCGGTCTTAGCTGCCTCAGAAGCCTGTGTAGACTTATTTGGACCAAAAGTTGCGTTAGCATAGTCACCTTTTGTGACAGAAACGCCGTCATCAACTTGTGTCCGAACTTGAGGATCGGTACCTGTAGCAGCGGATACTGTGTTACCACCCAATACAGAAACACTGAACAGCGTTGCTGCGGCCAAGCCAGCGGCAACAAAAGTCTTTTTTGCTCCGGAACGATTCATCATTATGAACTCCCCCTATATAGGTTGTCTAATTTAGATAACTGACTAAGCTACTCAACCCAAGTAAAGACTCAATCACTTATCTAGGCCCATTATATGGGATTTCCAAGGGGAGTCGAAGCCCCGGTATACCAGCGTTTTTAAAAATTAAATCGGAAATATGTAAATAATATTGTGTATTATAGCGGCAATAGCTGGTTAAAGGAACGGGCCAAAACTAGTTAACTGAAGAAAGTGCTTGCAGGAGTATAGCTTATAAGCTCATTAGTTAATGTCGAATATTCAGGTGAAAAGTAAGCCAGCCTTTAATTGTTGAAATTTTTGTTTAGAATCTTGTACGTAAATTGCAAGAACAAGTTAGCCACCCAGATCGGGCCGGGTCGAGATGACCTGTTATCTTATAGTATTGGTTAGC
>NZ_RHOJ01000033.1 GCF_003946485.1 Lacticaseibacillus jixianensis | reverse complement strand
AAGTTAAGGTTAGCAGAGAATGGGCGCTGTGCCCACAAAAAGAAGCCCTGAGATTCCGTATTATTCGGATTCTCAGGACTTTTTCTTTTGGGCGAGAATTATGTCTCGGCCTCTTTGCTTGGCTAGCCGGCGGCCAACTTCAACAGCAGGTGCAAGTCCGTCTGCACCTGGGCGCGGCTGGCCTTGCTGATGCGGCGGTGGTTGCGGATCAGCAGCTCGTCGTACAGCGATTTTTGGAACACCGCGAGCACCACCCGGCTATACGTCTGGCAGTCTGCGGCGGCCAGGGCCGGCAGCTGGGGTTGGACGCGCACCAGCGCGTTGGCCAGCGCCGCCGCGATTTTTTCCAGCAGCTGATCGAGCCAGCCCGACTGCTGCGCCGAAAGCAGGTTGCGTTCGCGGATCGTGATCACGAAAGACTGGTAGCCCGACTCCGTGTTAAACACGTGCCAGACCTGGTCGAAGATGCGCATCAGCCCCGCCTCGATCGCTGCCAGGTCAGTGGCCCCGGCCAGGCTGATGTCAACCTGGGCGAGCCGTTCTGCCACCCCGGCTTGAACGATCGTGTCCAGCAGCTGCTTTTTGCCATGGGGAAAATAATAGTAAAGCAGCCCTTCCGCCATGCCGACCGCGGCGTTGATCTCGCGGGTCGTGGTCGCCTCAAAGCCCTTGGTCGCAAACTTCTCGCGCGCCACCGCGATCAGCTTGGCCCGCTGTGATTCCGCTTCTGTCGTCATCTCGGCACCCCCTTTCAAGTTCAGTATAACTAACTTTCCCTGTTAAGACGCCAAAAGACCCGCAATGGGCCTTTTGGTTTAGAACAAACCGAGCGTCTGCAGGATCAGCCAGCCGTTCAGGCCGATCAGCACGATCGTCGCCGTCCACGCCGCAACGCGGACCCACAGGCGGTTGGCGAACTCCCCCATCAGCGTGCGGTCACTGGTGAATTTGACCAGCGGCACGATGGCAAAGGGGAGCGCCACGCTCAGGAAGACCTGCGAGAAGGTCAGCAGGCCCTCGATCTGCGCCTCGTTGCCGTGGTAGTAAATGGCGAAGATCAGCACCGGCGTCACCGACAACAGCCGCGTCAGCAGGCGCTGCGCCCACATCGGCATTTTCAGATGAATAAAGCCTTCCATGATGACCTGACCGGACAGCGTGCCGGTGATGGTCGAGCTCTGCCCCGACGACAGCAGGGCGACCGCGAACAGCATGGACAGCATCGGGCTGGCGATCGCGCCGACGACCTGCTTGTTGCCCAGCGCGTTGAAGAGATCCACGAACCGACCCACTGAACTTGCGGTCCCGTAGAATAACGCGGCACCGAGGATCAGAAGCAGGGAGTTCACAATGAAGGCAATGAACAGCTGGATGTTTGAATCGATCGTGGAGAAGCGGACCGCTTGGGCCACGTCTTCGCGGTTCTGCCGATCCACTTGGCGGGTCTGGGAAATCGACGACCCCAGGTACAGGTCGTGCGGCATCACCGTCGCCCCCACGATACCGAGGCTCAGGTACAGCATCGACTTGTGGGTCAGAATGCTGGTAACAGGCAGGTAGCCCTCCAGAATGCCGGTCACGCTTGGCTGGGCGAGAAAGACCTCGTAAGCGAAAACCAGAAAGATCACGCCGACCAGCGTCGCGACGATGGCCTCGATCTTGCGGAAGCCCAATTTCATCAGCAGCAGCAAAATGAGGACGTCTGCCGCGGTGATCACGATGCCGACGATCAGCGGAATATTGAAGAGCAGCCTGATGGCGATCGCCGAGCCGATGATCTCAGCCACGTCCGTTGCCATGATTGCAAGTTCGGCGATCACCCACAAAATGAAGCCGACCGGTTTGTTCGTGTGCTCCCGCGTGAGCTGGGCCAGGTCCTTGCCGGTGACGATACCGAGCTTAGCCGCCATCGACTGCAGCAGCATCGCGATCAGACTCGAGATGAGAACGACTGATAATAGCGTGTACCGGAACTGGGCGCCCCCGGCGATCGACGTGATCCAGTTGCCGGGATCCATGTACCCCACCGCGATCAGGACCCCCGGCCCCATGTACGCGCGGAGGGTCTTGAAGAAGCCGGCGTTGTGGGGCACCGCGACCGATCCGTTGACTTCACCTAGGCTGGCCTGGTCCTTTGTTTCATTTTCCGTACTGCTGAACAACTTGTTAGCGCGAGTAAGTTCTGTCGCCATGTGTTCTGCCTCTTTTCTATTGGTTTAGAAATTCGGTCCGGCGCCCTTACTGACTGAGCGCCCGCTCAAATTCATTTGTAATATTACCCCTTCTCAATGGAATTGCAAGAACTTTTTTCGGGTAGGCTAACTTTTTCCTTCGGCTTACTGCGCTTCGGCCAAGGTCGAAAATGACCCGGGGCGAGTGCCACCTTTTCAGGCAGGCCGCTGCGTGGCTTAATTGGCAGTTGTCCTGATCAGCGCGCCGAACCGTGCAGGCCCATCTTAATGTCCCCTCGCAGGCTCGCAACGGAAAACGATTGCCTCAGCATTTTGGCCGCTTCGGTGTGTTGGCCTAATGATATAATTAGGGAAATAGTGGGCCATTTTAATAGCATTAGGCTTGAATATGCCTGGCAAGTCAATTGGAGGAAGAATGATGGCAGACGAGGAGACAACACAATTTGGACACGCCCAGCCGGTCTCGGTGACCGTACACACCAAACGGCGAAGGTTTCGGCGACTAAAGGCATTGCTCTTCTTGTATGTGCTCTTTTGTCCGTGTTACTTCGATTACAAGATCATCCAGTGGGCGACGGTGTACCGCGTGTCTTCTGGCATGGGGCCGATCGATGTCTTTTGGTGCTGGGTGATTGCCCTCGGCTTGACGGCCATCATTGTCGGCATGCTTTATCTTCCCGTCACCAGGCGCGTTCGGCAATATTTGGACAGCCGCGGCGCAGCACCGGGGATTCGGCCCGGCGCTCCCCGCACCAAATTTTCCACCAGACTGAAGCATCGGCTGACGGGCCAGTACCCTCACATCAAGCTTCCGCGCCGCAGCCACAACCGGAACTATTACTTTGCCCTGTCTAATGGCAGCTGCTATTGCGCCTATGCTCAACCCTTTAGCGAACTCGTGGCAACCATGGCCGACGCCGACGCAACCGCCAATCGTGCGCGCGCCGTCATGCGGCCCTGCGAGGACCAGCTGCAAGAAGCCCTTGCCGGCACCATTAAAAATGAAAGCGATCTGCCTTGGCCAAACCTAGTCTGGCGCAATGACAAACGTGCGCTCTCGCTTCAGTTGCCACTGGCGTACCAGTATTTTGGCCTCATGCAGCAGATGGAAGACGAGCTGAAGGTGGTCGTCGAACAAGGCGCCCGGGAAAGTCATCTGCTTGACCAGGTTGAGCCGATTCCCGCCGCGGTTGGCAGCGTCCATGGCATGTACGGTGAAATTGCTGAGGTCGAAGACGGCAACGAGGGCGTTAACCCTGTTGCCGGTAATCACAACGACACGGATCGTAAGTTTGCGCTGAGTGAGGATCACATCGGCGATTACTGGCGCTATGTCCTGCTCATGGCCAACGGTCAGTTTTACGTTGGCGTCACGAACAACCCCCAGCGCCGCTTGAAGGAACATCTGTCTGGCGAGGGCTCCAGTGTCACGCACATCGGCCACCCGATTGGGCTCGCGTCACTTGAGCACTTGGGGAAGCTGACTTACCGCGACTCTGAGCATTACGAAGACGCGAAGACCCTTGCGCTCATGGCCCGCTTTGGCATCGACAATGTGCGCGGCGGCCACTGGGCAATGCCTAAGAATCACGACGTTCTCTTCTTCCTGACCGACCGCCGGCGCGGAATTAAGAGTGAGTTCGACGTTGATGTGCCGGATCTGCTGCGCGGTCTGCGCATTCCGGCGCTGGACGCGTAACCCCTTTTGACGGCCGATACAATATCGCCTTCCTTTCCGTCTATTTTCTTCAAAAAAAGCTCCGAAATACCTTTGGAAAGGCATTTCGGAGCTTTCATTTCTTGTTGTTATCACCCGTACGGGATTCGAACCCGTGTTTCCTGGCTGAGAACCAGGCGTCTTAACCCCTTGACTAACGGGCAATGTCATTTGAGCACGTATATTAGTTTACAGGATTCAGGCTGGTTGTCAACCATTTCCGACCGAAAAGTTCCGGCAATCTAGCCCTGCGCGTTATACTTTTGATAAGGAAGCGAATTAGCCATGAACACAATTTTTCACATTGACGAGTCAGCAAAATGGCCAACCGTCCTGAGCAACGTGCCCAACTACCTTGCCGCGGCCAAAGCGGCTGGGGTCCAAGGCCAAGTGGAGCTGCTGATCAACGGTGCCCCGGTGGTCGACGCTAAAACTGGCAGCGCGATCGACCTTGCGCCCTTGGTCAAGGCTGGCGTAACGGTCGTCGTCTGCCACAACGCGATGGCGAGCCACCACGTCGCGGAAGCAGATCTGCAGCCGGGCCTCACCGTGGTGCCCGCCGGCGTGTTTGAGCTCGCCAAGCGGCAGCATGAGGGGTATGCGTATATCAAGCCGTGACAGGAAAGCGGCTAGTCATTCCGCAAACCCGCCAAGTCTCTGCACCTGACCGAAACGGGCTTCGAGGTCGCAATGTGGGCCTAAACTGGGCGCCGGGTCGACAACGCCCGAGCGCCCAACTACGCCTTAAGCCTCGCCAGCAAAGAGCGCTGGCAATGCCCGGAGCTAGGCTGGCTGTCGGGCTAAGTTCGTCGACCTCTGCGCACCTTACCTAAACGGGCTCCGAGGTCGCAACGGGGGAGCATCCAGCTACGGCCAAGGCCTCGCCGGCAAAAAGCGCCGGCAATGCCTTGGGATATGCTCAGCCTGTAGCCATTTATGGCGTATAGGCTGACACGCGTAGCGGCTGCCCATCCCGCTAAGTGCACGACCTCTGTGCACCTTACCTAAACGGGCTTCGGGTCGACAACGCGGGAGTGTCTAGCTACGCTCAGCGCCTCGAAGCCAAAGAACGGCTTCAATGCGCTGAGCTAGGCTAGCCATCCCGCTAAGTTCGTCGACCTCTGCGCACCTTACCTAATCGGGCGCCGACTTGGCAACGCGGAAGTGATTAGCTACGGTCGCGGCTTCACCTGCTGCGCAGGTAAAGCCACAACCTGGGCTAATCATTCCGCTAAGCCCGCCAAGTCTCTGCACCTTACAAAAAAACGCCGCTGCAACAATTGCAGCGACGCCCTTCCACGCCAAACTGGGTACTATTTCTTTCTAGCGACCATCATGTTTGGGGTGCTTTGGTGACGGCAGGTCCGCCCTGCGCGGTCAAACATTGCGTAAACCCACAATCCGTTGACCGATAGTGCAGCTGCTCCTACTAATACTGTGACCATCTGCGTCATCCTCCTTTTTATTCAAAATTCGGATTCCCCGCGGGCCGATTAACATCGCCGCTCAGGTGCCTAACAGGCCGCCTGAACGCTCCGTGAAGACTCAAATTCAAATTCTTTTATTTGGTATGGTGCTTATTATACACAATATTTACATTGATGCAAATTCAGCCTGGTATTTTTAACCTATTTGTCACAATCAATGAAACCCCTATCACGCTTGCGGTGACAGGGGTTTTCATTAATCAGCTCAAAGGTGGCTTAAAAATAGTCACATTATTCTCTTGCTTTCGCCTTTACAGAAGATTTACGAAGGACGAAGAACATTGCGGCGACCAAGCTGATCAGGAGCACGATGGCCGCCCCGTTGCTAGCGAGGAACCCAGTCGGCGTGCCGTGGGTCACCAGGCCGCTGATGGACAGCAGGATCCCTGTCAGGCCGACGATCGAGCCGCCGGCGATCAGGCCAGAGGAAAGGGACACGCCGTTTTGAACGCGTTCCTGGTTTGCCGGCTTGCCCTTCCCCTCGACGACCTTCCGGACCAGCGCGCCGACCAGAATGATCGCCACGGTGGCCATTGGCAGGTAGAAGCCGATCGCAACCGTCATGATCGGCAGCTTGAGGAAGTGCATCACTAGCCCCATCACCACCCCGATGAAAATGATGGTGAACGGCAGCTCGCCCTTGATGATCCCGGAGGTCAGCGCGGCGATCAGGTTCGCCTGCGGCAGCGCGAACGCGGCGTTGGCGCCGGTGTCAGCCAGCTGGCCGGCCAGGACCACGATCACCCCGACCACGGCGATCACGCCGAGCACGGCGGCCAGCAGGAAGTTGCGCTGCATCTTCGGCCGCTTGGCGCCGACCAGTTCCGTCGCCTTTTGCGTCTGGGAGTAGCCGCCGCCGATGCTGATGGCCGTCACGGCGAAGGTCGCCAGCAACAGCAGCGAGCGCAGGTCGAAGTCAGACGTCCAGCCCATCGCCACGAACAGCACCGTGAGCAGCACCAAGGAGGCGATGGTCATCCCGGAAACAGGCAGGTTGGAGGTGCCGATGGTCCCAGTGAGGTTGGCCGCCACGACCACGAAGACGAACGCCAGGGCCATCGCCAGCCCGCCGCCCAGCAGGCCGATCAGAATGTTGCCGGAGAAAATGCTGCTGAGGACGAACACGGCGAGGATGGCAAAGCCCAGCAGCGCGATGCCGAACATGGACTTCTTTTCCTTGCCGCCGAACGCGACCTTGAGGGAGCGGCCGATGACCGGGATCAGCTTCACCGCGCCGATCAGACCACCGCACAGCATCATGCCGGCGCCGAGGTAGCGGTTGTAGCTGCCGGCAATGCCGTCAAAGCCCAGCGTGTTGACCGCGGTGCCCGCGGCGTTCCAGACCTCGTTGGAGCCGTGCGCCATTTCGGTGAAGTAGCCGATCAGCGGTGCGATCGCGAAGTTGGCCAGCAGCGAGCCCGCGAACATCTGCAGGGCCACCTGCATGCCGACGATGAAGCCGATGCCGGCCAGCAGCGGGTTCACTTCCAGTTCAAACTTCCACTTGAAGTCTTTTGGCCCGTACATGACGAAATGGTTGTTGATCCAGCCGAACATCGAGCCGGTGGCCATGGTGAGCAGGCCGCCGATGCCGAAGCCCGAGGCCATCATTTTCAGTCCCTTGCCACCTTCCGCACTGGCGCGAATGGTTTCAGAGATCGCCATGGCTTCCGGGTACAGCAGGCTGTCCTTGCTGCCGACGATCAGGTGATTCTCCACGATCGAGGCCGTTCCGATCCCGAACAGCACGCCCAGCGTGCCGACCAGCACGGCTTCGAAAAAGCTGATCTGCGCGCCGATCAACAGGATCGCCGGCAGGACGAAGATCATCCCCGAGGCGACGGTTTCGCCCCCGCTGGCCATGCCCTGCATCTGGTTGGTGCCGGCAAAACCCTGCTTGCGGGCGAAGGCCTTGACGACGGCCGAGCCGATGATCGCCCCAGGGATCCCGGCGGCCACGGTCAGTCCGGCCTTCATCCCAGAGTAGGCCGTGGAAGCCGCGAAGAGGAGCGCAAGCAGGATGCCCACGCTCAGGGTGATGGTCGCGCCGACCCGGCTTTGGGGGCGCGCCTTGGCCTGCGTTTTGGGGACGCTAATTGGCTTTTCCATATTGGTGCCTCCTTATCATTATTATAACTGGTTTACTAGGTTTAACTTAAATCTAGCATGTTGGTTCACCCAATTGCACGGATAACGCCCGTTCTAAAATAAAATAAGACCCGCGCCGCTGCGCCGGTCTAATCGGAGTCGCCATCTGCCCGCCAGGCGTGTACACTGAAGGCAGTCAATCACATCTTTTTGCATCAGGAGGTCTCACCATGAAAAAACGTCGCTTCTTGCCCCTCGGCATCCTGACCACCGTGGCCGGCGGTCTCACCCTCGTTTCAGGCGCCATGGCCCTGGCCGTGGGCGTCCTCACGATCAAGGCTGCCGAATCCGGCAAGCACTAGAAAAGCCGCCATTACTGGCGGCTTTTCTAGTGCTGAAGTTAGTGCAGCTGGGCGACCATGTCCGCCAGCAGCTGGTGCGTGATGCGGCTGCTTTCCGGCGCGACCGGGTTGTCCGTCTGGTTGGTCACAGCGTTAATGAACGCCCGCACCAGCGGCGCAAACCCGCGCGTCTCCAGCGTCGGTGCCCAGTCCGGCGCCTGCGTGGTGGTCAGGCCGGCTTCGGTGTAGGCCTCCAGGCGGCTGAGATCCTGCACGCGGTAGACGCCGTGGGTCGTGCTGACGGTCGCTTCCTCCAGGTTCGCGCCGGCGACCATGTTGATGCCGGCCTCAACGCGCATGCCCTGGGCCGCGAAGCTGACGGTCGCCTGCTCGAGGTTGCCGTCCTTATCGGCGTGCATGCTGTAGCGGGCCGTGGGCGCGGCCGGGAAATCAGCCAGCGCGAGCGCGGTGTCCAGCGGGTGGATCAGCAGGTCAAAAATGGCCTCGCCGGCCGGCTGCGGACTGGCCACGCGGTTTTTCACGACCTGGATCACGTTCTTATCCGGCAGCTGGGCCAAATCCGCGATCATCGGGGCAAAGCGGCGGTTAAAGCCCACCGTCAGGAGCTTGCGGTGCTGCGCGGCCAGCAGGTACAGTTCCTGCACGGCCTCCTTGGTCGTCGCCAGCGGTTTGTCCACGTAGACGTTGACGTCGTGTTCGAGAAAATGCTTGACCAGCGCGTAATGCGCCGAGGTGGCCGCATGAATCATCACCGCGTCGAGGTGGAGGTTGTCCAGCGCCGCCAGGTCCGTGCCCGCCGCCGTCAGCCGGTACTGGTTCGCAAGCTTCGTCAGCTTGCTTAAATCGCGCGTATCCAGGTACCACTGCACCTGGTCTTGCATGGTTGCGTAAGTCGGCAGGTACGCCTTTTGGGCGATGCCGCCGAGTCCGATCACGCCAACATTGAGCATGAAATCACCTTTTCATTATTGATAAGTTAACGCTAGCACAGGGCCTTGGTGCGGTCAAAGCCGCCTTCGCCGATTTAATCAATTCATCACCGATTATGCCTCGACCCGCCCCCGTGCGTCGGTCATAATAGGGAGAGACGAATAGAGGAGGAACAACATTTTGGGGGATAAGCACATGCAGCACCGCACCTGGCGCCGGCTGGTCAAAACCGCCGCCGCGCTAACCATTGTCTTTGGCCTAGGCACGACCAGCCTCACCGCCTGCAGCAGCGCGCCGGCACCGGTCAAAACGACGCAGAAAAGCAAGCAGGCAAAGGCCGCAAGCAAGCGCAAGGCGGTAGCCAAGCGCGAAAAAGCCGAAGCGAAGGCGCGTAAGGCCGAAGCAAAGGCGCGCAAAGCCAAGGAAGCCGCCGCCAAAGCGGCTGAAAAGGCCGCCGCCGAAAAGAAGGCAGCTGCTAAGCAGGCCGCGGCCAAACAGGCGCAGGCCGAGCAAAACCTGGCCAGCCTGAAGTACCAAGGCACCCAGACCATCAACATCAATGGTGGGCGGCCCACGTTTACCGCTGCCGACCTCAGCACCCAGCGCGGCACCTGGCAGCGCTTCGCGGACCTCGACTCGTTCAACCGGGCCGTGGACGCCGAAGCCTTGATGAACAAGGCCATGATGCCAACGGCCGAGCGCGAGCCGCTCACCTGGGACCCGACCGGCTGGCACAACAAAAAGCTCAAGAGCGGCTACCTGTACAACCGCAGCCACCTGATCGGCTACCAGCTTACGGGCCAGAACAATAACCCGAAGAACCTGATCACCGGCACGCGCTCCCTGAATTCGCCGGAGATGCTGCGGTTTGAAGACGACATCGCCTACTTCATGAAGACCAATCCCAAAGCTTACGTCCGGTATTCGGTGCGACCCGTCTACCGGGGCAACAACCTTCTGGCTTCGGGCGTGCACATGATGGCCCAGGGCATCGGCGCCAGCGGCCTGAGCTTCAACATCTACATTTTTAACGTTGAAGCCGGCGTCACGATCAACTACGCCGACGGCACCAGCGTCGTCAGCGCCGCCGCCACCTCAGCCGCCGCTCAGCCCGCGTCCGGCCGGGCCAGCACGCCGCGCGCCCCGGCTGCCAGTGCCGCCCACGCGCCAGTCGCCCGCGGCAACATGACCACCGGCACTACCGGCAAGATCGTCGGCAACCGCAACTCGAAGATTTACCACCTGCCCGGCCAGGCTGGCTACCGCATGAATTCGAGCAACGCTGTGTACTTCGCCACCGAGCAGCAAGCCATCGCCGCGGGCTACCGCAAGTCTCAACGCTGATCACGCCAGGCTCTGCAACGTTCTCGTTGCGGAGCCTTTTTTGCTGGATGCCGGAACGGCCGAAAGCGGCAAGTGCCGCAAAGTGGTGCGCGCCCAGACTAGCGCAACCAATCACCGAAATAACTAGACCGCATCCGATTCTAACCGCATAATAGAGACATTCGAATATTGGAGGAGATTCTTCTTGGTAACACACCAATTGCACCACCGCCCCTGGCGCCGAGTCGCTAAGGCGGCAGCCACCCTGGCCCTTGCCCTCGGGATCGGCACGGCCGGCGGCACTGACCTCGCGGCCGCCAGCCCCGTCGCCCAGGTCCAGGCGGCAACGCGCGCCCCACGCGTCCTGACGGCAAGCCAGCGCAAGGCCGCAGCAACTAAAGCGGCGGCAGCGAAAAAAGCCGCGCTAGCCAAGCAGGCCGCGGCAAAGAAGGCCGCGCTAGCCAAGCAAGCGGCGGCGAAGCAGGCAGCAGCAAGAAAAGCTGCGCTAGCCAAGCAAGCGGCGGCAAAGAAGGCAGCAGCAAGAAAAGCCGAGTTAGCCAAGCAAGCGGCGGCAAAGAAGGCAGCAGCAAGAAAAGCCGAGTTAGCCAAGCAAGCAGCAGCGAAACAGGCAGCAGCAAGAAAAGCGGCGTTGGCCAAGCAAGCGGCGGCCAAACAGGCGGCAGCCAGAAAAGCCGCGTTGGCCAAGCAAGCTGCAGCCAAACAGGCCGCGGCAAGAAAAGCAGCGCTAGCCAAGCAAGCAGCAGCAAAGAGGGCCGCGGCAGCCAAAGCCGCCGCGCAGAAACAGGCCAAGGCCGAACAGAGCCTCGCCTACCTGAAGTACCACGGCGCGCAAACCGTCAACGTCAACGGTGGCAAGCCGACCTTCACCACCGCCGACCTCAGCACCAAGCGCGGCAGCTGGCAGCGCTTCGCTAACCTTGACGCGCTCAACCGGGCCGTGGATGCCGAAGCCCTGATGAACAAGGCCATGATGCCAACCGCCAAGCGGCAGGAGCTCACCTGGGATCCCACCGGCTGGCACAACAAGAAGCTCAAAAGCGGCTACCTGTACAACCGCAGCCACCTAATCGGCTACCAGCTCACCGGCCAGAACAACAATCCCAAGAACCTCATCACCGGTACCCGCTCGTTGAACTCGCCGGCGATGCTGCGCTACGAGGACGACATCGCGTACTTCATGAAAAAGAACCCGCGCGCCTACGTTCGTTACTCCGTGCGGCCCCTTTACCAGGGTAAAAACCGACTGGCCGCCGGCGTGCACATGATGGCGCTGGGCGTCGGCGCCCGCGGCGTGAGCTTCAACGTTTACATTTTTAACGTCGAGGCCGGCGTCAAGATCAACTACGCCGACGGGACCAGCGTCGTGAGCGCGGCTGAAACCATCCCGGCCAAGCCCGCCCCCAAGCCAAAGCCGGCGACCAAACCGGCCGCGAAGCCGAAACCCCACAGCACCTCCAAACCCAAGGCGAAACCCGCGCCTGCCCGTGGCAAGACAAACACCGCCGCCACCCGGCGAATCATCGGCAACCGCAAGTCCAAGATCTACCACGTGCCAGGCCAGGCCGGCTACAAAATGAGTTCCAGCAACGCCGTCTACTTCGCCACCGAGCAGCAAGCCCGCGCGGCGGGGTACCGCAGAGCAAAGCGCTAACCCAAAATAACGCCCCGCAGCTTATATTAGTTGCGGGGCGTTATTTGTTCTCATCCTGTCGACTACTATCGAATTCATTTGGTGGTAGTTGACAGTTTGTCCATGGCACGCTGATATGCCTCAAAATCTTTATAATCAGTCATACGCCCGGCGGCCATATCCGCTAGCGCTTGCTCAGTTGCAGCATCTAGTGGGTCAACAGCACTAGGCGTGAATGGTAGCTTATGATCCCGCGCGACTTGGTTAATGTAGATGTTGATACCAGTAGTAAAGTCCATGCCCATCTCAGCAAAGACTTGACGGGCTTCTTCCTTGGTCTGCTTATCTAGACGCAGCGTTGTTGGGGACTTCTCTTTCGTCGCCATGATTATCACCTCAAGAACAATATTATCACGTTATATTTCTAAGCGCATTACATTGGCATTCTATTAGCATCAAGCCTGTCATCCGGGTCAGCCGTCCATACATCCGTACTGTTGGGTCGTATGACATCCCATCGTCCCCCTGCAGGTACAAAAAGTCAGCCGCAAGCTAAACGATGACTTGGCACATCAAAAAAAGCGCCCGCAAAGCGCGCCGCCAGCCACCCGGTCTAAACCGCGTGGCATGCCGGCCCACTTTACGGGCGCCATGTTAATATTCTAGATTAACCGAGGAAACGCCGAAAGCCTTGGGATTACAGGCGGCCGTTCAGTTCCTTGGTCATGTCCTCAAAGCCTGGGCGGCCAAGCAGGGCAAACATGTTCTTCTTGTAAGCTTCAACGCCTGGCTGGTTGAATGGGTTGATCCCGTTCAGGTAGCCGGAAATGGCAACCGCGGCTTCAAAGAAGTAGATCATGTAGCCGAGCGTGTAGGCGTCCTGCTGCGGGATGTTGACGGTCATGACTGGCACGCCGCCATCGGTGTGGGCCAGAACGACGCCTTCGTAGGCCTTGCGGTTAACGAAGGACATCTTCTTGCCCTCAAGGTATTCGAGGCCATCCAGGGAACCTGGCTCTGCCGGGATCTCAACGTCGTGGTTCGGCTTGTCGACCCAAACGACGGTTTCCATCAGGTTGCGGCGGCCTTCTTGGATGTACTGGCCCAATGAGTGCAGGTCAGTGGTGAAGTTGGCGCTTGATGGGTAGATGCCCTTCTGGTCCTTGCCTTCGGATTCGCCCATGAGCTGCTTCCACCATTCGCTGAAGTACTGCAGCGTTGGTTCGTAGTTCTCAAGCAGTTCGGTGGTGTAGCCCTTGCGGTACAAAATGTTGCGCAAAGCGGCGTACTGGTAGGCTTCGTTCTTGCTCAAATCAGCGTCGGAATAGGCTTCACGCCCATCAGCGGCCCCCTTCATCAGCTGGTCGATGTCCCCGCCGGCAACGGCGATCGGCAAAAGACCAACAGCGGACAGCACGGAGTAGCGGCCGCCCAAGTCGTCAGGCACAACGAATTCTTCGTAGCCCTCGGCGTCGGATTCGGACTTCAAAGCCCCTTTGGCGCGGTCGGTGGTGGCGTAGATGCGGCCCTTGGCGCCGTCCTTGCCGTACTTGGCGATCAGCTTGGCCTTCAGCACGCGGAATGCGATGGAAGGTTCGGTGGTGGTCCCGGACTTGCTGATGACGTTCAGCGAGAAGTCGCGGTCGCCGATCATGTCGATCAGGTCGGAAAGGTAAGAACCAGAGATGGAGTTGCCGGCAAAGTAAACTTCTGGCAGCTTGCGGCCTGGTTCGTAGTTGCGGAACGTGTGTGACAGGAAATCCACGGCCATGCGGGCACCGAGGTAGGAGCCGCCAATGCCAATGGCAACGAAGACTTCAGAGTCGCCTTGGATCTTCTTGGCAGCGGCCTTGATGCGAGCAAATTCATCCTTGTCGTAGTTGACAGGCAGGTCCAAGAACCCGCGGAAGTCGTTACCGGCACCGGTGCCTTCGCGCAGTTCTTTGTCTGCGGCGGTCACCATTGCCTGCATCTCGCCAAGTTCATTTTCGTGAACAAACTTAGAGAGCTTTGATGAATCAAATGAAATGTGAGCCATTATGATATGTTCCTCCTATTCGTCTTTAACATAGACCACTTTAAGCAACGCCGACGCAAAAAGCAAGAAAGCGGCTACCAAAAGTAAAAAGTCCTGCGCAGGTAACAACCCATTGCAGAACCGGATCCCCTATTTCATGAGGCCTAAAATAACGCCCCCGGCGATGATCAAAAGCGACCCCCAGGTGATCCAGGTCATTTCCTTGTGCGTCTTGCGTTCGCCCAGCAGGAAGACCGAGCCAAACGTGGAGATCACGATCCCCATCTGCGCCAGGGAGTACGCGACGGCCAGGCCAACTTGGGCCATGGCCATCAGCATGAACACGTTCCCGGTGCCCCAAAGCAGGCCGGTAACGACGTTCTTGGCGGTCGCCTTGGCAAACGCGTGGTGGCCGATGGAGAACAAGAGCGCGCCGATCACCATGCCGACCGCTTGCGGCAACACAACGGCGGTGGCGCCAAGGACGGCCGCCTTCACGACGATGGTGTAGCCGGCATAGCCGACCGTGGAGATGATCAGCGTGCGGATGCCGGCGCCGTAATTCGTGACGCCAGGCTCGTTGGTTTTTTCGCGGCGGGACGTCAGCATCGCGCCGGCGATCAGGGCGAACAACGCGAGCAGGCCGAGGACGACCGCCTTGGTGGTCTGCCACTCGGCAAACAGCAGCGCGCCGGCCAGGGTGTTGGCGACTAGCTGCATGCCGGTGGACATCGGCACGGTCAAGGAGACCCCGATGTATTTCATCGCCTGGAACTGCTGGCTTTGCCCGAGGCTCCAGAACAAGCCGGACAAAATGCCGAACAACCAGACGCGCGCGTCCAGGGTGGGCTGAGCGATCAGGTAGGTGCCAATGCCAAAGACTAAGGCCCCGAACGTCATCCCCAGCGTCTGCTGGTAAGCATTGCCCCCGAGCTTGCCGCTGACTAAGCCGATGGATCCCCAAGCGATGGCGGGGATCAGCGCGATAATAATTCCCATGAGTCGTCTCCTTATCGGTTGAATACAGACTAAAAAGTGAAAGTCACAAGTAAATAGTTTATCGTGAGTTCGTTTTCCAAACAACCCTGCAGGCCGCACCAGCCGCGCGGGCAAGCGGTTTCTGAAGCCGGTTGCAACAGTCGCTGGCACCCGGACAAAGCGGTGAAACCACTGCTTTTCTTTCGGCCCCGCTGCTAGTATACGCGCCGCGGGAAAGTTTTTTTCAAAAAGCGGCTTATTTCTGACTTACTTTCAGTTACTAGAAAATTTCAGCACTCTTTTCAGAAAAAAACGGTCCCCGCCCGGTCAGCGCTTGGGCCGACCGAACAGGAACCGGTAAAGAAAGTAACCGATGAGGCCGCCGAGGGCGTTGAACAGCACGTCGTCGATGTCGGCGACCCCGGTGTACAGGAGAAACTGCAGCGACTCGATGACCACCGACAGCAGCGCCGCCCGCCACAGCACCCCCGCCGCCCCGATCCGGCGCCGGCACTGCGTTGGCAGCATGAACCCAAACGGCAGGAACCAGACCACATTGCCCAGCGACTGGTACCACAGGTCGACCGGGCTGCCGAACCGCAGCTTGAAGGTGTTGACCAGCGGCGTCAGGTTAATGTCACTCACCGGGCGGTCCAGGTGCAGCGTCCACTGCCACGGCAGGTAGTGGTTGCGAAACACGGTGAGCATCAGCAGCATCAGCAGGTAGCCGGTGAACAGCACCCACCGCACCTCACCGCGCAGGCGCGGCCGCTGGTGGCGCAGGCGCAGGTACGCCCAGCGCAGCACCAAGGCGATCAGCAGGTAGAACAAGGTCTTGTCGAGGCTGTAGATGATCAGCTGCACCAAGGGCCAGTGGTTGATGTGCCCGGCCAGCTTGGCCTCTGCATATTGATATAACGGGCCCAGAAAGATCATGGCAGCCTCCAATTTATTTTCTACTATTAATTGTAGCAATGACCCCCAGCGGCTCTCAGAGCAGCCCGAGGGTTTAAGTCATTCTTATAAATGCGGCGCCGGCCGGGTTCTGGTTTGCCCCGCCTCGCTCAGACAGGTACAATGACAACGACTATTTTTGTAAGGAGGCGCACCGTGAAGAACCTGCTCACTCGGCTTAAAACGACCAGGATCGGCTTTCTGGCGATCCTGCTGGCCCTTCTGTGGGCGAAAACCGAATTTGCCTACTTCGTCGACTTTACGCTCGGCGCCACCGGTGTGCTGCAGCAGCTCCTGCTGGTCATCAACCCGCTGGGGATCTCTGCCCTCCTGCTGGGGCTCGCCCTGTACGTGAAAAAGCCGAAGCGGGCCTATACCACTGCCATCATCATCTACCTCCTGCTCAACTTGCTGCTGTTCGCCAACGTGCTCTACTACCGCGAGTTCACGGATTTTCTCACCGTGCAGACCGTACTGGGCGTCTCCAAGGTCGCCCAGGGGCTGGGCACCAGCTCGCTGAACATGATGACCCCGCGCGACGTGGTTTACTGGCTGGACGTACTGGCGGCGCTGTTAGTGGCGCTCGGCTTTGCGCTGGTCAACCTCTGGCGCTACATCCATCACGCGCCGCTCAAGTGGCCGCACTTCGGCTTGACGCTGGACCGCCGGCCGGTCCGGTACCACCTGCCGCAGATGGTGTCGCTGCTGGCCATCGCGCTGTTTGGGGTCACCATGGCAATCAGCGAGCTCAACCGCCCGCAGCTGCTCACCCGCAACTTTGACCACAACTACACGGTCAAGTACCTGGGCCTGGTGCCGTTCACGATTTACGACGGCTACCAAACCGCGCGCAACAACCAGGTCCGAGCCACCGCCGACAGCGCCGACATGGCCAAGATCCTGCAGTACACCAAGCACCACTACGCCGCGCCGAACGTCAGCTACTACGGCGCCGCCAAGGGCAAGAACGTCATCATCATCCACCTGGAATCGTTCCAGCAGTTTTTGCTGGGCCAAAAGGTCGACGGCCAGGAGGTCACCCCGTTTCTGAACTCCCTGATCAAGCAGAAAGACACGCTGAGCTTTGACAACTTCTACCACCAGGTGGGCATCGGCAAGACGTCCGACGCCGAGAACATGCTGGAAACCAGCACGTTTGGCCTGTCGTCCGGCTCGCTGTTCACCGCTCTCGGCACGGACAACACCTTCCAGGGCGCCCCGAGCCTGCTGGAGCAGTATGCCGGCTACACCACCGCCGTTTTTCACGGGGGCCTAGGCACCTTCTGGAACCGCAACAACGTCTACAAGAGCCTCGGCTACAACTATTTCTTCGACGGCACGTTCTACAACCACGACGCCGACGCGCAAACCGCGTACGGGATCAAGGACAAGCTGATGTTCGGCGAGTCGATCAAGTACATGGAGCACCTCCAGCAGCCGTTCTACGCCAAGATCATCACCACCACCAACCATTTTCCGTTCTTCATCACGGATGAGGACTCAGACTTTCCCGAGGCCGACACCGACGACGCCTACATCAAGGGGTACTTCCGCACGGCGCACTACCTGGACCAGGCGCTGGCCGAGTTCTTCGCCTACCTCAAGAGCTCCGGGCTCGAGCAGCACTCGATGGTCATGCTGTACGGCGACCACTTCGGCCTGTCCGACGACCGCAACCAGAACCTGGCGAGCCTGCTGACGAGCACTGATAATCCGACCGCCGCCAAGCTCACGCACAACGCGACGGCCGGCGACTGGAACGCCTTTGACAACACCCAGCTGCAGCGGGTGCCGCTGATCTTCCACATGCCTGGCCTGAAGGGCGGCGTCAACCACACGTACGGCGGCGAGATCGACGTGCTGCCGACGCTGGAACACCTGCTGGGCGTTTCGACGCACCACTTCGTGCAGTTCGGGACGGACCTGCTGGCCGCGCAGCACGACACCACGGTGATCTTCCGCAACCACGACTTTGTCACGCCGAACTACACCGTCTTAAGCGACAAGGTCTACGACAATAAAACGGGCGAGCCGGTGGTCCCGGACCAGGCCGAGGCGGCTCAGCTGGCCCTCAAGCAAAAGCACGTCACCCAGGCGCTGGCGCTGTCCGACCTGCTGGCCAACAAGAACCTGCTGCGCTTCTACGTGCCAAAGGGCTACACCCCGGTCAACCCGACCACCAAGAACTTCACCCAAAGCCTGGCCCAGATGCGCCACGTCGAAAACCAGGCGGGCAAGCGCTCCACCTCGGTGTTCAGCGAACACCAGGACCGCTCGACGGTGGCCCAGTTCCACACCGACGCGCCGGAAGTGGCCAACAATCCGGACATCCTGACCACCTACCCGGCCAAGATCAAGGACCAGCTGGCCGGCAAGGTCAAGGCCGAGGCAAGCAGCCAAAAGTAAAACCAGGAGGATCATGGCATTTGCCGTGGTCCTTTTTTGGTGCGCCACTGCCGCTCGGGCAACCTTGCGCCCGCGCTAGGCGCCATGCCCTGCATCGAAACGGCGGGCGCACCGCTTTTTTCGCGGCCGCTTCACACTTTATTCAAAAGTCCCCGCTATACTTGCCCAGTAAAGGTGGTGAAGAGCATGCGGTTCATGGAACGAGTCGTCAGCGCGATCCGGTATCACAAGCGGTGGTACCTGCTGGAAGCGGCCGCTGTGCTGGTGTTCCTGCTGGCCAGCCTGGCGCTGTGGACCCTGCGCCAAGCCACCAGTGACATGCATCAGGGCTTTCTGGCGCGGCTGCGCCTGCTGACGCCCAGCGGAGCGCAGGCCGGGCCCGTCGCCGCGGCGGTCAACAACAGCTACGCAGCGGTCGACCAGCACTTCGCCATCGCCTGGTTGATCCTCGTCGCCGCGGCGCTGCTGCTCAGCCTGACGTTTGGCTGGTGGTCCGCTCACCGGCGCCGCAGCGAGTCCGAGGCGTACCTGATGCTCGGCAAGCGCCCGTGGGCCATCGCTGGTCAGTACGTCACGGAAAGCCTGCTGACCTTCGCCGCCGCCTGCCTGCTCACCCTGCTGCTCGTCTTGCTCGTGGGGGCGCAGGCCAACCGCCTGCTGCACGACCAGGCCAGCGCCGCCTTGAGCGCCGAGCTGGGCCGCCGCATCAGCACGTCCTCTTTGACGCAAAGTATGCAAACCCTGTTCAGCCATAAACTCATCGAATTCGCCGGCCCGGGCCTGTTTTTCCCCGGCCCGCCAGACGCCTCGCACCTGCTCTTCCCGCTGGCCGGCACCCTGCCCACGATCCTGGGCGGCGCGCTGGCGCTGGCAGTGGGCGCGGGCCTGGCCGCCTACCTGCAGCTCAGTCAGCTGCGGCGCCGCTTGCTGCGCAGCCAGGCGCTAGTTCGTGATCACCAGTCGTAAAGGAGCGAACTCGATGACCCTTTTCCATTCGCAAATGAGTCGTGATTTTAAAACGCGCGTGTTCGGCCTGTTTCCGGCCGGTACGCTCAGCTTCATCGCCGTCGCGGCGGCGACGCGCACCCAAGCGTTCCAGGACTACGCGCAGGCCTTCTTGACCAGCGGCTGCGAAAAGGCCGTGGCGCTGATCAACGAGCAGGACCCCGGCATCGTGCCTTACCTGACCGTCCGGGCCAACCTGCTGATCAATACCCGCGAGAACAGCTTGGCCAACCTGCCGCCGGTGTTCCGCGAAGACGTCAGCTTCCTGCAGCGCACCGCCGACCACCTGACGCCGACCGAAAGCCTGTACGTCCAGTTCTTCCGCGGCGTGCTCAGCCAGCGCCCGGTGATCCTCGCCAACGGTCTGCCCGCCGGCATGACCCCGACCGAAACACGCGCCTTCTTGAGCGTGGCGACCAGCACGCTGGCCGGCACCCAGACGCGGCTGGTGGTGTTCACGCCGGATCAGAGCCTGCTTGCCGCCCACCCGGAAACCAGCTTCACCACCGTGCCGCCGCTGACTGCAGACAGCGCGCACCAGGCCGAGGCCTAACCTGATTTTCTTCCCAAAAGCAAACGCCTATGAGGCTGAGACACAAAGCGGTTTTAGTCCAAAACGCAAGCGTCCCAGCATTACGATTCGTACTTCGAATCGCGATGCTGGGGCGTTTGCGTGTCTGGGCGTTGCTTTGTGGAACGCGACTAGGGGTAATTTGTCTTACTCACATAGGCGTTTTAATGTCTCCATGAGCGGCGCGGTGATTGCTTGCGGGCGCCACTGGCGCTTCAGCCTGCGCTAGTACCGGTTGTTGTCTTCCCCCGGCGCGGTGTCTTCCAGCGCGTCCAGCACCTGCATGTCGGCTTCACTGATGGTGAAGTCCAGCTGGGTGTTGGCCTCAATGTGCGCCGGGCTGACCGCCTTGGGCAGCGGCAGGAGCCCTTTTTGCAGGACGTAGCGCAGCGCGACCTGGGCGACGCCGACGTGGTAGTGGTCGGCCACCGCCTGCACGGCCGCGTTGTTCAGCAAGAAACCGGTGGCCAGCGGCGAGAAGGCCTCGACCAGCAGCCCGTTGGCCTTGGCGCACTGCACGTTGTCGTCTTCGGTGAAGCCGATGTAGTACTGCAGCTGCAGCGCCATCGGCTTGATCGTGCAGTGGGCGTACAGGTCCTCCTGGTCGCGGACGTTGAAGTTCGAGATGCCGATGGCGTGGACCTTTTTGCTCTTATAAAAGCCTTCCATCTGCTGCCAAACGACCCGGTTCTGCTCGCGGTAATCCCCGCCAAAGTCGTCCCACGGCCACGGCGCGTGGATCAGGTACATGTCGATGTAGCCCAGGTTCAGCCGGCTCATGGACTCCTCAAACGCCTCCTGCGCCGCTTCGGCCGTCTTGGCCCCCGCCGGCAGCTTGGACGTCACAAAGATCTGGTCGCGCGGAATGCCGGAATCGCGGATCGCCTTGCCGACGCTTTCCTCGTTGCCGTAGCCGTGCGCCGTATCGATGTGCCGATAGCCCTGCCGCAGCGCCTCGGCGACGGCGTTGTACGCCGCCTCACCGTTCGGGATCTGCCAGGTGCCAAAGCCCACCTGGGGGATCTTGACGCCGTTTGGCAGCGTGTAAGTCTCAGTTAAAACCGCCATGTGATCACCTCAATAAATTATTTAATTACTCCCGTCAGTATACCACGCCCCGCCTGGCCCGCGCCGGCTTTGACCGGTGGCCGGCCGCACCCCGCGCTTGCCATCGGGAACATGTGTTCGTATAATGGTGATAGAGGTGATCACCATGAAGGAGCTGCCACTTTACCAGCACGAACCGCACGGCGTGTTTTTCCTGATCGACAACAAGTCCTTCTACGCGTCCGTCGAGGCGACCGCGCGCGGCTGGGACCCGCTTCAAGTCGCGCTGGTCGTGATGTCCGAGCAGCCCAACACCAACGGCGGGCTGATACTGGCAACCTCACCGCGCGCCAAGCAGGAATTCGGGCTGAAGGCCAACGTCAGCCGCCAGCGTGACCTGCCCGACGACCCCGACTTGATCGTCGTGCCGCCGCGCATGAACCTGTACATCAAGCGCAACCTGCAGATCAACGACATCTTCCGCCGCTTCGTTCCCGACAGCGACCTGTGGCCCTACTCGATCGACGAATCGATCCTGGACGTGACCCACTCCTGGAAGCTGTTCGGCGATACCCCGCGCCAGGTCGCCCGCCGCATTCAAAAAACGGTGTACGACGAGCTGGGCCTGTACACCACCGTCGGCATCGGGGAAAATCCCGTGCAGGCCAAGATCGCCTTGGACATCTACGCCAAGCACGAGCCCAGCTTCATCGGCACCATCACGTACGCCACCGTGCCGGAGAAGCTCTGGTCGATCAAGGACCTGACTGCGGTTTGGAGCATCGCCGACCGCACCGCCGCCCACCTCAACCGGCTGGGGATCCACACCATCGACGAGCTGGCCCACGCCAACCCGTACCTGCTGGAGCAGGAAATGGGCATCATGGGCCAGCAGCTGTTCGCCCTGGCCTGGGGGATCGACCGCACACAGCTGGCTGAGCGCGTGCCGACAAAGGCCCCGAGCATCGGCAACTCCCAGGTGCTGCCGCGCGACTACGCGATCCAAGGCGAGATCGAGCTGGTGATCAAGGAGATCGGCGAGCAGGTCGCCGCCCGCCTGCGCCACCACCGCAAGAAGGCCGGCAGCATCAGCCTGAGCATCGGCTTCTCCTTTGCCAGCGCAGAGGCGACCGGCCGCTCGGGCTTCAGCCACACCACCCGACTTTTGCCGACCAACCGCAACGACGAGCTGAACGAGGCGCTGATCATGCTGTTTCGGCGCTACTGGCAAGGCGAGGTGATCCGCAACGTGGCCGTCTACACGGGCCGCCTGGCGCCGGACACCGGCGAGCAGCTCGACCTGCTCACCCCCGTCGACGAGCAGGTGCGCGCCACGGACCTGGCCCGCACCGTCGACGAGCTGCGGCGCAAGTTCGGCTTCACGGCCATCGTTTACGCCAAAAGCAAGCTGCGCGGCGGCACGGCGATCCAGCGCGCCAGCCTGGTCGGCGGCCACAACGGCGGCAACAGCTACGAATGAGGCGCGCAATGGCGCTGCGGCCTTGCTTTTCCGCCGCGCCACCGCACCTCACCGTGCGCCAGTCAACGTGCACCACGGCAATCAAAAGGATCCCGGCACCACGATTCGGTTTTGGCGAGTCGTGGTGCTGGGATCCTTTTGTCAAATGCTTTAGCCGCGTAAGCGCAGCCGACTTGGTTACAGCGAGAAATGATAACTCTGATCGTCCGCCAGGCTCATCACCGTGGCCACGTCCAGGCCGTACTGCTCGCTGACCTGGTGGAGCAGGTAGTCGCGCAGCTCGTCGTGGAAAAAGCCGTCCACGGCCTCGTCAAACGCCGGCCACCAGTGCGCGCCGTGCTGGTGGGCGATGACGGTTTCGTTGTACAGCTGCCGCAGCACCTGCCGGCCGGACAGGTCGATGCGGACCTTAAGCACCCGCTTGACCCCGTTGGCCGTCACGTGCAGCGTGGCGTGGTGGAACCGCATAAACCATAGTCCCAGCAGCAGACCCGCGCAGACCAGCGGCACCCCGAGCAGGGCCGCCAGCAAAAGCGGCAGCGCCACCCCCAGCGCCCCCACCATCGTGGTCCCAGCGGCGATCACGGAGACAAGTACGATCAGCCCGACCAACAATAACGCCGGGAGCACAATGATCAGCGCGAGCAGCACCCCGATAAACACTTTTACGATCCGAGTCATGGCCAGATCCCCCCAAAGGACTGCACAGAATGGACAAAGGGGGCCACACTCAAAACCCGCGATTGTACTTGCAAATTAGAATATACCTCATTAAATTCACTTGCAAGTCTAATTTGCAGTCACTCCACCGAGATCAGCGTCACGTCGGTCACCCCGTGGGACTTCTTAAGGGCCGCCAGCAGGCTGTCCAGCGTGCCAGTGAGGCTGCTGATGTCAAACGAGATCACAACGCTGGCCCAATCATGGATCGGAATGTTCTGGTTGATCGTGATGATCGACGCATCGGCCCCGGACAAGGTCGTCAGCACCTCCGACAGGATCCCGCGGTCGTGGTGCAGCATCAGCGAGATCACCGCCTTGCGCTGGGCCAGCCCGGCATCGGGCAGAAAGACGTAATCCTTGTACTTATAGTAGGTCCCCCGCGAGATCCCGACCTGCTTAACCGCCTCGGATACCTGGCGCACCTGGCCGTTTTCGATCATCGTCCGCGCGGCGATCACCTTCTCCACCACATCGGGGAGGATCGAACTATCGACGATATAGTATTTTTCCACAACGCACCCTCGATTCCCTATCAAATAGCCTCATTGTATCACGAAGCGTGAACAGGTGAACGAAAAACCCGTTCAATAACAAAAGCGCCTCGGCAGCGCGATTCGGTTTGGGAATCGCAGTGCAAAGACGCTTGGGAAGCGCGAAGCAAAGACGCTTGGGGCCTGGGGCGGCGCTTGAGGAACCGCGGCGAGGCAATTGGGGCTTGCTCCTGTTAGGCCGTGTGCGTGATCGGTGCCTGCTTGGGCGCGGTTTCCGCGTCCGGGAAAGTCATCGTGAACGTCGTGCCCACACCTTCCTTGGAGGTCACGTCAATGGTGCCGCCGTGCAGCGTGACCAGCTGGTGGACGATGGCCAGGCCAAGGCCCGATTCACCGTACTTCGTGTTCTTGCGGGACGGGTCCGCCTTGTAGTAACGCTCCCAGATGTTTTGCACCTGGTCCTTCGTCATCCCGATGCCGGTGTCGGCCACGCTCAGCTCCGTCTGGTGGTAGCCGGTCTTGGCCGCGATGGTGATGGTGCCGTTTTGCGTGAACTGAATCGCGTTTTGGATCACGTTGACCATCACCTGCACGAAGCGGTCGCGGTCCGCGTAGACCAGCACGGCCGGGCTCACCTTCAAAATCAGCTGGTCCTTGGCGTCCTCCGCCTTCTGCTTGAGCTGCACGGTGATGTCGCCCAGCGCCTCGGCCGCGTTGAAGGTCTGCTTCTTCAGCAGGATCTGGTTGGTGCGGATCTTCTCGTAGTCCAGGTTCTCGTTGACCAGCCGGATCAGCCGGTTGGTCTCGCTGCGCATCAGTTGGATCGACTCCCCCTTGCTTTCCTCGGGGATCGCGTCGTACGCCAGCCCTTCCAGCAGCCCATTGATCGTCGTCAGCGGCGTGCGCATCTCGTGCGCCGCGTCGGCCATGAACTGCCGGCGCCGCTCCTCCTGGCGGTGGATCTCCGCCTGGCTGTCGCGCAACGAGCCGACCATGTCCTGAAAATCATCGGCCAAGGCCGCCACTTCGTCATGGGTCTTGCTGTTGAGCTTCACATCGACGTCGTAGTTGCCTTCCGCGACCTGGTGGGTGACCTGCCGCAGCCGGTTGATCCGGTTGACCTGATAGCGCGCCAGCAGGTAGCTCAACACGATGGCGGCCAAAAGCGACAGCAGAAACGCGATGAACAGGTTGTACTCTGTTTGGCGCAGCGAGCTTTGAATGTTATCCACCGGGGCAAACGCCGCGATCACGAACAACAGCTTGCCCGACAGAAAAACGGGCTTGTAGTAGATGGTCATGCTTTGCGCCTTGCCGTTGCGCGGATTGCGCGTCAGCTCGGGCAGCGCGACCGCCGTGCCCTTTTTCAGCTCCGTCCAGTACTTGCTCGCGATCGCCGTGGCGCCGCCGTCCGCCACCTGCTGGGGGTAGCGCACGGTATTGGTCGCGTCGTAGATCAGGAAGTGGACGTTCTGTTTCTTCAGGATCTCTTCGGAATGCGTGATGAACTCCGTGTTGATCAGGTAGGTGTTCGGGTCCACCGCGTGGTCCTTCAAAACGTCCGTGTACTCTTCCAGCTGGTTGAAGCTGTTTTGCCACACGGTGTTCGAGGTCGAGCGAATGAACATGACGGAAATAATCGCCATCGCCACGATCAGCACGCCAAAGAAGGCGAGCATCTGTTGATAGAGCAGTTTCACTGATTCAACCCGGAGTCGTCAAACTTGTACCCGACTCCCCAGACCGTCTGGATGATCTGCGGTCCGACCTTCTCGATCTTCTGGCGCAGCTTCTTGATGTGGGCATCGACCGTGCGCTCGTCGCCGTAGTACTCATAGTCCCACACCAGCTGCAGCAGCTGCTCGCGGGAGAAGACCTGCTTGGGGTTGCCCGCCAGCGTGTGCAGCAGATCGAATTCCTTCGGCGTCAGCCCGGCGATCTCCTCACCGTCCAGGTAGGCCTCGCGCGTCTTAGTGCTCAGCTTGAAGTGGTCCGTGACCACGTCGAAGTCCCCGGCCGGCGCCGCGGTAGGTTCGGCCGCCTGCTCGACGGTCTCCGCCCGCCGGTGCAGCGCCTTGATGCGCGCCACCAGCGTGATCGGTGAAAACGGCTTGGTCACGTAATCGTCTGCGCCCAGCTCCAGGCCCAGCACCTGGTCGCTTTCGGAATCGCGGGCCGTCAGCATGATCAGCGGCACCGTCTTGGACAGCTTGCGGATCTCCTGGGCGACCTCCATCCCGTCCATCTTCGGCAGATTCAGGTCCAGCGTGATGATGTCGAACGACTCTGGCGCCGCCTTGAACATCGCCAGGCCCGACTCACCGTCATAGGCGTTGGCGACTTCCCACTGCTCTTTTTTAAAAAACATATCCATCATCTGAGCAACGCTCTCGTTATCTTCAATCATCAAGATTTTCATTTCATAGCCTCTTCGAATTATTCGTTCACTCTACAATTATAAATCCAGCGTAGCACGCTGCGGCCATTTTTGACAAAGGTTTTAGGTGCGTGCTATGCTTTAGGTTGCAATTAGGGGGACGTAATGGTCTCGACATTGGTCGTTTCGCCAGTGGTGCACTCCGGAGGCTCGGCTCCGTCATCAACGGAACACAGTTTTTAACTGCAAACAACAATGAATCATCTTACGCTCTGGCTGCCTAACAACAACCTTTAGCGTGATCCTCCCGGTGTCGCACTAGCGCCGGATCTGGGTCTCAATCAATAGTGCTACGGGTCGCCCTCCCACCTGAAGGCGCGGTCAAGAGATAATCAGGTTAGCATTGCGCCGTTAGCCCTGCGCGTCGGCGCTCGCGCAATGCGAAATCCCAAGTAGGCGCACTATGAGTGTAGAGCTGTTGGTAGGAAGGCTGATGGACACGGGTTCGATTCCCGTCGTCTCCAGAAAGTACCTTTTCATACGTTTCGATGCGTCCCGGAACGCCGGTATAACGGCATTCTGGGATTTTTTGTTGCCGTATTTTGGAGCAGTTTGAAAACAAATTGCCCCATTTTTGCCACATTCGCTAAAACGAATGGATGCTCTAGGTGCTCACTAACAATAACAAGCATGAGCTTAAAATATGATATTTCTGTGGCGAATTAAGCAACAAATTTCTAGCGCTGCTGGCTTTTCGCGGACCCCCATTTTAGCTGGTCACTAGCTAAAGTGCTGGGGTTTATTTTTCTGACGAATTGTCAAATCAAGTGCAACTTTTTACCTAGGTAGACTTCAGCTGGTGTCTTCCAGCCCAAGACCTTGCGTG
>NZ_RHOJ01000032.1 GCF_003946485.1 Lacticaseibacillus jixianensis | reverse complement strand
AAGTTAAGGTTAGCAGAGAATGGGCGCTGTGCCCACAAAAAGAAGCCCTGAGATTCCGTATTATTCGGATTCTCAGGACTTTTTCTTTTGGGCGAGAATTATGTCTCGGCCTCTTCGACTAGGTGAACAATTTTAGACTGTCAATCCGCCCAATATTGGATACTAGTTATTGCTCGCCCTTGGCCTTAGCAACCGCCTGCGCCACGGCTTCCTTCAAGGCGTTGCTGGTCACCGAAGCCCCTGACACGGCGTCGACTTCCGGGGTGTTGGCTGCGACCATTTTGGCCGGCAGCTCGTGGATGGCTTTCAGGCCGACGTCTCCGCTTTCGCTTTGCTGCATGACTTCGACGTTTTGGATCTTGTCATCCTTGTAGGTCACCCGCACTACCAGGCGGTCGCCCATGCCGTTATCGCTCACCCCAATGTACTGGTCCGGGCCGACCGGATAGTCTGCCGTGGGGGTCTGCGAATACGCGGTCACACTGGAGGTCGCCTGGTGCTCAGAGGCGCCGGTCGACGCGTCTGCTTGTTGCTCAGAGGCCCCAGTCGAGGCATCTGGTGTGGTCGCCGCCGGCTGGCTAACCGGCGCGGCCTTTACGCCGCCTTTTGGCCGGGCCGCATTTTCGCCGGCGATTTTACCCCAGATCAGGCACTCGGCGAGGTTGTTGCCCCCCTGGTAGTTATTGACGTTGATCCCGCCAAGTTCACCGGCTGAATACAGATTCGGGATCGGTTGGTTGTCAGGATCCAGCACCTCGGCGCGCGTGTTACGCTGCGGGCCGCCTTGCGTGTTCAGCATGACCTGTTCAAGCGCGATCGCGTAGTACGGGCCGTCGTCAAACGCGCGCATCGTCTTTGGGTCGCGGCCATATGCATAATCCTCACCAAGTTCGATGAAGCGGGCAAAGTTTTCGCCTGTCTTGGTCAAAATCTTCGGGTCGGCGCCGATCAGCTTGGCCAGATCCGCCAGCGAATCCGCTTTGATGGTCACCGCATCGAGGTCGACGCCGGTCACACCCGCCTGCTGGAACTCGGCCAGCTGAGTGGCGTCGAAGATCAGGTGCGGGTGGTCATTGGCCACTGGCACCTTCCAGTCGCCGTGATAGTAAATGTGGCCATGACGGTTGGCCTCGGCTTCGTTGAAGTAGCGGCTGCCGTCATCCCCGGCGACAAAGACGCTGCCGTCAGCCATGTGCGGCCAGCCCTGCAACAGCCGGCCGCGCTCGCCAGGCTTGGTAGCGATGGTCATCCCGTGCAGGAGCCCAAGCGATTCGTAATTTTGCATGTGCCACATCTGCGCACCGACTTCTTCGCCCAGCTTGACGCCAATGCCCTTGTTATACATCGAGCCAACTGGCGCCAGGTGCGCGGCACCGAGGTAGTCCTGAACCATTTTCCGGTTGTTTTCAAAACCGCCGGTGGCCAGCACGACCCCATTGACCGCGCGAATATTTTTCAGGATATGGTCGTTTTCGATTTGCGCGCCGATCACGGTGCCGTCCTCGGCCTGCAGCAAGTGCTCAACCGGTGAGCTGTACCAAACGTCAATCGCCTGTGCGCGGTCGGTGACCTGCTTTTTCAGCACTTTCCACAGCTGCGCATCGAGCAGGCCATCATGAACCAGCAGCATATCGTAGGCATCGCTGCCTGGGTATTCAGGGAACTCGTGCACCATGCCGCTGAGGTCACCCTTGCTGTTGTCCCAGTCGTGGGCGACGCTAAACGGCTCAACGCCTAAGTAACGCTTCATGTAATCGCGCATGTGGACCATGCCGTCCACATAGGTGTCGATCATATCCTCGTCTAGGTCCATCGGCTCGGACATTTTCTTGTAGTAGGCCTTCAGCCGGTCAAAATCCTCGCCGGACCCGACCAGTTGGCCGGCGTAGCGCGTGTTGCCGCCTTCGTGGCCTTCCGGCGCGGAGTCGGCTAGCAGCACTTTGGCCCCGGCATCCGCGGCAAACCGCGCAGCCGTGGCCCCGGCGCCGCCGAACCCGAGTACGACCACATCATAAGTGGCATCCCAATTGATGGTTTTAACTTGACTCATGTGTTTCTCCTCCTTGGACGCGTGCCCAATCATGCGAATGAATGCCTGAAACTTTTTAAAACACTGATCCAAAAACTTAACGGTCTTGGCGTCGGTCAACGCGCCCTGCTTATCAAACGCCGCCTGGCAGTTCGGCAGCATGAATTCGCAGCCTGGCATGACGAACGCGTCAACGCCTGGCGCGTCCAGGACGTGGCGCAAGTCCATCTGGGCCCGCACCGTGCCCTGCATGCCGTACGACGCGCCGACGATCATCACCGGCTTGCCGGCCAGCGAATGATAACTGGATGACAACCACTCGATCGCGCTTTTGAGACTGGCCGTCATCGAATGATCGTACTCCGGCGTCGCGATGATGATGCCATCGGCGGCCTCCACGTTGGCGATCAGCGTCTTCACACTGGTCGGAAACTGGTGCAACAGATCCTCGTTAAACAGCGGCAGGTCACGGATCTCCTGGCACTCGATCGTGGCCTGATTGGCGTAGCGCTGCTGCATGTATGCCAGCAGCTTCCGGTTGTACGACACTCTAGCGTTATTCCCCACGATAGCTAACAGCTTCACTAAACTTACCTCCTCGAACTCAGCGACTGATGCGACACCGATTATCTGCCGGCCGGGCTGGTCGCTTCACAACCTGGAAACAATCAGTCATACCACGTCAATGATCGGCTCATTCTAACTATCCAACACCTCAATTATAGGCTCCCCAGGTTCGTGAATGTAAGCACTTGCAACCCGACTTTTCAAATTTGGCCAGAATTGACTATGTGTCATCATTGGGCCGCAGCCTTTTCAAGCGACCATGCGCTGGCCAACCAAAAGACGCTGTCCCATGATCTGGGGACAGCGCCTGATTTCTAATGGGTAATTGACGATCACTCCGCGCGAATCAGCTGATCGATATCTTGCTGGGCGAGCATCCGCCATGTCACAGCACCGAAGACCAAAGTGATTACTGTCAAGGCGAGCGCCACCACTGTAATTTGCGGCAGCGGCCAGATCAGCTGGATCCCAACGGCACCGCTCGCCATCACGCGATACAACAGCCAGGCCAGCCCTAGCCCGAGGCCGCTGCCCAGCAGCCAACCTTGGAAGAACAGCTGACCGTACTGGACCGTCTGCATCAACACCAGCTGCTTCGGCGTCGTCCCGATAGACTGAAGCATCGCCAGTCCGCGCCGCTGTTCCAGCAGATTAGCAAAGGTATGGTTGATGACCGTCGCCAAACTGACTAGGGCAATGAGCGTGATAAATCCATACGCCCCCACCTTGACTGCCGTGGTCACCGCCACGGCCTGTTGATTGTCCGCCACAATATCGGTGATCTGCACCTTGCCAAACCGCGCCTTGATGGCCTGAACCAGCGCGGTGTGAGCCGATGGACGTGCTAACTTTGCCATCAGCGTTGTGCTTAAATCACCTGGCGCGACCGCCAGCTTTTTTTGCCAGCGCTGATAATCGGTGGCGGATAGGACCAATAGCGGGTAGCCGTATGTTTCAAACAGCTTAAAGCGGGCCTGATCAGCTAACGGCTTGACCACCACGCGAATTGGCTGACCTGCTTGATGGGCAGACGCCTGACCCGACAAAAACGTCAAAGTCTGACCAGATTTCGCCTTGATCAGCCAGCGCTCCTGGGCTTTATTCCCCGTTCCAACCTGGATCTTCGTATTAAGCAAGGTGGGATGGCCGGCAAAATCTGCCTGGGCCACGTGGTTACTCACCACCGCGAGCTTGACGGCCTTCCCAGCATTTGGGCCTGAACCATTGATCACCAAGTTAGCGGTTTGAACCGCCAGGCTCGACTTGATGCCCTCGGTCTGGTGCAGAAGACGTTTCGCCGCCTGAGTTTGGTCCCCCTTGCCAGTGATTTCGGCAATAATATCGGCATTTTCCGGTGCGGCATAATTGCGCCAAATATTGCCAACAAAGCCGGTTAAGCCGACAAAAAGCATCACGGTGATGGTCAATGTGACCAGCATGGTCGTCCGCCCCGCTTGCCGCCGGCTGAATTTAGCCGCCAGCAGGAGAAGCGGCTGCTTGATGTGCTTCATCAACCAAGTACTTTTCAGCTTGCGCTTGGCTAACTTGGGCTTTGGCTCCAGCGCGCGAATCGCTGCTATCGGCGTCACGCGACTGGCGCGAAAAGCCGGCCGGGCTGCCGCCAGCAAAGTGATGAGGATCAGGAACACCGCCGCGATGACCAGCGGCAGCCAGTCGACTGTCAGCACCAAGGACAGCGGCAGCTCGCTGCTGTGCATCATGCCATTAAGAAAATGAAACGTCAGACTCAGGCCGCCAATGCCAAGCACCCCGCCAAGTACCAATGCGGGCACAGCAAGCGCGACCCCCTGCCAATACACCAGGTGACGCAGCTGCTTTGGCGTGGTCCCCAATGAACGCAGAAGACCGTAATGCTGACGGTGTGCCTTCACGCTGAGATTAATGCTGGTGTAAATCAAGGTCAAAGACACAGCACCAATAATCGCCAAGATAATGACGAGTACCGCCAGAATGGTTCTGACACTGCGCGACTGGTTTGCTTCTCCCATGACTGACAGCGCCATGCTGTTATAGTCAACTTGCTTGGAGTTCAACCCGTTGGCAGCCGCCAGTGCCCCAAGCCGATGGCGCACGTTGACAGGAGATTTGGTCAAAACCGCGAGAGACTGATTTCCCGTCAGCTTAGGCACCAGTCTTAGAACACCAGTCGTCGGAAAATAAGTGCGACTGTAAGGCGAGACCGTCCCCACGATGCGGTACTGGGCCGTCCGCCCGGCAACGGTGATGGAAATTCGCTGTCCCACCTGCCGCTTTTTGCTGATCAGCTCAGCAGACAACAAAACCTCATCGGCCTTACGCGGCAGTCGGCCGCTATACAGCAACGGTTTCAACTGCTTGCAGTCGCCTATCGCTAAGCTGGTCGTGGGCAATGAGGCGGTGATCTTGGTGTGCGTTTTTCCGCCCACGATCGTCTTGCCGTCCACCTGATAGCGCAGGGTTTTGGCAAAGGCCGGTTCGGCCGCGAGCCGCTTGACCGTGCTGGCAGGACTAGCCGGAAAGTTGGCCACCATGCCGCCGGTATTGCTGAGCTCGAGGTCATACAGTGTCGTCTGCAAGCTGCGCAGCCCGACCAGCGACGCGACCATGAGCGTCGCCGCAATGGTCATCGCGCCGATCGTCATCAGGGTGCGACTGCGTTCGGTTCTTAAGCTGCGCCAGCTGAGTTTGGTGATGATGCCCATCTGCTCACGCCCCTTCAGTCAGGCGGCCGTCGGTGATGGTGAGCACCCGTTTGGCCTGAGCGGCGACTTGAGGGTCATGAGTAATCACAATGATGGTTTGGCCCTGCTGAACGTTCGCGGCGTGCAAAAGCCGCATGATTTCCTGGGAGTTGCGCTGGTCCAGATTACCGGTCGGCTCATCTGCCAGAACGATCGCCGGCTGGTTGATTAGGGCCCGGCCAATTGCGACGCGCTGCTGCTGACCGCCGGACAGCTGGCCCGGCAGGCTGTCTCTCTTCGCGGCCAAGCCCAATTGGATCAGCAGCGCGTTGAGCCGTTCGTCTGGAACCGTTTTGCCATCAAGTTCGGTCGGCAGGGTAATGTTCTCAGCCACCGTCAGGCTGGGAATCAAATTGTAAAACTGATAAATCAGCCCAACTTGGCGCCGGCGAAAAATAGCCAGTTGGGTCTCGTTAAGCTGATACAAGTCGGTATCGTATAGCTGTACCGTGCCGCTGGTCGGGCGATCCACGCCGCCTAGAAGGTGGAGCAGGGTCGACTTGCCGGAGCCAGACGGGCCCACGACCGCGGTGAATTCACCCGGCTCAATGCTCAGGCTGACGTTGTCCAGCGCCGGTTGATCCTCACCGGGATATTTTTTAACTAAGTTCGTTGCAGTTAGGATTGCCATCATCCTCACCTCCAGCTTGAATACTACCCGGCGAAAGTGACAACTCAGTGACTAGCGAAACCATTCTACGCGCATGCTGACACCAGTTGTCTCATTTTCCACGGTCAGTCGACCATCCCCCGCCGCAATGATTCCTTGGGCAATCGCCAACCCCACACCAAGGTTGTTCGGCGCGCTTTGGCTGCCGCGATAAAATCGTTCAAACAGGTGCGGCAGGTCCACTTCAGGAATGGCCGGGCCCTCGTTGATGATGGTCACGATCGTAGAAATTGCCGTGGCTGCCGCCGTCACCGTCACCAGTGAATCGGCTGGTGCGTGCTCGAAGGTGTTTTTGAATAAATTGATCAGTGCCTCCTGCATCAGCCGCTGATTCACGTTGACGGTCAGGTCAGGGGCGACTTGCCACTTCATCGTCACGTGCCGGTCGGCCACCACTGGCAAAAGCGGCGCGAGACTGGCCCTCAGTAGGGTGTCCAGGCTAACCGATGCGCGCCGCTGACTCAGCGTATGCGTGTCCACCTTAGCCAGCAAGATCAGCTGCTCGACCAGTTGCGCCAGGCGGCGATTCTGAACTAGCAGTTCTTCTCGCGTTGCTGCCGTATTCGCAGTCGTCAACAGCTCACTCAGGTTAGTCGCCGCGGCGATGGGAGTCCGCAGCTGATGGGCGATATCCGTTATCGCCACCGTCAGCTGATCGCGATCGCGCTGTAAGTCCTCACGCAGCGCCTCAGTCTGGCGAACGTAGTGGAAAAGCTCGTTGTGCAGCGCCGAAAACGCGCCCTCGTCGTTGAGCGTCATCTGGTAGTCGGCCTGACCCAAGCGGGCGCTGCGAAGCTGGTCCTCGATCGCGGCCAGCCGCTGCCGGATCATGCGACTCCACCGATAGGAAAAGAATGCGATCGCACTCACCCCAAGCAGCCAGACGCCAAAAAGGCCAAGTCCCAAGTTCGGACTCAGCCACGTCAACGCGCCACAGGTCAATGTTAGGATCACGGCCAGGACGCCTGCCAGTTCAGCGATACTGCGCACTTCAGGTTTGGTCATTAAGAAAGTACCCCACTCCCCGGATGGTTCGAATCAGCTGCGGCGCAGTCGGCTTGGTCTCGAGCTTTTCGCGCAGCCGCTTGATGGTCACCGTCAGCGTGTTG
The DNA here is from genome assembly GCF_003946485.1 of Lacticaseibacillus jixianensis. Classification (GTDB taxonomy): domain Bacteria; phylum Bacillota; class Bacilli; order Lactobacillales; family Lactobacillaceae; genus Lacticaseibacillus; species Lacticaseibacillus jixianensis. Next base: position 21,041 of record NZ_RHOJ01000032.1, on the reverse strand, counting down.
TCGGCCACAAAGGCCTCGCGCGCATCCCACAACCCGGCGATCAGCTGCTCGCGGCTGACCAGTTGGCCGCGGTGCTGCACCAAATACTTCAAGAGGCGCCACTCCGTCGCCGATAGCGTGACCGGGACGCCGGCCTTCGTCACCCGGCCGCTCACCAGGTTGACCGCGACTTCGCCGAGCCGCACCGGGGCATCGGGCCAAAACTTACCCAGCCGGGCAGCCAGCACCGCCAGACTGACGGGCTTCACCACAAAATCGTCGGCCAGCTGCAACCCGGCTAGTTCGGCCTGCTCCTGATCGTTTGCGGTAAGCACTAACACCTTCGCCGGCAAATGCGGCCGCCAGGTGTGTAGCCACGCCAGCCCATCTCCGTCAGGCAGGGTGAGGTCCAGAATGATCGTGTCGGGGCCCGCCGCCACCGCCTGACTGGCTTCGGCAAGCGCGCCCGCCTCAGTCACCTGATACTGGGCGGAGAAAAAGCTCACCATGCTTTGCCGCAGGACCGGCTCGTCTTCTATGATCAGCAGCTTCATTGCCTCTCCCCCCCAGTCAGCCAGATTACCGTACGATAATCGAATTGTAAGCCTTGCCAGCCTTGAATACAATTTCGGGTCGCGCACACCGCGGCTTAGAACCATGACAAGCCGCAATGTTTTTCTTCCGGTCAGATTCAGGACGCTGCTTAGCTAATCGCATACCGCGTCAGGTCCAGCACCTGACTGTACTGCCCCCTCATCGTTGGCGTGGCATGGTGCTCAATATCGATCACCGCACCGGGATAGTTCAGAATCAACCGATTGATTTCTGCGGCAGCAGTCGCATCCAAACCGGACAGCGCCTCGTCGACCACAAGCAACGTTTTCGGCTCTGCCAACGCGCGGGCCAGCTCCAGGCGCTTTTCCTCGCCGCCGGAAAGCTGATGACCATCGCTGCCCAGCTGCATGCGTAGTCCCTCAACCGTGGCGTATTGAGCCAGCCCCACCTGACGCAGGAGCCTGAACATTCTTTCCTGGGTGATTGGCCGGCCCAAAGTCAGGTTATATGCCAGAGTGTCCGCGAAAATAAAGGGCTGCTGATGCACGATCGTCATGGCCGCTAAGGGTTCAGGTGCAAGCTGAGAACTGTAGATGACCTGGCCGCGCAATGGCTGCCGGTCGTGCAGCAACACCTGCACCAGCGTGGACTTACCAACACCAGACGGACCCTGGATCAGGAGCTTGGTGCCCGCAGTGATCACCAAATCAATGGGCCGCATGATTGGCGAATCAAAGCCGACCGTGACCGCTTGAAACTGAATCAAAGAATGTCTTTCCGACTCAAAATGCAGTTTCGGCACGGTCGCCTCAACCGGTCGCAAGATTCTTTGGACCAGCGGCTCACTGGAAGCCAGATGATTATAGTCGGTGACAATGGTGATCATTGGCGACACCACGCGATCGGCGGCCCCATTGAGCGTCAGCAGCATGCCAATCGTGAGCTGCCCGTGCATCACTGCCACCACGCCAACTGCCAGCGCCCCCGTTGTCGTGATGGCGTACAGCGCGCTGACGAACAGCGAGGCCCACTGCTGCCGCATGTTCATCGTGAAATTCGCCGCTTCGCTTTGCCTAAGCATTCCGGAAAGCCGGCCCAGCCCCTGCACCACCAGCTGATAATGGCGAAACAACGGCCGCGCGTTAAGGGTATCAGTCAAGCCGCTCGTGTAACGGTCGTTGGCCTGCTGCCACAACTGAGTCCCGTTTTTTAACCAGCGAGCAGTCAGCTTGGGCACAATGGTGGGCAGAAAACCCAGCGCGACAAAAACCAAGCCCAGCTGCCAGTTCACCTGCAACAAAAAAATCAGGGTCAGACTGCCTTGGAGCAGACAGTACAGGATTCCCGTCAAACTGGTAACGAAGTCCTGCTCGATCTGCTTCACATCCGCCAGGGCCTCAGCCGTGTATGAGCTGGCCTTGACGGTTTGCTGGCCAGGCGCATAGGCGCGCGCCACCACGCGATTGCGCAGCTGGACGTTGACCCCCTGTCGAAATCGCCCAGCGAAGTAACTTTCACCGCCACTAGCGGCGAGGATCACGAGCAGCGCGCCACCCCACAGCACCAACGTCATGAAACTAGCAGAAAAGGCTTGAGCAGTCAGTTGATCGGTGAACCGCCCCAGAAAATAAGGCCCCGCGATCCCATCCAGGGCCGCAAACACACTGAACACCGTTTGCAAAACAAAGGGTCTCCGGTTGGGCTTGACCAGCTCGCCAATTAAATGCCACATCACGCTCGCCTCCTTTTTCTTAGACAGTATATTTGCTACACTGAGGGAAACTTCAGGAGGTGCCAAAAATGGCAGGAAGGCTCGGCCCGTTTATTCGCCAGCTGCGGTTGACGCACCATCTCACCCAGCACACCCTGTACGCGGGCCTGCTCAGCGAGCGCCAGGCAGTGCGATTTGAGGCCGGTGACAACGACATTCAGGCTGAGCGGCTGTTCACCGTCATGTCGCGCCTAGCCGTACCGCTAACCGAGCTGCAGCCATTTGTGCCGACGCCGGCGCAATCACCCTTGCTCAAAGCCGCATTAACCAAACGTGCGCAATGGGCAGACTGGCCGCTGACGGCCGCTGAGACTGACGCGATCAGTGAATATGTGACTGGCAAAACGCCCCTCACCTTAAGTGAAATTCAGGAACTCTCGCCGCTGCTGGGGCACTTCGACCCGTCGCTGGCGAACAACCTTTACGAAAATGTCTGGCAGCATCTTCAGGACCACCAAAGCCGCCAGGAATTCAAAACCGTGGCCAGTTCGTTTTGCATTGGGGCGCTCTACTACGCCCTATTTCACGCGAATGCCACGATGTGCCACACGTATTTGAAACGGTTAACCAGAATTGCGCCGACGGATTTGGTCGAACTGATTCAGTTAAGGTTTTTAACTGCCTTGGTCAGTGCGGTCCCGCAAGGCGCTGACGCAGCTTACCAGAAAACCGATGACTTGATCGCCGGGCTAAGGGCCATTGGCGCGTCAGCCATGGCCGCCGCACTGGTCGATAATCGGCGGCATGTGCTCACGGCTTTCGGCCACCATGCTCGCTGGACCCCTGCCGAGTTGGGCGCATTAGCCCGCAGTCAGGAAAAGTTGCCGGCAGCCCTTCGTCAGACTGATTATCCCGGTCTCAATCAGGCGCTCAAAGGCCGGTCGTTAGGCGAGTACCGGTCCATTAACCAGCAGTAAATATAAGCGGATGGCACCGGGCTGATCGACTCAGCACTGGTGCCATCCGCTTTGTTAACAAGTCAACCTCTGACTGCCCTAACTGCGTTTACGTTTGAGCTGCATCTTCACGTACCGCCTCAGCGTCTGGACCAACAAGCCGCCGAAGAGGACGAGCAAAATTAGCCCGACGAGCAGCAAACCCCAATCGCGGGCGCGAATCATCTGCCACGCCACCCAACCGCCTAAAGCAGTGCACGTCCCGTCGATCAGCACCGCAATGATCAGCTGAATCAGGGCGCGCCGGCGATGCCCAGCGTCAAACTGTGGCAGCAGGATCAGCTCCAACAGTGGCTCCAGCAGGCAACCCAGTAAGTCTTCCATCACGTTTGTCCTCCAGTGTCCACTTAGGCCATGATCAGCTTAAAAACTGCCGGATCCTTGTCGATAAGTTCTAACAGCCGCCGTGAACTGCCGCTCGGTTTCGACCGACCAGTTTCCCAGGCCTCAACTGTCCGCGGAGAAACGGCCAGGCCGCGGGCAAGTACGCGCTGCGTAGCGGGAATCTTGCTGCGAATTTGCTTAATTTGCTCAGGACTATACTTCGGCGGATTCGCAAATTTGACATGTTTAACGGTCACTTCGCTGGCATCGCCGTTAGCGTACTTCTCGAGTGCCTCCAAACTCTGCATTAAAGTGGATTTGTCTGCCATAATCTTAAACTCCTTATTGTGTAGTAGACGTTTGATCTCACAAACGCGCTTTTCTCCTGATCTGATAGCGTTAAACGCCAATAAAGCAATCGCTCTCGGTGTGACCACCTAGTAGATAACCCGCACCCTGCCACTTTTCGGAAGCTTATACGATGATATAGTACCATGCGACGCTATGCGATAAGAAAGACGAGCTTCATCCCGCTGTAATTGCCGGCGCAGATGAAGCTCGTTATTTTGATCAAATTTACTTCGCCAGCTCTGCTTCCAGCGCCTCCAGCTGACTCTTAAAGGTCGCAAACGCTGCCTCCAGGTAGTCCGGCTTGGTGACGTCAATGCCGGCGCGCTTGAGGATGTTGACCGGCGTGTCGGAGTTGCCGGCGCGCAGGAATTCCTTGTACGCTGCCACGGCCGGCGCGCCTTCCGTCAGAATGCGGTGGGCCAGCGTGGTCGCAATCGCCTTAGAAGTTGAGTACTGGTACATGTAGTAATTGTAGTAGAAGTGCGGAATGTACGCCCAGTAGGCTTCCGGCCACGGGTTTGCCGCCACAGCCGGCCCGTAGAAGGTCATTTCGATCTCGTGGAACTTCGCGCTCAGGTCGTCCGCGGTCAGCGGCGTGCCAGCCGCCTCGGTTTCGTACATGTACTTCTCGAACTCGGCGAACTGGGCCTGGCGGTATACCGTACCGATGAAGTCCTCAACCGCCGTCGTCAGGAGGTAAACCTGCTTGTCGTGGTCGCCCTTAGTCTGGTCCAGCATGTACGCATTGAGCAGGCTCTCGTTGGTGGTCGACGCGATCTCCGCGGTGAAGATCGGGTACTCGTGGTCCCAGTACGGCTGGCTTTCGTTAGCGTAGACGCTTTGCATCGCGTGGCCGGATTCGTGCGCCAGCGTGCTCATGGCGTCATAGGTGTCCGTCCAGTTGAGCAAAATGTACGGGTGCACGCCGTACGCGACGTTTTCAAAGCCGCCCGAGGTCTTGCCCTTGGTTTCCAGCACGTCGACCCAGCGGTGGGCAAACTCGTCCTTCAGGTGGGCCTGGTAGTCCTCACCCAGCGGCGCCAGCGCGGCCAGGTCGGTCGCCTTGGCCTCTGCATAGGTTGGCGCAAACGGCGGCTTGGTCCCGGTCAGCGGAATCGCCAGGTCCCAGGTGTGGAGCGTGTCCAGCCCCAGCACCCGCTTGCGCAGCGCGTAATAGCGGTGGAGCAGGTCGAGGTGCGCGTGCGTCTGGTCGAGCAGCGTGTCGTACACGGCTTCCGGAATCTGGTTGGCCGACAGGTCCATGTCGCGGGCACTCTTGTAGTGACGGACGCGGGCCAGGGTGTTTTGCGTGTGCATGTGCGCCTGCATGGTCGCCGCAAAGGTGTAGCGGTGGTCGTAGTAGGCCTTGGCGAACTGGCGGCTCGCCTGCTCGCGGGTCTTGCGGTCGGCAGTTTGCTGAATGACGCGGCGCAGGCCCTTAGTCAGCGGCTGGGTAGTGCCTGCGTAATCAATGTCGCCATAGGTCAGATCGGCATCGTCCAGCGTGGACTCGATGTCCTCGGCACTGTCGAAGGTCGTGCCAAAAGTGGCCAGCAGGCTTTCCTCGTCCGGCGTTAGGACGTGGCCGACCTGCGTGCGGATGCGCGCCAACGTGTGCTTAAACGCGGCCAGGCGCGGCTCTGCGGTCATGAAGCCCTCGACTTGGCTCGCCGGCATCGCCACGATGGTCGGCTCAAACCAGGACGTCTTGGCGTCGAAGTCACTTTGCGTCTTGTTAAAGGTCGCGGCCAGCTGGGCCGCCTGCGCGTCGGTCGTGTCCTGCGCCACAGCCAGCTCGGCGTACAGGCCGAGTTGGTCCAAGCGCGCCTGCGCGTCAAAGTAGCGCCGAACGACGTCGTAGAAATGCGCGGCGTCGGCCGTGAACGCCTTGGCCGCCGTCGCCAGGCCGGCGGTCGCCGCGGCCGCGGCCTTGATGGCCTGGTCAAAATCGGCCTGGGTGGCGAATAAATCGCCCAGGTTCCAGGTCAGTTCAACCGGTGCGTCCTTACGCTGAATCTGTTCTGCCATGATGAGTCCCCTTTTCCCTACTCTTTTTACTTATCCTAGCACAAGCGCTTCAGCTGCGCGCGCGCATTCGGTCAAACACCGGCCGCAGCGCCAGGTAAAGCAGCGGCACGATGACCGCCGCCGCCACGGCGTTGATCACCGCCGCCAGCAGGCTGGCAAACGCCGCCCCGATCGCGACATTAAGCGAGGTGCCAACCATCAGCGCCTCGCTCACGCCAACCAGGTACGAGGTGACGACCTTGGTGGCGCCGGCCACGATGCCAACGACCACAATGCGGCCGGGATGATCACGCAGCTTGAGCGCCTTGATCAGCAGGGTGACGACGATGGCCATCACCGCGACCTCGCTGACGGTCAGCCAGGACGTCGCGGCGTAACCATTGAGGACGTCAAATCCGCCCAGCCCGATGGCCCCGGCAACAAAGCCCCAGCCGCCGCCCAGCAAGATGATGGCGAGGATCATCAGCGGATTGCCGAAGTGAATGAACGGCCGGCCGACGATCGCCGGCAGCGGAATGCGTAGGACCCAGATGCCGATGTAGATGATTGCGGCAAACAAGGCCGTGAAAATCAGCTTTTGGGTGCGGTGTGGGTTGTTAGTCATGGAGCGATTCCTCCTTTAATCGTGTCATTAGCCACGGCAGCCCCGCGGCAAAATTAAGCCCGAGCCGGCCGTCATCGGTGTGCTGAATTGCGCGGGCCACCATGCTGGCGCCCAGCGTCGCGGCGGCTTGCAGTGAAGTGCCCTGCATCAGCGCCCCGCAGACCACGGCCGCAAACAGGTCCCCCGTCCCGAAAAAGTGGCCAGGCATGCGGCGACTGCGGTTCAGCCAGGCGGGTCCCGCGGCACTTTGCCCGGCGACGCCCAGTGTCCCGTCAGTCAGCGCAATGCCCGTCACGATCACTGCCACGCCAAAGCGGGCGGCCAGCCGGGAAGCCAGCGCCTGCGCAGAAGCCGCGGTCACCGGCGCGGCTGCCACCGGTTCGCCTAGCAACAGGGCCGCCTCCGTGGCGTTAGGCGTGATGACCGTGGCCTGCGTAATCAAATTACGCATTCCCGCCACGTAATGGTCGTCAAAGCCGGCATAAAGGTGGCCGCCGTCCGCCATCGCAGGGTCGATCACGCGCACCTTTACTTCCCGCCAAGCGGGCAGCGCTGCCTGCCAAACGGGCAACGCCGCCTGCCCCAGGTAACCCAGCAGCAGGCCCCGCGGGGACAGTCTCAGGCGCTGCCAGTGCGACAGCGTTGGCGCGATCTGGGCCGCTAGATTGGCGACCGCCGGCGTGCCCAGCCCGCCCGTGTGCGTCGACAGCACCGCGGTGGGCAGCACGGCACAGTTGAAGCCCAGCGCCGCCAGCACCGGCAGCGCGACGCCCAGGGAGACCTGCCCGACCCCAGACAGGTCCTCGCTGATGATCACTTGCGCTTGCGTCATGCGCTCACCTCCTAGGAGCCAATCATACCAGCTTTGGCGGCAGCGCCCACGCCATTTTTCAGAAAAATGATTCACTTCTAATTAGGGTATAATCAGACTTAACATTTGGAGGCGACAGCATGATTGGAACTTTATTCAACGTGACGATGATCTTGACCGGCAGCGCGGTGGGGGCGCTCTTCAAGCGGGGCATCCCCGAATCCGCGCACCACGCCCTGATGACGGCGATGGGGCTGGCCGTGATCATGCTCGGCATCAACACCTCGCTGCAAAAAATGCCGCACACCCGCTACCCGGTCCTGTTCATCGCCAGTATGGCCATCGGGGTGCTCATCGGCAACGCCCTGGACCTGGACGGCCGCTTCAACCGTCTGCTGAGCCGCGCCGGGAGCAGCGGGTCGAACCTTGGTGAGGGCTTGGCCACCGGGATCCTCCTGTTTTGCATTGGCACCTTGTCCATCGTCGGCCCGATGGAGGCCGCGCTCAAGCAGGACTACACCTTCCTGTTCACCAACGGCACACTGGATCTCATCACCTCGATGGTGCTGGCCTCGACGTTTGGCTTCGGCATTGCGCTGGCCGCCCCGGTGCTGTTTTGCTGGCAGGGCAGCATCTACCTGATCGCCCTGCTGCTGCGCGGCGCCATTTCGCCGGCCCTGCTGACCGAGATTTCCATCGTCGGCGGCGTCTTGATCCTGGCATCGGGCCTCAACATCCTGGGCGTGGCCAAGATCAAGACCATCAACCTCCTGCCCGCCCTGGCCATCCCCCCGCTGTTCTTCGGGGCGCTGGCGCTGTGGCAGCTCGTGTGAGCACTTGGTTCACCCCAACAACGTCAAAAAGCGTGTGTCCGGACCACTAGTTGATCGCAGGCACACGCTTTTAATTTCGACAACCGGGTGTCCCTTAGTCGGTCATCATCGCCTGGATGGCCTGACTGGTGTCATCGTCTTTGCGGAAATGACTCTCCGCAATCTGCCAATAGTAATTGCCGTCGTCATCAACTGCCTGTGCTTCTCTGTGCATCGCCGGCTGATTGTTGAAGTACACAATGTAGCGCATCGTCACCTGACGAGCGTCCGTGTCATCCCCGGCGTCCTCAGGAACAGCGGTCACGGTCTGGCTTTCTTTCACGCTGAAATCTGTCATTTGGTCGCCGTTGCCGCTCTCCTTAATTTCATTTTGCACGTATTCCAGAAACGCATCTGCCGTTGGAAAAACGGCGGTGACGGTCTTCGGCGCCTCACTGCTGGCCGGATTGTCCGCCAGGGTGATCAGCTGGGCGAGCTTCTTCACGTTCGGATTCTGGAACTGATTGGGCCAAAGCGTCTTGATGTTCACGACCATGCCTTCCGAGCGAATGGTGGCGTAGTCCGTCGCGCTCTCAGCCGCGTCAAGGAAGGCCTCCGCCCCATCGATCACAATAATGGGATAGCGGTTATTGACCGGATTACTCAGCGAGTAGGCGCTGGCCGTCTCCGGCAGGCCGGGGATCGCCTCGGCATGTTGCGCGGTGGCAACGAGTTTGGGCTTGGTTTTGATCAACTGACTGCCCGGCGTCGCGTACTGGCCCGCGTCCGGTGATAACAGCACCATGGCAATCACCTCCTGCGCACTGGGCGCACGCTTGGGGGCCGGCGCGGCCGGCTGACTGCTGCTTGACGACTGCTTGGCGGACTGCTTCACACTGGGCTGGTTGGCTTGCTTGCCGGTGCTTGGCTTACCGCAGGCGGCCAGGGTAAACACCGCGGCGAGGGCCGCCACCATCCTCAGCCCGCGGCGACCCCAGGGTGGCACCGGGGTGGCCTGGCGCCTTTTCCCGGCCGCACTGCCGCCTTCATTTTTCCAAACTGGTATTTTCATCATTACTCCTCCTCACCCGGTCCGGTCCCTCATTAAGCACACCGCTGCGCCGCGGCACTAGGCAGCGTGGCGCCGGCCCACCACGTTCACCACGATGCCGACGCCGTAGACCCCCATCACGATCAGCGGCAGGTACTGCACGACACTGGCCAGATTGGCGATGTCCTCCAGGCTCGCCCCGTTTTCATACGCGGCGCGCGCGGCCCCGTATGCCGCCGCGAAGGGGTGCGCGTAGACGTAGCTGGCCACCGCCGCGGCCCCGGCGCCGGCAATCACCGCCAGCGCCTTCAGCACCGCCCCGTTGTTAGCCTTGTGCATGAAGCCTTTGACGAGGCCGCCAGCAACGGCCATGCCGCCCAACCGCAGCGCCAGGTACCCCCAGATAAAGACGTAGCCGTCGCTGGCAAGCGTGCCATCCTGCAGGACCGCCCCCAGCTGAGTGCCGAAACTGCCGGCAGCACTGCCGCTTTGCTGCATGAAAAAGCCGGCAATCGCCGCAGCCAACCCAAGCCACAGCTCTGCGTTGTTCGTGAACCAAGGCTGGGCTGCGGCCGGTGACCCAGCCTTCACCGCCCCTGCTGAAGCCGGGGCCGGGCCCGCAGTCGCCGCCGCGTTTTCGGCGGCAACTGACGCACTTGGCTGAGCGCCCGATTGCCCCGCAGCCGGATGAGCTGCCGCCTGGGCCGCAGCGGCTTTGCGAGCGGCCGCAGCAGCCACTTGTTTGGCCGCGCGGGCTTCCCGCTGGCGGCGCCGCAGCGCGGGATCGGTTAGCCAATCATCCAGGCGCGCCTCCCACCAAAACCGCGACTGCTTGGTGGCCAGCGGATAGACGTAGCAGGCACCTAGGTAAAAGATCACCAGCCACGCGGCCCACCACGCCGGCAGGGCCACGGCCAACAGGGTGAGCGCCAAAAGTGTGAGCGGTTCCGCCTTAAAGAACCGGTACGCCACGGCCCAGTTGTGCGGATTGGGGGCCAGCGCACGGGTCAAACTGGCCGCCTGTTGAGCTGCCAGCTGGGCCTTGAGCGCATCGATTTGAGCCTGCAAGGAGCTCGCATCACCTTGTGCATGCGCCTCAGCGGCAGTGGGCTCGACGGGCTCGGGTTCGGCAGTTGCGGGTTCGGCGTTCTCTGGTTCCGCAGTGACCGGTCCTGCGGGTTCAGCAGTCGCCGATTCTGCTGTTTCAGAAACTGCAATGGTCGGTTCTGTGGGCTCGGGCTCTGCACTGGCCAGTTCTGCTGTTTCAGGAACTGCACTGGCCGGTTCTGCTGCAGCTGGCTGGGCGTCCGGTTCTGCCGCCGGGGTCGGCGCTGCCGCTTCATTCAGTGGTTCACTGGCCTGGTCGGCTTGCGGCAAGTTAGCCGGTGCCCCCGTTTGTTCGTCCTCGCTCGCTGCAGCTGGTGCGGCTGGCTGCTCGTACTGCTCGATCACGGCCTTGATCGCCGCATCGGAGAGCGGCTCGGTTTGATCCTTTTTTGCCATTTTTTCTACTCCTCGTCTTGATTAAACCGGCCGTTGTAATTGATGCCAGGGGCCTTGATGCGAATCAGGTAGGCCGCGCCCCCGTTCAGCACGGTCAACTTCAGCTGATAGTGCGCGTTCTTCACCTGGTCGGCGCAGTCCAGGGTGTAGGTCCCGCCGCCGGTATCGGTGATGGCCTCGACGTTGGCGTCATAGGCCACGCTGCCATCCGCATTGCGGGAGACCCAGTCCGCGCTGTTGCCGGTGTTGCTGAACTCAGAGGTCATCGCGCCGGCGGGGCCGGTCGTGGCCGCGTCCTCGTGGTACTCCCCGGTCACCGTGCCGAGGTTTAAAAAAAGGGACGCGTCGTCTGCCGGGCCGCCTGCCGCCTGGGTTTCCGGGCCACTTTGGCTGGTGGCACTGCTGGCCTTGGCCGCGCTGCTGCCTGCCGCGGCCGCGCCCGTCACGCGGGCGCCGAGCAGGTCGTTGAACTTGGCGGCGGTGTCGGGGATCAGCTTGCCGGACTGGGCCTCAACCAGGTAATCAAGGCCGTCATAGTCATCTTCACCCTGCTTGGCCGGCTGATTGCCCCGCCGTCCCCGCAGCCAAAAATAGCGGCCACCCGTGCCTGTGACGGTAAAACTGGCGTCCTCGCCGGTGCCCATCACCCGCCAGGTCAGCTTCTGGTTACCGGCCTGCGGTTTCTGCTGGGCCATCCACAAGACCGCTTGGCGGCTGGTCTTCAGCGGCAGGCGCTGCTTGGCGGTCCGGCTGGCCCGGGGCTCGTTGCCCTTAGGCTGATCGGCCGCGCCGCGCTGCCGGCTGAGGGCAAACGCCCCGGCCGTCGCAAGCACCACCACGGCGGCCGCCACCGCCCAGACCCATTTGTGCCGGTAAAATGGCCGCTTTTGCTTCGCCGCGCGCTTAGCCGCACGTGGTTTCGCCGCATGCTTGGCCCCGCCGTGCCCATTAAGCTGCTTGGCCGGTTGCGGCGTTGACGCCGCCTGCGCTGCGGACGCCGCCGGGGCCGCCGCGGCGCCGGCCTTATCCCGATCCGGATCCTGGTCTGGCGCCGTTTGCTCAGGCTCAGAAAACCCGGTCTGCTTGGCGGCTTCATACTCTTCTTTGGTGGGCATGCGCCCGTTCGCCGCCGCGAACCGCTTGACCCATTCTTCGTTTGGTTTCATTACTTTTCCCCTCCACTGCTGAATGCACTGATCATCCCTGCCGCTGCCCAGCTGACGGCCACCCTTCACCTTGCTGACTGGCATAGCCACAGCCCTCGCCTGCCGCTGGTTTAATGACTTGTCGGCATGGTGCAGTGCATGCTGTCGATCTGATCGGTCGAGTAATGGTTGTTGCCATCCCCATCGCTGCTTTCCATGGTGTAGGCATAGATGTCCCCCGTATCCACGTCGTACCCGTAATCGTTGCCGACGGCCGCGTCGTCGGGGTCCTCACCCTCTTCGTACATCTTGTAAACAATGCGCCCCTGGTCCGACGTGAAGTCATACTGGAAATGGAACTGCCGCCCGCTGCTTTGCAGGACCACCGTGTTCTCGCCGAAGTTCTTATCCGAATAATCTTGCCAGGCAATGTCCTTGAACCGTTCGATTTTCTCGTCGTCAGACAGGTTGTCATTGTCCGCATTGTACGGCGTATCGTCTTCTGGATCCCGGCGCACCGAGGAGTAGGCCTTGATCCGACCGGGATCGAGCGCCATGATCTGCTTGAAGGTAAAATTGCTGTCCGGCGCGGCGGCAAACTTCCCCATCGCCCCAGTCAGTTGGCCAAGGCCAGCCAGCTTGGTTTTTAAGACCATCTTGGTACCGGCAAACGGGGTATCAGCGGTTGTCTCGTATTCCACTTTCTGGTCGGTCGCCGTCTCGTCGATCACGTCTTGATACAAAGGCGTCTTCTCCTCATAAGTGAGCGTTAGCGTCTTCTTGGCCGGATCAAAGGCCGTGGTGCCGCTGGCGAAGGCCATCTCACCGGCGTTTTGCTCCGAGCTGTACTGCGCATTGAAGTGCCCGTCCTTAAAGCCGAGAAAAACCTCCTTGTTGCCGGTGTCCTCAACGACAAACGGCATCCCGTAAAGCTTCCCGTAACCCGCGTCGTACCGGTCCTTCTGCTCGGCGTAGTAGCTGGCCGCGCCCGGCAGCTTGCGGCTGCTGGGCTTGAGCGTGACCGGCCCGAATTGAACCTTGCCGGACCTGACGTGCATGTAATAACTTGACCGGGGGATTCCGCCCGCCCCGGCCTTACCCTGCGTCACCGCAGTGGGCACATCCTGGTCGAACTCCTTGGCGTTGTTGAAGGTGACAGCCACTTGCCGCTTGGCCCGGAGATCCACGTTGTCATCGCTCACCTTGTAGCTGCCCTCAACCAGCTGCGTGAACCGGTTGCCGCGGTCCTCAATCAACCCGATATACTGGCCATCCTTAGTAAAGTGAAAGCTGTACTGCGCATTACCCGCCTTGCCCGCCAGCGTGCTGGCCCCAGTCAGCTGGTGCTTGACCCCGCAGCTTGCCAGCAGCAACAAGCACCCCACTAACCCCAGAAGCAGGCTTCCCCGGTTCGCGATGCGCTTGACCCAGTGGTCCCTGTGCCACCCGCGGCTTTGTCTCCCACTCATCTTGTTTCCTCCTTAACCCCTTGTCCGGGCGACTTGCGGTGAGGACGACCCCTGTCTTCCTCTGTGCCGAACCGCCGTGAGTGCATAATAAAAGACCGGTCGCTGCTCACCGTCATGCCTGGTGAGTGAGTCAAGAAACGATTACCGCGTTTGCATTTTTGCAATAAGTTGATGCGGTAAGCGTATTCCCGAAGCGATCGGCCGATCTTTTTGAGAAATATGCACTGATAAGGTTATTAAACCGTTGAATCCCGCCCTTGTCAACTAGGAACTAGCGCCGTCATCCAAACAAAATAGGCGGTCAATGTGCGCGAATGAACGCGGTCATTAACTGCCTAATCAACGCCGGCTGCGAAACGGCGGGAATGTCAATTTACCTGATGCGTTTGCAGGTAGTCGACTGCCTCCCGCAAAGACTTAACGGGGACGATCTTCATCTTCGTCTTGAGGGCTTTGGCGGTGCGCTTGGCGAGGGTGGCGTTGTTGATGTAGCCGGGGTCCGCCTTCAGCAACGCCTTCGTAGCTGGCGCATCAGGCACAAGGAAGACCTTCGCCCCCTTCTTCACTGCGGCCGCCACCTTCTTGTCAACCGCGCCGATTGCACCCACCTTACCCTCGGCATCGATGGTGCCAGTACCAGCAATCTGCTGGCCATGGCGTAGCTGTTTGCCAGTAATCTCCTCGTAGACCTGAAGCGCGCAAATCAGCCCGATGCTAGGTCCACCGATATTCCCGGTGTCGATGGCGACATTGGGGCTGGTGGCGGCTGTGACATGGTCCCCATAACCAAGGCCAAAATCATGGGCGGCCCCTGAGCGACTAACCTTAATATTGACCGTGATGGGGTTCGGCTCCGCCACCTGCACCCCACTTAAGGTCATGCCCGCACCGTCCTGATGCGCCCGCATTGCCTGGAGATACGCCTTGGCAGTGGCGTAATGTTTACCATCCACTTGAGTGATCGTGTCCCCCGCCTGCAGCAAGCCATGGAATGGCGAATTCTTCGCGACCGAGCGGACCCAAAGCCCCATGTACTGGGCCGATACGGGCTTTTTGGCCAGCTTAAACGCGGCCTGCTCCGCGCTTGCGGTCGCCATCTGGGCGTCGATCCAATTGCCCATTTGTTCCGCGCGCCACTCAGCCTTTTTCTGCTGGAAAAGCTCGGTGTAGGGCTGCATTTTCGCTTGCAGTGCCTGCGCCAAGGTTAGCGGGCCCCGCGTGTGTACCGTCATCAGTAAAAAAGTCCCTGGCTGGCGATCCCGCTCGCCGCTGACCGTCACGTAAGCCTTCGCTGGAACGGGGATGCCCGGTTCTTCTGCGTAATAATTCGTGCGATAAGTGAACAACCCAAAAATGAGTACCCCGAGAAGAATGACCCCAATGAGCAGCGCGACCAGCTTCGACCAACGGTGCCGTGGACGATTAATGCGCTTCATAACATTGCCTCCGGATTCGATTAAAGCAGAAAGGTTCAGTATTCACTAAATTAGCAGCTGTAATTGTTCCCTTTAATCGTTAAATTAGATCCGTATGGCAATTTTGTCAACGCTTTTTTATAATACACTAATTAAAAATTAACTATTTGTGTCATGCTTCTGGATGAATGCGAACACCGACGAGCCAATCGGCGGCACCCGTTTGCCGGTCCTGCGCTTAAATCAGCACGCCGTCGCAGTGGGCCAACTCGTGCTGAATGATCTGGGCGACGAAACCTGTAAACTGCTGCGTGTGCGGGCGAAACTGCGCGTCCTGATAGCGCACGGTGATGTGGTCATACCGCTTGGCTGGCCGCTCCCCGTCCAGGCTCAGGCAGCCTTCAGTGGTTTGGTACTGCCCGCTTGCCTTCGTGATTTGCGGATTGACCATCACGACCGGCAACGGGCCCATTTGGACAATGATGATCCGCTTCAACACCCCGATCATGTTCGCCGCCATGCCAACGCAGCGCGTGGCGTTAGCAGCCAACGTATCCTGAAGGTCCTGGATCACCTGGCGGTCCGCCGGAGTGGCCAAGGCCGCCTTTTGCTGCAGAAACAGCTGGTCTTTTTCAATCGGTCTGATCATCACAACTCCTCCTTTAATGCCAAATCGCCAGCAGCGCGCGCAGGGCCTGGATCAAGAGGTTGACCCCGTAGCCCATCACGATGATGCCAGAAACGATGTTGATCCACATGATGAGGCGCCGCGGCAGCCGGTCTTTCAGCAGGTTCAGGCCGATGGTGACGCTCGTAAACCAGATGACAGACGCGCTGAGGATCCCGGCCAAAAACACGAGCGCCTGGTCGAACGTCAAGGGGGCCCGCAGCGCGCCCAGCGTCACCCCGGTGTCGATCAGCGCCTGCGGATTGCCAAAGGACACGATAAACGCACCGGTGAACCACTGCCACAGCGACTGCTCCTGGTGGCTGTTGCCGAACGCGTTGCCATTCGCCCCGCGCAGAATGCCGTAGCCCATCCAGACGACCACCGGCCCGCCCACGGCCATGATACCGATACGCAGCGCGGGGTTAGCCGCCAGCAGCGACCCGAAGCCCAGAAAGGCCACCGTCGACAGGATGGTGTCGAACAGCCAGATGAAGCCCAGCACAATCAGCGCCTTGCGCAGCGGATTGCTGAGCGCGTTATTGAAGGCAAAAATGTTCTGCATGCCGATCGACGACACCAGCGCCAAGGCGATCACCAGTGCCCGCAAATACACCGCCAGCACTAGTGCACCGCCGGTTTCTCGGCACAGGTCGCCCAAAACGTCGGAATGCGCAGAAGGTCCAGCCGGCCGCTCCCGTTGTAGTCCTCGTACATGTCCCGGAACTGGAACCCGGCCTGCAGCTGGCCGCGCAGCTGCTCGTCCAGCGTGTGGGAGAATTGGATGCCATCTTCCGCCACGTCAAGGCTGGCCATCAGCTTGGCGTCCTTGAGCGGGTTGTACGGCAGCCCCTGAATGATTTTCTCCTCTTGCTCGTCAACGAGGTAGTTGATCCCGTTGTCCAGGCCGACCACCAGCCGGCCGCCTGGCTTCAGAATGCGGAAGCACTCCCGCCACAGCGGCAGGACCTCTTCGATGTAGCAATTTGCCACCGGCTGCATGATCAGGTCGAACGCGCCATCCGCAAACGGCAGCGGCTGGCTCATATCGGCGCGGACAATGGTGATCGCGTAGTCTTCGCGCTCGGCCACCTGGCGCTCTGAGGCCAGTTGCGCCTTGGCATAGTCCAGCACCGTAACGTCCGCCCCCAGCGCCGCCATCAGGGGCATCTGCTGACCGCCGCCAGCGGCCAGCCCCAGCACCTTTTTGCCGCGCATGTCCGCAAACAGCCAGTCGTGCGGCATCGGCCGCGTGGGCGTGAGCAAGAGCTGCCACTCCCCGCGCTGCGCCTTTGCGAAAGTTGCATGATCGATCGGCTGGCCCCACTGCCAGCCGGCTTTGACCCAGCCGTCCACTGTTTTTGCGTTGATCTCCTGATACCCCATGTGATCCTCCAGTGAAAAATTAGTTGGGCTAATCATAGCATATTAAAACAATGAGAGATAATTGCCCTAGTCGCGTTCCCCAAAGCAACGCCCAGACACGCAAACGCCCCTGCACCGCGATTCGAAAGGCACGAATCGTGATGCAGGGACGCCTGCGTTTTGGGCTAAAACCGCTTTGGGTCTCAGCCTCCTGATTTTAATGGTGTGGTTGAGTTACTTCTTCAGGAGCTTCTCGGCCAGAGCCTTCACGTCGTCGTCGCTCATGTCGAGCACCGGCTTCATCTGCTCCTCGGTCTTGATCGTGTCGTGGTTATTTGCTTCCATGTACGCATCCCAGATCGCGTCGCGGACAGGTGTTTCGTCATCGCTCCAGTCAAACACTGCGTTCATTGGTTCATCAAGTACAAGAGTCTTTTCTGGGTCAACTGCCATGATTCATTACCTCCGTATATGTTTTCGTCTAACTCATCGACAAGGTCATTATAGTACACTTAGGACCGAAAGTGTTAAATTCTTTAGCACTTTAATTTCTCAAGTGCTAACGCTTGACAAACACGGGGGCGACCGGGACGGATTTTGGATTGACAGGGCTCATTGAGAAGCTAACCATATAGAAGTAAATGTTTTTGGAAAAGAGCCTGCCGTAATGAATATCATCCGCACCATGTTCTCCTCGCTCAGTGAGAAAAACTTCCGCTACTTCTGGTTGGGGCAGTGCGTCTCGACCATGGGCACCTGGATCCAGCGCACCGCGCAGACCTGGCTGGTGTACGAAATGACCAGGTCGGCCTTCAAGGTCGGGCTGCTGGCGGCATTTCAGTTCATCCCCATCATGGGCCTGACACTGGTGGCGGGCACCCTGATCGACCGCTTCCCCAAACGGACCATTCTCATGATCACCCAGGCGGCCTTCCTGCTGCTGGGAGTCGTCATGACGATTTTGGTGTACACCGGCCTGGTGCGGTACTGGCAAATTCTCCTGATTGCCCTGCTGTACGGCTGCTTTCAGGCTTTTGACACGCCGACGCGCCAGAGCTTCGTCGTCGAGCTGGTCGGCCAGAAGAACCTGATGAACGGCATCTCGCTGAATTCGACCATTTTTAATTTGGCCAAAATCGCCGGGCCCGCGCTGGCAGGGGTGCTGATGGCGCAGTTCTCCGTCGGCTTCTGTTTCCTCGTTGATGCGATCTCCTACCTGGCGGTGCTGCTTGGGCTGTTTTTGATCAAACAGGACCACGTCGTCGCCTCGCACTCCCACGAGCGTGTCTGGACCGACCTCAAGGAAGGCCTCCAGTACGTCTGGACCCACGCGGCCGTGCGCCTGTCCGCCGAGCTGATGCTGATTGTCTGCACGCTGAACTTCAACAACAACGTCATCATTCCGATCCTGGCCAAAACCGTGTTCCACGGCGGCGCACAGCTGTACGCCAACCTGCTGTCGGCCACCGGCGTCGGCTCGCTGATTGCGGCCTTTTTGATGAGCTACCTGTCGCGCTTTGGACTGCAGCGCAACATCTACCTGTGGGTCGGCATCGGCACCGCGACCCTGCAGGCGGCCATGCTGTTTGTGCGCGTGTACTGGCTGGCGATGATTGTCATGGTGCTGGTCGGCTTTTGCAACATGGTGTTTCTCAACCAGTCCAACGCGTCGTTTCAGTTCAACATTCCGGGTGAGCTGCGCGGGCGCATCATGTCCGTCTACGTCCTGCTCAACCAAGGCTCCACGCCGATCGGCTCGCTGTACGTCGGCGCAGTCATGGATGTGGCCGGCGGGCTCTGGGGCTTCCCGTCCTGCGGGCTCTTGGCCCTGCTGCTCCTGCTGCCGACTTTGCTGTTCAACCGCAAGCTGGTCTCAAAATGGTTCCACCAAAGCCGCGCCGACAGCATTCGCGAGGCCTCGGGGCAATAGGCTCTGGGAATCAAAAAGCACCACGTATACCAATAATGCGTGATGCAGGAGCTAACATTTTAGGCCAGAACTGTTTGCCTCTCCGCCTGCGAAATCCGCCGCGACCATTGGCCCTGAAGCTCAAATCGCAGTGCCTCTGGCTTACCCAGCCCCTCGTATGGTGTTGAATCGATTGACTTAATTAGCTGGTTAATTTTCTTGATGGCAGATTTGTCATTCTTAGCATGCCAGTACATGTAGTCATCCCAGGCATCATCTGTCCAAGACTTAATCGTCGTCCACATCCTCCAGCAAATCATGCACAGTGGCCTTGCCAGCCTGAACTTGCTTATCGCCCCGGCGAATGCGCGCCATCAGGTCAGGGTTGCTCAACAAATACATGGTCTCTTGCATTGCGTCGTAGTCACTCTTGCTCATGACAACGACGGTGTCTTCCGGATCCTTAACTGTCACCAACAATGATTCAGAATCCTGGTTCACCTTCTGCATATACGACTTAAGATTCTTACGGAAGCTGCTGTAGGAAACTGCGTCCAATGACATCCACCCCTTCCATGCATTTGTTGTACCATGTTCTGTACAACTTTGAGGTTTTGGCCGCTTCATGCAAAGTTCATGCCACTCAAAAACGTCCCAACGCATGCATGGTTAAGACGTTTAGTAACAGTTGATCATTCTGGACGTTTGAATTTGGTTAGACTCCAAATCCGTTCGGCTAGATATACGGGAACAAACATAACGAACCAAGTTATACGGTGTGTGTCCATTGGCCCGAAACCGGCAATAAAGTCATAAACCATGATGAAAAGATAGGCGTGGAATAGGCTTGTTCTCAGATAGTCTCTCCAATTCAGAGGCGCTCCCCTAAGTTGAACAGCGGATCATCAGTTCGAAGCCATCGGCTAATTAGGATTAGCGCAACAAGCATTATCAATGAATGCATCATCATGTGTGCCCCCAACTGAATTCGTTACTTGCCGGTTTCAAGATAGTAGGTCCGCTCCAGATGTTAATATCGACGTGAATCTACTGCTTAGTGTGTTTCTTGTTGTAACTGTATGCAGCTGTTCCCGCCTTTTCGAAAAGTATCGCATACTGATGTACGCCAGCGGCAATCACGCTCAATATTCCGCCAGCTCCTAACGCAAGAGACGAGCCAATCCTTACTGTCCCTAAAAAGTAACTAAAGGTTACAGCTTCGTTTGCGGTAGCGCGAGTAGTATCGCGAAACGCTTTAACCTAGCCGTACATCTGGTTACTTGTCATTGTGAGTATGGTTGTACGATTCCATCTTGTTAAGAGAATTTTCGCCTTTGGTATATGTATAATTTGGAGTCTCCCGATTGGACACAATGCGTTTATTATCAATCTTTAAGTGAGAGCTTGCACGTCTCGATTACAATATCGGTCTGTCTTGAATTTTTAGGCCAATGGCTTGCATAAAGAGTCGTCCCTGCCAAAAAGTGGATTGCGGCTCTTCTCGGTTTGTGAGACGGTTAACTGGCGGATGCTTATGTTTGGCCACTGTGTCAATTTCACGCGAGCGACAAGTCGCCGAATTGATGTGGCGGTAGTTGACTAATTTACTGCAATAACCAGTTACCGCCCCTGCACACAACAATGCGCTCTGCATTCTAATGATGCAAAGCGCATTTTTTCGGTGGCCAATCAGAACACCCCGGCCAGTAGGGCGATCCCCATGCCGGCGAAAACCAGCCCAATAAAGAAGTTGTAACCTAACGCGAACGGTGAAAAGAACGCAGCGTTCTCATCAGTGCGCCGCATCAGGGTGTGTCTGAACCGGTAACTTAGGTAGACCTGACCAACCCCCAGTAGAATCAAGACGACTCCGGCAATGTTTTCCCACATGATCATCGCTCCTTTATCCCTGCCGAAATCTCAGAACTGCATAAAGAACGTTGCGATCCCGAGGCCGACAAACATTATTCCAATATAGAAGCTATCCGCCAGTGCCAGCAGCGAAAACGGCGAGGTTGCCGCATCGCCATGCTTGGTAACGTGATGCCCGTAGCGCTTGCTAACGACCATCTGCCAAACCCCTAGCAGGAGAAACAGTACCCCAACAACTCTTTCCCACATGTTACTCCCCCCTTTAACCCCTTCAGCTTAGCACCTTGCCAGGGATTCACCGCCGGCCAAAGCCGCATCTTGGCTCCGCCCAAAGTTGGACATTAGCGCTGCCAAGATTCGGGAGAGCAAGCCATGATGACGAATTGTCAAATCAAGTGCAACTTTTTACCTAGGTAGACTTCAGCTGGTGTCTTCCAGCCCAAGACCTTGCGTG
>NZ_RHOJ01000031.1 GCF_003946485.1 Lacticaseibacillus jixianensis | reverse complement strand
GCTAACCAATACTATAAGATAACAGGTCATCTCGACCCGGCCCGATCTGGGTGGCTAACTTGTTCTTGCAATTTACGGAAAAATTAAATTCCCAGAACAAGAAATTCTTCCTTGGTACTTATACCCTCGAAACGCATAACGGATGGAATGTTACAGACAACAAGTACAGGAAAGGCGATAATGCAGTACTCAATAAGTTTCATAACTTGGACACAGTCTTCGGCGAATTTCTGAACCGATTCATGGCGAGCCCCTTGAAAGACAACACAATCCTCGTCTTTACCACGGACCACGCCAGCTATGCTTCGCCAGACTATGCAAGCGTCATGGATGATCACCGTTCCACCTTTGTTTCTACGATTCCTCTGATGATTTATTATCCTGGGGTGAAGGGCGAGACCATCGATGCCAAGGGACGGAATTCTTTAGGCCTAGCGCCAACGATTTTGGATCTGCTGGATATTGGTCGGGTGAAAAACTATTTTCTTGGCACTTCACTCTTCACAACAAAGCCGACAGGTTATGAATACACCACTGAGATCGGGGAGAACTTTTATTCAACGAAAACTCAGCAAGTTGCGCCACTTTCCCCGACTGAAGAGAAGCTTAAGAATAAAATCTTACAATTTGATTCATTCTCCTTAAAAATGAAGTAGAGTATGAAAATGATTTCAGTAGGTTCTTCTTTTAAGAACTGATTCTGAGCAAAGTAGGTAAGTAAGGGACATGCCTGTTGAAGCTTGAGAAAATCTTACGCTTCATTCTGGGACGTGCCAGACGGGCTAGGTTCACGTATAATCTTTTTGTCCGCAAAGGGAGAGAGTATTACTTTAAGAGTTGGAAGGGTTTGATGATGGTGGTTACAGCTCAAGCACCAGGGAAACTATATATCGCTGGTGAATATGCGGTGGTAGAAACGGGGTACCCCGCAATCATTGTTGCACTTAATCAATTCGTCACCGTGACCGTTGAGGAAATGCCTGATTATGGCAGCATTGTGTCTAAGCAATACCAAGAGAATTCTCTATTATGGCAGCGCGAAGGCGATGAAATGGTCTTCGACAACCGCGATAATCCATTTCATTACATTTTGAGTGCAATCAAGTTAACCGAAAGCTATGCACGTGAGCAGGGGAAGCCGCTTGGCCTTTATAAATTGTTTGTAGACTCAGATTTGGATTCAGAGAGCGGGAAAAAATACGGTCTTGGGAGTTCGGCCGCTGTGACAGTCGCCACCGTACGAGCTTTAAATCAATTTTACGGCCTGAAAATGAATTCCGATCAGCTCTATAAGTTATCAGCCATTGCGCACTTAGACGTTCAAGGTAACGGCTCGTTAGGAGATATTGCTGCCTCAGTGTATGGCGGGTGGATCGCCTATCGTTCATTTGACAAGGAGTGGTTAGCAGCGGAGCGCAGGACCCATTCTTTATCGGAGTTGCTTCAAATGAGTTGGCCTCAACTATCGATTGAATTACTTCAGGCGCCGGCGCAGATGCGTTTATTGATTGGCTGGACAGGTTCTCCAGCTTCTACCTCAAGGCTAGTTGACAAGATTGCAATTGCCAAAGCGCAGCGACGCTCGCAATATCAGAGCTTTTTGGCTGAGAGTGCAATCGTGTTAGATCAGATGACTGCAAGTTTCCGCTCCAAAGATCTAGAAGGTATTCAGTCGGCTCTACGGACTAACCGCCGGCTGCTCAACCAACTTGCTGACTTCTCTGGCGTTCAGATTGAAACGCCAAAGCTTAATCGCCTGTGTGAGCTTGCCGAAGATCAGGGCGGGGCCGCTAAATCCTCGGGTGCTGGTGGTGGTGATTGTGGTATTGTGCTGATCAATGCCGATCGTAACGTCGAGAAAATTTCAGCTAGTTGGGAAAAAGCCGGCATTGAACAGTTAAAATTTGAAGTTCACGAGCTGTTGCCGTTGCGGTAACAGCTTGCTTTTTGGTTAAGACACGGTGTAGGGGTAGCGCCTGTGGTATACTTTTTCTTGATATGTTTCGGCATTTGCCAGACGAATCTAGCTTGGAGAGGGTTGTGTTTATGAAGCCGGTCAAACAGTGGAGTGGCCTTAAACGATTAGGCGTCGTCGTCACTGACCTGATATTGTTTCACCTCAGTATTTTACTTGCCTATTACTTGCGTTTTGGGATCACGATACCGCAAGTCAATTTGTATTCTTATCAGCACTCGGCGGTTTGGCTTTCAATCGTCTTTTTGATTGTTAACTATTTGTTGGGAGTCTATGTGTATTACAACCGGCGAATCAGTGATGTCATCTTTCTGACCGTATTAGGTCAAGGAATTGCAATTGCAGCATTGATGGTCATTACTTTTATCGGCCGGCTGTTTGCCTTTCCGCGTTCAGTTCTCCTGTTGTCCTTAATCATCAGTATCCTGATACTCGCGATTTCGCGGACTATCGTTTATTATCTCTATCTGGCTTTCACACCAGACGAACATGTTGCGGTTTTGTCCTATGAGGAAGAATTACCTGCAATAATTCAGAACTTTAGCTCTTCGAAGAATAACAAGCACAGGGTTCGCTACGTCATCACTGATCACTTTCTTGATAACGTTAAGTCTATTATCAATGATGTTGATATCTTTTACATCACAGATACGATTAGTGACGAGGAGCGGCGGGAAATCGTCGATTACGTCATCAAGCATGATAAGCACTTAATGTTGCCATCAACATTTGACAACCTTCTCATGATAAGGCCAAACCTCATGAATTTTGAGGATGAAAGTGTCATGGGGATAAGCGACTTCCGCCTGTCTGCTGAGAATGCTGCCCTTAAACGACTATTTGACATTGTAGTGGCCTTAATCCTCTTTGTCCTCGCTTCTCCGTTTATGTTAGTAACAGCAATCCTGGTAAAACTCACTTCCCCTGGTCCGATTATTTACAAGCAAACTCGAATCACCTTAAATCAACGCCGCTTCAAGATTTATAAATTCCGCACGATGTCGGCCACCGCTGAAGCTAAGTCAGGACCTGTCTTGGCACAAGCTAATGACTCGCGGATCACTCCGGTTGGTAAATACTTGCGCAAGCTCCGGTTAGATGAGTTGCCACAAATTGTGAATGTACTGAAGGGTGACATGTCGATTGTTGGTCCCCGTCCTGAACGGCCCTATTTTGTTGATCAGTTTAATCAAGAGGAACCCCATTACTATCTGAGGCATAATGTTCGTGCCGGAATTACAGGTTATGCGCAGGTCTATGGTAAATATGCTTCAAATTACCGAAGCAAGCTTAAATTCGATTTGCTGTATATCAAGTGTTATGGCTTGACATTAGATTTCAAAATTCTGCTGCAAACAATCAAAATTCTGTTCGATAAGGTGTCCTCTCAGGGCTTGGACGAGGATGAAGAGCCCAGTCTGAAGAAGCTTCATGAGATTGTTCAAGAGAATGACATTCAACACCTTAGCTAATCTATTACATGTCTAAGAACGGAGGACCCTTCATGCAGGAAATCAGTTTAGGAGAACTACTTAGAGTTCTTTATAAGCGGTTCTGGATTATCGCTTTGATCACGGTAGGAGTGACGGTTCTGATTGGTGGCTATCGTGCTGTTAAAACGGGCCATAGCGCACAATATGAAGCAACTGGACAGGTAGTTTTGACGCCGGAAGAAAAGTCTTCCCAAGATGTCGCCACTCAAAATGCTTACGCCAATCAGTTAATTGCAACCAGTCAAGATCTTATTCAAAGTACAGAGGCCCTTTCACTTACATCGGCTAAGCTGTCTAAAGAAGGTATTAGCCTACCAACCAGTGCTATTCAAAGTGGTCTCAGTGTCGCAAACAAGCCCAATTCATTGCTCTTGGAAATTAAGTACAAGGGTGCTGATCAACAGATTGCTGTTAAGACAGTCAAGACAATCATGCAAAATTTCAAAACATTAGCGCCAAAATATATGGCAGTGTCTCGAGTAGCCATTATTAAGGGTGACATTCCAGTTTCAGCCTCGTCAAGTAGACGAAGCCTTATTAAGTATTCCTTGGCAGGATTTGTACTTGGTGGGGTTCTTTCCCTAATTGTGGTATTTATTTTAGAGTTTTCGCGGCATACTGTGCGTGATGAGAAATACCTATCTAAGAAATACCATATACAGACCATTCAGACTTTATGAAGTTCAGTGAAACGGAACGGGGGAGCGTTGTGAGCAAACAGTTTACACTACCAAAGAGATATACTGTACAGTCGCTTAGTGAGAGCAAGAGTATTAGTACACTGACAGCTAAAATACTAAAGCTGCAAGCTGAATTAGACTTAAAAAGCTTCACGATTGTGTCTGCTAGCCAAGGGGATGGTAAAACAGCGGTGGTGTCTAGCTTAGCGATGAACTATGCCAGTACCGGACGCAAAGTTTTGATTATTAATGCCAATCCATTTGAAGTGGCAAACTTTTTTGACGTGCCCAGTCAAAAGAGCTTGACTGATTTGTTGTCTGGTTCGATACCCACTCGCAGCTCTATAGAAGAAGCGACGAGTAAAGTCCCAGAGACGCTGATTGATGTCATTAATGGTCCGCAAGACCCGTCGGCTCTTGTTAACGTAGACGCAAAGGAAAGAATGCATGAACTGCTAACGGTTGTTGAAAGTACGTATGATTTAATTCTCTTCGATGGTCCTGCGTTCGATGAGGGGGCTTCAGCGCTGGCACTTACTGGGCTGGTTGGCAATGTTTTAGTTGTTCTCCGGCGGGACTTCAGCAAAGTCCAGGCGGTCGACGCAATGATGACCGACCTCAAAGGTATTGATGTCAATGCGCTTGGCTCAGTTGTCTTGAACAACAAGTAGAAAGGTGATTTCCGTGACTAAAATTCCGGACCTATCGAAAGCAACCCCAGAACAAATTCGTAGTCTTCAATTAAAAGAATTAGAAATCCTCAAGTATGTTGCAAAAGTGTGTGAATCTAACGGGTTAACCTACTACATGTGCGGGGGGACCTGCATTGGCACAGTTCGACATCATGGTTTTATCCCTTGGGACGATGATGTCGATATTTTTATGCTTCGCGAAGACTATGAAAAGTTGTATCAAAATTGGAGCGAGTATTCCACTGATCCGAAGTACCAGATCTGCCGGTCAGATGCTACTCATAATTACCATCATGCCGCGATGACGGTAAACGACAGTACAACCACCTTTATCAATTTTCGCACACAGAACGAGGACGTAAACCAAGGAATCGCAATCGACATCATCCCGATCGATCATCTTGCACCGACTTCAGTCGGGCGATTTAGTCAGCGTTTGAACGCAATTCTATTCTCTATTTTCATTAATCAGCGTTTGCCTGATCACCAAGGAAAGCTGTTAAGGTTCTTGACTGCATTGCCGTTGAACATTGTTCGCTCTCCCAAGCTGCGTTATCACATTTGGAAAAGCGCCGAAAGAAAAATGACAAAGTCTCGGCCGGGAAGCACACAGCTTGTTGAGCTTGCGAGCGGTCTGAAGGGACTGTTTCGCCCGTTTGATCCGGAATGGTTTGCCACGACAAAGATGATGCCATTTGAAGATACACAGATGCCCGTCATGGCTGGCTATGATGAATACCTTACCTTGGTTTTTCATGATTATATGAAGATGCCGCCCAAGGATCAGCAACTGGCAAAACATCACACTGCCATGATTGATACAAAGACACCCTACGTCGCCTATCGTGGCAAGGCCTACTTGATTGACGAAACCACAGCTCACTGAGAATGAAAGGGGGACAAGGCGGTGGCCTTAGTAACAGTCCTTTTGTCGACTTACAACGGTGAAACTTATCTAAACCAATTATTGGATAGTCTATTACATCAGAAGGATGTCTTGGTTCACGTTCTCGTGCGTGATGATGGCTCGACAGATCACACCCGTGCCATTCTTACAGACTATGCCAAGACCGCTAGTGTGGACGTGATGTTTGGTGACAATATCGGTTGGCGTGATAGTTTCATGACTCTGCTTAAGTCGGTTTCCCCTGACGATCAGAGCGATTATTATGCCTTCGCTGATCAAGATGACATTTATCTTCCGGATAAATTCAGTGCTGCCATCAACAAGCTTGCTGTGTACACAGCGACGCCAGCTTTGTATCATAGCAACGTCACTCTTGCGGATGGAGGTGGTAATCCTCTGGGTGACCGCTATCCACGTGATTTCATTCCAACAACTCGACTCCCCCAGGCATTCTTTGATGTGACTTGGCTCGGGACGACGATGGTCTTTAATCGCAAGCTGATGGAGCTACTGAGAAAACATATTCCGATAGACAACATCGTTCACGACGCATACGTGATTAACGTTGCGCAGTTGTTGGGAAAGGTAGTCTATGATCCTATACCGCATCTTCTGTATCGGCGGCATGACTCAGCAGTAACTGGTTTCGGTAGCTCCAACACCAGCCAAGCAATCAAGGCCCCGACCCTGATGGACCGTTATCGGCGCTATAAACGCAATCCTGTGATTCACCCATTTTCGAAAAGAGCTAGAGAACTGCTGATAGGTTATGCAGATCAGCTCTCCCCGAAGGAGAAGCGGTTTCTTCAAGCCGTTGCAACCTACCAAACGAATATTGGTAGTCGGATGCGTCTACTGTTTGATCCGAGAATTCGAGCCACAAGGTTAAGACCAACGTTACAAATCCGATACCGGGTGTTAATGAATACTCTTTAAGAAGGAGCAACAATGGATAATCCAAAAGTCGTTATCTGCATGTCCACTTATAATGGCGAAAAGTTTCTGGCCCAGCAGTTAGATTCTTTCATCGCCCAGACTCATCAAAATTGGCGGCTTATTGTTCACGATGACGGCTCCACGGATTCAACTAAGCAGATTCTCGCCCGCTATGCTGATTTAGATGACAGGGTTCGAGTGGTTGATGATGAAGGCCATCTTGGTATCAAACGCGCTTTCTTGAGTCTTTTATCGAAGGAAGACGCCGAGCTTTACGCATTTTCTGATCAGGATGATGTTTGGCATGAAGACAAGCTTGCAGTGTTGGTCGCCCGACTCCGGGGGGAGGACCCGTCTGTACCAACCCTCATATATTCTCGCTTTGACGAAATTGATGCACAAAATCAGATCTTACCAGACAGAAGTAGTCAGGCCGTCTACAGCACGCGGCTAAAAGATTTTCTATTGATTAATACGGCCACTGGCTGTACCTGCATGGTGAATCACGCTCTACGCGATCAGTTGATTCGGCCACTCACGTCGCTTCGCCTATCTGCAATTCACATGCACGATTGGTGGGCAGCACTTGTTGCCAGTGCGCTAGGTCAAGTGATCTTTGTAAATCAGAAACTCGTCTCGTACCGTCAGCATGGCAATAACGTCCTTGGCGCGCCGACGGGAGGAAGATTTCTAAAACGGTTTGGTCGCTTCCTCGAATTTCGAGAAAGTCGTATTGTGGACTCAGGGACCAAACAAGCGGGCGAATTACTTAGGCTGTACGGCCCACAATTATCGGTTGATCAAACCCAGCTGGTAGCTGGCGTAGCAGATCTTTTCCACGGGTGGGCGCCGATAAAGAAGCAACGTTTCTTGAAGAGACAGGGGTTATTCATTCGCTCAAAGTTTCTTAACATTGAAACGATCCTCTTACTTTGGATGTTTCCCAGTCAAAGACGGAGAGTATTTTCTCGGAATGAAGTCTAGTTTTTTATTATCACTGCCGGGAGGTGAATCAGGTGGGGTTTATTGTTGCGGAAGGTTTGCAGTTTCTTGACCAATTTGCAAAACGTAAAACACAAGTAATAAGCGCTTTAGGAATGCTGATGTTGTGGTATTTAGCCGCGTTTTCGAGTCCTGTCCATAATTTGGACTATGGAACCTATCAGTATCAGTACACGATTATGCCGATAGAGCCGCCAAGCGCTTGGCATTTTGAAAAGGGTTATTCATACCTCGGCATTTTGTTTTCTAAAATGGGCTTCAGCTACCAAACTTACCGTTCATTCTTATGTCTGGTTGCAATTATTGCCCTTTATATTGGGGTCCGTCGGTTTACTCAGAACGTCTCACTGTTTGCTGGCATATATGGCGCGACAGTATTTTTGCTTGATGCAACGCAGCTGAGAAATTTTGTTATGATTTCTATCGTCGTATTGGCCATTTCCTTTCTGCAGGAGGTGACACCCAAAAACGTCATTGTTTCAGTATTATTGATACTGATTTCGGCCCAGTTTCATTCGCTCGGCTATCTTTTCCTTCTTGCGGTCATCCTGAGAATGTTGCCTTTCTCTTTTCTATATAAATATGCGATGGGCTTTGTGGGATTTTCCATTGGTCTGATTTTACTAATCAATATTGTTGGCGTTCGTAATATCCTCAAACTCGCGGGTACTATCTTAGCTGTGGTTTCCAGTCGTGGAAACTTGGCTTCGAAAGTCTCTCATCAATACGGGGATGGAAGTGTTCTGATCCGCTACGTTGCTGTTGCAGTGTCGACCTTGGCAGCCTTTCTTCTCATTTGGCTACTTTATAAAGTGGTCGCTATGAGTGCCACACCGGTGTTACAGAATCAGTTTCAGCTCCTGTATTCCGTTATCTTAATGGCTGTCATTACGTTGCCAACCCTATCACTTGCTGACGATTATTCGCGGATTCCCCGTTCCATATTTCTTTTCGTCATCATTGCTGTTGCTGCCTACTATGAGCATTCAACCGAGATTCAGCTGACTAAGATGCGTTCGCTAGTGACTGTTCTTGTCATTATCGTTTGTGCGATGAATGGATTTTCCCATCTCTACATGTGGGGGACAGCGTTTCGTGGTAGTTTGCTTTACTTGTTGCAGTTAGCGTAAAGGTAGCATTGAGGAGTGGAGGTCAAACATGAACAATTGGGGCGTTGTCATTGTGCTTTATAACCCTGATTTAGGGCAACTTGAGAAAACTGTTCGACAAATCCATCGCCAGACAGACTCGATTGCCCTAGTTAATAACGGTTCGGCGCTTACAGCCACTGTCGATAATGTCGTTGCTTATGAGCTAGGACGGAACGTCGGCATCGCCTCAGCACAAAATTATGGGGTTGAAAGACTCCGTGAGACCAGCCCTGATTTGAAGTATGTCTTCTTCCTCGATCAGGATTCCCAAGTACCAAGTGGTTATTTTGAGCAGATGTTGGCCACCTGGCATGAGGTCGCCAACAAGACTCCTCAACTACGTGCTTTGAGTCCGAAAATTACGCGACGAAAAGAGTCCGGCAATTACTCAACGTTGATTTTCGACCAAAAAGGGCTTCGAAAGCAGAATCTGGATTTCAGAGAGCAACCGTTGATTCTGAACACGTTACCTATTTCCAGCGGTCTTATGGTTTCGCTTGAAGCTTTTCAGGCAGTTGGCGGGCTAAGTGAGAATTGGTTTATCGATTGGGTCGATTTTGATTTTGATCTGAAGTTGTTGACCCGTGGTTATCAGATCGCTACGACTGGTAGAGCCTCGATCATCCATGAAATTGGCACGCCAGAGAGGCGAAACTTTTTTGGAAAAAAGATTGCTGTGACAAATTATGTGCTCTTCAGGGAATTTTACACAGCCCGCAATGGCATGTATTTAATTCGTAAGTATGGAAAAAAAGGAAATGGAATCGCCAAGTATTCATGGGGGCAGATTGGTCGCCGTTTTCTCATGCTAATATATGAGCCTAAGAAGATCAGACGCCTAGCGACACTGATTCGTGGACTTCTTGTTGGACTTGTGACGAGCTTTGATTGAGCCTATATGCTTATTAGTGAGGATAACTGATGATTTCTAGAAGACGCGCTTCGATTCGCAATGCCTCAATGGCATTTATTACGCAAATTATCATGATGGTCGGCCAATTTGCGGTTCAGACAATCTTTGTTCATACTTTAGGGGCAGAGTATCTGGGCGCGAATGGCCTTTTTAATAACCTGATTACCTTTTTATCATTTGCTGAATTAGGAATTGGGGCGGCCTTCAGTTATGCGTTGTATAAACCGTTAGCCGAAAACAACAAGAGCGTTATTGCTGCAATCATGGCCCTGTTCCGAAAAGTTTACAACACAATTGGAATTATTATTCTTGCAGCCGGACTGGTTCTGTCCTATTTTGTACCGTGGTTTATCGAAGGAACATCCACGCTTCCACACGTCCGATTCTATTTTATTCTGTATTTACTGAGCACCGTGGTTAGCTACTTCTTTACCTATAATCGATCATTACTGATAGCCGATCAAAAAAGTTATGTTGATTCTCTGAACCAGTTCATCTTCAACGTCGGCCGCTATATCTTGCAGATTATTTTTTTGGTGTCCATGCATAGTTATGTCGCCTATCTGGTGTTGATGATTCTGAGTAATCTACTCTCGAATATTGCCATCACTGCCCGGTCTCACAAGCGCTACCCATACCTTAAAACAATTAAGGGAGAAAAGGTTGACCCCGCCATTTTGGCTGAGATTAAACATAACGTGGTTGGCACGATTTCCTCAAAAGTTGGAGCCATTGTCGTTGCAGGTACCGACAATATTCTGATTTCAAAATTTCTTGGCTTAGTCATTGTTGGGATTTATTCAAATTATGCTTTAGTCCTAACTAGTATTACGAGGCTTCTGACGCAAGTCTTTAGCTCAGTGATTGCTAGTTTCGGCAACTTGGGTGTGACAGAAAAAGACAATACAAAGAAACAACTAGATATGTTTGATCAGTTCACGTACTATAATGCGCTCTCGGTTTTCTTTATTGGGCTCGTTGCTTTTGCCTTCTTTCCACCGTTTATCCGTCTTTGGTTAGGTAATCGTTATCAGTTGCCAGAGGTAACGCTTTATTTCATCATCGTGAACTTTGTGCTTGGCCAGTTTCGTCCTGCACTTAACATGGTCAACGCATATGGGCTTTTTTGGGGTTATCGAGTGAAGTCGATAGTTGAGGCTGCTGTGAACCTTGGCTTAAGCTTAGCGTTGGTACAATTTACCTCAATGGGCATCAACGGTGTTCTTTTCGGTACCATTATTGGTAACATCCTTGTTAACTCTTGGTGGGATCCAATGATTCTATTCCGTGGCGCTTATCATACTAGCATGCTTCAATTCTACGTTAAATATTGGGTTTACTTGCTGACCTTTGGTGTTCTGTTGGCCGCTGAGGGATTTCTTCTTTCTCACTTGCGATTAAACATCCACGGACTTTTCCCTGTCGTCGGCTTTGGGCTGATCTGTTGTCTTGTTGTCCTTGTTGTTCTAATGCTTGTTTTTTCGCACACGAAAGGTCAAAAGGGGCTTTTTGTCATGTTACGCAGTCTGGGGCATGGAGCTCGCCGGCATTAGGCAGTGGATTTTTACTACTCTTTAATGTCACATCTAGGGTGGCTGTGATAGTGTAGTAACCGTATGAGTTTCATATCGTAGCTGGAAAGCGAGGGCGTCTTTATGAAGGGCATTATTTTAGCAGGTGGCTCGGGAACTCGGCTTTATCCGATTACTCGGGCGATCTCAAAGCAACTGATTCCGATTTACGACAAACCCATGATCTACTACCCAATGTCCACGTTGATGTTAGCGGGGATTCGGGACATCATGCTGATCTCCACCCCCAAGGATCTCCCAAGGTTTGAGGAGTTATTTGGGGACGGTCATGAGATCGGGCTCAATCTCAGCTACAAAGTGCAAGAACATCCCAACGGTCTGGCTGAGGCGTTCATCCTGGCTGCGGACTTTATCGGCGACGATTCCGTCTGCCTGATCCTGGGTGACAATGTCTTCTACGGTGGCGGCCTGTCGAAGATGCTGCAACGTGCCGCCGCAAAGGAAAAAGGCGCGACGGTGTTTGGCTATCACGTCAACGACCCAGAACGTTTCGGCGTGGTCGATTTCGACGAGCACATGCACGCCAAGTCCATCGTGGAAAAGCCGACGCACCCGGCGTCTAATTACGCTGTGACGGGGCTCTACTTCTACGACAACGACGTGGTGAAGATCGCGCAAAACATCAAGCCATCCGCGCGTGGGGAGCTTGAGATCACCGACGTCAACCAGGAATACCTGCGACGCGGGGAGCTCGACGTTGAACTGATGGGCCGCGGCTTTGCCTGGCTTGATACAGGGACCCATGAGTCTCTGCAGACGGCCTCGGCGTTCATCGCCTCGATCCAGCACCGCCAGAACCTACAGATCTCCAACTTGGAAGAGATTGCCTACCGGATGGGCTACATCGATATCAAGCAGGTCGAGGAGCTGGCGCAGCCACTGAAGAAGACGGAGTACGGCCAGTATCTATTGCAACTAGTGAAACAGGAGGAGAACAAATGAGTTTAAAGATCATTCCCACGAAGTTGAAGGATGTCAAAATCGTTGAAACCGATGTTTTCGGCGACAACCGCGGTTTCTTCACTGAAACCTGGACCCGCGATAAGTTTGAGGCGGCCGGAATCAAGACTAACTTTAACCAGGACAACCAGAGCCTATCGGCAGAGCCTGGCGTCCTGCGCGGCATGCACTATCAGATGGCGCCTTACGCGCAGACCAAGCTGGTCCGCGTGGTCACCGGCGTCGTTGAAGACGTGCTGGTCGACATCCGTAAGGGTTCGCCGACCTACGGGCAGTGGGAAGGCTACATCCTCTCTGAGTTCAACCACCGCCAGCTGTTCGTGCCAAAGGGCTTTGCCCACGGCTTCATTACGCTGACGCCAAACGTGAACTTCTGCTACAAGGTCGAGGGCGTGTACGCGCCAGACGCTGACCGCGGCATCGCGTTTGATGATCCTGATATCGGCATTCAGTGGCCAATGCCAACGACGCACCTGATCATGTCGGAGAAGGATACCAAGCACCCACAACTCAAGGATGCCGAGAACAACTTCGTCTACGGGGAGATCTAACAATGAAACTTATGGTAACCGGGGGGGCCGGGTTCATCGGCTCCAACTTTGTGCGGTACGTCTATAACAACCATCCAGACGTTCAGATCGTCGTGCTGGATAAGCTGACCTACGCCGGCAACAAGGCCAACATCGAAGACCTGCTGGGCGATCGGGTGCAGCTGGTAGTCGGCGACATCTGTGATGCCCCGCTGGTCGACAAGCTGATGAGCGAAGTTAACGCCTGCGTGCACTACGCCGCGGAAAGTCACAACGATAATTCGCTGATCGATCCAAGTCCGTTCCTGCACTCCAACGTGGTTGGGACCTACACACTGCTGGAGGCCGCACGCAAGTACGACGTGCGCTTCCACCACGTCTCTACCGACGAGGTTTACGGCGATCTGCCGCTGCGTGAAGACCTGCCAGGCCACGGTGAAGGCAAGGGCGAGAAGTTTACCACGGAGAGTCGCTACAACCCGTCCAGTCCGTATTCTTCCACCAAGGCCGCTTCGGACATGCTGGTTCACGGCTGGACCCGCTCGTTTAAGGTCCGCGCCACGATCTCCAACTGCTCGAACAACTACGGCCCATACCAGCACATCGAGAAGTTTATTCCACGCCAGATCACCAATATCCTGAGCGGGATCACCCCGAAGCTTTACGGCACCGGTAAGAACGTCCGCGACTGGATCCACACGGAAGACCACTCCCGCGCCGTTTGGACGATCCTGACCAAGGGCAAGATCGGCGAGACCTACCTGATCGGGGCCAATGGCGAACAGGACAACAAGACGGTGCTTGAGATGATCCTCAAGCAGATGGGCAAGTCCCCTGACGACTATGAACAAGTCAAGGACCGGCCCGGCCATGATCTGCGTTACGCTATCGACTCAACGAAGCTGCGCACCGAGCTCGGCTGGACGCCGCAGTTTACCGACTTTGAGTCCGGCCTGAAGCACACCATCGACTGGTACACCGAACATGAAGACTGGTGGCGCGCCGAGAAAGACGCTGTCGAAGCCAAGTACGCCAAGCAGGGCCAATAAGCCAACGCAAAAAGCGAAGCGCGCAGTCGCTTCGCTTTTGTGTCAAAACACGGAGATGAAATTGATGAAGAAGATTTTGATTACTGGGGCTAATGGCCAGCTGGGCACCGAGCTGCGTCACATGTTAGATGACCGCGGGATCGCCTACCGGGCGACCGATGCCAAGGAACTTGATATCACCGATGAACAGGCGGTCAACGCTTACTTTGCCGATTATCAGCCGGACGTGGTTTACCACTGCGCGGCCTACACGGCGGTCGATAAGGCCGAAGACGAGGGCAAGGCCATCGACGAGCTGGTCAATGCCAAAGGCACCGAGAACATGGCCAAGGCGGCCGGTGCGAATAATGCGACCCTGATATACATCAGCACTGACTATGTCTTTGATGGTGATAGTGATGAGCTCTACACCGTCGACCATCAGCCGGCACCGCGCAATGAATACGGCCGCACCAAGTACGAAGGCGAGCAGGCGGTTCAGAAGTACGCCAAGCAGTATTACATCATCCGGACGTCTTGGGTGTTCGGCGAATACGGCCACAACTTCGTCTACACCATGCTTAACTTGGCCAAGACGCACGATCAGTTGACGGTGGTCAATGATCAGTTTGGCCGGCCGTCTTGGACCAAGACGTTGGCGGAGTTCATGTTGTTCGCGGTGGATCAGAACCTGGATTATGGCATCTACCACCTCTCCAATGAAAACAGCTGTAACTGGTACGAGTTCGCCAAGGAGATCCTCAAGGACACCGACACCGAGGTCCTGCCCGTGACGAGCGCTGAGTACCCACAGAAGGCATGGCGGCCGCGGCACTCAATCCTGGATCTGAGCAAGACTGAGGCGACGGGATTCAAGATGCAGACGTGGCAGGAAGCACTGAAGGAATTCATGGCTGAGATTCAAGCCGATTGATTTAACAACGAAAAATGCCACACCACCAGGAGTTTTCAACCCCTGGTGATGTGGCATTTTTTCTGGTGAAATTCTCAGATCGTTCAGTTTACATCGCCCATAATATTGAGGGTATGAGTAAGGCCAAGTTCGATATTCGTTTGAGCATGCCACCCTAAGGCTTCCAGTTTTCTGGGATCAAGCAGTGCTTTTGTGGCCTTACTAAAACCTGCTTTCTCAGTCTCGTCGGGTAGATCAAAGACTACCTTCGTCCCAGCAAGCGCGGCAATTGTTTCGGCCAGCTTCTTTAGTGTGACATTGGAGGCTGGGTCAGCGATGTTGTAGGCCTCGCCATTTTGACCTTTGAGTAGAACAGTGAGCAGGCCGGAAACGGCATCCGCAACATAGGTGAATGAATAGTCTTGGGTGCCGGCACTTTTGAGTACGATATCTCGCTTGGCCAAAGCGTCTTCAATAAACTGTGAGATTGCTTTTGAATCGGAGACACGCATGGTGGGCCCGTAGCTGCGCGTCAGTCTTGGAACCACAACATTGAGGCCTTTTTGCTTCTTATATGCCTGGCAGAGGGCCTCGCCAGCGCGCTTGCTTTCGGGGTAACCTGCGCGCAGCGTGTTTGAGTTGATGTAGCCGCAGTAATTTTCATCGAACAGTTCCACGTCGCCCCGGTTTTCACCATAGATTTCGTTCGATGAGGCGAAGGCGAACCTTTCGGCATGGTGGGCTACTGAAAAATCAAGTAAGTTCTGGGTGCCGATGATATTTGCCGTAATTGTTCCGATTGGGTCGGTGGCGTATGCACGCGGATGGGTATTGCTCGCTAAGTGCAAAACAAAGTCTACTTGACCCAAATTCAAATCGGTCATGGGCTTGTTGACGTCGTGACTAATGAAACTGAACAACGGGTTATCCCAGTAGCGATCAAAGCTTGATCTTGCGTGTGCCTCACTGCGGCCGACGGCATAGATATGAAGATTAAGGGCGGAGTCAAAATTCTTTTGCATGAGCACATCGACGAGGAAGCTGCCGACTAAGCCACTTGCACCGGTTATCAGAATTGTTTTGCTCGCCAGTTTGTCCCAAGGAAGTGGTAAGCCCGTGACACCAGTGACATCTTGATGATAGAGCGGATGGTCAATCATGGCGACCTCCTATTTCAACCAAGTGTCTTTGTCCAAGTTTAGATAGGCTTTGAACATCTCAAGGTTATCCTTGGTGGTCAGTTTGATATTCATGTCTGATCCAGCCGCAAAGTGCAACGTTTCGCCGAGCTGGACCATCATTGTATTGGTGTAGTTCGAGCCGTCGATGCCGATGTTCTTTTCGAACGCTTCGTGATAGCGCTCATCAAGAGTCTTGAATTTGTACGCCTGCGGGGTAGAGACCCGGCGTAATGTTTCGCGGGGAATATACTGAGTCGTGGTGTTGGAATTTTCTTTATCGATCACGAAGATCTGTTCGTTGTATGGCATTGAGGTCACTGCATTTCCGTATTGTTGGCATTTAACGATGACGTCGGTGAGCACTTCATCATCAACGAGCGGGCGAACGCCGTCATGAATAATGATGGTGTCATTGGCCGAGGCTTTGTCCTCAAGGTTAAAGACGCCATTGCGGATTGATTCTTGGCCACTGTTGCCGCCAGTCACGATCCACTTCAGCTTGGTAATGTTGAACTGTTTTGCATACGCCTGAACGACATTCTGCCAGCCGTCGATGCAGACAACTTCAATCGCGTCAATTTGTGGATGCTTCTGGAAACTTTCCAGAGTGTAGATAAGTACCGGTTTATCATAGACGTTGATAAATTGCTTGGGAATCTCTTGCCCCATCCGTTGGCCGGAGCCGCCGGCGATAATGACTGCGATATTCACGTGATGACCTCCTGAATATGATCTGTTATTCGAAACCTGTAATCATTATACCCCAGACACGATGGCTTCCTTATGAATGATTGCGGCAGCGCCCATTTTTCCAAGGAGGCCGTCGTCGGTAAGTTGGAATGAAGGCATTACTCATCACTGATTGTTATTCTTCCGGGTTCGGTTCAGATGAAGGTTTTATCCCCAAATAAATAAGCTAAGTACTTGCTGTATTATTCTGAGCCGTCCTTCTATTAATCAAAAACTTAGGCGTTTAAACTGCAAGCGCAGAGCGGCTCGCGTATAATAGACCTATCGCATCGCGAAGATCACCAAGGAGGGTATTATGAAAGTCAGAAAAGCAGTCATTCCAGCAGCCGGCCTGGGCACCCGGTTCTTGCCAGCCACCAAAGCGCTGGCCAAGGAAATGTTACCCATCGTCGATAAGCCGACCATTCAGTTTATCGTCGAGGAGGCGAAGGCTTCAGGCATTACCGATATTCTGATCGTGGAAGGCAAAAACAAGCGGTCCATCGAAGACCACTTCGATTCCAACCCGGAATTGGAACAGAACCTGGCAGCCAAAGGCAAAACCGAGATGCTGAAGCTCGTGCACTCAACCACTGACATCGGCGTCAACCTGTTCTACGTGCGCCAGACGCACCCCAACGGGTTGGGCGACGCCGTACGGCTGGCTAAGTCCTTCGTCAATGATGAACCCTTCGTCGTCATGCTGGGTGATGACCTCATGATGGATAAGGTGCCACTGACCAAGCAGCTGATCGACGAGTATGAGCGGACCCACGCCTCGATTCTGGCGGTCAAGCGTGTGCCCCACGAGGAAGTCTCCGCGTACGGCGTGATCGACCCAGAAAGTGAAGTCTCACCGGACTTGTACAACGTGAAGACCTTTGTCGAGAAGCCGGCCGTGGCCGATGCGCCAAGCGACCTGGCCATCATTGGCCGCTACCTGCTGACGCCGGAGATTTTCGACGTGCTGGAGCACCAGAAGCCGGGCAAGGGCAATGAGGTCCAGTTGACGGACGCGATCGATACCCTCAACAAGACGCAGCGGGTGTTTGCCCACGAGTTCAAGGGCGACCGGTATGACGTCGGCAACAAGTTCGGGTTCGTGGAGACCAGCGTGGAGTACGGCCTGACCCACCCGGAGATCAAGGATGAGCTGCACGACTACATCTTGAAGCTTGCCGACCGCATTAAAAAAGAGGACGCGGCCAAGGCCAAGTCCAGCAAGTAGCGCAATCATGCCTGCTTTAAAATGGCTGTCTCGATCTCAAGTCGAGACAGCCATTTTGAGTTATATCAGGATTTTGATCAGCACGGCGAGCAGCAGCAGGCCAAGCACCGCGGCAGTGGCAAACAGGATGCGGCGCAGCGCGCGCGTCGTGATCAGCCAGCTGGTCAGACCAGTCAATGCGATCAGTGCGACTAGGGCGAGCAGGGCAGACGCGGTCAGACTCATCTTCTCACCGCCTAAGCCAGTGCGTGAAGCGTGAACACGGTGCGGCGCTCAAACGCACTGCCCGGCATGAGGGTAAACAGCGGGGTGGTCGGGTAGATGCCCACGGCCGCATGGGGGGCACCGGTGATGCCGTTGAAGTAGTGGGCCTCGCTGAGGTCAGCGAACGTGTCGACCGTGAGGCCTTTTGCCTCGGTGGTGACGGTGAGGGCCCAGTCGGCGGCGGTCAGCGTGGCCTGGGTGGCCTCAGAGGTCAGGGTGCGTGCCGGCAGCGGCACGGGCTCGGCGTCGAGCCGTAGCCGCTGGCCCATCACGCTTTGGGCCGGATCTCCCGTGAGCGCGAAAGCGACGTTGAGCCGCGGCCGAATCCGGATCTGCGTGTCAGATTCGATGTGCCAGTCGACGGTCCAGCGGTTCTGGTTGTCCAGCGTGTGCACGATGGCGATCTCTCGGCTGCCAGGCAGCCCGTCCTGGCCAGCGCCTAACGCCAGCGTGAACTTGATCGCCACGCGGTCGGCGTCCTGCTCGGTTGCCGCCGCCCAGTTATAGTTCTGCCACCCAGTGCGGCCGGAATCCAGGGGCAGCCCAGCGCTTTCGCCTTGGACCGGGCCAATCACGGCGCCGAAGTGCCCCGGGTCTTCCACGTAGTCCTGGAAGGTGATGAAGCCGATGGTCAAGTTGGGATCGAAGTGATCGCGGTTGGGCAGGCGGACTTGCTGGACGCGCGCGCCGAAGGTCAGAAAGTTCAGGGTCATGCCGTGATCGTTTTGAAGTGAATACTGCACGACTTTTTCGGTGCCGAGTCGATAGAAATCCTTGGACGTGATTTTCACTAGAGAGCGCTTCCTTTCGTCTATCCCTCAATCGTAGCGAACTGGCAGTGAACAATCAATTAAAAATCGCCGCAAGCGCTCGGCGGGTGCGGCCACTTCTGGTAGGATAAAGTCAGTGTTCAGGAAAGGTGATCAAATTGAAACGAATCGTTCAGTCCGTTCGCACATTCTTCCACCGGCTGTATTGGCTTTTGACCTTGGGCTTTGCTTTGGCGCTGGGTTACGCGTTTTGGGGTCGGAACTACCTGACCGCGTGGCATCAGTACTTGGATCTGGCGGCCTTCATCTTCATCGTGGGCTGGGTCCTGGTCAACGCCGTCCTGCTGTACCGGCATCATTTTCAGTATCGCGACCTGCAAATGGAAGAAGTCGATCAGATGGACGGCGAGGAGTTCGAGCGGTTTTGCGTCTACCTGCTGCGGCGCAACGGGTTCAAGCACCTGCAAACAACGAAGGCGTCAGGCGACCAAGGCATCGACATTATCGGCAGGAAAAAGAAGAAAACCGTGGGCTTTCAGTGCAAGCGGTACGAGGCCCAGGTCGGCAATAAGGCCGTTCAGGAGGCGTACTCCGGGCACACCTTCTACCAGTGCGACGAGGCCGCGGTGATCACCAATTCGGTGTTTACCGATGCGGCGATCGCGCTGGCTGAGCAGCTCGATGTGTTGCTGATCGACCGGCCGCGGCTCAAGCGGCTGATGCGGCGGCTGCCTAGCTGACGCGGCCAGGCAGCCAGACGCTCCTCAGTTGACGACGATCACGCCGCTGCGCAGCTGGAAGCCGAACAGGGGCCGCGGCCCGGCTTCATCCTGCACGTACAAGTAGCGCATGCGCAGGTCAGGCTGGTCCAGCAGCAGGGCAAATTCCCAGAGGTGCAGAGGTTTGCCCGCCTTTTTGGGCACGAGGATGGCCTGGCGCTCTTCGCGGTGCTCTGCCGTCGTGATTTTGGCCAGGTTGGCCTGGCGGTCGCCGGTGCTAAGCTGCACCGGCGTTTTTTTGTCCTGGTCGGCGAGTAGTGCCAACAAATCGATCACACGCATCACGCTGCCTCCTTTACTGCCTTTATTCTACCCGAATCCGGCCATTTTGTAAGATTTCTTAAGGCCCCGAATGGGCAGCTGGTGAGCCGTGTATAATGGTTTTCAAGGTAAAATCGAAGGAGCGATCTCATGACAGATGTGGTTATTGTAAGTGCCGCCCGGACCCCGATCGGTAAGCTGAACGGCGCCTTGAGCAGCCAGTCGGCAGTGGCGCTGGGAAGCGTTGCAGCGCAGGCAGCAATCAACCGCGCGGGCATCGACCCGGCGCGGATCGATCAGGCGGTGTTCGGCAACGTGCTGCAGGCCAACAACGGGCAGAATGTGGCGCGGCAGATCGCGCTTAAAGCGGGGATGACCACGGACAGTTCCGCCATGACGGTGAACGAGGTGTGTGGCTCCGGGCTAAAAGCGGTCCGCCTTGGGCAAAGTGCCATTTTGCTGGGTGATGCGGACATCGTGTTGGTCGGCGGTACGGAAAGCATGAGCCAAACCCCGTATTACGCGGCCAACATGCGGGCGGGGCACCTGCTGGGCAACGTGGAAATGGTCGATGGGGTGATGCGCGACGGGCTGACCGATGCGTTCACCGGCCTGCCAATGGGCATCACTGCGGAGAACGTCGCCGAGCAGTTCAGCGTGCCGCGCGAGGCGCAGGACGCATTTGCCTTGGCGTCTCACCAGAAGGCGGTGGCCGCGCAGCAAACCGGCGCCTTCGCCGCTGAGATCGCGCCGGTGACGGTTACAACGCGGAAAGGGACGATCGTCGTCGATCAGGACGAGGGCCCCCGGCCGGACACGAGTCTGGAGAAGCTGGCGCGGCTGAAACCAGCCTTCAAAGCCGGCGGCACGGTCACCGCAGGCAATGCGAGCGGCATCAACGACGGGGCGGCGGCCTTGGTCTTGATGCGCAAGGATTTGGCCGACCGTGAAGGGATCGCTTACCTTGCCACGATCCGGGGGTACAGCGAAGGCGGAATCGACCCCAATTTCATGGGCTATGCGCCCAAGCGGGTGATCGAGAAGCTGCTCAAACGTACGGATGCGGCGTTGACGGACATCGACCTGTTCGAGATCAATGAGGCCTTTGCCGCGCAAAGCATTGCGGTTGCTAAAGAGCTTGAAGTCGATCAAAGCAAGCTCAACGTGAACGGCGGCGCGATCGCGCTCGGCCACCCCCTCGGGGCGTCTGGCGCCCGGGTGCTGGTCACCCTGCTATACGCGTTGCAACAGCGCAACCAGCACGCCGGCGTCGCCGCCCTGTGCGTTGGCGGCGGGATCGGCGTCGCGATGCAGGTGGCGCGGCCATGACCAAGTTTTATGAGCTGACGCCGGCAGCGC
This sequence comes from Lacticaseibacillus jixianensis, assembly GCF_003946485.1. GTDB lineage: Bacteria > Bacillota > Bacilli > Lactobacillales > Lactobacillaceae > Lacticaseibacillus > Lacticaseibacillus jixianensis. Next base: position 6,829 of record NZ_RHOJ01000031.1, on the reverse strand, counting down.
GGCGCGACTTGCTGATCGCGGCGGGGCTGGCGGAAGCGGACGCCGCCGTGTTGGCGGCCCCCGGGCTGAGCCCTGACGTGGCGGCCAGTTTGACCGAGAACGTGATCGGCCAGTATGCGCTGCCCCTCGGGGTCGTGCGGGCGCTGACCGTGAACGGCCAAAGCCGGACCATAGCGATGGTCACCGAGGAGCCCTCGGTCATTGCGGCGGCCAATAATGGGGCCAGGATCGTTAACCAAAGCGGCGGAGTCACGGCCACTGCCGCCCCGCACCGCGTCCAAGCGGAGGTCGTGTTTGATGATGTGCCTGATCACCAGCAGGCGGTCGCGGTTTTGACGGCGCACCGGGCGGGGCTGTTTCGCGTTGCCGAAGCGGCCCATCCCAGTGCGGTGAAGCGCGGCGGCGGGCTCAAGGACATTACCTTCAGCCAGCGCGGCCGGTTTATGGTCATGGTGCTGACGATCGCACCCAGCCAGGCCATGGGGGCCAACCTGGCCGATACGATTGCCGAAGCGGTAGCCGCAGCGGCGGCGGGGATGCTTGACCAGCCCGCTCTGGTGGCAATCCTTACCAATCACAGTGACGCCTTAGTTCAGGCGACGGTCTCGCTAACGCCCGCCACGCTGCGCACGAGTCAAGTCGACGGTCTGACCATTGCCCGCCGCATCGCGGCGTTAAGTGACCTGGCGCAGGTCGATCCGCTGCGGGCGGCGACGCACAACAAGGGGATCATGAACGGGATTGAAGCCGCGGTCCTGGCGACCGGCAACGATACTCGGGCGGTCGCCGCTGCGGTGGCCGCCTACAGCCTCGGCCGGCCGCTGAGCAGCTGGGTGCTGACGGCCGGGCGGATGGTCGGCCAGCTGACCTTGCCGCTGCCGGTCGGCGTCTTGGGCGGCGCCATTTCTGCGCTGCCCAAAGCGCAGGCGGCGCTGCGGCTGGGCGATTTCCAGACCGTCAGCGACTTGCAGTGTGGCCTGGCCGCGCTCGGCTTGGTGCAAAATCTCGCTGCGCTGCGGGCCTTGGCCGGGCCGGGCATTCAGGCCGGCCACATGGCCCTTCAAGCCAAGGCGCTGGCCATTGCGGCCGGCGCTAGTGGGGCGGAGATCCAGCAGGTGGCAGCGGGGCTTTCCGCCCAAACGCGCACGCTAGCGGCGGCGAAACAATTACTGGCGAATTTAAGGGGGACCACTGAATGACGATAGGGATTGATCAAATTGGCTTGGCCAGCCCAGAATTTTACATCGACTTGCGCAAGCTAGCGGCAGTGCGCGGGGATGATCCCGATAAATACACGATCGGGATCGGCCAGGATGAGCAGGCCGTGCCACCGTCCAGTCAGGACGTCGTGACGCTTGGTGCGGCAGCGGTGAAGCAGATTCAAGGCAGCATTGATCCCCAGCGGCTGGGCCTGATCGTGCTGGGCACCGAAAGCGGGGTAGACGCCAGCAAGGCGGGCGCGCTATTCATCCAAAAGCTGCTGGGACTGCCGCAAACCGCGCGCACGTTTGAAATCAAGGAGGCCTGCTACGGCGGCACTGCCGGCTTGATGATGGCGCGTGATTACGTGGCGGCTCATCCCAAGCAGCAGGCCCTTGTCATCGCCGCCGACATCGCCCGTTACGGTCTGAACACCGCCGGCGAGGTGACGCAAGGCGCCGGGGCAGTGGCGATGCTGGTGACCGCAGCGCCGCGAATTCTGGCGCTCAGTGATGACTCCGTGATCCACGCTGAAGAGATCGGCGATTTCTGGCGGCCGGTGTACACGGATCAGGCGCTGGCCCGCGGCAAGTACTCGACCGAGCAGTATCTGCGGTTCTTTGCGCTGGCTTGGGCGGGGTACAAAAAGGCAAGCGGCCGCTCGCTAGCCGACTTCAAGGCCCTGACCTTCCACCTGCCTTACACCAAAATGGGGCTCAAGGCGCTCCGGCAGGTCCTGCCAGAGGCCGATGCGGCCAAGCAGCAGGACCTGCTCATGCACTTTGACCACAGCATTCAGTACAGCCGGCGCATCGGGAACATTTATACCGGGTCCCTTTACCTCGGCTTGCTCTCGCTGCTGGAAAATGATGACACCTTGGCCGCCGGTGACCGGATCGGACTGTTCTCATATGGTTCCGGGGCCGTGGGCGAATTCTTCTCTGGCACACTCGCCTCAGGTTTTCGCCAGCAGCTGCACGCGACCGTCAACCAGGGCCAGCTCAATGCGCGCCGCGAACTCAGCATTCCCGAGTACGAGGCGGTGTTTGAAAACAGCGTGCCGTACACGAAGGCAGATTATCAGACGGATCCAATGTACTTTGCCGGTCCGTTTGTGCTCACCGGGGTGGTGGGCCAAGAACGCCAGTATCAGACCAACTAAGCAAGCACCTCACCGCTAACGGTGGGGTGTTTTTGTAAGGGGCGTTGGCGAGGCGCAACCCGATGACAAACCCGCAGCCGAGTCGCTTTGGTGTAAGCGCCGCCGGGGCCTGTGTTACAGTGTTGGTGTGAATTTTTTTTGCATTATCCACTTGTAATTGGTAAGCAGGCTAGTTATACTGAATGATGTTGATACTTATTAAACGTAAGTGAATATTTTCGGAGGCGATAGCATGGCAAAGATCAATGCTGCGGATGCAGGACTTAAGGTCATCGAAAGTTGGGGCGTCAAGAATATTTACGGGCTGCCGGGCGGCTCGTTTGACTCGACGATGAACGCTATTTACAACCGGCGAGATACGCTGAATTACATTCAGGTCCGCCACGAAGAAGTCGGCGCGTTGGCAGCTGTCGGTGAGGCCAAGGTCACGGGTAAGATCGGTGTGACCTTTGGCTCTGCTGGCCCTGGGGCGGTTCACCTGCTGAACGGCCTGTACGACGCGCAATGGGACCACGTGCCGGTCCTGGCACTGGTCGGTCAGGTCCCATCTGGCGCGATGAACACCAACTTCTTCCAGGAAATGAACGAAAATCCGATGTTCGCCGACGTGTCCGTCTACAACCGCACGGTCATGACCGCGCAGCAGCTGCCGGCGGTCATTGACGATGCGATCGCCCAGGCCTACGCCAAGAGCGGCGTGGCGGTCGTCACGATTCCAAAAGACTTGGGTTGGCAGCCGATTGAGGACAACTATGTGTCCCGCGCGGCTAACTACCAAAAGCCGCTGTTGCCAGAGCCGCCGGCAGAGAAGATCGCCGAAGCAGCCAAACTTTTGACGGCCGCCAAGCACCCGCTGCTTTATGTCGGCAACGGGGCGCGCGGTGCCCGTGCCGAGATCCTGGCACTGTCAGAGAAGCTTCACGCCCCGATCCTGACTTCGGCTTTGGCAAAGGGCGTTGTTCCAGATTCCTACAAGGCCAACATGGGCTCTGCCGGGCGGGTTGCTTCTAAGCCTGGGATCGAAATTGCCTCAAACACCGATGCCGTTTTGTTCCTTGGGTCTGACATGCCGTTTCAGAGTTTCTTCATCGGCCCGCAGGCGAAGTACATTCAGGTGGATATCGACAGTGCGAAGTTCGGGCGCCGTCACCACGTCGACGTGGCCATCTTGGCCGACGCCAAAAAGACTGCGGTGGCCTTGACCAACGCGATCGATCAGCAGCCGGAAACTGGCTGGTACCGGGCCGCGCTTAAGGATAAGCAGAACTGGGCGGCGTGGATGAAGTCGTTTGAAGACGACGCCGAGACGCCGCTGCGGGTAGAGCCAGTCTTCAAGCAGATCAACGACATGGCGACCGAAGACGCAATTTTCCAAGTTGACGTCGGCAACGTCACCATCAACGGCATGCGCTACCTGAATACTGACCAGCGCCAGCGCTTCACGACGAGCGGCTGGTACGCCACGATGGGCTACGCACTGCCCGCGGCGATCGGCGCTCAGGCCGAGTTCCCTGATCGGCAGGTTTGGTCCATTTCTGGGGATGGCGGCTTTGCCATGGTCATGCAGGACGTGATGACTCAGGTGAAGTACCACATGCCGATTATCAACGTGGTGCTGACCAACGAGTCGCTCGGCTTCATCGAGGCTGAGCAAGACGACACCAAGCAGCCGCACTCAGGCGTTGATTTGATCGATGCCGACTACGGCACCGCCGCGGCCGCACTTGGCGCTACGGGCTTTGAGGTCCACACCCTGGCTGAGCTGAAGGATGCCTTTGCGCAGGCCAAGAACGCCCAGGGGCCGGTCGTGATCGACGTGAAGATTTCCGATTTGCGCCCGCTCCCAGTTGAGCAGCTCGTGCTCGACAAGCAGACCCAAGACCCGGCGGCCGTAGATGCCTTTGTTAAGAAGTATCACGCCGAGAGCCTGATCCCGTTCCGCCAGATCCTGGAGGACGAGGAAAAGTAACCACTTGATTTCTCAGCACCGCTCATTTGAGTGGTGCTTTTTTATATGACGGTTCACTTCTACGTTGATTTTTAATTTCGGTCGTATACAATGAACTAATAACATGATAACGTGGGTGGTTAAAATGAAGAAGTTATATTGGGTATTGATAGGCGCTAGCATTTTTTCAGGGTTGTGGAATGCGCCAACTGTTATTCAGGCGGACACGTCGACCAATAACGTCACGCAGGCGGTTGCCACACCGAGCTTGACTTATCAGACGCACGTTGCATACAAGGGCTGGCTGGCCCCCAGCAAGCCTGGAGCAGTCTCCGGCACAATGGGTGAAGCGCGGCGTGTTGAGGCACTGCGAATCAAATTGATTTTACCGTCAGGTATTTCTGGCGGGCTTAATTATCAAACGCATGTCCAAAATATCGGTTGGCAAAAGCCAGTTGGCAATGGCCAACTGGCAGGGACGACAGGCCGCTCACTTGCGGTGCAAGCGCTCAGGGTGAACTTAACTGGGGCCGTGGCAAACCAATATTCAATTTACTATCGAGCGCACGTTCAAAATGTTGGCTGGACTGCCTATGCCAAGGATGGTGAGGCGGTGGGTAGTACTGGAATGAACTGGCGAATTGAAGCCATTCAAATCGCCCTAGTCAAGAAGGGCGAGACCGCCCCAAGCGCTCCAGATTCGCAAAGTTTTGCCTTGTTAGCTGCGCCAACGATTAACTACCAGGCCCACGTGAAAAATGTTGGTTGGCAGGGTACTGCAATTAACGGCCAAATCGCTGGCACAGTCAACCGGGCCTTACAAATGGAGGCAGTGAAGGCCTGGTTGAGCGATTTGCAGCCTGGACTGAGTGGCACCGTCAATTACCGTGTGCAGGTTCAAAATAAAGGCTGGCTGGCGACTGAGACCAATGGTGCTGTTGAGGGTACCACAGGTTTGGGTTTACGGTTGGAAACTTTGCAGGTTTCGTTGGCTGGCCAGGTTGGCAAGTATTTTGATATTTGGTACCAGGTTCAGGCCCAGAATTACGGGTGGATGGGCTGGACTAAGAATGCCAAACTGGCTGGTACTGAGGGGGCGGGCCTTCGCGCTGAGGCGATGCGGATCAAGCTGACCCCCAAGGGTGCCCCGGCTCCGGGTAACACCGCCCGCAGTTATGTAAAATCCACATCGAGTAAATCAGGATCAGCAAAGGGATCAGGCTGGCGCTCTGTTGGTGGTAATCTAAAGTACTATAACGCTCAGACGAATAGTTATCCGCGGCAATTTGCGGTCAAGTACTACAGCCAGCTGGACCGTCGCTGGGCTAGTCGGCGATACGGCGCTCACACTTTTGGCCAAACTGGTTGTGGGCAGGCTTCTATTGCCATGATCCTATCTGGTTTTGGTATCAATGTGACACCACCGATGGCAGCTGATTATTCATACAGTCACGGGACTTTTGACACCCCAGGTGAAGTTGGCTCGGCTCAATCTGACTTAACGCTGGTTGCTGATCATTACGGCGTCTCTTGGCGGGTGATGAGCCATGCCGGTGAACTTTCGGCATATCTTGCCAAAGGATACCCGGCCACCGTTTGTCTGGAGCTTGGCGGCGGCGTTCGGCATATTGTGGTGCTCCATGGCTATGATCGTTCGGGCAACACGAATGTGAGTGACCCGTGGAGTGGGTTACTCTTTAGTGGTCGTCACACGGTTGCTCAGATTTGGAGTAAGCTTTCTTGGAAGGCCGATAATCGGAATCGCGGGGCTTCTGCTGCAGTTGTTTATATTCCTCGTTAAGTAGATATCAACAGGCTTCATGACTAAAATTATCTGACGCTCATGAGAGCCCACGGTTGAGAAGGAAGGGAGCGCGTATGAAACGGTCAATCAAGATTGTGACTTGGGTTGCTGCTGGCTTTGTGATTCTGATTGGCGCAGGCTTGGTCTGGCATCAGCTTGGCAGTGGGTCCACCAATCATGTCACGCAGTCAAAGTCGTCACGGAATGTTAACAGGACCAAGCAGTCACCATCTGTAAAGTCTTCGTCAGCTGAGAGCAAGTCGAGTAGCGCTTCTCATCTTGCCTCAGTGGCCGACGTGGTCAAGGCCGCTCCGCAAACACTTAATCAGCTGAAAGCCAATGCGGGCGGGACTTATTCAGCAATCAGCGCCACTGCTGATGGGGACAATATGGTGAGCTATGTCATGACGCTGGCCCAGCCTTTGGATAAGAATACGGATCAAGGGGCTTTAAAAATTGCGTTAGTGAAAGCCTTGATGCCAGCAATCTCCGCTGCCAAAAAGGCTCGGCCGGGAATTCAATTGAAAGTCATACTGAGGAATCCCGATGATTCAGAGGTGATTAATCAGCCAATTGCCAAGCACGAAATTGATCAGGACGTTCAGTGATTTGTCACAACTAAAACGGCGGTCCACTTCTGAAGTGCAATAGAAAAGTTAGACGAATTAGAATTTGAATTAAGCCACGATGACTTGTTCCCGATACTCAACCGGGG
>NZ_RHOJ01000030.1 GCF_003946485.1 Lacticaseibacillus jixianensis | reverse complement strand
AAACGACCGAACTATCCAGAAATATTCTGGTAGAACGGTCGGCCTTTTTTTGCAGCTTCGATTTATGTCTCAGCCACCTTTTAAGGTCGGTGGAAAATGGGATTCGGACGGATCATGCGGATGTTGGAATCCCAGTGCCCGCCTACCAGCTTGTTAATGGAACAGGTGAAGTAAGAACCCTAATGCCGGGCCGTAAACGCAGTAGTCCGTTTCGCTGAGGATCCGCATGATTGGGGCGTAGGTGCCAACCATTGAAAGGAGGAAGGCTTGCCCAAAAATCAGCAGAAAGCCATTGGTGAGGCTCCCGATGATGGCGCCGCGGCGGCCGCCGTGGGCGTCACCAAAGATCGCAGTCGCCGCCCCGGTGAAGAACGTTGGAATCAGCGCAGGAAAGACGACCGTAGGGAAGTGGAGCGCGGCGAGGATAACCATGCCGACGAGTCCGCTGGTCAAGCTGCAAAGAAAACCGACGATCACCGCCATTGGGTACTGAGGAAAGAGCAGGGGAACGTCAAGGCCCGGTGTCGCATTCGGAATGAGCTTTTTGGCAATGCCATGGAAGGCGGGGATCAGTTCGCTCAGCATCATCCGGACCCCGGTAATGATCACGGTGATCCACATGCCGAACTGAACCCCCTGCGTGATAGCGTAAAGCACGATGTCTTTGCCCCCGGCCACGTGCGTCATCGTCCAGGTTGGCCCGGCGAACAGACCGAGGAAGAAGAACAGCAGCGTCATGACCAAGGTCAGTGCGATGGTCATTTCACGCAGGAAGCCATACTTGGGATTAATTTTGAGGTCCTCAATGCTGCTCTTTTTATCGCCAAACAGCTCTCCTTCGACTGACGCAATGAGGTCGCCGCTGGAGCTGGAGTGGGCCAGCGTGAAGCCCTTAGCCCCGCGCACCGGCTTGATGCACAGCGCAACGTACCAGCAGGAGATGGTCATGTAAAGCCCCAGCATCACGGCCCCGATGCCGACCTGTGCGCCCATTGAGAGGCTCGTATTGTACTTGAGGAGGCTGGCAATCAAGCCCGCGAAGAAGAAGGAAACATGCGGTGAAAGGTGGACATATTTGAGCGATGTGAATCGCGCCATCAGGAGGTTGACGACAAACCCCAGCGCAAAGATCAGCGCCATCTCAGTACCGATGGCAGCGAGGCTCTGGCCCTGGACGGCCCCGATGTTGCTCGTGTTGCCGGGGGCCTTCATCCCGAAAATATGACCAATCAGGCCGGTCAGCGGCATGAGCGCCGTGCCCAGCGTCTGGCCGCCGACGTTGATCATGGTAAAGCCGATGACGGCCTTGATCGTGCTGGGAAGAATCTTTGAAAACGGCTGACGCATGAGCGCCATCCCGAGGATCACGACCAGTCCAATAATGATCATCGGCTGGCTCAAAACGTTGGTGATGAAATACAGGAGAATACTCATGCCTGTGCCCCCTTTGCGAGCGCGAGGATCTGTTTCTCCATTGCTTCTTTATCCAGGAGGTTGTCCAGGCGAATGATTGGGGTGTCCGTGTGCAACAGAGCGGCAAAATCGCTAGTGGTGATGACCCCGTCGTAGAGCTCTGGCGCCACCGAGCTGATATCGGCAGCCTCGACCGTGCCGTCAATTTGGTGATCGGCCAGGATTTCTTCGGCAAACATTTTTTCCATGACGCTGGAGCCAACCCCGGCGCCACAAACAGTTACAAGCTTTAGCATGTTAGTTCTCCTTTGTGAGTAAATTCAGAATGGTTTCTTTCGTCGTTGCCGCTGTCAGTTGTGCGATCATCCCGGGCTGGCTGAGGCGCTGCGCTAGGCACCCCATGGCGGCCATGTGGGCCTTGCCATCCGGGGCAGCAAGGGTCAGCACCAAGCTAACCGGATCGTTATGCTCATGGCCAAAATGAATGGGTGTCTTAAGCGTCAAAACGCTGACGCCGGCGGCCTTTACGATACCGCTGCTTGGTGCGTGGGGCATGGCCACCCCCGGGGCAATGACGAAGTAAGGCCCGAATCGGCTCAGGTTGGCTTCGATGGCCTCAGCATAGCCGGCGACTGTTCGCCCGTCTGCCATCAGCAGCGCTGCACCGGCCTGGATGGCGGCCTCTCGCGTGTACAGTGGGACCTTAAGCTGAATCATTGCCGGCGTGATCAATTCTTCGAGTTTCATTATTTCCTCCTCCAACCGAACCATGGGTCATCGGGCTAAGTGCGCCAAGCCTTCGCACCGGAACAAAATGGGCTGCGGCTTGGCGACGCCCGAGTGGCCAGCTGCGCCCGGCACTTCACTCGCTTCGCTAGTAAAGCACCAGGCTAGCCTGGCCATCGGGCTAAGTACGCCAAGCCTTCGCACCGGCACAAAAAATGCCGTCCTTGGCAGAAGTCTTCACTTCTGCCAAGGACGGCAAATAAGCCGCGGTACCACCTTGGTTCAACCAGCATTTTGCTGATCACACTTAGCACAGGGCTAACACCCTGCCGGCAGCTGACGTGTGCCTCAACGTCCATCCTGACTTGCACTTGCTTTTGGGACAGCCCTCAGTGGTCCATTTGACGGTCTGCGTTCGAGAGCACTCTCAGCTGCGGCTCCTCTCTGTACGTGCACGATCGTTTTGATCTCCACTTCCACGGTTTGGTTCGGTTGTATTTAATTAATGCAGAGTTTAGTCATCTGCAAAGGCTAGGTCAAGGGTTTTCACCAAAAAGAACGGCTGGCGAAAGTTTCATAATCAGTGGAAACCCAACTGCTTCGGCGTTTGCGAGTACCGCCAGCCCGCTTGAAAAAATTTAGTAAATGAGAATTTCATGATGCTTTCATGAACGTCATTTACAATCTGCACCCTAAGCTCTATACTAATATCTGTTAATCGTTATGGAGAGTTGGCAGAGCGGTAATGCTGCGGGCTGCTTGCAGCCTGTGAGCGCAGAAATGCGTAGGGGGGTTCGACTCCTTCGCTCTCCTTTAATCGGTCGCCTTGAGCAGTTGCTCGAGGCGATTTTTTTATTTTTAAGCCGCCTCGTCTCCCTTGTCCGTTGTGGCGGTTGTGCGATAATGGACACTGTAACTAAACCAGTCACCCAAAGGAGTTTATCATGGTAGATACTAGTCAAATCATTCCCGTTTTAGTCGGCACCGACGTCAACATTTATGGCATGGCCCGTTCGTTCCATGAAGCATACGGCGTTAAGAGTCACTGCATTGGGGTTGCGGCCTTGGCGATGACCAAGGACTCGCAGATCTGTGATGTGACCGTTGTTGATCACTTCAAAGAGAATGATGAGTTTGTCGCGGCCTTGCTGGCAATGGCCAAAAAGTACGGTCAGCCCGGCGTCAAGCCGATCCTGATCACGGCCGGCGACGAGTACACCGAGCTGGCGATCAGAAACCGCGCCGCCCTTGAAGACCACTTCATTATTCCGTACCCAAGCGTGAAGGTCTTAGACAGTGTCTACTACAAGGACCACTTCTACCAGCAGTGCGAGGACAATGACCTGCCGTACCCGAAGACGGTGGTGGTCAACCAGGAGAACTACGAGGCAAAGGTGGCCACTTTGCCGCTTGAATTTCCGGTAGCGATGAAGCCGGCGGACGCGGCTCAGCAGATTGCGATGGATTTTCCGGGTCAGCGTAAGGCCTACAAGTTCACTGCCAAAGAACAGATTCTGACCATGCTCAAGCGGACCTACGATGCCGGCTACCGGGGCAACTTCCTGCTCCAGGACTTCATCCCTGGCGGCGACACCGCGATGTACACCATCAACTTCTATGCGGATCTGGCTTCCAACGTACGCCAGATGACGATGGGCCGGCAGCTGCTTCAGGATCCGTCCGATTTCCTGGTTGGCAATTACGTCGCGACCTTCATTGAGTACCATCAGGATATTGAGGAGCGCCTCACCAAGTTCATCAAGAAGATGGGCTACACCGGCTTTGGCAACTTTGATCTGAAGTTCGACGTGCGCGACCAGCAGTTCAAGCTGATCGAGCTCAATCCGCGCCAGGGCCGCTCCGGCTTTTACACCACTGCATCCGGACACAACCTGATCAAGCCGATGGTCGAAGACCGCGTGTTTGGTCAACCGTTCACTGCCACGGAACTGGCCAAGAACGATTTTCTCTGGCTGGGGGTCAACCCGGATGACGCTGTCGCCAACGTCACCGATCCCGAGATCAAAACCCACATGCAGGCGCTGATCGACGCCGGTCAGTGGGGGAACACCTTGGAATACCCGGCTGACAAGAGCTTCCTGCGCAACCACCGCATCAAGAAGTACTACGCCAGCTACAAGAGCCGGTTCGCCGCCAAAAACGAAGGGAAGTAAACCATGCCAATTGTTGATTTAAATGATGCTCAAGCCGTTGCCCGCTACGAAAAATTCGTCGAAGACGCCCCTTACACCTCAGTGACTCAGTCCGTGGCGTGGTCTAAGGTCAAAAGCAACTGGTCGCCGCTGTACGCCTATCTTGAAAAGGATGGCCAGATCACGGCGGGGATGTCCATCCTGACCGTGACCGACAAGGCCGGCAACACGTTTGCCTACTGCAGCAAGGGCCCAGTTTGTGACCCGACGGATATTGACACGATCGATGCGCTGGTTCAAGAGGCTTTGCCGGCGCTGAAGCAGCGGCACGCGTTCCTGCTGCGGATGGATCCGGAGCTCGATTACACCGATGAGCTGAACGACGCGTTCCAAAAGCACGGCTACGTCACCCGCAACCGCAAGTTCCACGGCAACCACGACACCATTCAGCCGCGGTTTAACATCGTACTCGATATTAAGGACAAGGACATCGATGGCGTGATGGCGACGATGACCGGCAAGACGCGCACCAAGATTCGCCACGCGATGAAAAGCGGGGTCGAGGTCGAAGTTGGAGACGGCGAGAAGCTGATGCCGGAATTTTTCGAGGCCTACAAGACCATGAGCGAGATCCATGGCATCACGTACCGGCCACTGGCCTATTTTGACCGGATGTCTGAGGCGTTTGCTGGTAAGGACCAGATGAAGGTCTTCATCGCCCGGGTCGACGGTCATCTGCAGGCGTCGGCCATCGCCTTTGCGTTCGGCGACAAGGTCTGGCACATGTACGGCGGCTCGATGCGGATCAAGAACTCTCTGATGATCCCCTACCTGTTGCAGTACGAAATGATCAACTGGGCCTGCCAGGAAGGCAAGGCGAAGTACGACATGGGCGGCGTTTGGGGCCTGGACAGCTCAGACGGCCTTTACCGCTTCAAGCACCCATTTGCGCCAGACACGCCGGTGCACGAATACATCGGTGAGCTCGACTACGTGATGGACCAAGCGGCGTACGCCGAATTCACCAAGGAATAAGCCTCAGGGCCGCGGCAGCGCGGCCTTTTTGCTGCCATCTAGTCTGCTTTGGGGTCAGCGTGCTAGAATGGTCAAAGCGACAAAAAGTTGGTCGCACCTGATTTGTGTGCCAGCCAATTGAACCACGAAGGGATGAACGCAGATGCCAACAGCAGTGACCAGTGACACGATGACCGCCAACCTGAAAGCCGGGTTGACCGTGGTTGATTTATGGGCCCAGTGGTGCGGCCCGTGTAAGATCTTAAGCCCATTGCTCGCCGAACTTGAGCATGAGCTGCCGCTGCACGTGTTGACCCTGAACGTGGAAGGGGACACTAAGGTCGCCGATGAGTTTCACGTCCAGAGTATTCCCACCATGCTGCTGTACTGGGACGGCCAGCCGGTGGAAAAGGTAACCGGCGCCTACCCGAAGGCGAAGCTGCGCGCCCACTTTACGCAGTTTCTGGAGGCACATGATGGAAAATGAGCTGCTTGCGACCTGCTTATTGGCCGGCCGAATCATGATTGAAGGCGGCAGTGAGATGTACCGCGTCGATGACACGATGACGCGCATCGCGCAAAACGCCGGGGCGCACTCCGCCCGCGTGTTCACGACCCCCACCGGCTTGTTTGTTGGGGTCGATGGCCCGGCGGCGGTTCAGATCGCCCCGGTTGCCCAGCGCGGCATCGACATGGAGAAGGTTGCCGGTGTCAACAACCTGTCTCGGCAGTTTGCTGCCGGTGCGCTCACGTTGACGCAGCTGCACCAGGCGCTGGAGAAGCTGGACGCGCACACCCCATTTTTCCCGGTGTGGCTGCAGATTCTAGCCGCCGGGCTGTGCTCGACCACACTGATGGTCATTTTCGCCCAGGCCTATGACTGGTTCGACATGCCCCTGGCCGCGCTCGTCGGTGCGGCTGGCTTTGCCGTGTACTACAAGGTCTCTCGGCTTACTAAGTTGCAGTTCATCTCCGAGCTGCTGGGGGCGTTTGCCGTGGCGCTGTTCGCCTGGCTTGGCGTACGCGTGGGCATTGGCCGCAGCCTGAACAACATCATCATTGGCGCGGTGATGCCACTGGTACCGGGCGTGGCGATCACCAATTCGATTCGCGACATGCTGGCCGGCCACCTGCTTTCGGGGATGGCCCGCGGGATGGAGGCCATTCTGTCTGCCTGTGCCATCGGGGCCGGTGTCGCCATCATCTTTCGCTTTTTCTAACCGAGGAGGGTCAGTATGCCGTTAGCGCTGCAAGTACTGGTGCAGGTCAGTTTCTCTTACCTGTCGACGATTGCTTTTGCCATTATTATCAACGTGCCGCACAAGGCGCTGAACCTGGCGGGCTGGGCCGGGGCCGCCGGCTGGCTGGTCTATTGGGGCCTGATGCAGCTGGCGACGGGCCGCATGCTTGCAAATTTACTCGGGGCCCTCACGATCGGGCTGTGCGGGATTGTCTTTTCTCGGCTGAAAAAAATGCCGGTGATCATCTTCAATATCCCCGGGCTCGTGCCGCTGGTGCCAGGGGCGACGGCCTACCAGGCCGTGCGGGCGCTGGTGCTTGGCGATCTTGACGAGGCCCTGTCGTTGACCTTCCGGGTGGCCATGGTGGCCGGCGCGATCGCGGTCGGCTTCCTGCTGGCGCAGCTGGTGGCGGAGATGACTTACCGGCGGCCTGCAAAAAAACTGAAAGCATGATATAATGTTTGCATGCGATGAGTCGAGTAACCAGTAATGGTGAAAGGTCAGCTGATCGGTCGGGCACGTCCCGACACCCAGCGGATTCCGGGGATCAGTGGTCTTAGGTTGTGGAGCCAGCGGACCTGACTGGAAACAGTTCTGACATATGCGCGCGAACCAAGGAAACTTGGCCCGCGCGCTTTTTTGTGCAAGGTGCGCAGAGTTCGCGTTTTTAGCCCGACAGCTAGCCTAGCTCCAGGCATTGCCGGCGCTTTTTGCCGGCGAGGCCTGGAGCGTAGCTAGATGCTCGGGCGTTGCGAACTCGTAGCCCAGTTAGTGCAAGGTGCGCAGAGTCGACGGTTTTAGCGGGATGGATAGCTTAGCGTAGGGCATTGTCGGCGTACTTTGCCGACGAGGCCCTATGCGTAGCTAGCCACTCCCGCGTTGTCGACTCGTAGCCCAGTTACAGCAAGGTGCGCAGGGTCGACGGTTTTAGCGGGATGGATAGCCGCTACGCATGTCAGCCTGTACGCCGTTAATGGCTACAGGCTGAGCATAGCTCCGGGCATTGTCGGCGTACTTTGCCGACGAGGCCCTATGCGTAGCTAGCCACTCCCGCGTTGTCGACTCGTAGCCCAGTTACAGCAAGGTGCGCAGGGTCGACGGTTTTAGCGGGATGGATAGCCGCTACGCATGTCAGCCTGTACGCCGTTAATGGCTACAGGCTGAGCATAGCTCCGGGCATTGTCGGCGTACTTTGCCGACGAGGCCCTATGCGTAGCTAGCCACTCCCGCGTTGTCGACTCGTAGCCCAGTTACAGCAAGGTGCGCAGGGTCGACGGTTTTAGCGGGATGGATAGCCGCTACGCATGTCAGCCTGTACGCCGTAAATGGCTACAGGCTGAGCATAGCTCCAGGCATTGTCGGCGTACTTTGCCGACGAGGCCCTATGCGCAGCTAGCCACTCCCGCGTTGTCGACCCGCAGCCCAATTACGCAAGGTGCGCAGAGTTCGCGCACTTAGCCGCGTCCCGAGCTGCCCCCTCATTTTGATAGCGGTAACAACGCCGCTTTGCTTGCCCTTGCCCCGTTGCTTCTTTAACGTGGGATAGGAAAGGAAGGGTGATTATGGGCGCTTGGTACGAACACGCAATTGTTTATCAAATTTATCCCAAGTCGTTTCAGGACAGCAATGGTGACGGCATCGGGGACATCAATGGCATCAAGGAACGGATCCCGTACCTGCAGAAGCTAGGGGTCAACACCGTCTGGTTGAATCCCTTATTTGTCTCGCCGCAAATTGATAACGGTTACGACGTGGCAAACTACTTTGCCATCGATAAGACGATGGGCACGATGGCGGATGTTGAGGCGCTGATCACGGCGTTTCACCAGGCCGGGATCCATGTGCTGCTAGATTTTGTGCTCAACCACACGTCTGATCAGCATCCTTGGTTTCAGGATGCGATCCACAACCCCCACAGCCTCTACCGCGACTACTATCTCTTTGCGGGCAAAGACGGTAAGCGGCCGAACAACTGGGCCAGCTTCTTTGGCGGGTCGGTTTGGGAACCGGATCCGGCGGGAACGGGCCAGTCTTACTTCCACCTGTTTGACAAGCGCATGCCTGATCTGAACTGGGCGAATCCTGAGGTGCGGCAGGCGATGGGCGACATTGCCGAGTTCTGGCTGGCCAAGGGCATCGATGGGTTGCGACTAGATGCCTTCATCCACATCGCCAAGGCCGACCTTCAGCAGGACTTCCCGGCGAAAAATGCCGACCCCGTCTTGGCTGAACCGTTCTTTGCTAACCTGCCGCAGGTTCAAAAATGGCTACGCCCGTTTTGCGAACGGATCCGGGCTGATTACCCGGATGCGTTCCTGCTGGGCGAAGCGTCCTCTGCCGATCCGCACTTGGCGGTCGACTACACCGCGAAGGCGAATGGGCTCATGGATTCCGTGATCACCTTCCGCTATTTCACGGACGATGTTTCCCACGTTGATCCTAAGTTGCCGGCTGGCTATCAGCCCCATGGTCTTGATTTTGAGGCGTTCAAGAAGGATCAGGTCGTGTGGCAGCAGACCCTGAGCGGGGTTTCGCAGCCGACGCTGTGGTGGAGCAATCATGACCTCGCGCGGCTGCGGACGCGGATCGCGCACAGCGATGTCCAGGCGCGCTCCTTGGCCATGCTGATGTACCTGGAGCGGGGGATCCCAGTGATCTATTACGGCGATGAGCTGGGGCTACAGAATCTGGAATTTGATTCTGTCGAGGCGTTTCAGGATCAAACCGTTGGCCCGTTTGTCGCCGCGGCCAAAGCGGCTGGGCTCAGCGAAGAAGCGGCACTGAAGATGGTGTCTAAGACTCATAAGCTGCCCGCCCGCGGGCCCATGCCGTGGGACGACAGCCAGCATCACGGCTTTTCACCGCATCAGCCCTGGCTGGGCGGGCGCGAAGTGACCACGACCAGCGTCGCCCAGCAGGAGAAGCGCCAGAACAGTATGTTGCATTTTTACCAGGCGCTGATCGCGCTGAAGAAGCAGCCGGTCTTTCAAGATGGCCGCTTCCGTCTGCTGACCACACCGGACAACCTGTACGTTTACCAGCGGCTTGGCGGGGCGCAGGAGGCAATCGTTGCCGTTGAACTCACCGGCCACAAGACCCAGGTGACGCTGCCTGCGGGGGATTACCAGGCACCGTTGACCGCCGGCGAGGTGACACTTGAGGGGAACACCTTGACGCTTGCACCGTATGCGGGCGCTGCTTTGATCAAAAAAGGAGAGACGAAATGATGAATACTGCTGCACTGCGGCACCGGCCGGAAAGCGAAGACTGCTACCTGTACTCGGAGGGACTGCTGAGCCTGCACTTTCACTCGGCCAAAGATGATGTAAAAAAGGTCACGCTGCTTGCCGGGGACCCGTACATGAGCGTGCTTGACCCGGCGACCAAGAAGCCGACCTGGAAGTACGAAGCGCTGCCAATGAAAAAGATCGGTACCGGTCAAACCGAGGACTACTGGGGGGTCGATCTCCGCATGCCTTACTCGCGCCTGCAGTACCAATTCCTGGTCGAAGGCGTTGACGGGTCGACCGTCCTGTACTCCGACCGCGGCTTGCGCGAGGACACGCCAGAGAACCGCACCGAGAACGTCTTTCGGATGCCTTACTTCCATGATTTGGACCGGGACAAGACCCCGGACTGGGCGAAGGAGACGGTTTGGTACCAGATCTTTCCTGAGCGTTTTGCCAACGGCGACAAGACCAACGATCCGAAGGGCACCAAACCGTGGCGGCCGGCTGATCACCCGGGCCGCGAGGACTACTACGGCGGTGACCTTCAGGGTGTTTTAGATCACCTCGATGAGCTTCAGGCACTGGGAATCAACGGGCTCTACTTCTGCCCGATTTTCACGGCGGCGTCGAACCACAAGTACGACACCATCGACTACTTTGACATCGATCCGGACTTTGGGGACAAGGCACTGTTCGCCAAGCTCGTGAGCGAGGCCCACAGGCGCGGCATGAAGATCATGCTGGACGCGGTGTTCAATCACATCGGCGAGCGCAGCCTGCAGTGGCAAGACGTACTGCAAAATGGGGCCAAATCCCGTTTTGCCTCCTGGTTCCACATTCACTCATACCCGCTGGTGCCCTTCCACGATCCCAGCAAGGGCGAAGGTGAGCCGCAGTACGAGACTTTTGCCTTCGAGCCGCACATGCCAAAGCTCAACACCGCCAACCCGGAGGTGCAGGACTACTTGCTGAGCGTCGCAACGTACTGGATCAAGACGTTCGACATTGACGCCTGGCGGCTGGACGTGGCCAACGAGGTCGATCACCACTTCTGGAAGCGGTTCTACCAGGCCACGCAGGCGGCGAAAAAAGACTTCCTGATCATCGGCGAGGTCTGGCATTCCAGTCAGCCGTGGCTGAACGGCGACCAGTTCTCCGGCGTGATGAACTACGCCTATACGGAGCAGATCGAGGATCATTTTCTGAAGCACAAGCTTGACGCCCAAAGTTTGGTTGAGCTGCTGACCGACCAGCTGATGATGTACCGGCCGCAAACCGATCAGGTCATGCTCAACATGCTGGATTCGCACGACACGGCGCGGCTGCTCACGGTGGCCAAGGACGACGAGGATCTGGCCCTGCAGGCGCTGGCGTTTACCTTTAGTCAAACGGGGATGCCGTGCATCTATTACGGCACCGAAATGGGCATGGACGGCGAAAATGATCCGGACTGCCGGCGGCCGATGGACTGGTCCAAGTACCAGGGGCCGGTTTGGCAGCGGGTCCAGGCGTTGGTCGCGTTCCGGCGTGCCCACGCGAAGACCCTGGGGACTGGTACCACCAGTTTGACGGTTGATCCGAATGGCCTGATCAAAGTTGAGCGGACGGGCGAGGAGCACGTGGTGGGTTATTTCAACACCACTGATGCGGCGGTGAAGGTGGCCGTTGAACCCGTACTGACCCAAGGCTACAAGGCCGGTGAGCTGGCGCCCAAGGGGTTTGTGCTGAGCGCAAAATGAGTTTCTGATAACGGTAACAGAATATTACCCCTTTTAAAAGCGCTTTCACCTCCGGATAATTAAGTTGTAAATGAATGAGCCGATGCGGCGAGTGAGTGAGGATGAATGAGATGAAACGGATTTTTGAAATCGACCCTTGGCTGGTCCAAAGCCATGAGCTTCATCCAGAAGATAAACGGTTGCAGGAAAGCCTGACGGCGATCGGCAACGGCTACATGGGGCTGCGGGGCAACTTTGAGGAAGGCTACTCCGGCGACCACCTGCAAGGAACCTACTTGGGCGGCGTCTGGTTCCCAGATAAGACCCGGGTCGGCTGGTGGAAAAACGGGTATCCTGAGTACTTTGGTAAGGCGATCAACGCTCCAAGTTTTATTGGGCTTAAGCTCAGCGTCAACGGCCAGCCGGTGGATCTTGCCACCGGTCAGTTCCAAGACTTCAGTATTGCCTTGGACATGCACCAGGGCCTGTTGACCCGCGCGTTCACCTACGTGGTTGGGGAGACTCAGGTCCGCTTGACCTTCCGCCGCTTTCTTTCGGCAGAGATCCGGCAGGCGGCTTTGATCGAGATGACGGCGCAGGCGCTGACTGGTCCCGCCGAGATCACGTATGCCGCGGCACTCGACGGTAACGTCAGCAATGAAGACAGCAACTACGACGAGCGGTTCTGGGACCCGCTTGGCGAAGACGCCAAAGCGCAGACAATCCAGCTGATCACGAAGGCCAACCCTTACCAGGTGCCGCGGTTCACGGTGCTGCTTAAGCAGGCGCTCAGGCTGAATGGGCAGTCGGTCGCGCCGCAGGTGACCACGACGCCAGGCGCGTTGAGCGCTGCCGGAACGTTGACCCTTGCGGCAGGCGAACAGGCCACGCTGGAAAAAGACGTGATCGTCCTGACCAGCCGGGACGTCGCGCCTGATGCTCAGGGTCAGACGGCAGCGACCTTCATGCGCGGCCTCCAAGGCCAGTCGTTTGACCAACGGCTGGCCGCGCATACCGCCATTTGGGCGAAGCGCTGGGCGCAAAGTGACGTGATCATTGATGGTGATGACGCAGCGCAGCAAGGCATTCGGTTCAACATTGCGCAACTGTTCATGACCTACTACGGCGAAGACAAACGCCTGAATGTGGGCCCCAAAGGGTTCACCGGCGAGAAGTACGGTGGCGCCACCTATTGGGACACCGAGGCGTACATCGTGCCGATGTACCTAGCCGTCACGCCGCCTGACGTGACGCGAGCGCTGCTGCAATACCGCCACGATCAACTGGCAGGCGCTTACCACAATGCCCAGCAGCAGGGGCTCAAGGGCGCGCTCTTCCCGATGGTCACCTTCAATGGCATCGAATGTCACAATGAATGGGAGATCACCTTCGAAGAGCTGCACCGCAACTCTGCGGTCGCCTTTGCGATCTATCAGTACACGGCCTACACGGGCGATGAATCCTACGTCAATCACGACGGCATGGCCGTCCTCATCGGTATCAGCCGGTTCTGGGCGGACCGCGTGCACTTTTCCAAGCGCCGCGGGCAGTACATGATCCATGGCGTCACTGGCCCGAATGAGTACGAAAACAACGTCAACAACAACTGGTACACCAACACCATGGCCGCTTGGGTGCTTGAGTACACCTTGGCGCGCCTGCCTAAAGCTGATCCGGCGGTGGCGACGAGCCTCAAAGTGACCGCGGCGGAAAAGGCGCACTGGCAGGACATCATCGACCGGATGTACTACCCGGTCGATCAGAAGCTGGGGATCTTCGTTCAAAATGACACCTACCTGGACAAGGATCTGCGCCCAGCCAGCAGCATTCCGGCAGACCAGCGCCCAATCAATCAACACTGGTCATGGGATAAGATCCTGCGCAGCCCGTTTATCAAGCAGGCGGATGTCCTTCAAGGCATCTACTTCCTGAATGACCGCTTTACCCGCGAGCAGAAGGAGCGCAACTTTGACTTTTACGAGCCGATGACCGTTCACGAAAGCTCATTGTCCGCTTCGATCCACGCGATCCTGGCCGCTGAGCTGGGTAAGCAGGAAAAGGCCGTTGAACTGTATGGCCGCACGGCGCGGCTTGACCTGGACAATTACAACAACGACACCGCCGATGGCCTGCACATCACGTCCATGACGGGTTCGTGGCTGGCGATCGTACAGGGCTTTGCCGGCATGCGCTACGACCATGACCAGCTGCGCTTCAAGCCGTTTCTGCCAAAGGCGTGGCGGCACTACAGCTTCAAGCTGACCTACCGCGGCCGCCTGTTGGCCGTCAATGTCGGCGCCAAAACGCAGCTGACTCTGCTGGCGGGGCCGCCGCTGGATGTTGAAGTGGCAGGCAAGATGGTTCACCTCGAAGTGGGGCATGCCGATGCTTAAGGGATTGTTGTTCGACCTTGACGGGGTGCTGACTGATTCAGCCAAGTATCACTTGGCGGCATGGAACCAGCTGGCTACTTCGCTGCAGATCAAGTTGCCGCCAGCGGCCAATGAGCAGCTGCGCGGCCGTTCCCGGATGGATTCGTTGAATCTGGTGCTGGCGTACGGCGACCAGCAGGATCACTTCACCCAAGCGCAGAAAGTGGCCCTGGCAACAAGGAAGAACCAGCTCTATCAGCAGCTGATCCAGAAGATGACCGCAGCGGATATCCTGCCGGGGATCTCGAATCTGTTGGCAGACGCCAAGGCGGCTGGGTTGAAAATGGTGATCGCTTCGGCGTCGCAAAACGCGCCCACGATCTTGACGCAGCTGGGCATTCTTGACCAGTTCGACGGAATCGTGGATCCGGCCACCCTGAAGCATGGCAAGCCGGATCCGGAAATCTACGTACGCGCGCAGCAGCAAGCCCACCTTGCGGCCAATGAGGTCGTCGCGTTCGAAGACGCCGTCGTCGGGGTCGCGGCTATTAAAGCCGCTGGCCAGTTTGCCGTCGGGATCGGGGATGCGCTCGCACTGCACCGGGCCGACTACGTGGTCCCCAGCACCGCCGCACTTCGCTTAGATAAAATCAAACAGGCGTTCAACGCCAAGCAGGAAAGTAGGGAGACTAATGGTTGAGATCGATTTGGACCACCTGTACAAGAAATACGATGATGGCCAGGATTATTCGGTGGAAGATTTTGACCTTCACATCAAAGATAAGGAGTTCATCGTCTTCGTTGGCCCTTCTGGGTGCGGGAAGTCGACCACGCTCCGGATGATCGCCGGGCTTGAGGATATTACGAAAGGCGAGCTGGTGATCGATGGGCAGGTCATGAATGATGTGGCGCCCAAAGACCGAAACATCGCGATGGTGTTTCAGAACTATGCGCTGTATCCGCACATGACGGTCTACGATAACATGGCGTTCGGCCTGAAGCTGCGCCACTACAAGAAGGATGACATCGACCGGCGCGTTCAAAACGCCGCGGATATCCTCGGCCTGAAGGCGCTGCTTGACCGCAAACCGTCCGCTTTGTCAGGTGGGCAGCGCCAGCGGGTCGCGCTGGGCCGAGCGATCGTCCGTGATGCCCCGATCTTCCTGATGGACGAGCCGCTTTCTAACTTGGACGCGAAGTTGCGGGTCTCCATGCGGGCGGAAATTGCTAAGCTGCACCGGCGGCTGAACACGACCACGATTTACGTGACCCATGATCAGACTGAAGCGATGACCATGGCGGACCGGGTGGTCGTCATGTCCGTGGGCCACGTGCAGCAGATCGGCACGCCCGCGCAGGTCTACGAGAACCCCCGCAACAAATTTGTTGCCGGGTTCATGGGCTCGCCGGCGATGAACTTCTTTGAGATGAAGTACGAAAACGGGATCGTTTCCGACGGCAAGAGTGTCACCCTGAAGGTGCCAGAAGGCCGGGCGAAGATCCTCGATGATCAAGGCTACAACGGTAAAGAGGTCACCTTTGGGATCCGCCCGGAGGACATCCACTCCGAACAGGCTTTTCTCGATACCTGGCCTGATGCGGTGATCGACTCGACGGTGTCCGTTTCCGAGCTGCTTGGCGCCACCGAGCAGTTGTACCTGAAGGTGGACGACACGGAGTACGTGGCCAACGTCAACGCCCGCGATTTTCACAATCCGGGCGACGAGGTCAAGATGGGCTTTGATGTGAACAAGGCGCACTTCTTTGATAAGGATACCGACATGGCGATCACCAAGGAGCCGGTGCCGCTCGAAGGCTAGCGGCCTGCCGGGCCAAAGAACAGGATGTCTGAACGCATCAAAGCGGGTCCGGCAGAGAGCGATATTAGGCATTACTAACTGAGGATTTAACTGATCTTAAAACGATTTATGGGAGGAAAAATATCATGAAGTTATGGCAGAAATTCGCTGTAGGCAGTACCGCACTGATTTCGGCAACCGTCCTGGCGGCCTGCGGGAGTTCCAATTCAGACTCATCCAGCACTTCCAGCAAAGGCGGGGTCTCAGGCTCCGTTAAGCTGTGGGTCGACAACACGCAGGTCAGCTCCTACAAGGCGATCGTGAAGGACTTTAACAAGAAGTACCCAGACGTCAAGGTCAAAGTCACCCAGAGTCCAAATGGTTCGTCCAATGCGAAGACTGACGTTGCCAAGGATCCCGCCAAGGCGGCTGACGTGTTTGAAGTGCCAAATGATCAGCTTGGCCAGATGGCGTCTGCCGGCTACATCAACCCGCTTTCTCCTGACGCGACCAAGACCGTCAAGAAGAACAACGTGGCCTCTGCCGTTAAAGGGGTCACCTGGAAGAACAAACTGTATGCCTTCCCGTTCGCGATGCAGGCCCAGACCCTGTACTACAACAAGGCTAAGTTCAGCGACGAGGACGTCAAGGACTGGGATACGATGACAAGCAAGGGTGTCGTTGCGACGGACTTCACGGTTCCATACAACGTTTATCCAATCTTCCTGTCTGCCGGCACCGAAATGTACGGCAAGAGCGGTGAAGATCTGAAGGGGACGAACGTGAACACCCAAGCTGGGGTCAACGCCATGACTTGGTACGCTGCGCAGAAGCACAACAAAGGTGTCATGCAGACCTCGAACGTCCTCAACCAGCTGAAGTCCGGTAAGGCCGGTGCGATCCTTGACGGCCCTTGGGACGCGGTGAACATCAGGAAGCTGCTGGGCAAGAACTTTGGCGTTGCGCCTTACCCAACCGTGACGATCGGTGGTAAGAAAGTGCAGATGCAGGCCTTCTTGGGGATCGAAACCTTCGCGGTCAACTCCAACACGCCAACTAAGAGTCAAAAGGCAGCGGCGACGTTGGCCGAGTTCATCACCAACAAGGAATCACAACTGCGGATCTACAAGGACCAAGGCCAGATCCCAGTTGATAAGGCTGCCGAAGCCAGTGACACGTTCACCAAGGATCCGGTCGCGGTTGCGGTCAAGACCATGGCGCAATCAAGCCACTCCACGTTGATGCCGAAGATGCCTCAGATGGCCACCCTCTGGGATCAAGCCGCACCGCTGATCAATGGGGCCTACAGCGGCTCGATCAAGCCTGCTGACTACATGACCAAGCTGACTGCGTTCCACAATGCGGTTTCTAAGAAGAACTAGTCACGAGTGTTTCTGAAGGTTGAGCTTGCCCAATCTTGCACGTAAAGGAGAAGGTAGAATGTTCAAGCGAAAAAATAAGCTCCCACCTGCAGCGACCTATCGTGAAGTCTGGCGTAAGGGTGACTGGGCCACTAAGCTTTCGTTCTTTGTCATGGGCGCGTCTGCGTTCAAGAACCGGCAATGGGTCAAAGGCGCCGCGTTTCTGATCGCTGAAGTGGCATTTCTGGTTTGGTTGGTCTTTGGCGGGATCTCCTCACTCAGCATGCTGAGCAACCTGGGAACGATCAAAACCAAAAAGGTGGTTTACAGCGAGTCGCAGGGGGTCTATCTGACCAAGTTGCCAGATAACTCGGTCGTGATCCTGCTTTTCGGGGTGCTGGCCGTTCTTCTGCTAGTCGCCATGATCGGGCTATACATCGTCAACTTGCGCGCCACGCGCACCTTGTACGTCCTGAACCGTGATCACGAGCACATCGAATCCAATCACGAGGAGCTCGCCTCCTTGCTTGACCGGCGGCTGCACGGCGTCCTGCTGGCAGTCCCAATCGTGGGGATCATGGCGTTCACGGTGCTGCCGACAATCTACATGATCTCGATGGCGTTCACGAACTATAATTCCCACCATTCCATCGGTTTTTCCTGGACAGGCTTTCAAGCCTTTCAGAACGTCCTTTCCGGCGATTTGGCCGGGACGTTCTTCCCAGTTCTGGGGTGGACGCTGGTGTGGGCGGTGTGTGCGACCGCCACGACCTTCTTCTTCGGGGTGCTGCTGGCGATGCTGATCGAGTCTAAAGGTATCAAGCACAAAGCCTTTTGGCGGACGATGTTCATTATCGTCTATGCGGTACCACAGTTCGTATCCTTGCTGATGATGGCACAGTTTCTCGACCTGCAAGGGCCGCTTAACAACTTGCTGTTGTCCTGGCACTGGATCGCCAAGCCGATCAACTTCATCGGTGCCTCTGCCAATCCACTGGTGGCCCGGATCACGGTGATCGTGGTCAACATGTGGGTCGGGATCCCAGTGTCGATGCTGGTCTCTACGGCGATCATTCAGAACCTGCCGGAAGATCAGATCGAGGCCGCCCGGATGGATGGGGCAAACGCCTTTCAAGTGTTCCACTCCATCACCTTCCCGCAGATCCTTTTCGTCATGGCACCGTCTTTGATTCAGCAATTCATTGGGAACATCAATAACTTCAACGTCATTTACCTGTTAACTGGCGGCTACCCGATGAATAACAATTACAGTGGGGCCGGGGATACCGACTTGTTGGTCACCTGGCTATATAACCTGACGTTTGGTCAGACGCAGCGGTATAATGCTTCGGCGGTCCTGGGGATCTTGATCTTCATCATCAGCGCGGCGTTCTCACTGTTTGCCTACCGGCGCACGAACGCATTCAAGGAGGGCTAAAATATGACATCATATAAAGCACAGCGGCACGTTTCGCTGATCCTCCGGTATGTTCTACTGGTCCTATTAGTCCTCGTGTGGCTTTTCCCAATCGCTTGGATCATCCTTGCCAGCCTGTCGTACAACAACACTGGGTTTGTCTCGACTATCTGGCCTGAGCAATTCACGCTAAGCAACTACACCGGCATGCTGATGAACCATCAGTATCCATTCATGGACTGGATGCGCAACACGCTGCTGGTTTCGACCGTCTCCATGGTGCTGTCCACGTTCATTACGATTTCCGTGGCTTACACGCTGTCGCGCCTGCGGTTTGCCTTTCGCAAAAAGTTCCTGCAGATCGCGCTAATTTTGGGGATGTTCCCAGGCTTCATGTCGATGATCGCGCTGTACTACATCCTGAAGAGCTTCAACATGCTGAACCTGGCCGGCCTAACGATGGTCTACGTCGGTGGCGCCGGACTGGCATTCTATATTGCCAAAGGCTTCTTCGACACGATCCCGCGCTCGATCGACGAGGCGGCAGAAATCGACGGGGCAACCAAGTGGCAAGTCTTCTTGCACATCGGCTTGCCAATGTCGCGCCCGATGATCGTTTACACTGCACTGACCACCTTCATTGCGCCGTGGGTCGACTTCATCTTTTCGGGGATCATCCTGTCTTCTTCAGGCAACCCCAAGAACTACACGATCGCTTACGGCCTGTACAACATGCTGCACAGCGCCAAGGGCACCTCAACGACCTTCTTTACGCAGTTCATCGCTGGGTGTGTCATGATCGCGATCCCGATCACCATTTTGTTCATCATCATGCAGAAGTTCTACGTCAACGGGATCACCGCTGGTGCGGACAAGGGTTAATTCTCAGCCGCGCACTGGCGGTCCGGTCTTCTGAATCACAGTTCTGCCTCTAGCCGGAAGGGACCCCACCGTTAACGGTGGGGTCCCTTTTGCCGGTGGCCGGTCCGCGGCGACACGTGTCGCGGCCTGAGGGGTGTATGATAATAAGGAGCGAATAAAGAAAGTAGGGGGATTTCTTTAATGGTGACACTGTCGGATGTGGCAAAGCAGGCGAACGTTTCAAAAATGACGGTTTCGCGGGTGATCAATCATCCGGAGCAAGTCACGCCGGAACTGCGGGATCTGGTGGAGGCGGCGATGGCGGCCCTGAATTATCATCCCAACGTTGCGGCCAAGGCGCTGGCCAACAACCGGACTAACGTGATCAAGGTGGTGATCCTCGAAGACATCGACACCACCGAGCCGTATTACATGAGCCTGATCTTTGGGATCGCCAAGGGGCTGGATAAGCGCGGCTATGCGCTGCAGCTAGTCACTGATCGTCACCGCATGAACGGCGGCAACCGCGCTGACGGCTTCATCGTGACCGGTGAGCGGGCCAGTGATATTCCGCTGCTGGAAATGCTGAATGAACCGTTCGTGATTTTTGGCGAGAATCGTTACGGATTTGACTTTGTCGACAGCGACAATAAGGCGGGCACCACGCTTGCCACCGAGTACGCCTTGGCCAAAAACTACCAGTCGATCGTCTTTTTGGGGATTGACGTCAAGGAGTCATTTGAGTACTCGCGCGAGGCCGGCTACATCAATACGCTGCAGCAGCACCAGAAGATCCCGCAGATCCACCGCCTGAGTAATCATTCTCGCGTTTCGCAGGCGTTCATCTGTGATCGCTGGGAAAAGTTTGCCCCTGATACCTGCTTCATCTGCGCCTCGGACCGCCTGGCGCTCGGGGTAGAGCGCGGGATCATTCAAAAGGGTGGCCGGATCCCAGAGGACTTCGGGGTGATCGGCTTCGATGGCGTCTTCTTGGACCAAGTGGCTAATCCGCAGCTGACCACGGTGAAGCAGCCGGTCGAACAGTTGGGCGAGCTGCTAGCACGGATGCTCCTGCAAAAACTCGCGCAAAGCGGCGCGCAGCAGGGTGAAGTCCTGGTGACCCCGGAGCTGATCAAGCGTGGCAGCACCAGAGAATAATGGCTTAGTCCGTCTCGGCACCGCTGAGACGGGCTTTTTGATGAATCTGGCAAATAGTTGTTGACCAGAATGAGTAGTTGGTGTAAATTCTAATCATTAACTAATCTAAGGAAGGGTGAGCGCTCATGAAGCAGATCAATCCATCGTTTTGTGCCGCTGACTCTTCTTGCAGCTTGGCCTTGTTGTTGCTCGAGTAGGACCCGTTCCGTTAGCGCAAGCTGATGTGATCAGGCCCTCCTTCGCGTAATGATGGGGCCTGCCAGATGCGGCCTCATCCATGATGAGGCCACTTTTTATGAAGGCATCTGACATTTTGGGGATAAAGGGGATCAGTTTATGAAGATTTCAGTGAGAAAGATCATGCTTGGGGTCGTAACGGCAGTCAGCGCAATGTCCATGGCCGGCTGTGCGACCGCCTCAGCCGGGAGTAAGGGCAACGCAAGCACCGGCAGCACCGTGAAGATCGGCATGAACATGGAACTGTCCGGGGCCGCGGCGGGTTACGGGAACCAGATGAAGCAGGGCTTTGAGATGGCCGTGAAGCAGATCAATGCCAAGGGCGGCATCAAAGTCAACGGCAAAAAGATCAAAATTAAGACGGTGATCCGTGACAACAAGTCGACGACCTCTGGCTCCAGCTCGGTCGCGGCACAGCTCGCCGGATCCGACGAAGTGTCGGCGATCGTCGGGCCTGCCACTACGAACGATGGCACCGCGGCGATCCCGAACATCACCAAGGCGCAGGTGCCTTCCGTATCGCCCAGTGCGACGGATCCGAACTACACGCTGCAAAAGAACGGGAAGGTCCAGCCCTTCGTCTTCCGGGCTTGCTTTGAGAACAACTTCCAAGGAGAGACAGCCGCCCACTTTGCCGACAACACGCTGAAGGCAAAGAACGTGGCCGTTCTGGAGGATAACTCCAGTGATTACGGGACCGGCCTGGCCAAAGCCTTTAAGGGCGCTTTCAAGGGGACTGTCGTCTCGACCCAGTCCTTCTCCGAAGGCGACAAGGACTTCAACGCCCTGCTGACGGCCATCAAGGGTAAAAAAATCGACGCGATCTACGCCCCGGGCTACTACTCCGAACTGGGGCTGATCATCAAGCAGGCCCGCTCGATGGGCATCACCGTGCCGATCATCGGCTCCGACGGGATGGCGGATCCAAAGTTAGCCGAAATCGCCGGCAGCAGCAATGCGTCTGACATCTATTACACGACACCATTTTCCACCAAGTCGGGCTCGACCAACAGTATGGCCAAGACGTTCATGGCTGATTTCAAGAAGGAATACAAGACGGACGCGCCGACGTTCTCCGCGCTGGCTTACGATTCTGTCCTGATGGTCAAGCAGGCGATCGAGGATGCAAACTCGACCAACTCGGTCAAGATCGCCAAGGCACTGGCAAAGATCAAGAACATGCCAGCGGTTACCGGTGAAATGACCGTCAACAAGAGTCACGACCCGGAAAAGCCGATCATGATCGAAAAGATGACCAACGGCAAGGTCGTCTCGGCGGTGGAACAAAAGTAAAGGCTGCAACTACAGGCTGCGGAGCGCGGCGCATTTAGCCCGACGCTTAGCTTAGCCTGGCGCATTGCCGCTGGTCTTAGGCGGCGAGGCGTCGGGCGTAGCTAAGCGCTCGGGCGTTGCCGCGCGGAGCGCAACTACAGGCTGCGAAGGCCGGTGGTTTTAGCCCGACAGCTAGCCGCTACGCATGTCAGACCGTACGCCAAAAATGGCTACGGTCTGAGCATATCCCGGCGCATTGCCGGCGATTTTGGCCGGCGAGGGCTTGGGCGTAGCTAGATGCTCGGGCGTTACCGGCCTGAGCGCAACTAGATAAGCCCTGCCAACGCCCATTGTCCGCATTTCACATCGATCACCACACACCTAGGGAGGCCGTTTCGTGCAAACCTTTTTCCAACAGCTGATCAACGGGTTAAGCCTCGGCAGTATTTATGCACTGCTGGCGCTTGGCTACACCATGGTCTACGGGATCATCAAACTGATCAATTTCGCCCATGGGGATATTTATATGATTGGGGCCTTCTGGGGCTACTACGTGATCAACCAATACCACGTCGATTTCGGCGTGGCTTTGGTGTCTTCTATGGTTATCTGCGCGGCCTTGGGCATGCTGATCGAGTACCTGGCGTACCGCCCGTTGCGCAACTCACCGCGGATCACGGCACTGATCACCGCCATCGGGGTCTCGTACTTCCTTGAAAACGGGATGTCATTTCTGTACGGCGCCAACACCCGTAATTTTCCTCAAGTGGTGGCCTCGCACCGCTTCACCGTGTTCGGGGTGACGGTGACCAACATTCAGCTGCTGATTGTGGCGGTGTCGCTGCTCCTGATGGTGGCGCTGCAACTGATCGTTCAGCATACGCGCATGGGCACGGCGATGCGTGCAGTGGCCGTCGATCAAGAGGCCGCTGAGCTGGTGGGAATCAACCCGAACCACGTCATTTCGTTCACTTTCGGTCTGGGCTCGGCCCTCGCCGGGGCGGCCGGCGTTCTGATCGGCCTTTACTACAACTCGATCGATCCGTTAATGGGGATGGTACCCGGCATTAAAGCGTTCGTCGCCGCCGTGGTCGGGGGCATCGGGTCGATCCCTGGCGCGGCGATCGGGGGCTTTCTCATCGGGATGCTGGAGACGTTCGTGCAGGCGATCGGCCTGTCCGCGTACAAGGACGCGGCGGTCTACGTTGTCCTGATCGTCATCCTGGTGGTTCTGCCGGCCGGCCTCTTTGGCAAGAACATTAAGGAGAAGGTGTGAGCATGGCAGCAAGATGGAAAGCAGCGCTAATTTGGCTGGTGATCGCCGTTGCCGGCTTCTACCTGATCAACGAGCTGATCCTGCTCGGGGTGATCAACAGCTTCATTGAAAACATGCTGGTCACGATCGGCATCAACATTATTTTGGCCACAGGGTTGAATTTGATCATCGGCTTTTCTGGGCAGTTCTCGCTCGGTCACGCGGGGTTCATGGCCTTAGGCGCGTACGCGACGGCGATCATCACCGAGCACCTGGGCAACACGTTGGGCTTTTACCTGTCGATGGCAGTGGGCGTCGTGATCGCCATGATCGTTGCCGTGATCATCGGTATCCCGACGCTGCGACTCCGCGGGGATTACCTGGCCATCGCGACGATGGGGGCGGCGGAGATCATCCGCGTCGTGCTCAATAATCTCAAGATCACTAATGGCGCGGCCGGCATGTACAATATTCCGGCCCTGGCCGGTTGGCCGACGGTGTATGTCTTTGTCTGCCTGACGACCCTGATGATCGTTAACTTTGCCCGTAGTCGGGCGGGGCGGGCGATCCAGGCGATCCGCGAAGATGACATCGCCGCGGAAGCCGTGGGGATCAATCCGACTAAGTGGAAGCTGTCTGCCTTCGTGATGGGCGCCGCCACGGCGGCCATCGGGGGCTCGCTGCACGCCGTTTACATCCAAACCATCGCGCCGAGTGATTTTGGCATCATGAATTCGATCTCGCTGCTCATCATTGTGGTGCTGGGTGGGGTCGGCTCGATCACGGGCACGTTTGTCGCCGCGATCGTCCTCGGTGTGTTGGACACGGCGCTGCAGAGCTTCGGCACGCTGCGCATGGTGATTTACGCGCTGGCCTTGATCTTGATCATGGTCTTCAAGCCGAGCGGCCTGCTCGGGCGCTACGAGGTGTCTATTCGCCAACTGTTTGAGAAGAAAGGAGCGCGCCATGGCACTGCTGACAGTCACGAACCTCAGTAAGAAATTCGGCGGCCTGGCCGCCGTGGCCGACGTAAACATGCACGTCGAGGACGGTGAGCTGGTCGCACTGATCGGGCCCAACGGTGCCGGCAAGACGACGCTGTTCAACATGCTGACCGGGGTTATTCCGCCGACTTCAGGCAAAATCACCCTGACCACGGCCACCGGGACCATCTCACTGCTCGGCCGCAAGCCTTACCAGGTCGCTAAACTCGGCCTGGCGCGCACGTTCCAGAACATTCGCCTGTTTGCCAACCTGTCGGTGCGCGATAACCTCCTGGCAGCGATGACCCACCGGTACACCGAAAACTTCTTTGCGGAGGTACTCCGGCTGCCGGCATACTACCACAAGGAGGCCAAGGTCTTAGCATGGACCAATGCGCTGTTGCGCGAGTTTGACTTGGTGGACGTGGCGGACTACGATGCCGGTAATTTGCCTTACGGGACTCAGCGCCGCGTGGAGATCGCGCGGGCGACGGCCACGGCGCCGCGGATCATCTTCCTGGACGAGCCGGCGGCGGGGATGAACCCCGAGGAAACCGCGGCCTTGATGAAGCTGATCGAAAAGCTGCGGACGGATTTTCAGCTGACAGTGGTCTTGATCGAGCACGACATGGGGCTGGTCATGAATCTCGCCGAGCGGATCTACGTGCTGAACCAGGGCAAGTTGATCGCCGACGGGACCCCGGCGCAGATCCAGCAGAACCAGGCGGTCATCGATGCGTACCTGGGAGGTGGCGTCCATGCTTGAAGTCACTGGCTTAAAGGTCAATTACGGCGCGATCCAAGCGGTTCAGGGCGTGGATTTCACGGTCAACGACGGCGAGATCGTCACCTTGATCGGGGCTAATGGGGCCGGCAAAAGCACCGTCTTGAAAACCATCAGCGGCCTGTTGCGGCCGAGCGCCGGCAGCCTCACTTACGATGGCAAAAACCTTGCCAAACTTTCCCCGTCCAAAATCGTGGCGGCCGGGATCGCGCAGGTGCCGGAAGGCCGGCATGTGTTTGAGGGCCTGACGGTGGCGGAGAACCTGCGCATGGGCGCGTACCTGTCGCCCAAGACGCAAGCTGAGCAGCTGGCCGCTGTGTTTGATCAGTTTCCAGTCTTAAAGGAGCGCCGCAGCCAAGACGCGGCCACCCTGTCCGGTGGTGAGCAGCAGATGCTGGCGATGGGGCGGGCCATGATGGCCAAGCCCAAGCTCCTGCTGCTAGACGAACCGTCCATGGGACTGGCGCCGATCTACATCAACAAGATTTTTGAGATCATCAAGCGGATCCACGCGCAAGGCGTCACCGTACTGCTGATCGAGCAGAATGCGGCCCAGGCGCTGCAGATCGCCGATCGCGGCTACGTCCTTGCGACTGGGAGTGTTAAAATGACCGGCACCGGTAAGGACCTGCTGGCCAACGCCGCCGTCCGCGCCGCATACTTAGGCGGGTAGTTGCCAGCGCAAACGACCCCAGTGGTTCACTTCTCGTGAAGTGAACCACTGGGGTCGTTTTTTTTGCGCTCACTGCCGCAGCGGCCGCTGATTGCGCAGCAGCAGGTCATGCTTGATCAGGTCAAGCGTCTGCTGGTTCTGCGGCAAGTCGCTGTGCTGCGCGTTGCTGCCGGACAGCGTGATCATGGTGTAGTGCGCCACCTGGTCTTGAAACACGTACTTGCCGGCGGCGACGGAGGCCAACGGGACGATGCCATCTGAGGTATAGTTTTCCGAGCCGGCAACTGAGTATACGGTGAGGTTAGGCGGCAGGTTCTGGCGCAGGCGGACCATGTCGGTCAGCATCTGGGTGCGGTTTTGCGGCTGGCTTTCCTCCAGGTTGTACGGCGTCCCGAGCGTCATCAGGCGCTGCATGGAGTAGTCGGCTTGGTTCATGTACTTCTCCAGAAACAGGGTCAGCACCAACCCACCGTTGCTGTGGCCGATCGCAGAGAAGCGGTCGAAGTGATACTTCTTGGCCATTGCAGTGAAGGCCAGATCAAACCAGCGCGCTTGGCGCTTGATGTTCGGGTAGCCGTCTTGATTATTCGCAAACGCCACGACGATGTAAGGCTGATTATCACGCGGGGCAACGCGGCCGGACTGTTTGACGGTCCCGTCAGTCGCGACCGTGAGCTTGACGTAGCTATGACCTGTGGTCTGCCGGTTAAGGGCGAAGACGAGCGCGTTGAACCGGTTCTGGCTGGCCGAACTGCCGGGCACGAGAAAAATCGGCCGCAGTGGCGAGCGGTGCACCACCCGGGCCCGGTTGACGCTGGTGTGCATCCATTGGTAGGCGGGAAAGCCGATGCCCAGTAGTAAGCCGAGCGCGATCGCGCACGTCAGCATCCCGTTACGCATGAGGGGTCACCCCTTTTGCCAGGCGGTTCACGAACGGGTAGTAAATGGCGACGCTGACCAGAAGGCAAAGCGCGCTGATGGCCAAGGCGGCCCAGCTGCCATTTGTGCCGAGAAAGGCGATCAGCGGGCCAGGCGTGGTCGGCGGCACGGGGTACACGACGGGCGGCATCAGGTGAAGCCACAGGGCCAGGGCGGCCAGCCCTGAACTGGCCAGCGGCGCCAGCAGGAACGGTGCGAGCAGCTGCACGTTGAGCACCACTGGCGTTGTGAGCAGTGTCAGCAGCGGCAAGTTGACCGCACTGGTGAGCAGCGCCGGCAGCGGGAGGCGGCGGTTCACCAGGGCCAGCGCAATGACCAGCGCCAGCAGGGTCCCGCTGCCGCCCATGTTGCCAAACGGTTCAAACAAGGTGTAGGCCGTGTACTGGTAGGGTACTGTGGCCGCATGCGGGTGGAGCAGCGCGAAGTTCAAGTTAGCCGCTGCCGCCGGACTCATCGCAAAATCGGTCAGCGGGGCCAGCAGGCGAGGCAGCCCCAGCCAGACTAATAAGAGATTGATGGGGATGAGCAGCGGGGTTGGCAGCGTCAACCAAGCCCAAGACACATGATTGCCCGCCCAGCGGCAGCTTGCGCCGAGGACCAGGCCGAGGAGGATCACGCCGGTCAAGCACCACGCCGCCTGGTCCTCGGCCTTGGCCTGGTCAAACAGCCAGGCGAGCAGCGGCGCAAGGCCGACTGCCAGCAGGAGGGCACTGGGGCCAAGGTGCGGCCATTCCAGGGGGCGCGTGGGATCAGTGGTGAGCAGGACCATGAAGGCCAGCGCCGCGATCACACCCAGCGCGTGGTAGCGGTGGCTAAGCGTCGTCACCATCAGCCCGGCGATCATGAGGGCGAGGCTGCCCCAAAGGACCGTTGTGAGGTTGGCCAGCAAGGCGGCTGACCAGCGCGGCCACTGCAAGTGATAGATCTGGGCAAAAAAGCCGTCAGGCGCAATGACGCTCAGATGGACCGCTTGGGTCAGAGCCGCGATGATCAGGATCGGCCTTAACGTGGCGAGCGCCTGGCGCAGACTATCTAGCACCCGCGTCCCTTCATTTCTTAAGTCCCTTGCCATGGCCACGCCGCCTCCTCAAACTGTGTTCTCATTATGGGGCGGAATCACCGGCTTGGCAATTTTGGAAAGCGGTTCTATGGTACTATTTAACTAGTTTGAAGCAAAAGGACAAGAAGGAGCACATCATGGAAAAGCCATTAGCGAAATACATTGATCACACGTTGCTGAAGCCAGACGCCACGCAGGATCAGATCGACACGGTCCTGGCGCAGGCCAAGAAGTACGATTTTGCCAGTGTCTGCATCAATCCTTACTGGGTGGCCCGGGCGGCCGCCGCACTGCAAGGGACAGATGTGAACGTCTGCACGGTGATTGGGTTTCCCCTCGGGGCGAACACCACGTTCGTGAAGGTCGCCGAAGCTAACCAGGCCATCGATGAGGGGGCCAAGGAAGTCGACATGGTCTTGAACATCGGCGAGCTTAAGGCGGGCCACGATGATCAGGTCAAGGCTGACATCCAAGCGGTTGCTGACGCGGCTCACGCGAAGGCGGGCGTGCTGAAGGTGATCATTGAGGCCGTGCTATTGACGGACGATGAGAAGGTGCGTGCGTGCGAGGCGGCCGAGGCCGCCGGTGCTGATTTCGTGAAGACCTCGACCGGGTTTGCCAGTGGTGGGGCCACCGTCCACGATGTTGCCCTGATGCGCGAAACCGTTGGGACCCGCCTGGGCGTGAAGGCGGCCGGCGGGATCCATTCCTACGCGGAGGCTAAGGCCTTGATTGAAGCCGGGGCGGATCGGCTGGGCGCCAGTGCCGGGGTCACGATTTTGAAGGAAGCTGGGGTGATCGACTAATGGCTAAGTTTAAGCGAGTCATCGGCATTGTGACCGATTCGATCGGCATTGGTGAGGCACCAGACGCGGCGAAGTTCCACGACGACGGCGCCGATACCTTGGGCCACATCGGCGCGTTTTTCCACGGCGACTGGGCTCTGCCGAACTGGCAGAAGCTGGGGCTGGGCAACATTCGGGCAGACGCGCCAATTCCAGGCGTTGACCCAATCGCTAACCCAATCGGCTACTTTGGCAAGATGTATGAGATCTCGGCGGGCAAGGACAGCATGGATGGCCACTGGGAGATGATGGGCCTGCCGGTCACCGAACCGCTGGGCTTTTTCCCGCACGGCTTTCCTGAGGCCCTGATCAAGCAGATTGAGGACTTCTCGGGCCGCAAGGTGATCGTCAACCTGCCGTATTCTGGCACGGAAGTCATCGCTAAGTACGGTGAGCAGCAGCTGAAAACCGGGGACCTGATCGTGTACACCTCGGGCGATTCGGTCCTCCAGATCGCGGCCAACAAAGCCGTCATTCCGCTGCCGGAGCTGTACAAGATCTGTGAGTACGCCCGCAGCATCACCACCGACCAGCCGTATAAGATCGGGCGGGTGATCGCGCGCCCTTACGTGGGGGACAGCGCCGCTAATTTCACCCGCACCTCGGACCGCCACGATTACGCGCTGATGCCAAACGCGCCGACCGACCTTGACCGGCTGCAGGCCGCCGGG
This sequence comes from Lacticaseibacillus jixianensis, assembly GCF_003946485.1. GTDB lineage: Bacteria > Bacillota > Bacilli > Lactobacillales > Lactobacillaceae > Lacticaseibacillus > Lacticaseibacillus jixianensis. Next base: position 3,086 of record NZ_RHOJ01000030.1, on the reverse strand, counting down.
GTGCCGACGTACGGCGTCGGTAAGATCAACGACATTTTCTCCGGGCAGGGCCTGGACGATGGCGTCCACACCGTCTCCAACGAGGACGGCATGAACCAGACGATCAAGCAGGTCAAGTCCGCGCGGCAGGGCTTCATCTTCACCAACCTTGTCGACTTTGACGCCATGTACGGACACCGCCGCAACGCGCAAGGCGACGGGGACGCGCTGATGGCCTTTGACCGCCAGCTGGGTGAGATGATGGCGGCGATGCAAGCCGATGACCTGCTCATGATCACCTCCGACCACGGCAACGACCCGACCTTCCGCGGCACGGATCACACCCGCGAGTACGTGCCGCTGGTCGTTTACAGCAAGTCGCTGCCTGGCGGTGCCAGCCTGGGGATTCGCTCGCCGTTTGCCGACATGGGGGCCACGATCCTCGAGAACTTCGGTGTGCCAGACGCCGGCGTCGGCCACTCGTTTCTTGCCGCTTTGAAATAGCAGCGCGGCACCAAGGCCCACTTAGGGGTTGGCGGCCGCTTGCCGAAGGAGGAGAAATAATGAGCACACACATTGACGCACCAAAGGATGCCATTGCTGACGTGGTCCTTTTGCCTGGCGATCCGCTGCGGGCGAAATACATTGCCGATACCTACCTCGAGGCGCCCACACTTTATAACACGGTGCGTAACGCTTTTGGCTATACCGGCACTTACCAAGGGCGGCGACTGTCTGTGCAGGCAACGGGCATGGGCATTCCATCAATTTCGATCTACGCCACTGAGCTGATGCAGGATTACGGGGTCAAGACGCTGATCCGGGTCGGGACCACCGGCGGGCTGGCGAGTCAGGTCAAGGTGCGCGACGTCATCCTGGCCCAAGGGGCGACGACTGATTCCTCGATCATCCTGAACACGTTTGGGGCGGGCATGTACTTTGCCCCGCTGGCCGACTTCGGCCTGCTGGAAACTGCGGCGCGCCTAGCCCAGGCGGATGGCATGCGCTACCACGTGGGCAACGTGCTCGGTGAGGATCGCTTCTATAATGATGAGATGGACCGCCAGAAATTGATCGATTACGGTGTTTTGGCGACGGAGATGGAGACCCCGGCACTTTACCTGCTGGCGGCGAAGTTTCACCGCCGGGCGCTGGCCATTCTCACGGTGTCCAATCACTTGGTCACCGGTGAGGAAACAACGGCGCAGGAACGCCAGACGAGCTTTGATGACATGATTCGCCTCGCTTTACGGACAGTGACGAGTTTGTAACATAAATGAAAAATAACCCCTTTGGACAGCCTGATTGGCTTAATGACGGGCTCGAGGCGGGATGCGTCGATGAATTTGGACAAAATCGAACGCTCATTCGCTGAAAACGCTTGGGTATGGTGCTAAGCTAAAACTAATCGTTAAGAAATCTTAAAATGGCTTTAGGACTATGGACTGTAATGTGATGGCGAAATTGGAGGCACTTACGTATGGGGAAATCAACTAAGGCAATTGCACTGACTGCTGGTCTGGCTGGAGCAGCAGGACTGGCGGCACTGATCACAGCGCCGAACCAGGTCAGTGCAGCAACGACCGGGACGGTGACCTATCAGCAAGGCGCAACGACGGTGTGGAAGACGCCGGCGTTCAACCAGGTCAAGCGTTACGTCCTGTTCAACCAGCGTATCGCGATTCAGGGCTCCAAGGTCGTTAACGGGGCAATCTGGTATCAGATTGGCGCTAACGAATGGATCCCTGCAATCTACCTGCAGACTGAAGATGGCCAGACTGCGACTGCCAATGCGGCAGCCGATCAGGCGACCAGCAAGAACGCTTCGACCGATAGCCAGGCCGGCCAGTACACGCTGACTGTGACCTACGCCGGCGGCGCGACGACGGTTTGGGCGGCGACTCACTACGAGACCCCGACGGGCCGCTATTTGACGGCCGGTCAGACGGTTTCGGCAGTCGCCAAGACCACCAGCAATGGTGAGACCTGGTACCGCCTGAGCAGTGGCGGCTACGTCCCGGCGCGTTTTGCCTCTGAAAACGGGGCAGTGGCGGCCGCACCGGTTGCTAAGCCAGCTGCCCAGCCGGCGCAAACCCCGGCTGCTGCTCCGGCAGTTAAGCCAGCCACGCCAGCCAGCACGCCTGCAGCACCGACGGCCCCGAGTGCGCCAGCGGCATCAGCCGCTAAGCCGGCCGCCCCGGCTGCTCAGGCCACCCCGGCCGCGCAACCAGCGCCTGCCGCTAAGCCGGCCGCACCGGTCGCTCAGGCTGAACCAGCCGCAACGTCAACTCCGGCAGTCACTGCGGGTAGCTTTAATCTGACCGTCAACTATTCTGGCGCCGTGACGGTTTGGAACGCACCGAGTTACACCACCGCGTCTGGCAAGTACCTCAGCAACGGCCAAAAGGTGGTTGCAAACGGTAAGGTGTCCGCTGACGGTGAGACCTGGTACCGCCTGACCACTGGTGGCTACGTGCCGGCTAGTGTTGTTGGGACTGGCGCTGCCGCTGCCCAAACCGCTCCTGCTGCGCCAGCGCAGACCACGCCGGCGGCCAAGCCAGTCGCGAATAAGACGACTCCGGCCCCAGCCGCGAAGCCTGCGCCAGCAGTCAAGCCGGTGACCTTGAGCCGCGCCCAAAAGGCCCAACGCGTCATCAGCGTGGCCAGCCAGCAGATCGGCAAGCCTTACCAGTGGGGTGCCAAAGGTCCGGCAAGCTTTGATTGCTCCGGGCTGGTCTACTACGCCTTCAAGAACGGGCTGGGCATTACGCTCGGCGGTTACACTGGCAGCCAGCAGTACAACGGGACGCGCATTTCCGTCTCCCAGCTGGAAGCCGGCGACCTGATCTTCTGGGCGAATGGGGGCACGCCTTATCACGTCGCGCTCTATCTTGGCAACGGACGTTACATCCACGCACCGCAGCCAGGCCGCACCGTGGAGATCAGCACGATTTCGGGTTACTTTGCCCCGTCATTCGGCGTTCGGGTCTTCTAATTCAGTTTCGCCAAGCAAAAGGGCGTTCATCAAACTGAAGTGCAATAGAAAAGTTAGACGAATTAGAATTTGAATTAAGCCACGATGACTTGTTCCCGATACTCAACCGGGG
>NZ_RHOJ01000003.1 GCF_003946485.1 Lacticaseibacillus jixianensis | reverse complement strand
TGATTCCATTTTACAAGGACTCAGGCTATGAGTCTTTCTATTTAGCTAATTTGTTGCACTTGCATTGTAAATCCGTCGTAAAAAAAAAGCCCCGCAGGCAGCGAGGGCTTAATCATGTGCGATTACTTATTCTTGTCATCCGCATCGTCGGTGGTGTCGCCATCACCTTCGGAATACGGCTTGTCGTCTTCGGTCTTAGCCTGAGTCGGTTCAGCAGGCTGGCCGGCAGGCACCACCGTCCGGATCGCAGACAAGTTAAAGGTCAGGTAAATGCCATCGAGGTCAAGATCAACGGTGTTGCTCTGGCGGTCGACCTTATCGATCACCCCGTGCAAGCCACCGATCGTGACGATCTTATCGCCCTTCTTGAGGCCGCTAAGCATCTCTTGGCGCTGTTGTTGTTGTTTTTTCTGTGGACGCATCATGAAGAAGTAGAAGAACACGAACATGATGACGATCATTAGAAGCGTGGAAATAGTTCCCAAAATACGCACCTCGGTTTCTTTTTTGAGTTCATGGAACACTGTACCAAAATAAAGGCCCGCTGGCTAGTGGCTAGAAGTTCTTCGCGTTCGGCTTAAAGTAACCGTACTGCTCAAAAAAGGCCTGCCGAAAGTCGTTCAGCTCGTCGCGTGCGATCGCCTCACGCACCTGCTTCATCAAGTGCAGCAAGAAGTACACGTTGTGGTATGACGTCAGCCGCTCGCCAAAGCTTTCGTCCGCCTTGAGCAAGTGACGAATGTATGCACGGGTGTAATTGCGGCAGGTGTAGCAATCGCAGTTATCGTCAAGCGGCGTAAAGTCCCGGGCGTACTGCGCGTTTTTGACCACCACGCGGCCGTGGCTAGTCATCACGGTACCCTTGCGCGCGATCCGCGTCGGCAGCACACAATCGAACATGTCGATCCCACGCAGGACGCCATCGATCAACGCGTCTGGCGAGCCCACTCCCATCAGGTAGCGGGGCTTATCTGCCGGCAGCAGCGGCACGGTGAAGTCAAGGACGTGATTCATTTCCTCCTTGGACTCGCCGACGGACAAGCCACCGATCGAGTAGCCAGGAAAATCAAGGCTGACCAGATCCTTGGCGCTTTGCTCGCGCAGATCGCGGAACCCGGCGCCCTGAACGATGCCAAACAGGGCTTGGCGCTCAGGATTGCGGTGGGCCTTCAGCCCGCGTTCGGCCCAGCGGCTCGTCCGCGCCACGCTGGCTTTGACGTAATCATAACTTTCAAAAAAGGGCGGGCACTCGTCTAGACTCATCATGATGTCTGGACCCAGCGCATTTTCGATGGCGATCGCCTTTTCCGGTGAGAGGAACATCTTTGCGCCGTTCAGGTGGTTGCGAAAATGCACGCCTTCCTCAGTGATATCGCGGTTTTTGGCAAGCGAAAAGACCTGAAAACCCCCTGAATCCGTCAGAATGCCTTGGTCCCAGTTCATGAAGCGATGCAGACCGCCAGCCTCTTCCACGATGTCTTCGCCGGGCCGCAGCCAGAGATGATAAGTGTTGGCGAGAATCACGCCGGCGCCCATCGTCTTAAGTTCTTCCGGCGCCAGCGTCTTAACGGTCGCTTGGGTGCCGACGGGCATGAACATCGGAGTCGGGAACGTCCCGTGCGGCGTCACGATCTCACCGAGACGGGCACCGGAATGCTTATCGATGTGTTTGAGATGGTATTGAAGGGCTGGCATAAAACCTCCTGGTAGACTTTGATTGCAGTGAATGAAGGCGCGGTGTTATAGTCTCCATGAAGGACCCAGCTAGAGAGTCATACGTGATCGATAAATTCGATTAAGAGTTCCGCGCAGTGATGCGTTAAAAGAAAATCTGGTTGGTTGTCGTTTTCGATAGTGAATATTTATCTGGGTCCTTCATCAAACCACGTGGTGCCGCCGCAGAGCGATCTGCGGCGGCTTTTTTGCGGCGACAAGGCAGCGCGACTAAAAGCCAAGCGCACTGGTCATCACGCCTCGCTCAGGCAACCGGTGAGTAGACTAGCAGATTCCCTTGTCATTACCCGAGTGCCTCGCCTTACTTATGAATGTACATAGCATCGCCAAAGCTGAAGAAGCGGTACTTCTCCTCAATGGCGTGGTGATAGGCGTTCAGGATGTTCTCGCGCCCCGTGAAGGCCGCCACCAGCATGACAAGCGTTGACTTCGGCAGATGGAAGTTGGTGATGAACGCATCCACCAGCCGCCACTGATACCCGGGCTTGATGAAGATGTCGGTCCAGCCGGAGCTCGGGTGGATCTCGCCGTTGAACTTCGTGCCGATGGTTTCCAGCGTCCGGATCGACGTTGTGCCAGTGGCGATGATGCGCCCGCCGTTTTGCTTGACCTCGTTCAGCGTATCGGCCGCCTCCTGAGAAAAGCGGTAGAACTCGCTGTGCATCTTGTGGTCTTCAATGTTGTCTTCAGAAACCGGCCGGAATGTACCCAGGCCGACGTGCAGCGTCAAGTAGACGAGCTTCACACCCTTATCCTTGACCTTCTGCAGCAGTTCAGGTGTCCAGTGCAAGCCGGCCGTTGGCGCTGCGGCTGACCCCATTTCCTTGGCGTAAACCGTTTGGTACATCTCCGGATCGTCAAGTTTGGCCTTGATGTAAGGCGGCAGTGGGGTTTCGCCAAGCTGATCGAGGATCTCCATGAAGATCCCGTCGTAGTGGAACTCGATGATGCGCCCGCCATGATCCAGTTCTTCCTTGACGGTGGCCTTAAGCAGGCCGTCGCCGAAATCGATCTCCGTGCCGACCGGCGCCTTTTTGGCTGGCTTCATCAAGGTCTCCCACTGGTCGCCTTCCGTGTTGTGCAGCAGGAGCACTTCCATGTGGGCGCCGGTCTCTTTCTTGACTCCGTAGAGGCGCGCCGGCATCACGCGCGTGTCGTTCATGACCACCGCATCGCCGGGGTTCAGGTAGTCCAAAATATCGTAGAAGTGCTTGTCTTCATAGGCGCCAGTCTCAGCGTTCAAGACAAGCAGGCGGCTAGCATCGCGCTCCTTCAGCGGGGTCTGCGCGATCAATTCATGAGGCAGGTCGTAGTCAAAATCTTCAGTGGTAAGCATGATTTCTCCTTATTGTTCAGTAAACGGGACGTTCAAATGCTGATAGCCGGCGCGCGTGACCATGCGGCCGCGCGGCGTGCGCTTCAGGTAACCGATCTGCAGCAGATAGGGCTCGTACATCTCTTCGATGGTCGCCGTTTCCTCACCGATGTTGGCCGCAATCGTGTTGAGCCCCACCGGCCCGCCATCGTAATCCCGGATCATCATCATGAGCAGCTTGCGGTCGATGGCGTCAAGGCCCCGATCGTCCACCTGCAGCTGATCCAGCGCGTGGTCGACCAAGCGCACCGTCAGCTCGGTGTCCGCCACGTCGGCAAAATCCCGGATCCGCCGCAGCAGCCGGTTAGCGATCCGCGGGGTGCCGCGCGAGCGCCGGGCTACTTCAAGCGCCGCGCTTTCCGGCACGGTCATGTTGAAAATGCCAGCCGAGCGCAGCACGATCTGCTGGAGCTCCGCTTCGTTGTAGTATGCCATGTGCTCGGTGATGCCGAACCGGTCACGCAGCGGGGCCGAAAGCATCCCCGCACGCGTGGTGGCACCGATCAGGGTGAACGGTGGCAGCGGAAAGTGCACCGGATGGGCGGTCGGCCCTTCGCCAACCACGATGTCGATGTAAAAGTCCTCCATCGCGGAGTACAACATTTCTTCAACGATTTTCGGCAGGCGGTGCACTTCGTCAATGAACAGCACATCCCCAGGCTGCAGCTCGTTGAGCAGCGCCACAAGGTCCCCGGGCTTTTCAATGGCCGGGCCGGAAGTCGTCCGGATGTGCACCCCAAGCTCATTGGCGATCACCAGCGCCAGGGTGGTTTTCCCCAAACCTGGTGGGCCGTAAAGCAGCACGTGGTCCATTGCCTCTTCGCGCTTAAGGGCCGCCTGAATGTACACGGCCAGCTGCGACTTCACCGCCGTCTGCCCGATGTAATCGTTCAGCCGATGCGGGCGTAAACTGCGCTCGATCGCATCGTCTTGACTATCAGCGTCCTTGGACACGAGCCGATCATCAGCCATGCTGCCACCTCCTTTCTTGAACCGTTAACTCAGTAATTGTAACCCGCGCCGCAGGTAGCCATCGGTGGTGGTTTCACCGCTTTGCGCCAGCTTCTCGGCGAGTTTATTGACCGCTTTTTCCTGATAACCCAGCGCCACCAGCGCAGCCAGTGCATCCGCCAAGACCGGGTCAACGTCTGGTGCAGCCGCCGGCGTCGGCGCCGCGGCCAAGGCCAGCTTGCCCTTTAGGTCCAAGATGATCTGCTGCGCGGTCTTTTTCCCGATGCCAGGGAACTTGGTCAGGTAGCTCACGTCACCGCTTGCGACCGCTTGGCCTAGGCCGTTAGCGTCCGTGTTGGCGAGGATCGCCAGCGCCGACTTCGGCCCAATGCCTGTGACCGTCAGCAGCTGATTGAACGTGCGCTTCGCGTCTTCAGTTTCAAACCCGTAAAGTGCCTGGTCGTTATCCCGGATGATGTGCTGGACCCAGATCTTGGCTTTTTGCCCTGCGCTGTATGCGTACGGATTCCCCATGAGCAGCCGGTAGCCGACGCCGTTGACGTCAAGGACCACGTAGCCGGGTTCGGTCGCCGCAATGATCCCGTTTAAGTATTCGTACATGATAGCCTCACTTATCGTGCATAGATGTCAGTCTAGTTTACCATATCCCACAGACGGTGGTTTCGTCCAGGTGACGAAAATGTTCGCCGACCCCCAGGCGCCGCGGGGCGTGCCTCCGCCTTAAGCCTGAACACTTCTCCGACCATCGTGACTATTCGCAAAGGCCGCCAGCTGGTAAAATGATGCTGGATCAATTCAGAGGAGGTGAAGGCCACGAGTGATGCGATGACCAGGCGAATGATCAACATCGGGGCGGTGTGCTCTTTGGTGGGGATCGTCGCCGTCGCCATATACTGGTACCACGTTGGCGTCTTCCACGACTTGGACAGCTTGCAGGCCTACCTCAATTCGACGGGCCTGGTGGGTCCGCTGATTTTCATCCTGATTCAGATCGTTCAGGTTGTCATCCCCATCATTCCCGGCGGCGTCAGTACCGCTGCCGGCGTCGTCCTTTTCGGCCCCTGGCAAGGATTCCTCTACAACTACATTGGCATCGTGATCGGCTCGTTCATCAACTTCTTCCTCGCCCGCAACTACGGCAAGCCCTTCATCTTGCACATCGTCTCGGAAAAAATCTTTGATAAGTACATGGCCTACGCGAAGAACCAACAAAGGTTTGACCTGTTCTTCGCCATTGCCATCGTTGCACCGGTGGCTCCAGACGACGTACTGTGCCTGATCGCCGGCCTGACGCACATGAAGTTCAAGTTCTTTGCCTGGGTCATTATCTTAGGCAAGCCGATCACCATCGCGGTGTACAGCATGGGCCTAGTCTTTGGTGCCCACTGGCTGCTGCACTTGTTCCACGGCTGAGCAAACCGAAAAAGCGCGAGTCACCTCTGGTGGCTCGCGCTTTTGGTCTGTTATGGCGTGCTCGGCAACGGCGCTGCGCTCAGCGTCCAGTGCACCTGCGAGCCGTAGCTGCCGGCAAGCGGTGCTTTCAGCGGCTGCAACATCAGGCGCCCGGTCGTGTCCCAGACGCGAACCGCCGCCGTGGCCGCCGCCAGGGTAACGGCGTCGCCTCCCGCCCAAATAGGCGGGGATTGAACGGGCGGGTCTCCACTTAGCGTCAGGGCCAAGGCGGCAAAATCAGGCGTCGGACTGATCGGCGCAAAGCTGCTGATCGACTGAAACTGATCCAGCGCCACGCTCAATTGCCACGGCCCGGCCGCGGCCCCGCGATTATCGCTGATGATCAGCTGGCGCGAACCTGTATTGGCATTCTCCAGAGTGCCCGCACCATTGATGATCTCCGCGACTGTCGGCGGTTGGAAGCTGTTAGCTGTGGGCTTAGCAAAGTTGAACGACGGCACCGCCTGCAGGGCCAGGCCCTCAGGCGGGTCGACCGTGATGTCGGCAACGTTAGAGATGACCTCCTGGGTCTCGCCGTTGGTCGTGATCCGCACGACCAGCTGGTACGCGCTGCCGCTATCGGCGCTGGTCACCCGTGCCAGCTGATACGAGGCCGCCGGCGTGACCGCTGCCGGGGTGCCGGCCAGCGCCTGACTTGTTCCCGCCAGGTGCCATTCGTAGCTGATCGTGCTGCCTGCCAGCAGGTCTGGCAGATTGCTTGGGGCACTCAGCGCCAGCGCAGTCCCGGCGGCCGTTTGCCGGTCGGGCAACGCGACGACGTTGACCCGGCGCACGCTGCGCTGGTAAGCCCCGGCTACCTGAAAGTCAGCCGTGATATCTACCGCACCGGTTTGGGCGGTGGCGGTCACCTGACCGCTTTGATCCACCTTGACGAGCGATGAAGGCGTGCGGGTGCCCGGCTCATACGCGGCCCACGTCACCTGGCTGGCTCCTGCTGGGAGGTCAATGACGCTGGCCTGCAAATGGTCGGTCCGGCCCAGCGGCGAGTCGGGGCCGACTTTTGCGTAAAGAAAAGGAACATCGAACCGCAGCCGATAATCCGAACGCACCGGCAGCAGGTTCAAGTGTGCGTCATTCGTCCGCACGCCCGTTGCGATCACCGTCCCTCCTTTCATGATATCCGTCACGGCATACACGGTCCCATCTTCGGTCGCGTCCGGTACGGTCAGGCTACTGCCGGTTTGACCCGGCTGCACGATCCCGTTAAGGTACCACTGCGTATGGACCGCGCTCAGCCCCGCCGGGAGCTGGATCGTAAATATGCCGCTATCGCCTTCCGGTACGTCCTCTCCGGCAAGATTACCGGTGTACAGCGGCAGCGCCGGCGTCGTCAGATCTAACGCGGGGCCCCCGTTGAACATTGGTGCCAAGACAAAGTGCGCGGTCACACTGGCCGTGCCAACCGCACCACTGGCCACCGCGCGCAGCTGATTGCCCTGCGCGGCTGTCTGAACCGTCGCGTTGGGGGCGACGCTGTAGGTGGGGACAATGGCCGGATCCAAGCCGGGGGTGCCGATCATGGTGCTTTGGCCTGCAAACAGCACCGCGGACTGGGCAGTCAGGGTCGGCGCGAAATTCTTCGGAATCACCAACAGCTTGATTGGTTTTGCATAGAAGTACCAGCTCAACCCGAACAACCCAAGCGGCAGCTGGAAGCGCACGCCGGGCTGATAGGTGTACCAAGTCGGCACCGTGACGTCTGGCGCCATCACCCCATACGCGATGCTGCTGATCGTCGCCTCCCCAGCCCAGCCGCCCCAGGTAAGGTAGGTCAATCCCAGCTGGTTGGCCGCTGCAGTGAGCGCCGAATTACCACTCCAGTTGCCTAGAAATGAGACGACCGGCCCGCTGCCCGCTTGGACGTCGAGGTTCAGGGCTGGCACCCCGGCGAAATCGTTGAGGCCCTTCACGGCCTGCGCCTTGAGTTGCAGCGGCGTTCCGGCAACGACGATCGTCCAGTTTGTGTTCACATCTCCGCTACCGGTATTGGTGGCCCAGTAGGGTCCGACCGAAAAATAGGACGCTCCGCCACTCGTCGGGACCGGCGTTGGCGCGTGAAACCCGGCCAGCGTCCCGCCGAGATCCGGTGGCGTCACACTGGGGATGGCCGCGTGTACTTGATGCCCCGGCGCGCCCAACATCAGAAAAATGACTGCCCCAACGCTCGCCCAGAAAGTTTTAAATTGCATGCCTCCCCCTTTCTCGGCCGCACTGCATGAGGATCACAACCACCAAGACCAACCCCCACCAAGTCAGCCGGCGCTCATCCCGGCTCCCTGTTGCCGGTAAGGACTGACTTGGCCGCTCACTAACTGGTTTCGCCGGTGGCTGCTCGCTTGGCGCCGGCGGGGTCGGCTGGCTTGGCGGACTGGGTTTCAGCACAAACGAGGCAATGCTGACCTGAACGTCCGCGGCGACCGCCTGCTGCCTCTCAGTCAAGCAGAAGAGCATCACCCCCAAGCCCAAAAGAATAACGACCCACTTTTTCACGCACTCACCCCCTTTGCGTTTTGCGCCCCCGCCACCAGCCAACCAGAATGCCCAGCAAGAGCATGGCCACTAGCGCGATGACCCACGGCCACCAGGGCGCCGGTGATGACTTCTTGGCGGCCGCAGTTTGGCTGGGCACGACTGGTGCTGAAAGCGTGAAATTACGCGTCAGGTGCCACTTGTAGCTGCCCGCGGAAGCATCGATCACCAGTCGGTACTTACCCGCCGCCAGCGCTGTCTTGGGTGTCACCTGGTAGTTGAAGGCAGAGTTCGGAGCCATCGCGTAGTTCGTGCTGCGCTGCGTCACCACTGCCTTGGTCGCGCCGGCCGGATAGATCCTTGCCATCAGCTTCAGCTTGCCAAACAGGCGCGGTTGCGCGTTTTGAATCGTCGCTGAAACGCTGTCTGCCTTTGGCTTTACGGCCAGCAGGTGCAGTTCAGGCGGCACCAGTTTTTGGCTCGTCTGCAGCTGAACCGCCACCACCATGGCGAACTGATTGGTCACCGCAAAGCCACTGCCTGACGCCTGCGCCGGCTTGGTGAGATCCCGCACGTAGATCGCACCAAGGACCTGGCCGGGAAACGGTTTAGCCGGCGGCGTGACCTGGAACGTGACGTTGCGGCCCTGCCGCGCTGCCAGCGTGATCGTGATTGGTTTAGACCCGATTGCCGTCAGCTGAACCTTCGCCGATGCGTCTTGCTTCTTGTTTGGCTCGTAGCCGACCTGGCCGTTGTCCTGCGTGAAGGCGTTGGTCAGCGACAGCTCAAGCTTTTTGGTCTCAGCCGATTGATTATCGACCTCGACCGTCAGATTCTGCTTCACCCCGGGCTTGACCAGCAGGTTGAACCACCCCGTGTTGCCGCCAATTTGATTGCTCGGCAGCTTGGGCGTCACCGTGAACCCCGCCCCTTCCGCTTGCACCTTCCGGCCCGGCGCCAGCAGCACCAACGCCAGGAGCACCCACCACCATCGTCGCATCGCAATCCCTCCCTACCGAAAAACTGGGACCAACCAGCAGTTTGCCCCAGTTTGTCGTGCCTTCGCAAAAATAGAGCTGACTGACTTGAAATCCTTGTTACTGTCCGTTCGAGCTGTCAGGAACTGGCATTGCCTCCAACGTCCAGGTAATCTGCGCACGGTATTGCCCAGGGGTAACTAGAAGTGTTTTTGGCAATTCTAGTGGCGCACTAGTCAACGTGACGACCGTAGAGCCGCTTCCATGGTCTGCTGCCGGGCTCAGCACAGTAGCGCCCTGTCCTACGATATTGACATTATTAAGTGAACCCGAATCGTCGTCGGCCACCACACTCCCCGTTAGCGTCAAACTAGTCGGCGAGATTATTGTCTTGGTATTGCTAAAGTCGCCAAGCTTAGCATTCAGAGTCCACCCGGTATTGGTACCACGATAATCAAGGACTTGGATCTTCTTATCAGAACTTCCGTCGTACCCTGGAGTGCCTGGATCTACAGTGCCATCTAGAAGTTGTAGGGTTGCGGCTTTGCCCGTTAGATCTGAAACTTTACCATTTGTAAAATGCAGGTTCGGCACTTCTTTCAGGGCGAGCGTTCCCGGATCAATCGAAAACTGCGCCACACTATTGGCTACTGCAGTATCAGTGTCAGCCGTCAATTCAAACCCGGCAGTCGTCGTCGTTAAATTGGCGTTTTGAGATTCACCCGGTCCTGCGGCCTTAATCGTCAGCGGAGCCCCGCTGGCAAGCAGTGCTGCCGCTGCCGCTCCAAGAAGCCATGTTGCTTTTTTCATTTGAAAGTCCCCCTTGTGCTTTTTCACGATCAAATACTCGGTTCGGGCACCGCCGCCAGCTCCCAATCCACCGTTGCGCTGTAAGTCCCCGCGACGGGATTACGGTCGGCAGCCAGTGCCAAGAGTCCTTGCACGGCGTATTCATAGTTCCGCCCCGCACCATCTGGGCGGCTGGCTATCGTGATGAAATTATCACTGCCAGCCACCACGTGCGGCGGCGTGTGCACCACCTCCTTTTCGTCGGTCAGAAGTAGCATCATTTCAGCGTGCGCATCGAGCGAGGCTTGCTGGCTGTGAAACGCGCCCAGCCGCACTGCCAACCGCCACGGCACACTCGAATCGCTGCGGCCGTCAACCAGCGTCAGCGGTCCCCCGCGCGCCACTAGCCACGGTGAGTCTTCCCCCAAAGCCGGCACGGCAGTGGGCGCGAAGTCCCCGCCAAACTCACCCGCCATGATTTCCTGAACGGTCGGCGGACGCAGAATGCCGCCGACCTGGCGCATGAAGGTCAGGTCAGGCACGTTGAGCAGGGTCAGCACATCCGGATAGATGATCTGCAGCTGCGCATCAGCCGCCGCCTCGATCACCTCTCCTGAAAGATTACGCAACGTCGCCTGCCAATGGACGCTGCCGCCCTGCTCCGCCTCAGGAATGGTTAGCGTAAGCCCGCTGCCGGCTTGGGTGACCTGATCAAACTGCCACGTGGCATCATCGACGCTCAGCCCCGGCGGCAGGACGACATTGAACTGGGCATCGTCGTGAAAATTTACCGTTTGATCAGCAAATCGTCCCATGTACAGCGTCAGCGGCGGCCCGCTATAAGTGACTGCACCGCCCCACATTGGATGGGCGGGGACCGTGAAGCTGGCCCGGACCGTCGCCATGCCCACGGTGGCCGGCGTATTGGTCACGGTCAACTGATTGCCAGTCGGGGTTACCGCAGGCGCCGGCTGGTCCCAGGTGTATTCCGGCTGCAGCGTCTGGTCCAGCCCCGCCACGCCGACGGTTGCCGGCTGGCCGGCAAACAACACGCGCGGCGAGGCTGACAGCTGAGGAACCCAATTGTCCGGAATCACCAAGACCGGGAAAATATTTGAATGAAACCAGGTATGCGAGTTCTGAGTTTCGACATCGATTTGGTAGCGAAACCAGGTCGGCACGGTAACTGGCGGGAAAGTGAGTAAATAATCGATATAGTCATATTCCTCCCCAGCTCCCACAGCTCCAAAGTTATCTGTGATACCCACCGCTTCATTCACACCAAGGTCACTATTACTGGTGACGACTGGACCGTCTCCTTGCTCGAACTTTGTTTGAAGTTTCACTCCCTGAAAGAAAAAGACAATGGATTTATCAAAGGACGCCTTCATCGGCAGCGTCTCACCGTTATGAACAATTGCGTAATAGTATTGCGAGCCTTCGGGTGCTCCGTACGGATCTAACTCCGGCGGATCGGCAAGAACAGGAAGTTGCTCTTGCCCCGATGGCCCCAAAGGATCCGCTAAAGAGACGATGTAGCCGTGTGTGTACCAGTTCGGCTGCGTCCGAAACTGTGCTCCCGAAATCGGGCCGGTGGGCTGATCAAACCCAGCAGGGATGTTCGTCGGCACGGTCACATCCGCGGCCCACACCTGCTGCGGATCATCAAGCCAACACAGCGCCGCAAACGCCAACGCGCCCACTAGCGCACCGCCCCGCCACCATCGCATAGTCTCACCTCCTGACGATCAGCTATTCCGCACTTCAGGCGAAACTTCCCGAATTTCTTAAGGCGCCATTATTTTAAGGCCAAAAAAATAAGCCGGCCACTAAGTCGACTTATCTTTATTTTCTAGCGTTGAGCAGGCGGGCGAGGGTACTGATCGGCAGGCCGACAACGTTATAAAAATCGCCCTGAATCGCCTTGACCAATAGCGCCCCCTGCCCCTGGATCCCGTATGCGCCAGCCTTATCAAGCGGCTCGCCGGTCGCCACGTAATCCTCGATTTCTGCCGCCGTCAGCGGCCAAAAGGTCACCTCGGTGGTCACCACGACCTGCCGCATGGTCTTGTCCGGCCAGTACACACACAGACCCGTGTGCACCTGATGCGTCTGCCCGGATAGCGTCGTCAGCATCGCCTGCGCCGCACTTGGCGTCTGTGGTTTGCCTAGCAGCTCGCCGTTGAACGCCACCATCGTGTCGGCGGCGATCACCGTCGCGCCGGGATGCTGCTGGGCGACCGCCCCGCACTTGGCCGCGGCCAGGCGCTGAACGTATGCGCGCGGCGGCAGGACCAGCAGCGCCCGCTCATCGATGGCGGCAGGTTCCACCTTAAATTCAGTCACGATCCGCCGCAGCAGTTCCTGGCGGCGCGGTGATTGACTGGCCAGAATGATCATTTTGCCCCTCCGAAACTCTGGTGACTGTCCTGGATCCGTTTAAACATTTTCTCCAAGTCCGTGTTTGAGAAGTGGACCAAGGTCGGGCGGCCGTGCGGGCAGTTGAACGGATTCTCGCACTGCGCGAGGTTCTTGAGCAGCGCCTCCGCCTGGGGCCGGTCAATGTGGTGATTGGCTTTGATAGCCTGCTTACAGCTCATCATGATGGCCGTCTTCTCGCGAAACGCCGCGACGGTCACGTGGCCCTCGTCCAACACCCAGTCGATGATGGCGCGAATTGTCGCTTCCTCTTCACCCTTCTTGAACCACGTCGGGTGCTGGCGGACGACGAACGTGTTTTGGCCGAAGTCCTCTAGAAAAATGCCGACACCTTCCAGCACAGCGCGCTTGGCGCGGATCGCCACGGCGTCGCTGGCTGGGTAGTCCAAGGTGATCGGCACGAGCAGCGCCTGCTCGTCGCTTGCGACCTCCCCGATCTCCCGCCTTAGCCGTTCGTAGTTCACGCGCTCCTGAGCAGCGTGCTGGTCAAGCATGTACAAGCCGTCCGGCGCCTCGGCTAACAGGTAGGTCCCGTGCACCTGGGCCAGGTAGCGCAGCTCGCTGGGGAACCGCTCCTTGGGCGGGGCAGCGGCAACCAGCGTCGGGGGCACTGGCGTTTCGGTCAAGGCCGGCCGCTGATACTTGGCGTCCCACGCCGCCAAGCGGTCGGGCTCATCAAAAATCGGCCGGTCGTCCAGGTCGCTGATCGAAAGGCCGGTGTCGGCTTCAGCGCCAGACGCCTGCGCTGCGTGACCGGCCGCTTGGGCCGGGGCACTGGGCAGCGGCCGAGCGGCTGGCGCTTGCTGCTCACCCACCATGCTTGGTGCGCTCGGCGGGTCCGGCATCGCGCGCGACGCCTGGTTCAGCGCGATGGTCAGCTGATCCATATCGACCGGGCGGTGCTGGCGGAGGTTGTGCAGCGCGTCCGGGATCAGGTTTTCCTGGCCCAGGCGGGTGCGAATCGTTTCAGTCAGCAGCGCGCCGAGCTGGTCCTCCTTGCTCAGGCGGACCTCCTGCTTGGTCGGGTGCACGTTCACGTCGACGAGCAGCGGGTCCATCTCCACGGCGATGACCGCCAGCGGGTACCGCCCCACCATCAGCTTGGAGCCGTAGCCCGCAATGAAGGCCTTCATCAGCTGGAAGTTCTTGATGTAGCGCCCGTTGATCATCAGACTGATGTAATTACGCGACGAACGGGTGGTGTCGGGCAGGCTCATGTAGCCGTGCACCCGAAAGTCGTTGTCCTCCCCCTGAAACGCCAGCATGCTTTTGGCCACCGCGACGGAGTAGATCCCCGCGATGGTCTGCTGCAGGTCGCGCGACCCCGCCGTTTTGATCACGACACGGTCCTTGTTTTTCAGGGAAAAAGCGATCTCCGGGTGGCCGAGTGCCAGCCGGTCGATAATGTCCAAAATGTGGTTGAGCTCCGTGCTTTGCGACTGCACATACTTCAGCCGGGCCGGCGTGTTGTAAAACAGGTCGTTGACGGTGATCTGGGTGCCCTGGCGCAGCCCTTCAGAATGCTGATCCAGCATCTGACCGCCCTTGATGTGGGCAATGGTGCCCAATCCCGCCGCAGTGGCGGTCGCCAGTGTCACGTCGGCGACCGCGGCGATGGACGCGAGCGCCTCACCGCGAAAACCTAGGCTGTGCACGTTAAAGAGGTCACGCGTCGTCGCAATTTTGGACGTTGCGTGCCGCAGAAACGCCGTTGGCACGTCCTCAGGTTCAATGCCGCTGCCGTTATCGACCACCTTGATGGTCTTGAGGCCGGCCTCTGCCACCGTCACGTCGACCTGACTGGCGCCGGCGTCGATCGCGTTTTCAACCAGCTCCTTCACAACGGAAGCCGGCCGCTCGATCACTTCCCCGGCGGCGATCTGATTGCTCAGCGTCGTGGACAGTTGATGAATTTTTGGCATACGCTCACTTCTTCTTTAATTGCTTCTGCAGGTCGTACAACAGGTTCATCGCGTCCATTGGCGTGGCCGCCATGAGGTCGAACTTCTCCAGCTTCTTAAGCACCGGATTAGCCTTGGGTTTGACCGGCTCCGGCGTGAACAAACTGAGCTGCGCTTCCTGCTCCCCCACCGCCGCTGCCGGCTGTGGGGTGTGCTCTGGCGCTGCGTCCTCCAGGTGCGTGAGGATGGTGTCCGCGCGGTCCAGCAGCGAACTCGGCAGGCCAGCCAGCTTGGCCACGTGGATCCCGTAGGACTTGTCGGCCGGGCCCGGCATCATTTTGTGTAAGAACACGAGGTTGCCGTGCTCCTCGACCGCCCCGACGTGAACGTTGGTCAGCCTAGCCAGGCTGTCTTCCAGTGCCGTCAGCTCGTGGTAATGGGTCGAAAACAGGGTCTTGGCGTGCACGTGATCGTGCAGGTACTCGATAATGGCCTGCGCCAGCGCCATGCCATCGTAAGTCGCGGTCCCGCGGCCGATCTCATCAAACAGGATCAGGCTGGACGCCGTGGCGTGACTGAGCGCCGCGTTGGCCTCCAGCATCTCGACCATGAAGGTGCTTTGGCCGTTGGCAAGGTCATCGGCCGCCCCGATCCGGGTGAAGATCTGGTCAAAAATCGGCAGGTCCGCGTCGTCGGCCGGCACAAACGAGCCGGCCTGCGCCATGATCACCGTCAGGGCGAGCTGGCGCATGTACGTGCTTTTCCCGGACATGTTCGGCCCGGTGATCAGCAGGATGTCCGTCTTGCCATCCATGATCACGTCGTTGGGGATGTACTTGGCCTCGCCGAGCACTTCCTCGACCACAGGGTGGCGGCCGCCGTGGATCGTCAGGTCGTGGCTGCCCGCGTGCATGGTTGGCCGCACGTAATGCTGGTCTTCGGCGACCACGGCAAAACTCTGAAGGACGTCCAGGCCGGCGATTTGAGCGGCCAGCTTTTGCAGGCGTGCGATCTGGGCCTTGACCTGGTCGCGAATTTTCTGGAACAGGTCGTACTCCAGCCCGGTGGCGCGCTCCTCTGCCTCTAGGATAGTGCTTTCCTTGGCCTTCAGCTCCGGCGTGGTGAAGCGCTCGGCGTTGGTCAGGGTCTGCTTGCGCTCGTAGCGGTCCTCTGGCACCTTGTCGAGGTTGCTGTTGGTGACCTCGATGTAGTAGCCAAAAACCTTGTTGTAGCGGATCCGCAAATTGTGGATCCCCGTCTTCTCCCGCTCAGACGCTTCAAGGTCCGCGATCCATTGCTTAGAGTTGGCCTGGGCGTCGCGATACTCATCCAGCTGCTTATCGTAGCCGCGCATGATCACCCCACCGTCCGTGATGGAGATGGGCGGCTCGGGTTCAATGGCCCGGCGAATCAGCCCGGCCACGTCCTGCACCGGATCGATGGCCTTGAGCAGCGGCGTGAAACTGCCGTCGTCCAGCTTGGTCAGGATATCTTGAATTGTGGGGATCTGGTCCAACGACGTCTGCAACTGGATCAGGTCGCGCCCGTTCACCGTCCCAAACGCCACCCGGCCGGCCAGCCGTTCGAGATCGTACACCTTCGTCAGGTGGTCCTGCAGCGCAGAACGCTCAAAGTAGTGCTCCAGCAGCGACTGGACCTGATTTTGCCGCGTCGAAATGGCGTTCAGGTCCAGCAGGGGCCGGTCCAGCCAGTGCTTCATCAGCCGCCCGCCCATTGCCGTCTTGGTCTTGTCCAGAACTGAAAGGAGCGTATCTCCTTTGCGTCCGGTGCGGGAGTTCTTAATGATGTCAAGGTTGGTGCGGGCGTCCTGGTCCATTTCCAGGTACTCGGCCGGCGCGTACGCCACCGCCTTTTGAATGTGCGCCAGGCTGCGCTTTTGCGTCGTCAGCAGGTACTGCATCAGCATGGAGACGACCTGCACCTGCAGGGTATCCGTCAGATCCTGGCTAATGTAGCTGGCCTCGGCAGACACCACCGCGTCGGCCTTGCTGAGCAGCCGCTCGCCCTGGCCCAGCAGTTTGGCATCCGCATCGCTGAGCCCGTCAGGCACCACGATCTCGCGGCTGCCCAGCGCACCGAGTTCGTTTTGCAGGGTAAAGCGGTTGGTCAACGTGGTGACCTTAAACTCGCCTGTGGACAGATCCGCATAGGCGAGTCCGTACTTGCCCTTCGCTGGGATCACCGCGGCCAGATAGTTGTTGGACTTGGCCTCACCGATCTTAACGTCCATTTTGGTCCCGGGCGTGACCAGCTGGATCACCTCGCGCTTGACCATCCCGACGGCCTTTTTGGGGTCTTCCATCTGTTCACAGATGGCGACCTTGTAGCCGTGGTCGACCAGGATGTCGATGTAGGACTGCGCCGCGTGGTGCGGCACCCCGCACATCGGGATCGGGTTGTCGGCACTTTTACTCCGCGCGGTCAAAGTCAGCTCCAGCAGCTGTGACCCTTTGATGGCATCATCGTTGAACAGCTCATAAAAATCCCCGATGCGGTAGAAAAGAAACGCATCTGGGTACTGATCCTTGATTTTCTGATAC
This sequence comes from Lacticaseibacillus jixianensis, assembly GCF_003946485.1. Lineage (GTDB taxonomy): Bacteria > Bacillota > Bacilli > Lactobacillales > Lactobacillaceae > Lacticaseibacillus > Lacticaseibacillus jixianensis. Next base: position 120,721 of record NZ_RHOJ01000003.1, on the reverse strand, counting down.
TGCTGCATCATCGGGGTGACGCTTGCTGCTTTAGCCATGACCGTGCTCCTTTTTAAGTGAAAACTACCCCATATTTTACCATTTATTCGGCCGCTATGCCGCGGTTCAAAAAGCCCACCGAGCAGGTTCCTCGGCGGGCAATCGACTTATTTCAGTGGCTTTTCGATGATGACCAGATCCTTGACCCGGATCTTCTTGTGCAGGTCGCCTTCGATCTCATCTTTGGCCGTGTGCGAGATTTTCAGGTCGGCCGGGTTGTCCTTGGGCAGGAGCGTTTGAAGGACATGGTCGATCTCGGCTTGCTTGATTGTGCGGTGCTCATGGGTCATCACGACGTCCAGCCGGTCAAAGCCCTCGATCATGTAGACGTGGACTGAGCCCAGTGTGTACAGCCGGAACGTCTTGACGTTACTTTTCCCGTACAGGTACCGCATGGTGTACGGCAGTGTCTTGTGCAGACTAAAGTTCAAACGAATGGGATTCTCGATCAGTTTCACGGCGCATCAGCTCCCTTTCAGTATGTGTCTTAAATATACCATGATGGTCAACCGGGCAAGCGCGCTCGCGGCCCGGGCCAAGAAAATAAAAAGACGGTCGCTTGCACGCAGCAAGCCACCGTCTTTGATTGTGAAGCTAGATTACATCATGCCGCCCATGCCGGCTGGGTTAGGCTGAGCCGGTGCGGCATCCTTAGGTTCAGGCTTGTCGGCAACGACCGCTTCAGTCGTCAGCATCAAGGCAGCGACCGAAGCCGCATTCTGAAGGGCAGACCGGGTAACCTTGGTTGGGTCGATGATGCCGGCCTTGGCCAAGTCTTCCCATTCGCCGGTCGCGGCGTTGAAGCCGAAGCCGGTCTTTTCCTTCTTCAGGCGATCCACGATGACGGAACCTTCCAGACCCGCGTTAGCCGCGATCTGACGAACAGGCTCTTCAAGGGCGCGGAGCACGATGTTGATCCCGGTCTGAACGTCGCCGTCTTCTTGGAGGGCGGCAACGGCCTTGGCCGCGTTGACCAGTGCAACACCACCGCCGGCCACGTAACCTTCGTCAACGGCCGCACGAGTCGCGTTCAGCGCGTCTTCAATGCGGTACTTGCGCTCTTTCAGCTCAGTTTCGGTTGCGGCACCGACCCGGATCACCGCGACCCCGCCGGCCAACTTAGCCAGGCGCTCCTGCAGTTTCTCCTTGTCGAAGTCAGAAGTGGTTTCTTCGATCTGCTTGCGGATGGTAGCCACGCGCTCATCAATGGCCGCCTTGTCGCCGGCGCCTTCAACGATGGTGGTGTTATCCTTGGTGACCGTGACCTTACCTGCTTGGCCAAGCTGATCGATCTTGGTGTCCTTCAAGTCAAGGCCAAGATCGGAAGTGATGACCGTCGCGCCGGTCAAGGCCGCGATGTCTTCCAGTTGAGCCTTGCGCCGATCGCCAAAGCCAGGAGCCTTAACGGCAACCACGTTGAACGTGCCGCGGATCTTGTTCAGGACCAAGGTCGGCAGTGCTTCGCCATCCACGTCGTCGGCAATGATCAGCAGTGCCTTGCCCTGCTGAACGATTTCCTGAAGCAGTGGCAGAATGTCCTGGATGTTGGAGATCTTCTTATCGGTGATCAGGATGTACGGATTGTCGAGGTCCGCTTCCATCTTGTCGTTATCGGTAACCATGTACTGGGACAGGTAGCCGCGATCGAACTGCATCCCTTCAACAACGGACAGCTCGGTCTGGATGCCTTTACCCTCTTCAAGGGTGATGACCCCATCGTGGCCAACCTTCTCCATCGCGTCGGCGATCAAATCGCCAACTTCTGGGTCAGAGGAAGAAACGGAAGCAACCTGCGCGATTTCCTTCTTGCCGGAAACCTTGTGGGAGATCTTCTTCAGTTCATGGACCGCAGTGTTCGTGGCCTCTTCGATCCCCTTGCGGATGCCGACTGGGTTCGCGCCGGCCGTGACGTTCTTCATGCCTTCGCGAATGATGCTCTGTGCCAGCACCGTCGCGGTGGTGGTCCCATCACCGGCGATATCGTTGGTCTTGGTCGCGACTTCAGCGACCAGCTTGGCACCCATGTTTTCGTAGTGGTCTTCGAGCTCGATGCTCTTGGCGATGGTCACCCCATCGTTGGTGATCTCAGGGGCCCCGTAGGACTTGTCCAAAACAACGTTGCGGCCTTTTGGCCCGAGGGTCGTCTTAACCGTGTCAGCCAACTTGTCGACTCCGTTCAACATGGAACGGCGCGCATCTTCACCAAACTTAATATCTTTAGCCATGTGTTTATTTCACCTCATAATATATAGTTAATGCAGGAATTGCTGTGATCAAAGCCTAGTCGACGATCCCCATGATGTCCTTTTCGTGCAGGACCAGGTAGTCATCACCGTCAACCTTCACTTCAGACCCCGCGTACTTGTCATAGAGGACCTTGTCGCCTTTCTTGACGGCCATTGGCAGACGCTTGCCTTCTGGACTCAGGGCGCCTTCACCAACGGCAACGATGGTGCCTTGCTGCGGCTTTTGCTTAGCGTTGTTGGCCAGCACGATGCCGCCTACAGTTTCCTCTTGCTCTTCCTCAACTGAAACGACGACGCGATCACCTAATGGTTTTAACAAAACGATCCCTCCATATTCACAAAATTATAATGTGCCTTAGCACTCTTAATCTCTAAGTGCTAACTACACTAGATACTATACCCAATCAGATTAGCAATTGCAACCCCTAAGTGCTAATTCTGCTATACTACATTTATTCGCAAGCGGCGAGGCGCGCAGGCCCCTCACCGCCGCTTCAGGGAGGTTTCCTATGTCTTTACAAAAACATGCGGTGCAGATCCTCGGCCTCTATCTCGGGGTCCTGCTCGGAAGTATGCTCATCTTACATCTGTGGCCCGGCGAAAGCGGGCTCTGGGCCACGACCGGTTTAGCCGTCCTCGGCGCTTTGATCGCGTGGCGGTGCGACCGCCGGCTGGTGGTGCCGAACACCATCGAGGCGCCCGGGGTGGCTAGCGCCCAGACGCGGGTGGTGTGGGGCGTGTCCGGTGTCGCTATCGTGCTCATCGTCGAGCTGCTCGGCACCTGGCTGGAAGCCGTTCTGTTTCGCACCGCGGCGCCCACGCTGACCCAAGCCACCTCTGCGCTGCACAGCGTCCCCTTTTACGCACTGGCCCTAGTGTGGGCGTTGCCAGTTCTGGAAGAGTATGCGTTTCGCCGGGTCATTTTCGGCAACCTTGCGGGCATCACCAGCGTGTTCGGGGCGGCGCTGATCTCCGGCTTACTGTTCGCGTTAGCCACTGATCCCGCGCACTGGCTGACCGGCACGCTGGTCGGTATTACCTACGCATACCTGTACAAGCAGACCGGCAGCGTGCAGACGCCACTGATCGCCCACATTGGCATGCTGGCACTCACGCTGGGCTACGCGATGTGGCACTGAAGGATTAGTTAAAGCTCCGTTAAAGTCAGGCGCCCCGCAAATCCCACCTCACCAACGCGGTATACTAATTTTAAACTGATGAAACGAGGCCCCTCATGGACAGTCGCGTCACTCGCCGGCAGAGCCAAAAACCGCACCGGCCGCTTTTTAAAATCATGATCCTGATCGTCACCACGGCCCTGGTGGCCTTGGGTGCTTACGGTTTGCGCCTGTATTCGTTGACCAAGTACGCAATGAACTCGACTTATCAAGGGATCGGCACCGAGGACGGCAGCGCCGGTACTGTCGCGCGGACCATTCAGCAGAAAAAGCCGTTCGCGGTGCTACTGCTGGGCACCGATACTGGTGCGTTCGGGCGCAGCGACACCGGGCGCTCCGACACAATGATCGTGGTGGTGGTCAACCCGCAAAGCGAGAAGACAACCATGGTTTCTCTGCCGCGTGACACGGCGGCCAAGATGATCGGCACCAAGTCGTTCAACATGCAGAAAATCAACGCCGCCTACGAGATCGGCGGCTCCAAGATGGCGGTCAACACCGCCGCTGCCCTCGTAAACGTGCCGATCAAGTACTACCTCACCGTCAACATGGGCGCCCTGGAAAAAATTGTCGATGCCGTGGGCGGGGTGGACGTGAACGTCGCCTTTTCCTGGAGCGACCCGCACGTGGGCAGCTACCACTTCACCAAGGGCAAGATGCACCTGGACGGCGGGCAAGCACTCGCCTACGCGCGGATGCGCCACGCCGATCCGCAAGGCGACTACGGCCGCCAGAAGCGCCAGCAAGAGGTCATCAAGGCCATTGTCAAGAAGGCACTCTCGACTGACACGCTGAAGAACTTCGATCAGCTGCTGAAGACCGTCTCCAGCAACATGCAGACCAACCTCTCGTTTGCGGATATGATGGCCCTGGTGCAAAACTACCGGGGCGCCGCCAAGACGATCAAGTCCAGCACACTGCAGGGCCACGACGCCCTGGTCTACCCCGGACCGGCCTCTTACCAGATCCCGGCCACGGCGGAGCTGCAGCGCGTCTCAGACCGCCTGCGCGCCGCCCTGGGCCTCAGCAAAGAAACCATCAATAACCAGAACGTGCGCGAGAACAACGCCAATCAGTCCTTCAACTGGGACAATGCGGCAGCGCAGACCTATGTGATCTACAATCCAGACCTATGAAAACAAAGGCACCGAGACGGCAGGATGCGGTCTCGGTGCCTATTTTTGCAAGGTGCAAAGACTTAACAGGCTTAGGGGGAAGCCTAGTCGCACCCCGCCTAGCTGTCGACCGCTTAGTTCACGTGCTCCATGCCCCGCACGGCGGTCGCGAGAACCGGCCAGAACTGCCAAACCAGCCCCAGTCCAAGGCCAATCAGCGCCAACAGGATCGCAGAATCAACGGTCATTCCGCGGCTGGTCATCTTGCCAAAGTTGAGGATCATTAGCGCAGTGGCCAAGGCGATCAGTGGCCAGCGGAGCGCCGGTGCCGTCAGTAATGCCCGTCGCCGCTCCAGCGAGATGCGGGCGTACAGGCTCATCCCCAGCAAAGCGGCGCCAATGGCTAACCCGGCGGCGGCAGCAACGACCCACCAGTAGGTCAGCCCGGGGGTAAATAAACTGCCGCCAGTCCCTAGCCCGGCCGTCAGGAAGCGCCAAATCAGCGTTGCGCGCTCCAACGAGTTATTCAGTGTGGGCACTAACAGGACCGCCACCACCGCCAGGACCAGCGGCTTGCCAATCAGTTGCCCCAGCAGGTGACCGATCAGAAAGGCGGCCACGGTCATGACCAAATTATACAAGAGGATCAGGGCCAAGCTTTGCCCATCGAGGTTGATCAGCCTGGCGGGATACGTCAGATAGTACGTTGCCACCAGCACGCCCGGTACTGCTACGCTTAAACCTGCAACCACTGGCAGGAAAAACCGCATTTTGGCCCAGTACAGTTTGCGCCTAGCAGTCCCGAGTCCCGCCAGGAAGCGGTCAAACCCGGAAAGGCCGTCCATTGCCGCGACCAAGATGCCGACCGCGTAGACTGCGAGAATAAAGTAAAGGTTGACCGTGATGCCCCCGTTTTCCGCCGGCAGCGGGTCCTGGCCGTAGTTGAAGTAGAGCTGGTAGCTATCCCTGAGAAAGGCTGAGTACGTCAGCTTTTCTTCGGTATCGCCTTCCTTGCGCTCCTGCCGCACCAGCCGCTTCTGACTACTCAGAAATTCGGTCTGGGTCGGCCGCGCCGCGTAGCTGTGGGCCCGCTGCGCATAATTCGCGCCAAAAATTGCAAGGGTCAAGCCCGCCGCCAACACGAGTAATATGAGTAGGTTGCGATAACGAATACGCATCAATTTTCTGTCATCAACCATGGCGCACCTCCCCTGCGTACTCACTTCTAAACAGATCACTGAGCGAAAGCGGCAGCACCTCCATCAGCACCGGCTGGGCAGCCGTCAGCGCCGCCTTGACGACTGACGTGTACGCAGGGAAAAGCGCGGTGATCACCCGGCCCTGAATGTTCAGGATCTGACCCCGATCACGCACCACGGCCGGGATCTGATTGGTCGCAAAGACCAGTTGCAACTTGGCCGCCTCACTGCGCACCTGCTCCAGCGCCACCGCCCTGCTGATCGTGCCGCGCTTGAGAAACAGCACCCGGTCGGCCAGCCCGTCCAACTCGGCAAGGTCATGCGAGGCGATCAGAAACCCGCGCTCGCCGGCGGCCACTTCTTCGATCACCGCCTTCACGATCGTCTCGCGGATAAACAGGTCCAACCCGTCGAAGGGCTCGTCCAGTAAAATCAAGGGCACAGCGCTGGCGAGGTTGAGCGCCATCACCACCAGGGCCTGGTAGCCCTTAGACAGCTCACCGTAACGCTTGGTTAGCGGCAAATCATTGGCCGCCAGCAGGCTGCGGTAACGGTTTTGATCAAAGTGCGGATACCCCGCAGCATAATATTGCGCGATCTTCGCCAAGTTCATCCGCGTGAAAAACACCTCAGTGGGGTCGATGTAGATCAAGTTTTGACGTGCTTGCGGCGCCTCGGCTAAATTGCGCCCATCAATGGCCACCTGGCCATGGTCAGCGTGGTACTGATCAACGAGCGTCCGCATCAGGGTCGTTTTACCTGCCCCATTGCGCCCCACCAGGCCGACGATCTCGCCGGTTTGCCAGGTGAAATCGAGCTGGCTCAGCACCTGTTTCCCGGCAATTGTTTTGGCAAGGTGTTGTGCTGTAAGCTTCATGCTTGTCCCTCCTCAAAATGCGCGTTCAACCACGACTCGAGCTCCATGTGGGTGACTCCGGCCGCCTTGGCCGACACCACTGCCGCGTCAAAGGCCGGCCGCACGCGCCGTTTCTCCTCGCCCGTGGCGGCCGTCTGCGGGCCGATAAACGTGCCTAGCCCCGGCCGTACTTCGATCACCCCTTGAGCCTCAAGCACCTTGTAGGCCTTAGCCACGGTGTTGGGGTTCAGCTGCACCGCTTTGGCCATGTCGCGCACCGAGGGCAGCTTCTCCCCGGGGGCGCGAACGCCCTGAACCACGTCCTGTTTGATCTGGAGAACCAGGCGCTCATAATACGCAAGTGCTTTGTAGCGTGGATCATCCATCCTCGCACCGCCTTTCTGTACTACGTGTACTATTATACGTGGTACACTAAAAAGTGCAAGAAAAAATCCAAGCTTCGCGAAGAAACTTGGATCCCCTGGTTATTCGTCTTCGTCGGTATCCTTCAGCGTCGGGCCGTAGTGGTCGAGGAAATAGATCAGCGTTTGCAGCTCGGTCGCGAGATCCACATTCTGCACGCGAACGTAACCGGGCACCGAAATGCGTAGCGGCGTGAAGTTCATGATCCCCTTGATGCCCGCCTTGACCAGGTCGTCAGTGATCCCCTGGGCCGCGTCGGTCGGCACGGTCAGGATGACGATCTCGATCTGCTGCTGGCGCAGTTGATCGGCCAAGTCACTCATCGGGTAAATGGGCACGCCGCTTTGAATGGTGCCAGCAATGTCTGGATTCACGTCGAATCCGGCCGAGATGCGAATGTTATTCGCCTGGCGGAAGTTATAGTTGAGCAGCGCGTGCCCCAAATTGCCGACCCCGACCAGCGCCACGTTGGTCAGCCGGTCTTGGTTCAGGATCTTCTTGAAAAATTTAAGCAGGTCCATCACGTCGTAGCCGTACCCTCGCTTACCCAGCGCGCCGAAGTAAGAAAAATCACGCCGGATCGTCGCCGAGTCGACTTTGACTGCCTCACTCAGCTCAGTGGAGCTGATCTTGGTTGTCCCCGAGTTCGCCAAGAAATTAAGGTAGCGGTAGTACAGGGGTAGGCGCTTTGCCGTCGCTTTTGGAATCATTGTTTCAGCCATCAGTCGTCCTCCGTCTCCGTTCTGACCGGACCTTAATTTGTGAAAAGCCCGGCATACTTATGTTTCGATAGTAACCGCTTTTAGCCTTGAAAGCAAGCATCATCCCCCTGCTTGCTCACTATTTTTCACGAGCGAAAGGAGTCGTTATGTTAAACTGAGAGCAGACGATTCGCGCCCATTCGGGCAACGCGGCGCTGCGGGTCCACCCCGAAACGCCCCCAAAGGTTTACCGCCGTTTCCTGCAGCGCGCGAAGTAAGGAGCAATTTGACCATGATCATCATGCAAGCCCAAGGGGTCGGCCGCACGTTCAACGGCACGGACCTGTTCACGGGCATCAATTTAGAAGTTCAAACCGGCTCGCGCATTGGCCTAGTTGGCCCCAACGGGATCGGCAAAACCACCCTGCTGGAGATCCTTGCCGGCCTCAACCCACCAGACGCCGGCCAGGTGACACTGGCTCACGACATCTCCATCGGCTACCAGGCGCAGGACTCCGGCCTGGATTCCGAGCGCGGGATTTTCGCCGAGCTGCTCACCGTGTTTGCCCCGCTGATCGCGATGGAGGACCGGATGCACGCGCTTGAGGCGAAAATCGCCGAGCCCAGCCTTGCTCAGGACCAAGCCGCCTTCGACCAGACGATGAAGCAATACGATCAGCTGCAGCATGATTTCCAGGCCCAAAACGGCTACGGCTACCGCGCAGAGATCCGCGGCATTTTGCACGGCTTCAACTTTCCCGAAGACACCTGGGACATGAAGGTCGCTACCCTTTCCGGCGGCGAGCGTGCCCGCCTGGCGCTGGCCAAGCTGCTGCTGGAAAAACACGACCTGCTGATCCTCGACGAGCCGACCAACCACCTGGACATCGATACGCTGGGCTGGCTGGAAGGCTACCTCAAGGGTTACGCCGGTGCGATCCTGACGGTTAGCCACGACCAGTACTTCCTTGACCACGTGGTGTCCGAGATCTACGAACTGACCCCCTCGATGGCCGTGCATTACACCACGAATTACTCTGGTTACCTCAAGCGCAAGGCGGAAAACAACGCCCTGGCCTGGAAGGCGTACAACAAGCAGCAAGAGGAGATCGCCAAGCTGCAGGACTTCGTGGACAAGAACATCGTCCGCGCCTCCTCGACCAAACAGGCTCAGGCGCGGCGCAAGCAGCTGGAGAAAATGGTGCGTCTGCCGCGGCCAAGCGGGGCCGAGAAGAAGGTCCACTTCCACTTCGCCGCCGAAAAGACCAGCGGCAATGAAGTCCTCAAGGTGCGCGGTGCGACCATTGGCTACGAACCAGCAGCGCCCATGGCCGGCCCCATCGACTTTCAGGTCAACAAGCACGACCGCATCGCCGTGATCGGCCCCAATGGTGTCGGCAAGTCCACCCTGCTAAAAAGCATACTCGGCCAGATCCCGTTTCTCGCCGGCACAGCGCGGTTTGGCACCAACGTCGAGACCGGCTACTACGATCAGGATCAGCACCAGCTGCACTGGGACAAAACCGTGATCAACGAGATCTGGGACGACCACCCGACCATGACCGAGCAAAGCGTGCGCTCGGCGCTGGCCGCCTTCCTGTTTGACGCCGGTGACATCGAAAAGCGGGTCGGCGATCTCTCCGGCGGGCAAAAAGCCCGGCTAGAGCTCACCAAGCTGGCACTGCGCCACGACAATTTCCTGATCCTCGACGAGCCGACCAACCACTTGGACATCAACTCCAAGGAGGTGCTCGAGGACGCGCTGGCCGACTTTGACGGCACGGTCCTGTTCGTCTCGCACGACCGGTACTTCATCAACGAGCTGGCCACCAGCATTGTGGCCATCACGCCGACCGGCTCCGACCTGTACCTGGGGAACTGGGACTACTACCAGGAGAAGCTGGCAGAGGTCGAGGCGGCGAAGGCGGAGGCCGCCGGTCAGCAGCCCGCTGCCAAACCGGCCAACGCTGCCGCGGTCGACTATCAGGAAAGCAAACAGAACCAGCGCGACCTGCGCAAGGTCCAGCGCGAAGTGGCCAAACTCGAGCAGCAGATCGACGACCTCGCCAAGGCCGCCGAGCAGATTCAAACCGCCATGGCGGCGCCGGACGCGCTGAGCGATTACGTCCGCATGCAAAAGCTGCAGGCGCAGCTGGACGAAAACCAGCAGCAGTCCCAGCAAGCCGAAGACGCCTGGGAGGAAGCCAGCCTGAAGCTGGAAGAAATGCAAGATGAAGGTTGACCCACCAAAAAATCCAAGCCAGCTGGCTTGGATTTTTTAGGTCGCATCAGGCGTGCTGAAAGTTCAGGTTCGGCACCGCGTTGAGCGTTTCGCCCGCGAAGTGCTGCTTGGCCAGCTCGATGTGGGCGGCCGCCCCGATCATCGCCGCATTGTCGCCGGTGAGTTTGACCGGCGGAATGATGACATCGATGGCCGGAAATTCCTTCGCCAGCCGGGCGATCATTGCCTCGCGCAGCCCCAAGTTGGCCGCAACGCCGCCGGCCACGACCAGCTGATCCACTGGGTGCTGCCTGAGCGCCTGCACGGTTTTATCGACCAAAACGTCCACCACCGCGGCCTGAAAACTAGCAGCTAAGTCCTCATGGCTCAGCGTCTGGCCGAGCTGATCCGCATGGTGCACCGTGTTGATGAAGGCCGACTTCAGCCCGCTGAACGAGAAATCAAGATTATCTTCGCCGTCCATCGCGCGCGGAAAATGGAACGTGTCCTGGCCCAGGTGGGCCAACCGGTCGACTTCCTTGCCGGCCGGGTAGGTGATCCCAAGGACGCGGCCAATCTTGTCGTAGGCCTCGCCGGCGGCATCGTCGCGGGTCTCGCCGATAATGCTGAACTCACCAGGGCCGGTCACCATGACCAGCTCGGTGTGGCCACCGGACACCATCAGCGCCAGCAGCGGGTAGTTCAGCGGCTTGACGAACCGGGCCGCGTAGATATGACCCGCCATGTGGTTCACTGGGATCAGCGGCAGGTGGTGCGCGTAAGCCACCGTTTTGGCGGCCGTCACGCCGATCAGCAAGGAGCCGACCAGCCCCGGGCCATAGGTCACCGCCACGGCGGTCAAATCCGGGTACCCCACCGCAGCCTGACTCAGTGCCAGGTCGATGCAATCGGTGATCTGCTCGACGTGGTGGCGACTTGCGACCTCAGGCACCACGCCGCCAAAGCGCTTGTGCGAGTTGATCTGCGTCGCCACGATGTTGCTTAAGATTTTCGTTCCGTCCTCGATCACCGCCACCGACGTTTCATCGCAGCTGCTTTCAAAAGCGAGGATCAATTCGCGCTTACTCATGATTGTTCCTTTCTATACCAAGGACTTCCGCATATCCATTGCGTCGCCGTGCGTGCTGACGTAGTACCCGCGGCGGATCTCACCGTCCTGAAAGCCCAGCTTGTGGTACAGATGCTGAGCGACCAAGTTGTCCGTCCGCACCTCCAAGGTGATCTCACGCGGCCCTAGGTCCTCCGCCTTGGCAATCATCAGCTTCATCAATGCCTCGCCAATCCCGCGCCCCTGATACGCCGGCGTCACCGCAATGTTGGTGATGTGCGCCTCGTCTTTGCCGAACCAGCACCCGATGAAGGCCACCATTTGCGCCTCGGCAAACAACACTAAATACAGCGACCGCTGAGTCTTGCGCAGCTCAGACAAAAACGCGAGCCGATCCCACGGCGTGTCGTGGTAGATTGCCTTTTCCAAGTCAAGTGCCGCATCGATGTCGTCGTTGTGCATGCGGCGCAGCTGAAACCCCTGGTCTCCGATCCGCAGGGTCTGCGGCGGAAACGCGAGCGCCTCTGGCGGTTCGTTGTCCAGCCACTGTTTAAACTTTCTGAACATAAGGTGCGTGCCCCTTATCATCGTGCGTCTTGAGCCAATTCGTCTCCGCTTCCGTTAAGCGCAGGTAGCGCGGCACAAAGCTGGTAATGTCCGCTGGTGCCTTGGTTGCGCCTAGCATCGCTAACCGGCCAGCCCGTGGCAGGTTCGTCATCGCATCGCCAAAATGGGCCGAGGCGCCCAGCCGCGCCTTGATCTGGTCCGCAAACTGCGCCACGTCGCTGCCGACAAAGGTGCTCGGCTGGTGAAGCAGCCGCAGTTCCGCCAGCAGCTGCGCGAGCGGCAGGTGACGATCCGCCACGACGTTGACCAATTCCCCGTTCAACCACTGGTAGACCCCCGCGAACACGTTCTGGCGGCGCGCATCCATTAATGGCACGATCAGGTTCGTCGTGGCCACCGCGCCGGCCGCCAACACCGCCAGGCTCGAAACGCCGACCAGCTCGAGCTGTAACGTGTCGGCCAAGGTCTTGGCGGTCGTCACCGCGATTCGCAAACCCGTATAAGAACCTGGGCCATCCGCAACGACCACGCGATCGAGCGCCGTCGGTTCAAGTCCACTCAGGGTCATTAGGCGGTCAATGGTCGGCAGGAGCTGCTCGCTGTGCGTCTTTTTACGGTTCAAAGTCGATTCTGCCAGCAACTGGCCATCCACCATCACCGCGACGCTCATCGCCTGGTTGGACGTATCCATCGCAAGGATCTTCATTGCGTTACCCCCGTTTCTAATCGGTCTTTATTCTAACATTTAATAGCGATTTGCCAAACTGGCGCCAAAGAAAGGAAAACCCCGGCCAATTTTCCTGAAATTACCAAGAAAGTTAGCCGGGGCGCGAGGCGCGGGGATCGAACGCACACTAAGGACACCATCCCTTGCGAAATGGTGTCCCGACCCTCGGGGTTGCCCCCGGGGGATTTATCTTTCCCGGTTGCCCGGGCCTACTACCGCCTTGTCGTTGCCGCCAAGGGTCGCTGTATTCAGTTAGGAGTGGTAGTAGCGTCCTGTCATGCGTCCTGAAAGGACCCCATGCTATTCACATGGTCTTCGTCGCCAAACCGATCGGAAGGCTCAGCATGCCTGATCTCCCCCATCACTGGGGTTGGACTGTCAGGCAGTTTCCGGGTGACTCTGCCGGGGTTGTTCCTTCCTCGCCCTCCCATCATCCGCAAACAGAATAACGCGAAATGAAACCGCTGTCAACTAAATTGCAGTGAACCTTTTTCATCCTGTCATGACAGGCTTTCTTCTGGACGATTGCCCCTCCCAAAACGAAAAAGCGGCCAGCAAATCGCCTGTTCACAGAAAAAATGCCCGCCTACTTAAAGACGGGCATTAACCAATTGCTTGAGCCGACGCGGATAACGCCCACACCGCTAACTTTACCAAGCACCTCGCGACTGCACTCAGTACTCACCATCATCGCTGTCAGCGCGACTAGGATCGCCGACTGCCGCCTTGTTTTCGTTGGCATTATTGTCGTAAACCGGGCTGAACTTCCCCGCGGTGCCGGCCATCTTGAACTGGCCATCGCTTTCGACCATCGTTCCCGTGTCATTAAAGACCTGGGTGCGATCGTCTCGCTCGTCGGTGTACACAACTTTATAGATCAGGTCGTAGTTGACCGCCCAAGTGCTGACGCCCGTCTGGGTCACCGACCGCACATTGGCAGTCCAGTCGACGGACAGGACGTCATCGCGCTTGGCGTACTGGTCAGCCACACCCTTGAAGAACTGATAGGCCGTGTTCTTGTCAACGTTGCCTGAAAAGTCGTCGGTGTCTTCGAACGTGCCGGAACTGTAGCCGTTGTACATATTGTAGATGATGTTGCTCAGGACGTTCTTGGCGTCGTCCTTGGACAGCGCGTCCTTGGCCGAAAGGCTCGTTTTCGCGTGCCAGGTCAGATCTGAATCGACGAAGTGGTCAGCCGGATCGTACTGCCGGGAGCGGACGGCGCCGTCATCGAACTTCTTTTCGACGTAGAACTTAGTGCCGGCCATGTAGCCCAGCGGACCCACCTTCAGCTTGCCGTCTTTGATGGTCCCGAGCTTAGCGCCATTCGTGTCGTACAGGGTGCCGCCGTCCAGCTGACTCGTCACGTTAAGCGTCAGGGAAACAAAGTTAAAGGGAACCGTCGTCGTCCCGTTGTCATCCCCAATGTTGACCGTTTGTTTGGCCTTAAGCGCCTTGCCGTTCAGCTTGGTGCTGCCGCTGAACTGGTAGCGGCCCGGCAGCAGTCCCGTCAACGTCTTCTCGCTGCGTGCGCTGGTCGTCTTCAGGACCGTCTTGCTGCCCTGCTTGATCGTCACCCCACTGCGGGAGGCCGTCAATTGCAGCCCCAACCGTTCGTCAGTGGTCAGCGCGTACTTAGGAAAAAGCAACCAGTACTTGCCGGACTGCTCAAGGCTGAAGTGGCCAAACGCGGTGCGGCTCTGGTAACGCAGCTCGTCCACGAACTGGTCGGCTTGGTGCGGATTGGCCTTGAAGTAGGCCGCCAGCGGCTTGACGCTGGCCTCGCTGACCTTGACCGTCGGGTCGCTGGCCACGACGACCTTGCTCAGTTGCCCGGCATCCCCTTTGCGGACCGCCGTGAAGATGCGCGTCATCTGCTTGCCCGGGGCGTAGTAATTCTTGAGGGCAAAATAGCCCGCCCCCAGCGCGACCACCAAGACCGCCGCCAGCGCGATCAGCCCCTTGGTTTTCTTCTTCATCGGTCGCGCCGGCTGCCGCCGCATCGGCGTGGGCTGCGGCGGCGTGGTAGACGGCGGCACCGTCTGCTGAGGGCCAGGCTGCGGGCTCGCTTGCCCCGCAGCACCAGGAGCGCCGGCGGAAGATGCGCGATCGGCGGCGGAAGACGCCGGTGGCACCGCCCCTGCCGCCTGCTGGGTCTCACCGCTGGCAGACGCTGCCTGCTCGGCCTGCAGCTTTGCCCCGCAAACCGGACAAAAGAGGTCATTCGGCGAGACTTTAGCCCCGCAGTTGGGGCAAAATTCTTGCGTTTCACTCATCCCAGCCGCCCCCTAGAGATTGCTAAGCATGCCGAAAAGCGAGCTACCAAACAGCATGAACAAAATGATGTTCACAATGCCGGTCACCATCGTGATCAAAAACAGCAAGTACTGCGGGTCCATCCCCCGGTAAGTCGGCTGGGTCAAGGCCATCTGGAAGAACGCGATGTTTTGCAGCGCGTACTCCGCTCCGATCAGCAAAAGAATCAGCGGCAGCCCCATTAGGCCAGAGAGCAGCCCGATCACGGCGGCGATCGCGCTCAACAACAGTGCGGGAGAAATGCGGTACGCAAATTCAGTCAAGCCTTCGAGGTACCCACTCGTATCACCGCTGATCACGCGCTTGCCTAGCCAGGCCGAGGTGGCCAGCGCAATGCCGATGACAATAAACAAGATCAGCATGCGGAACCCAGTCCCAAAGATGGCGCTGCTAGCAGTTGAACTGGCTTCCTGAACCTGACTGCTGAACAGACCGCCTACGGAACTACTGAGGGAACTACCGACCGAATTCACAGTATTTGCCAGTGGCCGAATGACCGCGATCATGTTGAACAGTCCGATCAGCCCAATGCTGAGCAGGCCAAACCACTGACTGCTGGCTTGAACCGGCCGGCCAGGGTGCTTGAACCCCGCAACCAGCCAGGCCCAGTAGCCCTTTCCCAACGCCTTCGCTTTTTCCAGGTTCTCGTTTGGTTGCGTCGGCGCGCTCGCTGGAGTTGGCCCGGGTTGGCCAGTGCTTGGCTGGCTTGGTGCAGGCTGGCCAGCAGGATCCGGCGCCGAGCCCGGCGCTGTCATCGTGAATTGATAGCCGCATTTTGTGCAAAATTTTGCATCCAGCGCTTGCTCCGCGCCGCATTGTGGACATGTTTTCATATTACTCACTCCTCCAATGACCCAATAATGGCGAACAGCGATTATCCCCAACCGCTGCCGTTCAAAATTATTCAGACAAAAAAATACCCATTCAAAAAGTTTCCAGAAAACGTTACGAATATGCAACTAACGTTATGAAACACTTTTCAATGGATCGGCCGATTACTTTTTAAAATGTAAACCTTGTATATACACCCATCATGATACCCCCACTCCCCGCCTTTGTCCAAGAAAATATTAATATTTTCACAAAGTTTTGTGGGCCCGATGACGCGGCCATGCAAAGCGCCATTCATGACCCCAGGCTACCATGCCAAGCGGCTATGTCAGCGGGCCCGCTAAGTGCGCGAACCCTGCGCACCTTCTAACTGGTCTTCGAGTCGCCAACGCCCGAGCGGCTTGATCAGCTTGTAGCGCATAGCGCGTACAAGCTGACATGCGGCAGCAGCTACGCTCCAAGCCTCGCCGCCAAAGTACGGCGGCAATGCCTGGAGCTGGGCTAGCTGTCGGGCTAAGACCGTCGACCCTGCGCACCTTCTAACTGGGCTTCGGGTCGACAACGCCCGAGCATCTAGCTACGCTCCAAGCCTCGCCGCCAAAGTACGGCGGCAATGCCTGGAGCTGGGCTAGCTGTCGGGCTAAGACCGTCGACCCTGCGCACCTTCTAACTGGGCTTCGGGTCGACAACGCCCGAGCATCTAGCTACGCTCCAAGCCTCGCCGCCAAAGTACGGCGGCAATGCCTGGAGCTGGGCTAGCTGTCGGGCTAAGACCGTCGACCCTGCGCACCTTCACAAAAAAGGCGCCCACCGCGGGGCGCCCTTATCGTCAATGTTTAAAAGTGCGGCCGGATCCGTTCGACCCCACGCAGCGCCGCATAGGTCAGCGCCGTCTGAATCGGGATCATGATCAGATTCTTCACGGCCCGAGTGGGCAGGATCACCTGCCACTTAAAACCGGTCAGTTCAAGCCACCATGTGCCCAACCCAATGTTGACAAAAATTAGCACGATGGCCACGGGCACCAGCACCCGCCACACGGTGACCTTATGGTTATGGAAAAAGGTCCCGTAGATGAACGCAGCCAAGGCGGCGCTCAGCGTGTACAGCGGGATGTTGACGCCCCCGCTGAGCATGATGCCCACTTGGTCGGCCAGGGCGGCATCGACCGCTGCAACCCAAGGTCCTAAGTAATAGCCCATGAGTGCGGTGGCGAAAAAGCCCACCCCGAACTTGAGAAACGATGGTCCAAACGAGAACCGCTGCAAGACGATATCCATCGCCAAGAACAGGCCCATCAAAACGACGGTGCGCGTCGCTTTCATCTTGGGACCGGAAAAAGACAAGACTTCCATGGTGACAATCTCCTTTGTTGGAGGCGCCTAACGATCAGGCGAATGCGGCGTCAACACCGCGGCCCACATGGCCTTCGTCCACCGTTCACATTCCGTTCCGGTGGCACTTAACGCGTTGATGCCTACTCCTAGATTTATGGTACGCAAACTAGTCTAGACCGTTTGCTGAAAATTGCAACAACGTGTAGGCCTTCACTTGTAGGTGTCCATGAGAATTCTCACACCGAACTCTCCGTCTATTCCCGCTGCATGCCAAACTCGATTTAACTTAGGTCCGCTAGTATTGTTTCTTGTAACCAAGCGTTACAAGCCTCCGCCCAGAGGCAAGAACACCGCCTGCCCTGGCGGTGTTTTTTTATCCCAAGCACTAGTTCATCGCCGCGTGGTTGCATTCTGGCCGGCCGCCCACTAAGCTGAACCTATCAAACCCTGGAGGCAAATTTATGAAACACATTCTTGCGCTGCACACCGGTGGGACGATCTCGATGACCGAAAACGAGGCGGGCGCCGTTGTTCCCAGCACCAACAACCCAATGATGGCCGCCCCGGCGCAGCTAAAAGACATCGCCGTCACCTCAGAGGAGGTCTTCAACCTACCGTCACCGCACATCACCCCCGAGCGGATGCTGGCAATCAGCCAACGCATCCGCGAGGCGGAGATCGCCGGCATTGACGGGGTAGTGGTCACCCACGGCACCGACACGCTGGAGGAAACTGCCTTTTTTCTCGACCTCACCACCCCGTCCACGATCCCGGTCGTGGTGACCGGGGCAATGCGGTCGAGCAATGAAATCGGCGCGGATGGCAACTACAACTTTCTCAGCGCCCTGCGCGTGGCGGCCAGCGACCACGCACGGGGGATGGGTTGCCTCGTGGTCATGAACGATGAGATCCACACGGCGCGATTTGTGACCAAAACGCACACCACCAACGTGTCCACGTTCCGCACACCCAGTTTTGGCCCCATCGGCCTCGTCACCAAGGATGGGCCCCGTTTTTTCGAAAAACTCCTGCAAAAAGGGATGGCGCCGATCGACCACGTGGTGGCAAACGTCTACCTGCTCAAGGCGTACGCCGGGATGGACGGCACCTTATTCGACGCGCTCCCGGCAGAAACTGCCGGCCTGGTGATCGAGGCGCTAGGCGCGGGCAACCTGCCACCAGCGACCTTACCGGCCCTGCAGCGGCTTTTAGCCCGCGGCGTGCCCGTCGTCCTCGTGTCACGCTGCTTCAACGGCATGGCCGAAGACATTTACGACTACGAAGGCGGCGGGGTTGGACTCAAGCAAATGGGCGTCACTTTTTGCCAGGGCCTCAACGGCCAAAAGGCGCGCATTAAGCTGATCGTCGGCCTGTCGGCAGGGCTCACCGGCACGGCACTGGCGGAGTACGTCAACAATGCCGTCAGCTGAGATCACCCCCTGGGCCCTGTACCACCGGCTGGCCGCCCTGCTGGGCCCGTCCGGCTGGTGGCCGGCGGATTCAAAGTTTGAGATCGCAGTCGGCGCTATTCTGGTTCAAAACACCAACTGGCGCAACGTCGACCGCAGCTTGGCCAACCTGAAGGCGGCCACCGGCTTCGCACCGGCAAAGCTCGCGGCACTCAGCCAGCTTGAGCTGATTCCGCTGATCCGGCCCAGCGGCTTCTACCAGAATAAAAGCCGCGCCCTGGTCCAGCTCTTCGCCTGGCTAAAGGCCCGCGACTTTGCCCTCGCCCAGATCGGCGCCGGCGACCCGGCCGCTTTGCGCAAGGAGCTGCTTGCCCTTCCCGGGATCGGGGAGGAAACGGCCGACGCCCTGCGCCTTTACGTGTTCGATCAGCCCACTTTCATCGCCGACAACTATGCGCGCCGCCTGTTCACCTGGCTAAAGGTGCCGACGAAAACCTACGCCCAGTTGCAGCGTCGCCTGCCTGGGGTGGCGAGCTGGGCCCTTGCCGACGCCCAGGAGTTCCACGGTTTGATCGACAACTTTGGGAAAACCGTTAAGACTAAAGAAAATTTTGATGACAGCCCCTTAGCCGGGGCCACACTGGTGCTGGCAGACTAAAAAGCAGGCAACTTCACCACTTTGTGAAGTTACCTGCTTTTGTTTTGCCGTGGTCATGCTTTTTTCTCCCACCGGAGCTTCGCCTCAGCGTTCGCCAAGCCGTCCGTGCTGATGAGGTGATAGGAGGTATCCCCATCAACTCGCACCGCTGAGTCGACCATCGTGCCGTACGCCACCTCACGCGCGTACTTAATGTCGGCTTCCACCAGCTTGTGGGTCAGCAGAAACGCCTCGCCGAGGACGTCTTCCATCCACTCCATGTAGTGCGCATTATTGACGTGACCGTTACCGTCGATATCGAAATACCGCACGCGGTAGGCTGCGGTTTTGGTGAATTCAGACTGCTTAACCAGCCGCGGGAACCGCTCGACCTTGCTGTCGAAGTGCGCCCCGACTTTTTCGGCAAACGCCGGAATGATCGGGATGATCTTGCGCGTTGCCAGATCCATCATCACCCAAGCCCCGCGCATCGTCACGAGGCGATTACCTGCGTCATCGGCCAACCAGTACTCACGGTAGGTCATCAGCTTGTTGTAAGACGTGGCCTCAGTGCCGGCCACCAAATGCTCATCGATCCGCGGCATCCGCGTGACGTCGATGTGGTACTGGGTGATCACCCAGCCGGCGCCGTGCTTGGCCAGCCCTGCGATCCCGGCACCGACCTGGTCCAGCTGGTTCTCCGAGACCAGCAGCATGATGTTGGCCATGTTGGCCAAGCTCAGGTTGCCAGTTTGCGTGCCAAGAAAAAAAGGCACCGTTAATGCTTCTGTATACGTCATTCTGACTCCTCGATCCCGTGAAATTCGTTGTACACCTGTTGGCGCTTGAGGCCATTCGCCTTCGCCACCGCCTTGATGGCGTCGTTAGGCCGCGCCCCGGCAGTAATTTTGGCTTGGACCTGAGCCTTCAGCGGCAGCGTGGAGACTGCGGCCGGCTTCGGCGCACCGGGCGCGACGATGATCACAAACTCACCGCGGGCGCTGGCCTCCGCGTAGTCGATCAGCTCAGTGAGCGAGCCGCGAATGAACTCCTCGAACTTTTTGGTCAGCTCACGGGCCAGGACTGCCTGGCGCTCGCCGAAAACCGCCTGCATGGCGCGCAGGGTCTTGGCTACGCGGTACGGTGATTCGTAGAACAGGACCGCTTCGGGCTGGTCGGCTAAACCCTCAAGCGCGGCCGTTTGCTCGCTGGCCTTACGCGGCAGAAAGCCGTAGAACAAGAACGGCTGCGGCGTGATGCCGCTTGCGATCAGCGCCGTCAGCGCCGCGTTGGCCCCGGGCAGCGGGACCACTGGAATGCCCGCCTCAATGGCAGCTTTGACCAGTTCCTTGCCGGGATCGGAAATCGACGGCATCCCCGCGTCTGACACCTGCGCGATCGCCTCACCGTTTTGCAGCCGGGCGAGCAGTTCGGGGATCCGGGCCTGGGTGTTGTGCTCATGGAAGCTGATCTGCTTGGTCTTAATGTCAAAGTGATTAAGCAGCTTCTGGGTGTTGCGCGTGTCCTCCGCCGCGATCAGATCAACGGCCTGAAGCGTCTTGACGGCGCGAAAAGTCATATCGTCCAAGTTGCCAATCGGCGTGGGCACTAGGTACAGCGTGCCCGTCTCGTGCGGCGCAAAGCTCGCCATTTGTCGGGCGGTCATCAGTGCTCACCATAAATGATGTCGAGGCAAAAGGCACACGGCTCATCATCCACCCGGCGTTGGCCGTACATGTAAGGGCAAACGTGAAAACCCTCGTTGTACAAGCTTTCCAGGTTGGCCTTGGACTTACTCAGCTCAGTGGCCCCCGTCGACGCAGCGTGCCCATCTTCCAGCGCGGCCAGGTGCTCGCGGAGGTGCTTATTCTCCATTTCCAGCTCGGCGTTGCGCGCCAAGGCCTTAGCCACGTCGGCGCTCAGCCCGGTCACCCGCGTGAGCAGTGCCTGCGCCTCGCGCTCGAGCTGCATGAAGTTGTCGTACAGGTCCTTTTTCTCCACAAGATCACCCTTCTAAAAGTTGTAACACCAGTGCCTCAACGGCAGCTTGGAACGTCACGTTCTGACTCAGCCTGATCGAAGCGTTCAAGACCGCAGCCAGCCCGGTGGCCAGCTGCTTGCTGGTGGCTTCAGCCAGCGCCAAAATGGCCAGGTCGTTGCCAAACGCGCGCGGCGCCTGGATGTGGTAGTGCTGATTAAGCGCATCGGCGTAGGCCAGGCCCAGCAGCGCCAGTGTTTGCGTCTGCTCAGGCAGGGTCTTCGCCAGCGGCAGCAGCGTGGTTTGCACCGCCACAAACGCGGTCGCGTCTTTTTTACTCAGCTGATTGACCAGCTGAAGCACCGCCGCCGTGCGTTTGGCGAACTGCTCATCAGTCGCAAGGGCCAACGCCGCCGCGGGGTCGGCAGTCAGGCTTGCGGCGATCGTGGCCAGCCGTTCATCCGCCCCCTTGGCGACCAGCGCATCCCGCACCCCGCTGACCGGCGGCGTTTTGAAATTGATCACCTGCGCCCGCGAACGAATGGTGGGCAGCAGTTGATTCTTCGCCGTGGTCGTCAAAATGATGGTCATGCCCGGCACCGGCTCTTCGTAGTACTTCAGCAGGCTGTTTTCTGCCCCCGCCGTCAGCCGCTCGGCGCCTTCGATCACGAAGACGCGGCGATTGCCTTCCACGCCGGTCTTGCTCATTTCCTGCCGCATCGCGCGCACGTCGTCCACCTTGATGCTTTTCGCGTCGGGATTCAGCCACACCACGTCCGGGTGGTTGCCGGACATGACGCGCCGGCATTCCGCACACTCACCGCACGGCCGGCCATCCTTCGGGGCAAGGCAAAGCAGGCGCATCGCGAGCCACTGCGCGAGCGCCGCCTTGCCGGTCCCTGCCGCCCCGGCGAAAATGTACGCCGCGCTCAGATTGCCGGCGCCGATGATCTGGCTGAACTGGCGTACCAGCGTCGGCTGCAGCTGTTCGATCGTACTCATCAGAACTGGTGGAAAGCATCCACCGGCAGGACGAAGACGGTCGCACCACCGACTTGCACCTCAACAGGATAAGCCATAGACGCGTCCGAGGTGGCATCCAAGTTGACCGGTGGGGTCATGAATTGGCGCCTGGTCTGAGCGGATTCCTTGATGATCTGCAAGACTTCCTCAACGCGTTCGTCCTCGACCCCAATAATGAAGGTCGTGTTACCGGACTTCAGAAAGCCGCCAGTTGAACTCAACTTGGTGGCCCGGATGTTCGCGTCGATGAACTCACTGGACAGCAGGTTTGAATCCTTGTCCTGAACGATTGCCATGATCAACTTCATAAGCCATTCCTCCTGTGAAAAGGCTGCACGGCTGAGCCGCGACTTTCTACTGCCAACTATCACCTAAATGAGCGGCTAACACTTTAGCACACGCGGCGACGACTTGCTCAAGCGGCTGACTGGCATCGACGGTTTTGATCCGCGCAGGCTCGGCCTTAGCCAGCTTCAAGTACGCCGCACGCACCCGCTGATGGAAGGCCAAGCTTTCGCGATCAAGCCGATCGTACTGCCGCGAGGCCTGGTGTGCTTGAATGCGAGCCAGGCCCGCCGCACTGTCGATGTCCAAGTAAACGGTCAACTCCGGCCCCTGCCCACCGGTGGCAAAGTGGTTCATCGCCAGTACCGCTTCTTCGCCAATCTGGCGGCCGCCGCCTTGGTACGCAACAGAAGAATCCACAAACCGGTCGCAGATGACCAAGGCGCCGGCGGCCAGTGCTGGATCGATCACTTCGATCAGGTGCTGACGGCGCGAGGCCGCGTACAGCAGCGCCTCGGTGCGCGGATCCATTGCCACGTTGGCGGGATCCAGAATCAGCGTTCGGATCTTTTCAGAAATATCGGCACCGCCAGGCTCGCGGGTCAGCGTCACGGGCATCGCCACGTGTTTCTCAACAATTGGGATCAGCGCGCTCAGCACACTAGTTTTCCCTGCCCCATCCGGGCCCTCGAACGTAATGAATCTCCCTGCCACTGCCTTCAACTCTTTCATCTGTTAATGGTTCTAGTTTACTTGAAAAGCGGCGCGAATTAAACCATTCCCCCCGCCATTCAAAAAAGAACCCGGTCCGGCCGGGTCCTTACTGATTCTGTTCGATCGAAATGGCGGCCATTTCCGCGACGATCTCGCCGGCCACGTGGCGCTCGCGGGCTTCGCGATGAAGAAAATCAAACAGCGCCTTCTGTAGGTCCAGCTGGGCCTTGGTCACCTCGTCGACCTCCCGAAAAGAGGCCATCAGTTTGCGCTGACTGGCCATCCGGTCCCGGACCTGATAGATCTCCTCCATCAGGGCCCGGTCGGCCTCGTTCTTGATACTCGGTTTGCGCTTGCGAAAAAACATGGCACTGCCCCCTTACAGTTCGGTGCGGCCCTCGACGGCCTTCAGCAAGGTCATCTGGTCGGCATACTCAATGTCCGAGCCCACGGCCAAACCGTGCGCCAGCCGGGTCACCTTGATCTTCGCCGGCTTGATCAGGCGCGCCAAATACTGCGCCGTAGCCTCACCTTCCGGGGTGGCATTGGTGGCCACGATGACTTCTTTGACCTCCGGATGCGTCTGTAGCCGCTTGATCAGGCTTTCGATGTTGAGGTCTTCCGGGCCTTTGCCTTCGATGGGACTCAGCACCCCGTGAAGCACGTGGTACAGGCCGCGGTAATCGTTGGTCCGATCGATACTCATGACGTCCTTGGGCTGCTCGACCACCAGGATCGTGCTTTGGTCGCGCGTTTTGTCCTGACAGATCTCGCAGGGGTCGTCGTCGGTAATGTTCCCGCAAATACTGCAGTAGTGCAGCTCGGTCTTGGCGGCAGTTAACGCCTGGGCAAAGCTGGCCACGTCATCCTTATTCATGTCGATGGTGTAAAACGCCAGCCGCGTGGCCGTCTTGGCACCGATGCCGGGCAGGCGCATATAGCTGTCGATCAGTTTTTCAATCGGTTGTGGATATTGCATGGCCCCTCCTACCGCGGCAGACCCTGGGTGTACTTACCCATCTTCTGCTGGGTCGCCTCATCGACCTTCTTCAACCCAGCGTTGACCGCTTCAAGCACCAAGTCCTGAAGCATATCGGGATCATCGGGGTCGATGGCTTCTGGCTTGATTTGGATGTCTTTCATCGTCTTGTCGCCGCCAAACGTCACCGTCACCATGTCCGAAGCCGAAGTGGCCGTGAAGTCGGTGCTGTTCAACTCTTCCTGGGCCTTGGTCATTTCCTTTTGCAGCTTCTGCATCTGCTTCATCATCCCGGCCATATTCCCGCCACGCATCATATCAATCACGCTTTCTAGTCATTTTTGACTTCAATATTAGGTTCTTTACCAAATAGGTCTGTGATCGGCTTGACCACCGGCGACTCCTCAGCCGCCTTCGGTTGGGCAGGCTTGGGGGCCCCGTGCTCGATCAGGTACTGTTTGCGCACCTGCGGCCACTGCTGTTCCTGCACCAAGACGACCTGCCGCGGGCCGCCCATCAGCTTGCTGAGGTTGGCGGCCAGCCCCGTCATCAAAGCGGTATCGCCATTGGCCCGCTCGATCAGGATGTCATAGGCAAAACTGACGATCACCCCGCCCGGGCTAGCGGCGACCGGCTTGGAGATTTTCATCATCGCCTGATCCGGTACGGACAGCATCGACAGCAGGTCCGGCCAGACGTCCTTGACGGCTTCCAGGTCCTTCTTGGTCGCCGCGCCCAGGATCGGGTAAATCTGTTCCTTATGGATCTTCAGCCCCTTGCGCGGCTTGGCCGCGGCCTTTGCCGGCGCAGGCGCTGGGATTCCGGACTGCTCAAGGGTCGCCAGCGCTTTTTGAAGCTTGGCGACCGTTTGCGCCAGCTGCTTGACCTCGGCGCTTTCCGCCGGTGCGGCCTGCTCTGCCAGCGGCTGACCCAGTTGAACTGTCGCCACTTCCAAGTACAACGCGGGACTGTTGGTCAGCCGCAGCTGGCCCTGGGTGGTGTTCAGCACCGCGATCATGTGGTAGAGCTGGGCCGGTTGAAACTGCTCAGTCAGGCCCTTGAAGTGCGCATCCTGCAGCGCGCTGGCCGTATCGTTGACCAAAGCTGGCGCCTGCTGATAAACGAGCAGGTCGCGCAGGTAGCCGATCAGGTCGTCGATCAGGTGCCCCGCGTCTTTACCCGACGCCAGGAGCTGTTCGATGGTCGTCAGCGCCGCGGCGGTGTCGTGCGCCGCCACATGCTGGAGATACTCGCCAAGCTGAGCCGCCGCCGCGCCGCCCGTCACGTCCAGCGCATTGTCAACGGTGACGTGATCCTGGCCGAACGCCAGCACTTGGTCCAGGATGGACAGCGCATCGCGCATGCCCCCTTCCGCCGCCTTGGCAATGACCATTAGGGCCTGATCATCATAGGTGATCTGCTTGTCATCCAAGATGAACTGCATCCGCTTAACGATGTCGGCGCTCGTGATGCGGCGAAAATCAAACCGCTGTGTCCGGCTGATGATCGTTGCTGGGATCTTCTGCGGCTCCGTCGTCGCCAGAATGAAAACGACGTGGGCCGGCGGTTCCTCCAAGGTTTTCAAAAGCGCGTTAAACGCGCCTGTCGACAGCATGTGAACTTCATCGATGATGTAGACCTTGACCGTGCCCTCGGTCGGCGCGTACTTCGCCTTGTCGCGGATGTCGCGGATCTCGTCGACCCCGTTGTTAGAGGCCGCATCGATCTCGATCACGTCAGTCAGGCTACCGTTATTGATCGCCACGCAGAGATCGCAGGTGTTGTCCGGCTCCCCATCGGTTAGGTGGCGGCAGTTGAGCGCCTTGGCCAGGATCTTGGCCACACTCGTCTTCCCTGTCCCCCGCGGCCCGCAAAAGAGGTAGGCGTGGCTGGTTTGATGCTCGATCAGGGCATTTTTGAGCGTGGTCGTGATGGCGTCTTGGCCGATCACGTCCTTGAACTGCTGGGGCCGAAAGACCCGGTATAGCGCTTGATAAGCCACGCGTCCTCATCCTTTCTAACTGTTCTAGTTTAACATATGAAGGCTGCGAAGCGGGGCGCTTTTAGCGGGATGGCCAGCCTAGGTGGCGGCATTGCCGTCGGGCCTTGACGGCGAGGCCGCTACCGTAGCTGGCCACTCCCGCGTTGCCCCGCGGAGCGCAACTAAGGCCGCGAAGTGAGGCGAACTTAGCCTGACAGCTTGCCTAGGCAGCGGCATTGCCGCCGCTTTTTGGCGGCGAGGCGGCGGCCGTAGCAAGCTGCTCAGACGTTGCCTCACTGAGCGCAACTAAAGGCTGCGGAGGGCTCGCGCATTTAGGGGGACATCTAGCCGCTACGCATGTCAGACTGTACGCCGTAAACGGCTACAGTCTGAGCATATCCTAACGCATTGCCGGCGCTCTTTGCCGGCGAGGCGTTGGGCGTAGCTAGATGCTCACCCGTTGCGAGCCCGGAGCGCAACTGAAGGCTGCGAAGCGGGGCGCTTTTAGCGGGATGGCCAGCCTAGGTGGCGGCATTGCCGTCGGGCCTTGACGGCGAGGCCGCTACCGTAGCTGGCCACTCCCGCGTTGCCTCGCGAAGCGCAACTAAGGCTGCGGAGTGAGGCGAACTTAGCCTGACAGCTTGCCTAGGCAGCGGCATTGCCGCCGCTTTTTGGCGGCGAGGCTGCTGCCGTAGCAAGCTGCTCAGGCGTTGCCTCACTGAGCGCAACTACAGGCTGCGAAGCACTGGCGTACCTAGCCCGACAGCTAGCCTAGCTTGGGGCATTGCCAGTGCACTTTGCTGGCGAGGCCCCGAGCGTAGCTAGATGCTCGGGCGTTGCCAGTGCGGAGCGCAACTACAGGCTGTAAAGCAGGCCAAACCGCCATAAATCCTCGCGGCTCTTCATTTCACGTTGTCCCACCCCTGGCGAAGTGCTACGCTTTGACAGATTAGAATTGGAGGAGAAAGATGTTTCATTACTTTGCTCGTCACCCCTGGCGCGTCGCCCTGGCCATCAGCCTCAGCGTGGCCGCAGCAGCGGTACTAGTGGCTTACTCTTATGTTCTGCAGCTGATTACTGACATCGCAACCGGGCGCGTGAACCTCACCTTTACTCTCGCCGTACCCCTCATTTTGGGGTACCTAGTGATCCAGGCCGTCACGGATTCGGCCAGCGAGTATGTTAACGAGGCGCTGCCCCTACGCCTAGGCGATGAGCTGCGGCGCGATTTATTCCACCATGACTTGACGCTGCGGCCGAACGTATTTGGCAAGCAAGCGGTCGGCAATTACGTCACCCAGCTCACCAAGCAAGTCGACATTGTCACCAGCAGTTACTTTCACGTCATCCTGCGCGCCTTCTACCTGCTGATGCTCTTGATCTTCGCCGCGGCTGGCACCTTGCTCATCGACCCTGTGATCACCTTGGCCGTCGTGCTGCTGAGCGTGCCGGCGCTGGTCTTTCCGTTCCTGGTCAAAAAGGCGCTGGAACATGCTAAAGACGACGTCGTGGCCGCTATCGAGCGCTACACCAGCCGGGTCACCGATGCCCTGAGCGGCTTCACCACCATTGCCCACGCGCTGGCGCAGCCGCCTTTTTTTCGGCTGCACCAAACCGCCAGCGCGGACGTGCGGCGGACCTCAACGCATGAGCAGCAGGTGCAAAAAATCACCAGCGGTATGGCCGATTTTCTGGGCGACGTGATGTACCTGGGCACTTGGCTGGTCGGCGCCTATTTTGTCCGCCAAGGACAGATCACGCTGGGCCAACTGGTCGCCTTTTCTCAGCTAGCCAGCTTCTTCAATTGGCCGATGGCGCAGTTGACGGCGATGCTGGCAGAGTTCTACGGGGCACGTAAGGTCGCCAGCCAGCTGGCCGCCATGACCCAAGAGGCTGCACCAACCGCTGCCCAGGCCGCGCCCGCGACGCTGCCGATGACCAGCCCGCTGATCTCAGCGCACCAGGCGAGCTACCAAGACGTGCTCCAGGACATTGATCTGGCGCTTGAGCCAAACCGCAAGTACCTGCTGGTTGGGGCCAGTGGGAGCGGCAAAACCACCCTGATGCGCCTGCTGCTTGGTGAGCTGAACCCGACTGCCGGGCAGGTCACCCTGAGTAATCAGCCCGCGGCGCAGTTAGCCCCGGCAGCCGTCTTCGGCCTGATCGGCGAACTCGAGCAGCAGGCCGACATTTTTTCCGGGACGGTACGCGATAATGTCACGCTGTTCAGCACAGACTACGCGGACGGGCAGGTCGAAGCCGCCCTGCGTCAGGCTGGCATGAGCGACTGGCTTGCGGCGCACGATTTGGACACCGTGGTCGACCGCACCAGTCCTCTGCTCTCAGGTGGAGAAAAGCAGCGCGTCGCCTTGGCTCGCCTGCTGCTGCGCCGCTACCAGTTCATGGTGCTGGACGAAATGACCACGGGGCTTGACCCGAAGATCGCCGATCGGCTCCAGGCAGACATTTTTGCCATGAAGCAAGGCTTTGTCATGATCACCCACCAGTACAATGCCGCCACCTTCAAGAAGGCGGACCGGATTTTCGTTATGCAAGACGGCCACATCGTAGCGGCTGGCACCCAGCGCGATCCCGCCGTTGCCTCGGCCCTTGATCAACTGGCACTGAACTGATTGCCCACCACCGCTGCGCACAGAAAAAGGACGCACCCACTGGGTACGTCCTTGTTTATTTGCTCAAAAACTTAAGGCACATGGCAAACCATCCTTAGTGCTGCTTCCTTCCGGACCTGACACAATTCGAAAGGCTGCCATTGCCTCAAGGCCTTTCGGCAAAATTCATTATACCTGTTTGTTCAGGCTTTGACCAGTCCGCTTGGCGGCCTTACGTTTCTCCCGGATCGCCCGGAAGAAGTCGGCCAGCATGGCGCCGCATTCCCGCGCCTTAAGCCCGCCCACCACCTGCACCTGGTGGTTAAAGCGCGTGTCGCTGAGCAGATCGACCAGCGAGCCGGCCGCGCCGGCCTTGGGGTCCATAGCCCCGAAGAAGCAGCGGCGCACGCGCGCGTTGATCATCGCCCCGACACACATGGGGCAGGGCTCTAGCGTGACGTACAGATCGCAGTCTTCCAGACGCCAGCTGCCAAGGGTCATGCAGGCCTCCTGAATCGCCAGGATCTCCGCGTGCAGCGTACTGTCTTGCGCGTGTTCGCGTAAATTGTGGCCGCGCCCGATGATCCGACCGTTTTTGACCACAACGGCGCCGATGGGCACTTCACCGATCACCGCGGCGGCCCGCGCCTCGGCCAAGGCCGCGTTCATAAAGTCTTCGGATGTCAGTTCAGCCATGGCCCCTCCTTACTTAGTCGCCCGCAGGATGTAATAGCCGTGTTCCATCTTGATTTTCTCTGCGGTGGCGAACGTTTCCTGCATCAGCTTCAGGGCCGATGGCGCGCCCTGCTTTTTCTGGATCACGCAGAACAGCTGACCGCCTGGCACTAAGTGGTCAAATGCTCCGGCCAGAATTGCCGAGACGGTGGCTTTCCCAGCGCGGATCGGCGGGTTGGTCACGATCACGCCAAACTGCCCGTCAATATGCTCGTACACCGACGATTCGACCACCGTCACATTGGTGATCTGATTGGCCTCGGCGTTGCGCTTGGCCAGCGCCAGTGCCCGCTCGTTGACGTCCGACATCGTGACCTGCCGCGCAGGGAAGCGCTTGGCCAACGCGAGCCCGATCGGCCCGTAGCCGCAGCCGACATCCAAAAGTGCGCCTGCCGGCAGCGCCGGCTGGGTAGCGACAGTCTCGATCAGCACGCGACTGCCGAAGTCGATCGTGTGTTTTGAGAAGACCCCGTTGTCAGCAGTGAACTGCAGGCGCTGGCCCGCCAGGTCATAGGAAAAAGTCTGCTCATCGTGCGGTAAATCTGGATCATTCGTATAGTAATGGCTCATCATGATTTCCTTTCGTTGCAGCGCCGCTAGTCCAAGATCCCGGTGCTAGGTCGTGCGGGGCGCGAACTCTTTAAGATAACAATAGCGTTATTCGGCGTCGTTTACATCCCCTGTTCGATTCCTTACAATTATCTCATACGGAGGATCCTCATGAAATCATTCAAAAAAATGTTGCCTGTTCTCGCGGTATTGCTTGTTGCCGGCCTTGGTGGCTGCCGCAGTCAGACTGGCGGTAGCGGCAAAGGCCCAGCTAGTTCAACCGCCAGCAGCAAAAACCTGCCTGGGCCGACCATCACGACGCCGAATACCTTATTTAGGTCGACTGGTGGCAAGGTCAAGCTCACCTTCACGCTGTCCAACAACGCCAAGTTCACCCTGAAAGACCGCGATCATCAGGATCAGGTCCTGGTCCGCGGCGAAGGCACTGGCAAGGTCACAACAGTGAACGGCGCCATTGACGAAGGCGAACTGGTGTTAACGGCAACGCTTAACGGTAAGACCCAAACCAAGGTCCTGACCGTCCTCCCTGAGGCGAGTGAAACTTCACGGATCCTTCAAACCAACAAAATGGGCCTCGGTGCAAATAATGCGTACGGGCTGCGCGTGACGCAGATCACCCACCAGCTGAACGCCGCCGGGCAGAAACTAGTTGAAGCCGGCAAACTACCCAAAAATCTCTGCGTTCAGATCACGGTCGAATACGCGAACTTTACGGATCAGGCAGGGTTCATGCCCGCCCCGAGCCAGTTTACGATCACCGGGCCGTTTCTTGCCCCGGCCACCGTTTTAGCCAACCAGCAGGGCACCGCCAAGCTGGCCCCAGGCGGGTATGCCAGCACCACCTTCTGGGCCTATTTTGGCAACGCCGGCATCGTCGTGGGCAAAGGGATCGACCTGCAGCTGGAGTACCGCGGACCGGGGATGACCGACCCGCTGCTGTTTGCCGCGACAACCGACTAGCACAATTGAAAAAGCGCGTTGGCCACTGTCATCTCTGACATTGTCCAACGCGCTTTAACGTTAATTGAGCAACAATTACTTGAGGGTAACGGTTGCGCCAACGGCTTCAAGCTGTTCCTTGAGCTTGTTGGCTTCGTCTTCGGTAACGTCTTCCTTGATGTTGGAAGGAGCGGCATCAACCAGACCCTTCGCATCCTTCAGGCCAAGGCCAGTGATGGTGCGAACTTCCTTGATAACCTTAACCTTTTCCTGGCCGGCTTCGGTCAGTTCAACGGTGAAGGAATCCTTTGCATCAGCGGCATCGTCGCCACCAGCAGCACCGGCAGCTGCAACAGGGGCAGCAGCGGTAACGCCGAATTCATCTTCAATTGCTTTAACGAGGTCGTTCAGTTCAAGGATGGAAGCATCCTTCAACTGGTCGACAATAGCCTTTGTATCTAAAGCCATGTTTGTTTCCTCCAATTTATATTGTTTTGATAACGGATCGGTCAGGCAGCCACAGCCGCATTACGCAGCTGGTTCTGCATCCTTGCTTTCGGCAACGGCCTTGACGGCGTATGCGACGTTGCGCACTGGGGCCTGCAGAACAGACAGCAGCATCGACAGCATCCCATCGCGGTCTGGCAGCTTGGACAGTTCTGTGATCTGTTCCAGGCTGGCAACCTTGCCTTCGATGATCCCGCCTTTAACAACGAGGGCATCGAACTGCTTAGCGAACTTGGTCATGATGCGCGCCGGGGCAACGGCATCGTCGTTCGAGAACGCGATGGCGGTTGGGCCAGTGAACACTTCGTCAAGTCCTTCGTAGCCAGTTGCGTCAGCGGCACGGCGGAGGTAGGTGTTCTTGATGACTTCCATCTTGACACCGGCATCACGCAGCTCCTTGCGCAGCGCAGTTACTTCATCAACGGTCAAGCCGCGGTAGTTAACAACAACAGCGCTTTTTGCAGCCTTGAACTGCTCAACGATGCCATCAACGACCTTAGCTTTTGCAGCGATAATTGATTCACTCATAGATTTTTCACCTCCTGTAGTTTGGTTGAAGTTTTTCGAAAAAAAAACTCCATGTCTACCAAGACATAGAGGTATCTAACGTACTGATACCACCTCGGCAGGATATTAAGGCTTGCGCCACCTGAGTCTTAGGCAGAGTGAATTATCACAACGAGGAGCATATCATGAACGACCCCCGGCGTCAAGGAAGACCGTCAAATTCCTTCCGCCGACGCTCGCTCTCACCAAATGAACCAGACCAAAAACGTGTCCCCCACCGGTGGCAGGAGACACGCTATGCGCTTAGCGGCTTGATTCCTTCGGCTCCAGCCGCCGCTGGACAAACCCGAGCACCAAATCGGCGATGATCGCCATCAGCGCAGTCGGCAGCGCGCCGGCCAGGATGATGGCACCACCGTTAGTCGCGTTCGTCCCGCGCACGATGATGTCGCCCAGCCCGCCGGCCCCCACAAAGGCGCCGATGGCGGTGATCCCGATGGCGACCACTAACGCATTCCGGATCCCGGCCATGATCACACTCATCGAAAGGGGAATTTCGACCATGTAAAGCCGCTGAAACGAGGTCATGCCCATCCCCTTGGCGGAATCGATCACCGTGGGGTCGACATTGACCATGCCAGTGTACGTGTTTTTAATGATCGGCAGCAGTGAGTACAGAAACACGGTCACGACCACCGTGTTGACCCCCAGCCCAAGCCCCAGCATGATGATGGACAGCATCGCCAGACTCGGGATGGTCTGGATCACGTTGGCGATCCCGATCACCGTGCTGGACAGCTTGCGGTTGCGGGCGATCACCAGCCCAACGGGAATACCGATCACGGCGGCGATCAACACCCCGTATATGGAAATGAGAAAATGCCGGGTGAACTGACTGAGCACGTAGCTCCCGTTGGTCGTCAAATAGTACCAGAACTGCTGAAAAGTCCCCATGTCTGCCATCAGTCTTCACCTCCTCTGAAATAGTTGTGTTTAACCAGAAACTCCTGGGCCACGACCGCCGGCTCTTTGAGCTGGTCGTCCACTTGGTAATTCAGCTCCTGCATCGCGGCCACGCTGATTTTCCCGTCAAGGCGATGCAAGACCGGGGCCAGTTTGGGGTACTTTTTTAGCAGACTGTCGTTGACCACCAAAGAGGCGTCATACGGCGGGAAAAAGTGCTTATCGTCCTTCAGCACCGTCAAGTCATAAGAGTGGATCCGGCCATCGGTAGAGTAACCCAATACGGTCTGCATCTTTCCCGCCGCCACCGCGTCGTACACCAACCCGATCTGCATCGGGTAAACCCGCTTGAAGTCGTAGCCGTACGTAGTCGTAAAGTCCGCGTAACCGTCGCCCTTGCGATTCATCCAGGACGAATCAACGCCGGCGGCCATGCTTGGGGCTAGCGACTTGAGCTGACTGATAGTCGCCACGTGATGCTGCGCGGCAAACTGGTTGGTCACCATGAAGGCGTATGTATCCGCAAACCCGTAAGTCGGAAACCACGTCTGGTGGAACTTCTGTTTGAACACCCGCTTGACGATCGCGCCGGCCTTCTTGGGGTCCTTTTCTACCGGCAGGTTCAGCGTCCCCGTCAGATCTGTGCCAGTGTAGCGGGTCGCGGCAATGTCGGCATCCCCGCGCAGCAGCGCCTGATGCGTCACCGTGGTGGAGCCGAGATTGGCCACCAGCGTCGTGGGGTAGCCGAGCTCGTGGTTGATCAGCTCGGCCAGCATGTTGGCCATGACCGAGCTTTCTGTCGCGCTCATCGCCGCGATCTTGATCGTGCCGCGATCGGTCCCGGCGATGCCGGGAAATCCACAGCCCGCCAGCGCGAATAGCAATACCCCCACCGCCAGGATCAGTTTGGTCA
Organism: Lacticaseibacillus jixianensis; assembly: GCF_003946485.1. Lineage (GTDB taxonomy): Bacteria > Bacillota > Bacilli > Lactobacillales > Lactobacillaceae > Lacticaseibacillus > Lacticaseibacillus jixianensis. The sequence goes on along the minus strand of NZ_RHOJ01000003.1, from coordinate 87,144 downwards.
GTCTTTTCATTGTGCGGCCTCCTTCCGGCTGGTCCGCGGGGTGAGCCGCTTCTCCAGCCTGCCGAGAAGCCAGTCAACCGCCAGGGCCAGGATCGTCACCGGCACCGTCCCACCGATGATCAGCGCCGGCTGAAACAGGTTCAGGCCGCTGAAGATCAGATCACCCAGGCCGCCCGCCCCGATGTAGGAGGCCAGGGTCGCCCAGGCAATGACATACACCGCCGACAGTCGGATCCCGGCCATGATCACCGGCATCGCCATGGGCAGTTCCACCTGCACGATGGATTGCACCGGCGTCATGCCCATGCCCTTGGCCGCGTCCTTCAAAACCGGGGAGACGTCCTGCATCCCGATGTAGGTGTTGCGCAGGATCGGCAGCAGGGAGTAAATAAACAGCGCCACAATGGCCGGTACCTGGCCTATGCCAAACAGTGGGATCATCAGCGCCAGCAGCGCTAGGCTGGGCACGGTTTGGAGCATCGACGCGAGGGCAATCACCACTTTCGCCGTCTTTGGCAGCCGGGTCAGCACGACCCCCAGCGGCACGGCCACGAGGATCCCGAGCCCCAGCGAAATCGCCGAGATGTACAGCTGTTCCCAGGTTTTGACCAGCAGTTCGGCGCCGTGTTGGGCCAAGAAGTCACCCATGCCGCTCACCTCCCGCCTGAGGCTGGTGGTCCGGCCCGGCCTCGGTCTCATCGTGATCGGCGTTTTCACCCCAGATCGTGTCATACACCATGTCGACCAAGGCGGAGCGGGTGACAATGCCCTTCAGCTTGTTTTCCGCGTCCACCACCGGCACGTACTTCAGCCCCCGCTTCAAAATCCGGTCGACCGAATCACGCAGCAGGGCGGATTCATGCACGTAAAAGAGCTTTGTTTGCATAATATCACTGACCGCCGTGGACTGGGCGTACTGGCGCGTGAGGGATTCGATGTCGATAAAACCCTTCAAGTAGTTGTTGTCGTCGACGACCAGCAGTGTATCAACGCGCCGATCACGCATCAGTTGAATGGCCTCGTGCAGCGACTTGCCCGGCGTGATGGCCACTGGGTTTTTCAGCATGATCGCTCCCACCGTCGTCACGTCGGCTCGGGCCTGGATCAGACGTTCTTCGCCGATCAGCTCGCGCACGAACGCGGTGGCCGGGTGCTGCAACAACGCCGTGGGGGTGGCCGTCTGGATAATGTGTCCGGCGTCCATCACCACGATCTTAGTGGCCAGCTTGAGCGCCTCGTCCATGTCGTGGGTCACGAACACAACGGTTTTGCCAAGCTCCTGCTGCAGGTGCTTGACCAGCTCCTGGAGACTCTCACGCGTAATGGGGTCGAGTGCCCCGAACGGCTCGTCCATTAGGATCAGATCCTGGTTGGCCGCCAGCGCCCGGATCACCCCGATGCGCTGCTGCTGACCGCCGGAGAGCTCGGCCGGGTAGCGATCCAGAAAACTTTCCGGCAGCTCGACCATTTTGATCAGCTCTTCCGCTTTGGCCCGTCGCTTAGCCTCTGGCCACTTCAACAGTTTGGGGACCAGCGTAATGTTCTCGTAAAGCGTCATGTGGGGCATCAAGCCGACGTTTTGGATCACGTAGCCGATGCGGCGCCGGAGTGCGACCGGGTCCTGCTGGTGAATGTCCTTGCCCTTAAACAGGATCGTGCCGCCGGTCGGTTCAAGCATGCGGTTGATCATGCGCATCGTCGTGGTTTTCCCCGACCCTGAAGTGCCAATCAGGCAGACGAAATCGCCGCGATCGATGGTGAGGTTAATGTGCTCAACCGCAACGTTGCCGCCGCGGTAAATCTTATTCACGTCCTGATACTGGACGATCGGTTCCTCCTCGTTGGTCATTTGCATCCTCCCCTTTTTCCGATTTGTACACATTTACCATATCATAAACATTTTCCCGCATCGCTTACATTGCATCCCAAACCCTGGCTGTGCGCCGGTTTCAGCAGATTTGACACCGCCCGCTTTCAGAAAAGTTTGACACCGTGAGTAGTGACTTTTCCTACTCGGGCTGATAGCGCCAGAGCTACGCGTCTACCTAAGTGCGCGAACGCTGCGCACCTTAACTGGGCTTCGAGTCCGCAACGCGGGAGCATCTAACTACGCTGCAAGCCTCGCCGCCAAAGTACGGCGGCAATGCTTACAGCTAGGTTAGCTGTCCCGCTAAGTGCGCAGACTCTGCGCACCTTTCTAATCGGGTTTCGGGTTCGCAACGCGGCAGTGGCTAGCTACGGTGAGGGCCTCGCCGGCAATACCCTCACCTACGCTACCCATCCCGCTAAGTACGCGAACCCTGCACACCTTAACTGGGCTACGAGTCCGCAACGCGGAAGCATCTAACTACGCTGTAAGCCTCGCCGCCAAAGTACGGCGGCAATGCTTATAGCTAGGTTAGCTGTCCCGCTAAGTGCGCAGACTCTGCGCACCTTGGATAAAAAAAGCGCCACCTCCAAGGAGGTGACGCGTCATTTGATTAATTTAGAACGCTGCAACGTCAACTTTGACCCCAGGGCCAAAGGTTGAGGTGAGCGTGAGGCTCTGAATGTACGTCCCTTTGGTTGAAGCAGGACGAGCCTTGACGATGACATCGTTCAGCGCCTTGAAGTTCTCAATGAGCTTCGCGTCGTCAAACGATACCTTGCCGATCGGGGCGTGGACGATACCAGCCTTGTCGGCACGGTAAGCCACCTGCCCGGCCTTGACGTCGTTGACCGCCTTAGCGGTGTCCATCGTCACGGTCCCGGTCTTCGGGTTAGGCATCAAGCCCTTAGGCCCGAGGACCCGGCCCAAACGACCAACTTTGGCCATCATCGGCGGTGTCGCAACGGCAACGTCGAAGTCGAGCCAGCCGTCTTGAACCTTCTGGACCAAATCGTCGGAGCCGACAACATCGGCACCGGCATCCTTAGCAGCCTGTGCCTGTGGGCCTTCAGCGAAGACGATCACACGCTGAGTCTTACCAGTCCCGTTTGGCAGCACGAGGGCGCCACGGATCTGCTGATCAGCCTGCTTAACGTCAATGTTCAGGTTGTAAGCCACTTCGACGGTTGCGTCGAACTTGGCAAAATCGATCTTCTTGACCAATGCAACTGCATCTTCAGGGGTGTATGCCTTGGTGGCATCAACCTGCTTGGCAGCGTCTTGGTACTTCTTTGCTTTCTTAGCCATACTGGAATTTTCCTCCTTGCAAATGTGGTCAGCGGGCCTAAGCCCTTCCACTTGATTCATTCAGCTTTCGCTGAAGATCCGGACATGCATTAGTCTTCGACTTCGAAGCCCATGGAACGTGCTGTCCCTTCAACCATGCGCATCGCAGCTTCTACGTCTGCGGCGTTAAGGTCTTGCATCTTCGTTTCCGCGATCTGCTTCACTTGGTCCTTGGTAACCTTCGCAACCTTTTTGGTGTTCGGTTCGCCAGAGCCGTGCTCTACGCCAGCGGCCTTCTTCAGAAGAACCGCTGCCGGCGGGGTCTTGGTGACGAAGTCAAAGGAACGATCTTCGTACACGGTGATGACAACTGGAATCAGCATCCCATTTTGGTCTGCCGTCCGTGCGTTGAAATCCTTGGTGAAGCCCATGATGTTGATCCCAGCTTGACCCAGTGCAGGGCCAACAGGCGGAGCTGGAGTTGCTTTGCCCCCAGGGATCTGGAGTTTAACGATGTTTGCTACTTTTTTAGCCACGAAACATAACCTCCTTAAGTCCGTGATGTGGTCATGATGGGCAAGGTAATTTTGCCCTCCCACGCGTATGCCAAAACATACTCGACTAAATTACCACGACTACCGCTTAAAAGCAAGTGAAATCAGCGCTGGCGCCAAAAAGCGGAGGCCTGCGCCGCCGCCTTTGAGATGAGCTGCTTACAGCTTATCGACCTGGTCATAGTCCAAGTCAGCACCCACTTCACGTTCGAACATGTTGATGGTGACCTTCATCTTCTGCTTGTCCGGATCGTTCGCGGTGATCTTGCCCTTCATCCCGGCAAACGCACCGGCGATGATCGTAATGGTCTCACCCACATCAAAGGACAGGTTCGAGTGGGTCGTCGCCATCCCTTGCGAGTGCAAGATCGTGGCCACTTCCTCGGGCATCAGCGGGTTCGGCTTGGAGCCGCCGCCGTGAGAGCCGACGAAGCCCGTGACGCCAGGCGTGTTACGAACGACAAACCAAGATTCGTCCGTCATGACCATCTCGACCAAAACGTAGCCGGGGAAGACCTTCTCCATCTTGATCTTGTCCTTGCCGTCCTTCTTCTCGTGCTCTTCTTCTTCAGGCACGATCACTTGGAAGATGTAGTTTTCCATGTTCATCGAAGTGACCCGGGACTCCAGGTTTGCCTTGACCTTATTTTCGTAACCGGAGTACGTGTGCAGCACGTACCAGAGCTTCTCAGCTGATTCAGCCATTGTTTTTCTCCTTTTTGATGACAAATAAAAAACCGTCGCCCGGGGGCTTCGGTTTTTGCGCTGTTCCCAGTATACGCTAGGATCAGGGGTAATTTCAAGATTAAAAGATGAACGCTTTGAGGGCCAGCAGGATGACCCAGTCGGCCAGCGCAAAGTACAGCGCAAACAGCAGTGAAGTGATGATGACAGTCGTGGTATCGCGCCGCGTTTCCTTGGCGGTTGGCCAAGTGACCAACGTCATCTCATGAATCACACTCTTGATAAACTTCATCGCCGTTTCCTCCTACTTCGTCTCGCGGTGCTCCGTTTGGCGGCCGCAGTACTTGCAATACTTATTCAACACTAGGCGCTCGGTCCGCCTTGGGTTCTCCGGGACATAATAGTTCCGGTGCCCGCAGACACTGCACGCCAAGGCAACTTTTTTCACGGACATGATCAGCCCTCCTAGCTTCAGACTATGTTATCAGAAAAGCCCGGGCACTGCAAGGTCAGCCAGGATGCAGGCTAGAAGCAGTATGGCCTCGCTGCCGAAGGTCATCAGCAGGTTGTTCACGGCCGTGTTAAACGTCTTGGCTTTGTCTTGCACCGCCAGGAACCGGTCAATGTTTCGGCGCACCTGCGGCCACATGAAGACCACCAGCAAAACTGGCCACGGCAGCAGGCGCAGCCCTACCGCCAGCACGATGGCAAGAAAGGCCGCAGCCGGCAGCCACGGGTAAATTCTCAGCGCCCGCGCCTTACCCAAGTAGTAGGGCAAGGTGAAGCGCTGATTACGCTGATCCTGCGCTAAGTCGCAGATATTATCGGCAAACATGACCGTCCCATCAAGGATCACGATCGGCAGCGCCAGCAGAAACAGCGCGAGCACCACCGGCAGGTTGCCACTGAGGGCAAACCGACTGCCGGTGAGCGTCAGGGTGATCGGCTGCGGCACCACGTTCACAAACACCGCGATGAACACCGCGCCGAACCCTTCAACGGTGCCTGACAGCAGTTCCCCTGACGGGATGCGAGACAGGGGAACGGGCCCGAACGTGTAGAAGATCGCGACGAAAATCGCGAGGCCGCCGATCAACAGCAAGCTCAGATCGGTCCGCCATACAAGGAGCACCCCGGCCCCGACCGCAATGGCCAGAAACAGGCCCATCAGCGCTAAGATGCGCCGCGGGGACAGGTGCTCGCGGCCGATGATGTTTTGCGTTTGCCGGTAGTGTTCGTCCTTGGCTTTGTAGAAGTCTTGGACGTTGTTGAAACCGGTGACGAAGAGCGCAATGCTCATCTGACCGATGAAGTAAATCAGCGAGTTGACCCAGTTGAATTGGTGGAACCCCCACCAGGCGTACAGAATACCGAATAAGTACGGCAGGAAGCTGCACAGCTTGGCCGGCAGCCGGATCAGCTCGAAGAACAGCGGCCAGGTCAAGCGGCGGTAGGCATTTGCTTTCGCGTTGCTCATCTTCCCACCCCCAAACTGGCAACAAGGCTGACAATCAGCGCCAGGTTTGCGGCCACCAGCGTTTTTAACGACAGCCCAAACGTCGCTTGCTTATCCGGCCGCGCGGTGAAGTCGCTGGTCTGCCGCCAGACCAGCGGCAGTGGCACCAGTGCGACCAGCAGCGGCCACGGCAGCAGGCGTAGGCCAACCGCCACCAGCTCAGCCCCGAAACCGCACAGCGCCAAAAACGTATACAGCCAGGCCGCATACTTTTCCCCCAAGTACATGGGTAGTGTCACTCGGTGGTTGCGCTGATCTTCGGCAACATCGGACATATTGTTGGCCAGCATGACGTTGGCGATCGTCGCCATGGGGGTCACGCAGACCAACCCCAGCGCTAACAGCGCGCGCCAGTCCCCCGTCAAGCTCAGGCTTGGCCAGGCCAGCCGCAGATCCAGCAGCTTGCTTGAATCCACGTTGACGTAAGCGGCGATAAACGGGATACCGAGACCCATGGTCACCCCAGAGAACACCTCGCCCAGCGGCAGCCGGGACAGTGGCAGCGGCCCAAACGTGTAGAAGATCCCGATGCCAAAGCAGGCGACGCCGATCACCAGGAGCAGCCAGTCGGTGCGACTGCTCAGCAGGAGACCAAGGACGGTCGCCACCGCCAGCAGGCCGACCACCACGCCGCGCACCAGCTTCAAAGGCAGCTGCGCCTGACCGATGATGTTCACAGTCCGGCGGTAAGTTTCATCCTTCGCCTTTTGGTAATCCATCAGGTTGTTCAGGGCGGTGGTCATCATGTCAAACAGCAGCATCGCGACGAAAAACAACCCCGTGTTCAGCCAGTTGACCTGGTGAAAATAAACCAAGGCAAACCCCACGCCCACGCCGAACGGTAAGATACTGGCAAGCTTCGTGCGCGCTTCGACCAGCTTAAGAAACACTCGAACTGACATCAAACTCCCCCAAACTGATCACTTTAGCGTTGCCATCTGGTACCCAGAGTCCTTGAAGAGCTGAAACTTGTTCTTCAGCCCACTGGAAATATAAACCTTCTTATCTTTGGTGATGAAGATCGCCTGGGCGTCCTTCTGCTTTTCAATGAAGGCCATGCCGCCGCGCAGCCCCTTGTCAAACGTGGCCGTGGACAGCGCATCCCCGTCGACTGATTTCTTCGTGACGATCGAGACGCCCATCAAGTTATTCTCAAAAGGATAACCCGTCCGCGGATTCATCAGGTGTGAATAGTTATGCCCCGCCACAATTAAGTTGCGTTCGTAAATACCTGAGGTCACCACGGTGATGTTGACCGCCGGGACAGACCCGATTGCCGTCCCGCGCGGCTTTTTCGGGTCCTGAATGCCCACCGTCCACGGCCGATTAGTGGCCTTAGGGCTGTGGCCCATGACGAAAATGTTGCCGCCGAGGTCAATAATGGCCGTGTTGACCCCGTCCTTCTTAAAGACCTTGACCACCTCGTCGGCAATGTACCCCTTGGCAATGCCCCCAAGGTCGAGCTGCATGCCCTTTTTCTTCAGGTAAACGGTCCGCTTGGCAGCGTTCAGCTCGACGTCCTGGTAGTGAACCAGCGGCAGCACCGCGTTGATCTCGGCTTGACTAGGCTTGCGCGCATCCGGAAAACCAATGTGCCACAGGCTGGTCACCGGCCCGATTGCAAGGTCAAAGGCCCCTTCGGAACGCTGGCTGTAGCGCTTTGCGTACTGGATCAGCCGGAAAACGTCCGCAGAGACTTGGACCGGCTTTTTGCCAGCCGCCTGATTGACCGCGTCGACCTGCGACCCCTTCTGGTTGACCGTCACCTTGGCGGCCAGCGCCTTGACGCGCGCAAAGCCGTCGTCAACGGCTTTGGCCTTGCCCTTGTTGTAGACGCTGAGGGTGACGACCGTGCCCATCAAAAACTGGGTCCCTTTGTGCGGGGTTTGAATCACCTCAGCCTGCTTTTTGACGGCCGGCTTTTGGCTGCACGCCGCTAACGGCACAGCCAGTATCAGTAGCGCTATCAGCGCCTTGAGCCATTTCTTCATTAACTACACTGCCCCTTTGATTTTTCTTTATTATACGTGACTCTAGGTCAACGCGGCCACCCCGGTTGGTGAACGCGGCTGCTGCGCCTACCTGCACCTACTATGATCAGGCTGGCGCCACTGACGGCGGACAGCCTGGCCGGCGGAGCGGCTGGGCGGCGGGCTAGTACGCCGACAATGCCTGGAGCTAGGCTAGCTGTCCCACTAAAACCGCGAACCCTGCGCACCTTGAATAATCAGGCTCCGGATCGACAACGCCCGAGCGCCCAACTACGCCGTAAGCCTCGCCGCCAAAGTTCAGCGGCAATGCTTACGGCTAGGTTGGCCGTCGGGCTAAGTTCGTCGACCCTGCGCACCTTGAATAAATCGGGCTCCGAGTTCGCAACGTGGGCGCATCTAGCTACGCTCCAGACCTCGTCGGCAAAGTACGCCGACAATGCCTGGAGCTAGGCTAGCTGTCCCACTAAAACCGCGAACCCTGCGCACCTTGAACCAAAAAAGCAGCGCCCGCCTGGACACTGCTTTCGCGCGTAAAATCGTTGGCTTACTCAGCGTACACGATGTTCGAAACTTTAATTGGTGTCGTGGTACCAGCCTGAGCGGCATTGATCAGCTGCTGAGCGTAAAGGACAAAGGTGTCAGAACTGCTGGTCGCCCCGGAAACGGCATCGACTTCTGCAGGGTTCTGGCTCTTCACCAGTTCCTCATTCAGCTTCGTGGTGTATTCCTTCGGGCCAACCCCGTTGACCTTCTTCATGCTCTTCTCGTACTCGGCATCGTCAGTCTTGGACTTGCCGTTCTTGTCGATGTTGTCATACTTGCTTTCGGTAATCTTGCCGCCAGCAACGACGATGGAGAAGACGGTCCGGTAACCATGGGAGTAGTTCTCGTCTTCAATGGTGTAAGTCCCATCCTTCAGCTTGGCCGTGTTCTGCACTTCGATCTTCTTGGTGTTACCCGCTTGGGCAGCCTGCACCAGCTGCTGAGCATAGTTCCGGAAGGTCAAACTAGAATCAGTCGCCCCGGAAACCACGTCGATCGCGCCAACGTTGGCCCCGTTCTTAGTGAACGACTTATTCAGTTCCGGGATATACTCCTTCGGGCCAGTACCAGACTTAGCCTTCATGGTCTTTTCGTATTCGGTATCCTTGGTCTTGGACTTGCCATTCTTGTCAACATAGTCATAAGTTGTCTTGGTGACCTTACCCCCAGCAACCGTCATGCCCATCTCAACGCGATAGCCATGGCTGTAGCCAGCCTCAGCAAGGCTGTAGGTGCCATCCTTCAACGCCGCCCCCGCCGTCTGCTTCGGGGCTGCCTTGCTGGAAGAAGACTTCTTAGTTGTCTTGGTCGTCTTGGATGACGCCGTCTTACTTGACGACGAATCCTTGCTGCTTGAGTTGCTGCCACAAGCCGCCAGGGTTAAAGCAGAAACCGCAATAATCGAGATGCTTGCCAAAGTCTTAGATAATTTCATTGTCCTTACCCCTTTGAATGATTATCGATACGCTTTGTGTTATGTTTCACACAAGATAAGTGTAAACATGGCGTATAAAAAAAGCAACAAAAGCCGAATGTTTATGAGCGCTTTCTAATTTTGGATGGTCACGCTTCCAGTACCGGTAAAACAAGGCCTAGTGAGCTTGGCTAATGATTAGTAACCGATTTCTAATCACGCGCGAACACATGGACAACAACCGGCTTTTAAATGTATAATCAGGTTTGCAATCTAATTCATTTGCGGAATTATTCACATCTAAGGAGTGTTACCCATGGCGGAAAAAAATATCGTCATCGTGGGTGCTGGGTTTGCTGGCGTCTACGCGACGAAGCGTTTAGCCAAGCATTTTAAAAAAGACAAGGACGTGACGATCACCCTGATCGATCGTCACTCCTACTTCACCTACATGACGGAGCTTCACGAAGTCGCCGCCGACCGTGTGCCGGAAGACGCAATTCAGTATGACTTACAGCGGCTCTTTGCCCGCCGCAAGAACGTGAAACTGGTCACCGACACCGTGACGACCATCGACCGCGAAAAGAAGCTGGTCAAGACCAAGCACGGCGCTTATCCATACGATTACGTCATGCTGGGCATCGGCTCCCAGCCGAATGACTTTGGCACCCCCGGGGTCAAGGAGCACGGTTTTGTCCTTGGTTCATGGGAAGAAGCCATCGCTTTAAAGAAGCACATCCAGGACGTGGTGCGGCGCGGTGCTGAGGAACACGATCCTGACAAGCGCAAGGCGCTGCTTTCGCTTGTCGTTGTCGGCTCCGGCTTCACTGGGACCGAAACGATCGGCGAGCTGCGCGACTGGCGCGATGTCTTGGCCAAAGAGAACAAGCTTGATCCAAGTGAGATCAGCTTCACGTTGATGGAAATGGCCCCGACCATCATGAACATGCTTGACCGGTCAGATGCGAACAAGGCTGAACGTTACCTGACCAAGAAGGGCGTTAAGGTCATGAAGAACACCGGCGTTGTTGGCGTTCACGAAGACCACGTTGACCTCAAAGACGGTTCGACCTTCCCGACTGCCACGTTGATTTGGACCGCCGGGGTCAAGGCGACCGACCAGGCGGCAAACTTCGGCTTGGCGCAAGCGCGGGCCGGCCGGATCGTGGTCAACTCGCACATGGAAAGCCAGGAAGACCCGAATGTCTACGTTGTTGGGGACGTTTCCTTCTATGGTGGCAACTCCGACCGCGGCGAACCACAAATCGTTCAAGGCGCTGAAGCCAGTGCCAAGACCGCACTGCTCAACATTGAAAACAAGATGGCGGGCAAACCGGGCAACGTCGACTACAAGGCGTCCTACTCCGGCTTCATGGTTTCGCTGGGCTCACGCTACGGCGTGGCCAACCTGATGGGCATTTTCCATCTGTCTGGGTTCTTCGCCATGTTGATGAAGCACCTGGTCAACATGCTTTACTTCCTGCAGAACTACTCTGGGTACTACTTCTTCCAGTACCTGATGCATGAATTCTTCCGGACTCGCAACGACCGCAACTTGATGCGCGGTCACGTCTCCCGTCAGGGCAACGTGCTGTGGGCCGTCCCATCACGCATTTTCCTTGGCTTGATGTGGCTGGTTGACTGTGCCGGCAAGGTCTCAGGCAAAGAGTCCTGGTTCCTTGATAAGCTGCGCCTGCCGTTCGACTGGCTGCAGCCGGCAACCACCAGTGGCGCCTCTGCCGCCGGTGCGGACGCAACGTCTGCCGCCAGCGGTGCCGCCACCGCGGCCAAAACGGCTGCTCCGGCAGCCAAGGCAGTCTTCTCCCTGTCTTACCAGTACGGCAAGGAACCGATGATGGTCTTCGATAAGATGCCTAACTGGATGTACACGATCACCAAGGCGATGATCCCGAACCAAGACGTGGCCTTCTTCATGCAAAAGACGATGACCGTGATTGAAATCTTGATTGGGTTGGCCTTGGTCGCGGGCCTCTTCACTTGGCTGTGTGGGGCGACTTCCGTCATGTTCACCGCGATCTTCTGCCTCAGCGGCATGTTCTACTGGGTCAACATTTGGATGATCCCAATGGCCATCGCTGTGATGAACGGTTCTGGCCGCTCATTCGGGCTTGATAAGTGGGTTGTTCCTTTTCTACAGAAGACCTTCGGCAAGTGGTGGTACGGTAAACCAAGGGCCCTCTACGGCAGCGACGCGGCGAAGTAGACCAAACGTTGCCAGGGCTTAGGGTTCTGAGGTAGACTAGCCTCGGAACCTTTTTATTTGCGGAGTCGACTGCGGCCGGCTCCGCTGCTTTTTGGAAACCGGAAGGGAGGCCGCTTGGATGAGCCACAATAAGTATCTGAAAATGATTCGCCCGGGCGACATTATCATCATTGTGCTGCTGATGGCCGCCTCCTTCATCCCCTACATCGTGTTTGCCCGGCAGCAGGCCCAGCAGCACCAAGGGCCAGACCGGGTGCTGACGGCTTACGTGACCCACGATGGCAAACCGGTCTACAAGATCAAACTGACTGGCCACCATGGCGTCACCCGTTTTCGCTACCATGAGGGCAACGACTACAACGAGATCGTAACGACCGGCGACCAGATCGAGATCCAAGACGCCAACTGTCCCGATCAGGTCTGCGTCAAAAAAGGCAAGATCGCTAAACCGGGCCAGACCATCGTGTGCCTGCCGCACAAACTACTAATCGAAATCAAATCCAGTACCGGCGCCGCAGACGGCGGGATGGTGACGGAATGAGCCGCCCCTACCGTCCAGAACGCACCCGTCAGGTCATTTACATCGCCCTACTGTGCGCCCAAGGGGTGATCATTGGGCTACTGGAGCGCATGATCCCGTTCCCGTTTGCCTTTGCCCCCGGCGCCAAGCTGGGCTTGGCCAACCTGATCACGATCGTCTCTTTGTACACGATGAGCGTCTCTGATAGTTTCCTGCTGATGCTGCTGCGCCTGATGCTCACCACCCTGCTTGGCGGCACGCTTTCGACCTTTATGTACAGCGGGGCCGGCGCCATTCTCTCCTGGCTGGGCATGCTACTGCTCAAGCAGCTGGGCGAAAAGCGCGTCTCGATGATTGGGATCTCAGCGGCAGGCGGGATCCTCCACAACGTCGGCCAGCTGCTCATTGCCAGTTTGATCGCCCAAAGCTGGACCGTGATGCTGTATCTACCGGTCCTGTCGGTCATGGGCATTCTGGCCGGGCTGGCCGTCGGGATCGCGGCCAACTTTCTCTTTGAACATATCGCCACACTTAAACGTCTGCGGTTCGACCACGCGCATTCTAGAAGGAGTCATTCATGAAGATCCACACCATGTGGCAAGACTACCCTACCCTTGAAAAAGAGCTCGCTGCCACCCTTGATTTGATCGACCAGCACATCCATCCCGATAACCCGGCGGTGGCCAAGGCCCTCGTGCAGATGATCAACGCCGGCGGCAAACTCCTCAGGCCCGCCTACTGTCTGCTCTTTAGCCAGTTTCGCCAGGTCGATCGCCAAAAGATGATCGCACTGGCCGCGGCCGTTGAGACCCTACACACGGCAACGTTGATTCACGACGATGTCATCGACAAGTCCCCTGTCCGGCGCGGCGGGGCAACCATCGCCGCCCAGTTTGGCAACGACGTGGCGGTTTACGCCGGCGACTACCTCTTTGTCGTCTGCTTCCAGCTGATCGCCCACTACGCCTCAGACCTGCGCTCAGTCCAGCAGGATTCGGCCTCAATGGCGCAGATCCTCAACGGCGAGATGGCCCAAATGGCACGCCGCTACAACGTCGACATCACGATTGCCGATTATGAGCAGCAGGTAACCGGGAAGACGGCGCAGCTCTTTGCGTTGGCCGCCTTCATTGGCGCTTACGAAAGTGGCCAGAGCCTGCGGTTTGCTAAGCAGTGCGAGCAGATCGGCCTCAACATCGGCATCGCCTTTCAGCTGCTGGATGATATTCTGGATTACACCAGCTCAGCCAGCGAAATGGGCAAACCCGTCCATGAGGATATTCGCCAAGGCGTCTACTCCGCCCCGTTGATCCTCGCCATGACCGATCGCCGCGCGCAGTTCACCCCACTGCTGACCAAGCAGGCCGCAATGACCGACGCGGACGTGCAGGCGGTGGTCAAGCTGATCAGCCGCTACGATGGGGTCGGCCAGGCCCAAGCACTGGCCAAGACCTACACGGCAAAGGCCGTCGCCGGCCTGCAGCGCCTGCCCGATCGCCCGGCCCGTCAGACCTTGATCCAACTGACCGACCAATTACTCAGCCGCAAGAGCTGACCGAAAAAAGTCCTCCCTGCAAGCGCGGCGCGCAGGGAGGACTTTTGCGTATGGTCATGGCTTGGCGCAATGGCCAAGCTTAATTCAGCTGCTGGCTCAGAAACTGCGTGAACTTGATCTTACTCCGCTCGATCGCCCGCCGGTAAGGCAACGCCCCTTCGCCCTGATCATTTAGCACCACCAACAACCCGCGGCGCTCCATCGGGCTCAGGCTCGCCACGTACCCCGCCAGCTCAGAGCGCAGCACCATATTGTCTTCGATGCGCTGGCCCGAGGCAAAGCTTGGCGGCAGGATCGCCCCTGGATTGGCCATGACCACGGCGGTCGCATCGGCCGACCGCTTTTGCGCCAGGTGCCGGCGCAGCAGCGAATGGACATGCGATAGGAGGACCATGCGAAAGAACGGGCCGAACTTCGAGCCGGCACTCCCGTCATAGCGATTGATCGCCTTGAGCATTGCGATCCTAGCCTCTTGAAGCCAGTCATCCAGCGCAAAATCGCGGATATAATACGCCTTGATCACCGTGAGCACCATCGGCTTGTACTGCTCGAACACCTGGGCAAACAGATCCGAATCGGTGGCCGCCTGGCGAATCATGGCCAGTTCCTCGGGTGTCATGCGCTTCACTTCCTCCCCCAAATTTTATGAATCGCTTACATTTTATCAGTAAGGCCCTAAACTGACTACAAAACGCCCGTTTGGCCTGGCTTGTGAGACATTGTTGCGCAAGTCAAACCGCCGCGCCAGGGGCGTTCCGGACTAACAGGGCATGACCATTTCCCAGCGATTCACAAAAAAATTTTCAAACTTTACACTGCGCCCACCCCCGATGGTCAAACAAACCCCGCGATCCTCGCTCGTCCTAATTTACAATCGCTGGGGCTTGTCCTAGAATGGTTTTTATCAGCGCCATCTTAGCTGGCTCTTAATATTTTCACATTATATTCGTATTTCTTCGCTAAACTGGTGTTACCAAAGTTCAAGGGGGACTTATTGATGGCTCAATCAGCCAATACCGCCGCGGGGCAGCCGCGGTCTTCTTATATTAAGTGGCATCAGCTACTGCCATGGTTGATCCCGGCGCTGCTGATCGCCTTGTGGCAGCTTGCCGTCGCCACTCACTGGATCGATTCTGGTCTGCTTCCCGCGCCGCTTGCCGTGGTGCAGGACGGCATCAAGCTCTGGCAAAGCGGTGAACTACCCAAAAATATTAGCATCTCATTGTTCCGGGCCACGACGGGCTTTGTCATTGGCGGCCTTGCCGGCTTCGTCCTCGGCCTGGCCAACGGCTTATCTCACACCAGTCGCCTACTTTTTGATTCCACCATCCAGATGCTGCGCAACATCCCCCACCTCTCCTTGATCCCGCTGGTCATCATCCTTTTGGGCATCGGCGAACCTGCCAAGATCTCGCTCGTCACCATTGGGGTCCTGTTCCCCGTTTACATCAACACGTTTCACGGCATCACCAGCGTGGATCCCAACCTCATCGAAATGGGGCAGTCATACGGCCTCAGCAAGTGGCAACTGTTCACCAAGATCATTTTCCCGGGGGCTTTGCCCACCATCTTGGTCGGGGTGCGTTACGCGCTGGGGGTCATGTGGACCACGCTGATCGTGGCCGAGACGATCTCGTCTAATTCCGGGATCGGCTACATGGCCAGCAACGCGCAGGAATTCATGGACATGGACACCGTGCTTTTGTGCATTGTCATCTATGCGCTACTCGGCAAGGTCTCCGACTTGATCGCCAAGGCCCTGGAAGATCTGTGCCTAGACTGGAAAACCAAAGGAGGAGCCGCTAATGGCTAAACCACTGGTGACGTTATCCCACCTATACAAACAGTACGGCGATAACCACGCCCTGCAGGACGTTTCCTTCACGATTCACCAAGGGGAGTTTGTCGCCCTGGTCGGCATGTCCGGTGGGGGTAAAAGCACGCTGCTGCGGCTTATCGCGCAGCTTGAGCAGCCCACCGCTGGAACGATCACCTACGCTGAGCCCAATCTGGTCAAACGCGTCATGTTTCAGGACGATCGCCTGCTGCCCTGGATGACAACCCTCGCCAACGTGTCGTTCGCCGCGCATGACGCCAAGACGCAAGCCCGGGCCAAGGAGACGCTGGCCGCAGTCGGCCTGGCCGGTTTTGAGCAGACCTATCCCACCGAGCTGTCCGGCGGCCAAAAGCAGCGCCTGGCGCTTGCCCGGGCCCTGATGGCCGCCCCTCAGCTGCTGCTGTTGGACGAGCCCCTCGGCGCCTTGGACGCACTGACGCGGCGCAACATGCAGACGTTCATCACCCACATCTGTGACACCAACCATCTGACCACCCTGCTGATCACGCACGATGTCGATGAAGCCGCCCGCATGGCTGACCGGGTGATCGTCGTCAAAAATGGCCGCGCGGTGTACGAAACGGTCGGGGCTAAAGGCCAGGACGCGGAAACGATCGCGCGCGTTGGGGAATCTGTCCTGCGCGTGATCCTCGCCCCCGCTCCCGGAGAAGAAGGTGGCTCGCGTGACTGAAACCGCCCCGAAAACAAAGCGTAAATACCTTTATGAAGTGGACATCATGCGGATCATCTTCATCTTTGGGGTCCTGCTCAACCACACCACCACCGCCTTTTCGGCCTCGATGACCGATGCCAAGGGCTGGGCGCACATGAGCCTGCTGGCAACGCACCTGCTGATCCACTTCACCCGGATGGGCTTCATGTTCATCACGGGCCTGGTGTTGACGCTAAATTATTACCATCGCAACGACTGGCCGACCTTTTTCAAAAAGCGCTTTGCTGGCTCTGGCTGGCCTTACCTGTTGTGGAACGTCATTTTGCTCATTTTTAGCTGTCTGCTTGCCTTGCCGCCCTTCACGTGGCAGACTTTCTGGCCAACGCTGACTTCTGCGATCCTTCACGGCAACCAGTTCTACTTGTACTACATTGTGGTGACCCTGCAGCTTTACGTGCTGTTTCCACTCATGGTCTGGCTGTTCAAGAAGGTCCATGCGCACTGGCTGATCTTGGCGACGTCCGCGCTGGTGCAGTTGGCCATCGTTTACTTCATCAAGTATCACTACCAGTTCATGGACCGAACGCACTTGCCGTGGTGGCTTGCCACGTACGGGGTCAACGTCTTCACCTACCAGTTCTATTTCATCTTTGGGACGTTCGTCTCCTTGCACTACAAGGCGGTGCTGGCGTGGATCCGCAAATGGCGGTACTGGATCGTGGGGGCGACCATCGCGATGTCGATCGGCACCGTACCGTATTACTTTTGGAATCGCCTCTCCCTGGGGTATTCGCACGCGGCGGCGGTCACCCCGCACCAGCCGTACATGTTCGTCTACGACACCTTCATGATCCTGACGGTGTTCTTCATCGGCCTCAAGTACGCGGACTGGCGCCGGCACGGCATCCCCCGCGGCGTGGAGACCTTCGTCAAAAATGGGGCCAAGGTCTCATTTGGGATCTACCTGGATCAAACCATCGGCATCACCCTCCTGGATTACCTGCTCAAACAGTCGCACCTGCCTGACTGGGGCTACTTGGTGCTGATCCCCGTGGGCTACGCCTTGGTGCTGGGCATCTCATTTGCCCTCGCCTGGTTCTTCTACAAGGTGCCACCGTTTGGTATTTTGATTGGCCGGCCGCAGTGGCACCTATTGAAACGCAATCGTCAACCTAAAGGAGCAATCGCAAAATGACTCGTGTCAATGAATTACTCGCGGCCCAAACCAAGCGGCACGCCCAAGACCCCATCATTAAAGATCTCGGCTTAGACCGCTGGTTCACCGGCCAAGACCTGGACCAAGACGTGGCCACGCTGCAAGCCGCCCTGACTGCCGCAGGCGTCGGCCGCGGCGCGGTGCTAACAGTTTCCTTGACCAATTCGGCCGCCTATTTTGCCATCGACCAGGCAGCTTGGCAAATAGGCATCGCCGTTCACCCGCTGTCGCCGACTACTCCGGTCTCTGAACTGGTCGCGGACCAAACCGATCACGGCTACCAAGCCATGTTGGTCGATGCCGCCATGGCTGAGCAGCTGCACGGCGCCCGGTTTGCGCAGGTGGCGATGCCGCTGCTCACTTATCCCAGCGCCGTATTGGTCACCTTGCCTGCCACACTGACCACTGCCGCGATTGGCGATGACCCCAAGGAGGACGATATTGCGCTGATCATGTCCACTTCGGGCACGACCGGCAAGCCCAAGCGCGTCGGGTTATCGCAAGCCATTATCTACAACGCCGCGCGGCACAACGCCCCCAGCAACAGAATGACCAGCCAGTCTGTGGCGCTGATCGACATGCCGCTTTTTCACATTAATTCCCAGGTCATGGTGGGCCTGGCCATGCGGTACGCAGACGCCAAACTGGTTGTCGCCCCCAAGTTCTCGGCCTCCCGCTTTTGGGCCTGGGTCGCAGCCAATGGGGTGACCTGGACCGCCGTGGTGCCGACGATTGTCTCCATTCTGTTGCTGAACGAGAAGGCCAATGCCGCCTACCAGCGCCTGCAGGACCAGGTGCACCTCGCGTACGTTCGCTGCTCTTCCTTCTCGCTGCCTGAAGACCAGCTCGTTGAGTTCCAAAACCGCTTTAACACCCGGATCCTTGAAGGCTACGGCATGACTGAATCATCCAGCCAGTGCACCATCAACCCATACGACGCCCCTAAGATCGGCTCGGCCGGCAAGCCGGTCGGCACCGAAATGGCGATCCGTCATTCAGATGGCAGTTTTTCTGCCGCGCCGGGGACGGTGGGCGAAATCGCGATCCGCGGCGACCACGTCATTACCAGTTATTTGGATCCCCACCCGCACGCCTTCGAAGCCGGGTGGTTCTTGACAGGCGACCTCGGAGAGTTCGACGCCGATGGGTATTTATTCGTCAAGGGCCGCACCAAGGAGATCATCTCCCATGGCGGGGAAAAGGTCGCCCCTGCGCACGTCGAAAACGTCCTGGACGAATTAGACTTCATCGCGCAGCTGTGCGTGATCGGCACCCCAGACAAGCTTTACGGTGAAGCGGTCACCGCCGTCGTCGTGTCCACCACGCCAGGGATCAACGAAGCGGCTCAGCGCGAGCAGCTACTGGCGTACGGCCGCGCCCACCTGGCCAAGTTTGAGGCCCCGACGCAGGTCGTCTTCATGGATGATTTCCCCCGTAATCAAACCGGCAAGGTGCTCAGGCCGCAGCTGAAGCAATGGATCATGGAGGGGCAGCATGAAATCTAAACGGTTTAAAACTGCCCTGCTCCTCATCCTGCTGGGCGCCTGGCTCGCGGTTGCCGGTTACGGCTACACCCAAACGCGCCCAACCACCAGCAAAGAGGCATTGACGCGCGTCGTGATCGGTTTTCAAAAAGGTGATATCGTGGATATCTCCCGCCAGCACCAAGTCCTGGCGCAAAAAATGAAGGCCGCCGGTTATCAGGTGGTCTTCAAGGAGTTCCAGGACGGCGCCGCCCTCATGACGGCACTCAAGTCCGGCAACATCAACTACGCGCGGCTGGGTGACGCCCCGCCCGTAGTCAACCAGGCGACCGGCCTGGATCTGATCTACATCGGCGCCGGCGCCGCCAAGGAAGAAGGCACCGGCATCCTCGTCAAGAAAGACAGCGGGATCGATACGCTGGCCGCGCTGAAAGGCAAACGCATCGCCTACGCCAAGGGGACAACGGCGCAGTACACGATCATCCAGGCCCTGGCGAAGGCCGGCCTCTCGCTCAATGACGTCAAATTGGTCAACATGGACCAAAGCGCCTCCTCCGTCGCGTTCGCTAAGGGCAGCGTGGATGCTTGGGTGACTTGGGATCCCTTCACCGCCACGGCCCAGATCAACCAGAACGCCAAACTGCTGACGAACGCCAAAGGGCTGGCCAAGGACCGCGACTTCGTGGTCTCCTCACGGCGCTATGCGACCAAGCACCGGGCCATTTCCAAGGCGCTGCTCAAGTACATGAGCCAAGATATGGCCTGGGCCCGCACGCATCCTAAGCAAGTGATCAGCATGCAAAGCAAGATGCTCAAGCTGTCAAAAAAGATCATGCGGCTGACCGTTGAACGGCGCACCTTCGCCATGACCCCGGTCACCACCAGCATCGTGAAGGAGCAGCAGCAAATTGCCGACGTGTTTTACGAACAAGGGTTGATCAAAAAACGGATTCAGGTCAAGGACGCGCTGCTCAACTGACGCACGCCTCACCGCTGACTTCAGCACCAAGAAAAGACCGCGCCCGGAAATCTCATGATTTCCGGGCGCGGTCTTTGCGTTTGCTCGCTGGTTGGTTACTGGTTCTTCTTATCGTTTGGCTCGCGGCGGGTAAGTTTGCGCCGCGCGTGGTCGAGTTTGCTCAGCTGCTCCTTGCTCCAGATCTGGTTGCGCTTGGGTTCGCGCATAATGAACGGATCCGTGGAGTGGTTAAACTCGCGCTCGGAGCGGCGAATTTCCTGGCCAAATTCGCGCGAGGAGATGCGCAGGGCCCCACGCGAAAAGACGGTCCACTGCTCAGCCTGATCAGAGGTGACCACCGACAGCTGCACCAGCGGGCCATTGAGGTCGTTAGCCAGCCGCTCAATGTACGCATCGGCCGTTTCGTCCTGCTGGGTGAACACGACCTGCAGATTCCACTTGGAATAATTCTCCCCGATGCCGGGAACGTACATCGCGTCAAACACCACGATGATATCCGCATTTTCGTGCGCGCGGTACTCGGCCACGATGTCGAGCAGCCGGTCGCGGGCGGCAGCAAAATGACCGGTCGCCTTCAGCTTAGCTAGCTCGGGCCAATTGCCGATCACGTTATAACCGTCCACGATCAGCAGGTGCCGGCGCATCTAC
Source organism: Lacticaseibacillus jixianensis (assembly GCF_003946485.1). GTDB lineage: Bacteria > Bacillota > Bacilli > Lactobacillales > Lactobacillaceae > Lacticaseibacillus > Lacticaseibacillus jixianensis. The sequence goes on along the minus strand of NZ_RHOJ01000003.1, from coordinate 66,653 downwards.
TTGCCTCCGCGGCTGGTAAACGCCTGATACATGAGGATCCCCGCCGCCACCGAGGCGTTAAGGCTCTGGACGTGGCCCACCATCGGGATCGTGAGGGTGGCATCCATCAGCTTGGCAACCCCGGGGCTGATGCCCTTGCCTTCGTTGCCGATCACCAAGGCGACCTTGCCCGTCGCGTTCCATTGCCGGAAGTCCTGCCCGTCCATGGCCGTGCCAAAGATCCACAGGCCGCGCTCTTTCAGCGTCTTAATGGTCTGCGCAAGGTTGGTCACCCGGGCGACTGGCACGTGCTCGATGGCGCCCGTGGACACCTTGGCCACAGTGCTGGTCAGCCCCACCGCGCGGTGTTTGGGAATGATGATCCCGTCAACGCCGACCGCGTCAGCCGTGCGCATGATCGAGCCCAGATTCTGCGGATCCTCCAGGTTATCCAAGATGATGAACAAAGGATCGTGCCCGGCCGCGTGCGCGAACAGGTCGTCAAGCGTCGCGTAGGCATACGGCGCCATGGCGACCATGACGCCCTGGTGATTGCCGCCGTCAGAGAGCAGGTCCAGCTTGGCCTTTGGGACCTGTGACACCAGGACCTTCTGCTTTTTGGCCTTGTCCACGATGGCGCGGACCGGGTCGGAGTTCAGCCCGGTTTGAACAAAGAGCTTGTTGATGGTCTTGTTGGAACCCTCACGCAGCGCCTCTTCTACCGCGTGGCGGCCAAAGACAAACTCGTCTTGGTGCGCGCGATCGGTGGGCTGATCGCGGTGCGGATCATTCCGCGGATTTAATTTGGCCATGCCCAGTGCCTCCTTCTTCGACAAAATCAATGCCCCATAATGCCAGGTCCTCAATGCGTGCGTTCTGCCCGGTCAACTTGAGGTACCCGAACAGGGCCTCAAAGCCAGTCGATACCCGGTAGGTCACCACGTCTGTATGCTTGGCGTGGGTATAACTCTTGGCGTTGCGCCCGCGCTTGTAGTAGTCCCACTCCGTCGCCGTCAACTTAGCTTGCGCCTCCATAGCGGCAATCAAGGCCGCCTGGGCCTTCGCCGAGACGAACGACTTGGCCGCGCGCTGCAGCTGATTGGGGCGCACGAGGCCGCGGTCCAGCAGGTGCTGGCGCACGTACACTTCCCACACGGCATCCCCCAGGTAAGCCAGCGCGATCCCGTTTAATTGTTTTGCGTCTGCGCTCATTTGCGGCGCCACCTCGTTCCTTGTGCAGTATCTTCCAGTAAAATACCCCGGGCCTCTAACTCATCGCGAATCTGATCGCTTTTGGCAAAGTCCTTCGCGGCCCGCGCCGCGTTGCGCGCAGTGATCAGCGCCTCAACATCGGCGTCGAGCAGCTCCGCTTTGAACTCGATCCCGAAAATCGCCAACCAGGCCGCCTGCTTGGCCAGCAGGTGCTGAAGCGTCCCTTCGTAAACCGTGGCCGCGGCTGCCGTTTCGTTCATCAGCTTGGCCAGCTCGTACACGACGGCAAGGCCGTTTTGCACGTTGATGTCATCGTCCATGGCGGCCACAAAGGCGGCTTCCAGGGCCTCGAGCTTGGCCTCAAGCGCAGCGTCCGTGCCGGCCTGCGCCCCGGCCAGCCGGTAGCTGACCGCATCCCGGGCGATCTTCAGCCGCTCCAGGTTGCGGGCCGCTTCCTTAAGCCCGGCCTCTGAGTAGCGGATCGGCCGCCGGTACTGAGTGCCCACCATCAGAAAGCGCAGCGTCTGCGGGGCGACGGTTTTCACAATATCGTGCACCGTGATGAAGTTACCGAGCGACTTGCTCATTTTCTCGTCGTCCTCGCCGATCGTCACAAACCCGTTGTGCATCCAGTAGTTAACGAACTTCTGGCCGGTTTCTGCCTCGCTTTGGGCGATCTCGTTTTCGTGATGGGGGAATTCTAGGTCCTGACCGCCGCCGTGAATGTCGATGGTCTTACCCAGCAGCGTCGTCGCCATCACCGAGCACTCAATGTGCCAGCCCGGCCGGCCGGCGCCCCAAGGCGAGGCCCAGGAGATCTCACCAGGTTTGGCCGCCTTCCACAGGGCGAAGTCGATCGGGTCCTCCTTGCGGGCCGTTTCCTCCGCATCGGTGTGCTGCGATGCGCCCTGCTCCAGCTCGTCGACGTTTTTGTTTGAAAGCTGGCCGTAGTGCGCAAACTTGCGCGCCCGGTAGTAAACGTCTCCGCTCGCCTCATAAGCGTAACCCTTCTGGATCAGGTCGGCCGCAAAGGTGATGATTTCCGGGATCATCTCACTGGCGCGCGGGTGCGCGGTGGCGGGCTCGATGTTCAACTTGGCCGTGTCTTCCGTGTAAGCGTCAATGAAGCGCTGGGCCAAGGCCAGCGGTGCTTCTCCCGTTTCGTGGGCGGCCTTGATGATCTTGTCATCAACGTCGGTGAAGTTGGACACGTAGTTCACCTCGTAGCCGCGGTACTCAAAGTAGCGGCGGATCGTATCAAAGGCGATCGCGCTTCTGGCGTTGCCGATATGAATATAGTTGTACACCGTGGGGCCACAGACATACATCGTGATCTTCCCTGGGACCAGCGGTTTGAACGGCTCTTTTTGCCGCGTCAATGTGTTGTAGAGTTGAAGCATGTAATGACCCCTTTCTAGCGTGCTGCCTTCCCCATTCTACGCGATTACCGGGGGCGTTGCTAGCTTGCCGCCAGTGCCGCCAAAAAGACCTTGCCGTACTTCTTCAGCTTGGCCTCCCCGACGCCTTTGACGTTCAGCATCTGCGCCTCGTCCTGCGGCTGCAGTAGGGCCAGCTGCCGCAGCGTATCATCGGAGAAGATGACATACGGCGGTACGCCCTGTTTTTGGGCCAGCTCGTAGCGCAGCGCCCGCAGCTTCTGGAACAGCGCCGAGTCCACCGCCACACTGGCGCGGGCGCGAACGGCCTGCTTTCTGGTCACCTTTTCCGTACCGCGAAGCACCCCCGCGCCCAGCTCGGTGACCCCTAAGGTCGGGTACTGTCCGCCTTGCGCCTGCAAGAAGCCACTGGCGGTGAGAAAATCAATGAAGCTGGTGATGTCCTTCTTGCGCATGCTGGCCATCAGGCCGTACGTCGAGAGGTCAGCAAAGCCAAACTCCCGGATCCGCTGGTTATTCGAGCCGGCGAGCACGTCGGCCACCATGCCCTTCCCGAAGCGGCCGTGCAGCCGGACGACACACGAAAGCACCTTCTGGGCGGATTCGGTGACGTCGACGGCCTCGCGCGTATCCAGGCAGTTTGAACACCGGCCGCACGGCTTGGACTCCTGGCCAAAGTAACGCAGGATGAACTGCTGCAGGCAGTCCCCGGTGTTGGCGTACTGGCTCATCACCTGGAGCTTGTGGTACTCGTTTTGCTTATAGGCCTCGTCGCCCTCGCTTTGGTCGATGAAAAAGCGCCGGATGCCGAGGTCATTCGGGGCAAATAACAGAATTGCCTCAGAGTCTAGGCCGTCTCGGCCCGCGCGCCCGGCCTCTTGGTAGTACGACTCCAGGTCGCCTGGCACCTGCGCGTGGATGACAAAGCGCACGTTGCTCTTGTCGATGCCCATGCCAAACGCGTTAGTGGCGACCATCACCAGCTTGCGGTCGAAGAGAAAATCCTCCTGGTTGGCATTGCGCGCCTGCTCAGGCATCCCGGCGTGGTACTCAGCCGCGCTGATACCGCGGCGGTCTAACAACTGATACAGCCGTTCGACTTCCTTGCGCGTGGCACAGTAGACAATGCCGCTTTGATCGTGGTTCAGCTTTAGGTAATCCAGTAAAAAGGTGTCCTTATCCTGGTCCTTGACCACCTGAAAGCTGAGATTGGGCCGCGCGAAACCGGTGTTGATGAAACCGGCCGCCGGGATTGCCAGCCGCTCCCCGATGTCTTGGGCCACCTGCGTAGTCGCCGTGGCGGTCAGCGCGATGACCGTGGGGTGCGACGGCAGCTCGCGCGCGATGCGGGTCAGCTCGAGGTAACTCGGCCGAAAATCGTGGCCCCACTGCGAGATGCAGTGGGCCTCGTCGACCGCCAGCAGGTCAATTTTGAGCTCGCTCAGCTCCTGTAAAAAGCCGCTCAGCTCCAGGCGCTCCGGGGCCACGTACAGCAACTTGTAGTCGCCGCGCGCCGCCAGATCCAACCGGTGATCGGCCTCCCGCGGTGCCACCGTCGAGTTAATGAACGTCGCCGGGATCCCGTTTGCGTTCAGCGCGTCGACCTGATCTTTCATCAGGGCGATCAGTGGCGACACCACCACCGTCAAACCGCTTTGAAGCAGCGCCGGGATCTGATAACACAGCGACTTCCCGCCGCCGGTCGGCATGATCACCAGTGTGTTCTCGTGGTTCAGTACCCGCGAAATGGCCTCGCCCTGGCCCGGGCGAAAGTCGTCGTACCCGAATTTATCTTTGAGAATGCTCTGCGGAGTTGCCGCTGCCATGGTCTGTCCCCCTGTTCGTATCATACTATTTTACCCGTGATGCGAAGTGATGTACACCTGACAGAATTCGCCGTCCACGCAAAAACCGCCCAATGAGCTGAGCGGTTCGCATCCTTTATTTCTCTAGCGCGTTGATCACGTAGTCCATGTTGGCAAGGACCTTCTCGCGGCCCATCAGTTCGATGGTCTCGGCGAGCTGAGGCCCGTGCATTTCCCGCGTCGTCGCGATGCGCACTGGCATGTAAAGCTTGCGCCCCTTGACGCCCGTTTCAAGCCGGACGTGGTAAACGGCTTGGTTGATGAAGTAGGCGGAGAAGGTCGGCAAAGCGCGGAGCTTCTCTTGCGTCAGCTTGATCACGGCCAAGGCGTTATCGTCGGCCAGCTCCTTCATGTCCAGCTCGTCTAATTCCTTGGGCTGTTCGAAGAAAATCGTCGCTAGGTCAGCGATTTGACCGGTGAAGCTCATCTGCGGAATGTACAGCGAAATTAGTTGCCGTGCCCATTCGATCGTCGAAGGATCCGGATCCTTTGGCAACCGACCGGCCTCAATGAGGTTCTCAACGGCCAACGCCGTGAGCTCATTAGGATCCGTCTTCTTGATGTACTGATTATTGACCCACTCAAGCTTCTTTTGGTCAAAGCGCGCCGGGGACTTGCTCAGCCGTGTTTCGTCAAACAGCTTGATGAAGTCCTTGCGGGTAAAGATCTCGTCTTCGCCCTTCGGGGACCAGCCCAGCAGGGTGATGAAGTTGAACATTGCCTCTGGCAGGTAACCGAGCTCCTTGTACTGCTCGATGAACTGCAGGACAGATTCATCACGTTTGGACAGCTTCTTGCCGGTTGCCCCGTTGATGATCAGCGTCATGTGGCCAAAGACCGGGGTCTCCCAGCCGAACGCCTCGTAAATCGCCATTTGCTTCGGGGTGTTGGCAATGTGATCGTCGCCGCGCAACACGTGCGAGATCTGCATGAGGTGATCATCGATGACGACCGCGAAGTTGTACGTCGGCATGCCATCCGCCTTTTGAATGACAAAGTCGCCGCCGATGGTGTTGCCATCGATCGAGATGTCGCCCTTGACGATGTCGTTCCACTCGTAGGTGTGATCCGCCGGAATGTGGAAGCGGATCACTGGCTTCAGCCCCTTAGCCTTGGCCTCAGCGATCTTGGCCTGCTTTTCGGCCTCGGTCAAGCCCTCGTACTCGTACACATAGTGCGGTGCCTCGTGAGCGGCCTTCTGGGCGTCGCGGTCGGCCTGGAGTTCCGCTTCAGTCTTGTACGACTCGTAAGCGTCACCCTTCGCAACCAGCTCCTGGATGTACTTCTGATAGATGGCCTTGCGTTCGGACTGCCGGTACGGCCCGAAGTCGCCGCCCTTGTCGGGGCCCTCGTCCCAGTCGATGCCGAGCCAGTGCAGGTTCTCGATCTGACTCTTTTCGCCGTCCGCGATGTTGCGCTTGGTGTCGGTGTCTTCGATCCGCAGCACCATCGTCCCGTTGTAATGACGGGCGAACAGGTAGTTAAACAGCGCCGTGCGGGCGTTCCCGATGTGCAAGTGGCCGGTTGGGCTTGGTGCGTAACGCACCCGAATTGGTCGATCTGACAAAATATGATGCCTCCATTTTTGGTTTGTCCTTGAATCGGTCCTGGACTACCCCAGAACACGCATTGTTAGTGTACCACAAGGGGCTAGGCCTTTCAGGGCGTTCATGCAAAAAGCCCGCGCGTGGCGGACTTCCTGATCACTTGCTAGGCCGTGGCCCCTTGCCAGGGTGCTTGGCCTCGTGCTTTTCGCCCTCCTCTTTCAAGGACTGCTGCTGATGCGCCGGCTTGGCGAAGATCATGCGGCCAGCGGCGGTTTGAATCGCCGACGTCACGATCACGTCCAGGGGCTTGTTCATGAAGAACTGCCCGTCCTCGACCACCACCATCGTGCCGTCTTCCAGGTAGGCCACGCCCTGCTGGCGTTCAGTCCCGGATTTGATCACCGTCACCGTCATGCCTTCGCCTGGGATCAGGTCCGGCTTGAGCGCGTTAGCCAGCTCATTGATGTTGAGCACCGGGACGTTCTGAAACTGCGCCACCTTATTCAAGTTGAAGTCGTTGGTGACGACTACCCCATCCAGCATCTTGGAGAGCTTGAGCAACTTGGAATCGACTTCGGTCATGTCGTCAAAGTCGCCATCGTACATCTCAACGTTGATCTCAGGGTCTTCCTTCATCTGGTTAATAATATCCAGGCCCCGCCGGCCGCGCCCGCGCTTGAGCGCATCCGCCGAATCCGAGATGAGCTGCAGCTCGTGGACCACGAAGGTCGGCACCAGCAGCGTGCCCTCAAGAAAGCCGGTCTTGGCGATCGCCTGCACGCGGCCGTCAATGATGACGGAAGTGTCAAGGAGCTTATACTTGTGAAAATTATCATCCGCCTTGCGGGCAAGCACCGAAGAACCGGTATCGTCTGACTTCTTTTCGCGGTTACGCCCGCCAAACAGCCGCCGCCACTCCTCGCGCCGCGTCGTGCCAAGCCGAAAACCAAAATAGCCGAAGATCATCATCAGGATCAGTGGCAGGATAGTCCCTAAAGGCCCAGGAAATCTGGAGAAAAAAATCGAAATAATGGCAGCAAACACCAGGCCAATAATGGTACCTAAACTACCGAACAACAGGAACGATGGGGATTTCGTGTTCAACGCCTTTTCTGTTTGGTCCAGCTTGCTGATGATCCAACCGGAGACCAGCTCCGACAACATCAGAAACACGACCGCACCGATCAGACTATCGACGATGACGTTATTCAACCAGGCGGTTTGAGCCAGGTTAAGCACGCCCCAGAGCAGTGGCATCACACTGGCGCCAACCCCGATCCCGATCAAGGCGAAGATCACGTTGATCACACGTTTTTTCATATCGTTCCTCCTTTCATATTTTATTTTACAAAGACGCGATCCAGTGCCTCCGAGACACTGGAAACACCAATGACCTTTATTTTATCACGGGTCGGCAGACCCTGCAGGTTATTCTTCGGGATAAAAATCCGCTTAAAGCCGAGTTTAGCCGCCTCTTTGATGCGGTCCTCGACCCGGTTGACCCGCCGCACTTCCCCGGTCAGGCCAATTTCTCCAACAAAGCAGTCGGTCGGCGAGATCTCACTGTCGCGGTAGGAGCTGGCAATGGCCATCGCCATCGCCAAATCGATCGCCGGCTCATCAAGGCGCACGCCGCCAGTGGCTTTCAGGTAGGCGTCCTGATTCTGCAACATCAGATTAGCCCGCTTTTCCAGCACGGCAATGATCAAGGACACGCGGTTGTGGTCCAGGCCACTGCTCGTGCGCTTCGCATTACCGTACATCGTCGGCGTCATCAGCGCCTGGATCTCTACAAGGATCGGCCGGGTGCCTTCCATCGACACCACCACGGCCGAACCGGTAGCGTTTGGCAGCCGCTCGTCCAAGAAGAGTTCAGAGGGGTTCGCCACTTCCTCGAGCCCGTCTTGATGCATCTCAAAGATCCCGATCTCATTGGTCGAGCCGTACCGGTTCTTGACGGAGCGCAACATGCGGTAGGTGTGGTGCATGTCCCCCTCAAAGTACAACACGGTGTCCACCATGTGCTCCAGGATCTTCGGGCCGGCGATCGCCCCTTCCTTGGTGACGTGGCCGACGATGAAGATGGTGATCTGCTCGGTCTTGGCGATCTTCATCAGCTCAGCGGTCACTTCCCGGATCTGGCTGACCGAGCCCACCGCCGAATTCATTTCCGGCACGTTCATTGTCTGCACGGAATCGATGACCACGTAGTCAGGCTGCATGTCGTCTATTGCCTGGGAAATACTCGGCATATCAGTTTCAGGATAGAGGTACATGCCCGAATCGCCCACCCCCAGCCGCGTCGCCCGCAGTTTGATCTGACTGGCACTTTCCTCACCGGAGACGTACAGGACCTTCTCTCCCTTGCTGGCGAGGTGGCCGGAAACTTGGGTCAGCAGGGTCGACTTCCCGATCCCGGGATCACCGCCGATCAGGATCAAAGAGCCTGGGACGATCCCCCCGCCCAGGACCCGGTCAAGTTCGCCTAGGTCCGTGGTGACCCGCGGCTCGCGCTTGAGTGACACCTGGCTCATCAGCATGGGCGCGACCTTAGTGCCGGCGCTGGTGCGGCGCGGTGATGCCGCCTTGGCCGCCGGCTGACTTTGGGCCTCTTCCACCAGTGAGTTCCAGGCGCCACAGTTGGGGCAACGGCCGAGAAAGGTGGCCGAGATGTAGCCGCAATTCTGGCAGACGTACTGAGTTTTTACTTTGGCCATAAGCCGCCTTCCTTCCTCACGTTAGCGCCCGGTGGAGCCAAAGCCGCTGATACGGGTGTTGCCAGTGCCGTTATCGCCATCTGCGACCAAGTAGGGCATGAAGATGCCCTGACCGATGCGCTCCCCCTGCTCGATCACGACGTCACGCGGGCTGAAGTTGATCATCTGAATGAAAATTTCGCCTTCGTTGCTTGGATTCCCGTAGTAGTCCGCATCGATCACCCCGATCCCGTTGGGAATGACCAGCCCGCGCTTCAGCGGGTTGCTGGACCGGTTAGCCAGGATCAGGACCTCATCCGGTTGCATGTAGGCCTTGACCCCGGTTGGGACCAGCAGCGGTTTCAGGATCTTGCTGGCCCGCGCCATGTCCGTATCAGTCAGCGGGTGCTCATTTTTGATCAACCGAAACAGCCGAATAAAGTCATAGCGCCAAATGCTTTTCAGCACAAAATCCTCCCGGGCAAAAAAATCGTAGCCCGCCGCGTTCTTGGTCTGGCGCTCGGGCAGCTTGACCCCGGCGTTGACGTACGCTGAAACAATTTCAAATCCACGAGTGCGCATAGTTGCCTCCAGTTTGCTTGAATGTGCATCTATCATACCACCCTCACGGCCAAGGCTTGGCTGGAAAACGGTTTCTTGGCTTAATCCTTAGTAATTGCTATACTTATAGGAAACGAAAGGAAGTGGCACCATGACTTTTGACCATGAACCAGGGCGGTATTTCCTGACCGACGAGCACGGTAAGTTAATTGCCGAGGTGACTTATCAGGAGATCGATGACGGACAGAATTTCGTGATCGATCATACCTTCGTTGATCCAGTTCTTCGCGGCCAGGGCGTCGCTGGGCAGTTAGTCCGCGCCGTCGTCGACGAGGCGCGGACCGCCGGAAAAAAGATCGAGCCGCTGTGCACGTTTGCTCGCCATGAGTTCGCTAAGCGGCCGGAGTACGCCGACGTGCTTCGGCCGCACCCGGCCGAGTGATCGAGCTGGCCCTCATGGGGCGAGCGACGGTCGGCCCCTTGGCGGGCGTGGTTGTTTGGAAGGGCTGATTGTCATTGCCGGCGGGTTTCGCTAACCTAGCGGCGGGAAATCATCATTGCGGAGGCGGCATAATTGATGAAGAAGTGGTGGCAACAGTCGATACTCGGGTTTTCCCTGCTGCTCCTGGCATTCGGCCTTGCCGGGTGTCAGGGGCAGACGGCTAGCCCACGGTGGCCTCACAAAAGCCTTGCCCACGCGGTCGAGAACTTCGTGGTCAGCCAAGACTTCATGGACTACACCGCGATCAAGCACGCGTTTAGTCAAAAGGGCCTTTACATGATCTATCCGTACAGCGCGGCAGACGCTAAGCGCACCGGCGATTTGCGCTACCACGTGACGGTGCGCGGGCAAGTCTATAAGAAACGCAAGAACGCGTATGCCACTTACGCCACGTTTGACCTTGAGACCACCCCGCACAACGGCAAGCTTGCGGTCTCCGCCGCTCGCTTCACCAAATCAACCCCGAAGTTTAACCGGTGGCTGAAGATCCAGAACATCAAGGTCAATCACCCCCGGGTCGCCCTGCTCAACAAGCAAGGCGCGGCCGGCGTCAACATTCAGGGCATCTTTCCAGACAAGGACGGCAACCACATCAACAGCGCCTATCAGCTGTTTCAGGCCAGCTTTCCGATCACAAGCAAAGCCGAGTTAGCTGAGTACTACCTGCCCGATTCCGGCAATACCAAGACGATCCTCACGATGCTGAACGCAAACGATTGGAAAGCCTATCAGCTCCCGCAGGCCACGCAGGACGGGATGCTTAAAGGCATGAAGACGCTCGCCAACGCCAAGCTGAACTACCTGCGCGTCGACCGCCTGAGCCAGTCCTACTACGCCGTCGCTCTGTTTGAGAATGCCACGGCTGACCAGGCCAAGGGCTTGATGATCCTCAAGGACGCTGCCCCCAAGGACCCCAAGCTGGCGCACCTGCAGTTCGTGACCATCAAGGCGGTCGCCATTAAAATGCCATAATCCGCGCAAGCGTCCCCTGCCAGGACGCTTTTTTCTTCAGGCAACGGGTTCAAACTGACCGGGCAGTATGCTAAAATGTGGAAGTCTGTTAATATTTCATAATTTTCTAATGAAAAAGGAGTGAAGTGTCTATGTCAAAGGCAGTTACTGCTGAAGACCTCGCGAAGTACCAACAAGATCTCGAAAATACGCCGGCCGCTAGCGCGATCCAAAAGGCCGTCATGAATAATGGTGTCCTGAAAAGCGCCGAAAGCACCGCGAGTCAAACCACGATGACGCAAACCTTCTCCATCGATTTGAGCACCGGGAAGGTGGCCGACCAGAAGCAGTCCGGCCGCTGCTGGATGTTTGCCGCGCTGAACACGATGCGCCACGGTATTCAAAAGCAGTTTAAGATCAAGGATTTCGAGCTTTCTCAGAACTACACCTTCTTCTGGGATAAATTCGAAAAGTCCAACTACTTCTACGAAAACGTGCTGAAGACCGCGGACCAGGACATCGACTCGCGGAAAGTCGCTTGGCTGATGGCGACCCCACAAGGTGATGGCGGTCAGTGGGACATGCTGACGGCCCTCATCGACAAGTACGGCATCGTGCCGAAGTCCGTCATGCCGGAAACATACTCTTCCAGCAAGTCCAACGAAATGAACGCCGTCTTGAACCTCAAGCTGCGCAAAGACGCTGTGACCCTGCGCAAGCTGGTTGCGGACAAGGCAAGCGCCGAAGACATTCAGGCTGCTAAAGACCAGATGCTCTCCGAAGACTACCGGATCTTGGCCTACACGCTGGGCGTGCCGCCAACCAAGTTTGACTTCGAATACCGCGACGACGATAAGAATTACCACATCGACCGCGACCTGACGCCGAAGACCTTCTTTGCGAAGTACGTCGGCTGGGACACGGACGCTTACCAGTCACTGATCAACGCGCCAACCGCCGACAAGCCGTTCAACCACCTGTACACGGTGGAAATGCTGGGCAACGTCATCGGCGGCCGCGAAGTTCGTCACTTCAATGTGACCTCGGACGAGATGAAGAAGCTGGCCATCAAGCAGCTTGAAGCCGGCGAAACCGTCTGGTTCGGCTCCGATGTTGGCAAGTCCTCCGACAGCAAGCTCGGGATCATGGATCCTAAGCTGTACGATAAGAACGCCCTGTTCAACACCAGCCTGGACATGACCAAGGCTGAACGCCTGGACTATGGTGAAAGTCTCATGACCCACGCGATGGTCATCACCGGCGTTGACATTGTCGACGGCAAGCCGACCAAGTGGAAGGTGGAGAACTCCTGGGGTGAAAAGGCCGGCCAAAACGGTTACTTCGTCGCCTCTGATGAATGGTTCTCCGAATTCGTCTATCAAGTCGTGGTCAACAAGAAGTACCTGTCCCCTGATCAGCAGCTGACCATCAAGAACGAGTACGATCACCCGACCGTCCTGAAGCCTTGGGACCCAATGGGGGCATTGGCCGCCAAATAAGGTGAGCCATTCAAAAACAGGCTGGGACACAAAGCGGTTTTAGCCCAAAACGCAGGCGTCCCGGCATCACGATTCGCACTTCGAATCGCGGTGCCGGGGCGTTTGCGTGTCTGGGCGTTGCTGGAACGCGACTAGGGTAATTATTTCTCAGCCTGTTTTTTATACCGTTGTTTAGACGGGAAGAAGCGTTTTATCCAAGATTGCCAGGTGTCGATCCAATGTGTACACAATGGGCTGGGCATTGGCGACCTCGACCTGGTTGATCCCGGCGTCCGAGATGCGTTCGAGATACTTGGTCAGGGCCCGGAGCGATGAGCCGTGAGCCACGATCAACTGGTTATCGCCGGCCACCAGCCGCGGCGCGATTTCATCCGCCCAGTATGGGATCAGGCGGGCCTCCGCGTCCTTGAGGCTTTCGCCGCGGGGGATGATCGCCGCCGGATAGCGCTGATACGCCCGACTGCGGCGCGCCTGGGCTAACAGGGGCGGGCGGTCCGTAAAGCCGCGCCGCCACTGCGCCACTTGCGCCTGGCCAAATAGCTCGCGCGTCTTATCCTTGTTGAGTCCGCGCAGCGCCCCGTAATGCCGTTCGTTGAGGCGCCAAGACTTGGTGATCGGCACCCACGACTGGCCAATTGCTTCCTGCACCAGGTAGGCAGTCTGAATGGCCCGTTTCAGCACCGAGGTGTGCACGTGGCCAAACGGCAGCCCCAGCGCCGCCAGTGCCGCGCCCGCCGCCTGCGCCTGCGCGACGCCGCGGGCGGTCAGTGGCACATCAGACCACCCCGTGTAGGTATTCGAGAAGTTTGCAACACTTTCACCGTGCCGCAGTAAGACTAATTTAACCATGGCCGCCTCCATATTTTTTGAGTATACCATTTTGAGAAAATCACTCAAAACGCTGGTATATGAGAATCCAATTAGATATACTTATTTGTATCTAATTATCGGAGGGGATAGTATGGCAATTTGGGTCCCGGGGACGATCACCTCGCGTATTCAGCCTGACTTGGCGTTGGCCATCGACCGCGGCGTCGCGCTCGAAATTGGCCAAGAAAGCTTTGAATGGCAGGTCACCAGCAACGATCCGACGCTGCCCACCGATCAGACCAACCTGATCGTCAGCGTCGCCGAAACCGTCGATCCCCTGCTGGTGCCGCACGAGCTCACGCTGACCACGACGGTTCGCACCGGGATGGGCCTTGGCGCCTCGCTGGCGGCGACGATGCTGGGCATCGAACTGGCGGCGGCGCTGGGCGACGAGCCGGTGCCGCTGAGCAAGAAGCTGGCGGTCGCCAACTTTTTTGAGCCCAACCGCGCGGCCATCGAAGCCACCCTTTACGGCGGCTGCCTGGTCTACAACGGGCCGAAAAACGTGTTGAATTTTGGCACCGAGCGCGTTCAAGGGGCCATTTACCTTCCAGACAAGGTCGTCGAGACCCCAGTGCCGCCAGAGCCGGTTAAAAGCAGCAGCTCCGCCCAGGCCGTGATGAACGCCATGATGAGTGCGGATGGCGCCTGGCTAGCCACCCACTTTCCGCTCAAAGAGCAAGTGACCGCGGATTATTTTCCCCACGCGGAAATGGTCTCGCGCGCAGTCCGGGCGGCCGGCGGCTTCACGACCTTCGTGTCGGCAAACGGACCAGCGTTAGTCTGCCTCGCCGAAACTCGCGTCACCGACTTCTTCCCCAAGCTGAAACGGCAGCTCACCGCCGGCAGTGTGGCGCCCTTCCACCTTTCGCGCAAGGGCGTGGCGCAAATCTAACGGCACTTTTCACCCCATTCAAAAAGCCGGGCAGTGCCCGGCTAGCTCGTGCTAGTGGTGGTCGCGGTGGTCATCCACCGCATCGTTGAACTTGTCCGCCACCCCTTCGGTGAAGTCGTCAGTTTTCTTTTCGGCCTTGTGCTTGGCGTCATCGAACTTTTCTTTGGCCTCGCCTTTAAGGCTCTGCGCCTTGCCCTTCGCCTCAAGTTTCTCGTTATCGGTGACCTTGCCGGCAGTTTCCTTGACCTTACCAACGACCTTGTCCTTCATTGCGTCAAAATCAGTCATAGAATCCCTCCTTCTCTTGGTTACTTTAAGCATACCAAGATTGGGTTGCACACGGCCAATCAGACGACTCGCGAAACGGGCCAGGGTCCGCCCCTGCCACTTCCGCGCGCGTAGCAAAAAAAATAGGCCTCAGCCTACTTTTTCTTCGCCGAGCGGTTCGGCTTGCTGTCCAGCTCTTCAGGAGCTGGCGGCTCAACGGCCTGGCCGTCTTTTTTGATGTCTTTATAGTTGACGATGGTGCGCTGTTTCAGATCGTCAACCACTTCTTTGTCCGCCTTGCTGAACGAATCGATCGTCAGCAACGCCGAATTGGCATATAACTTTTCCACGGTGCCCGTGAAACTTAATGGCACCTGCTTACTCTTTTTAACGTCGACCGTTTCGCCGACTGTGATGACTTGGGCCAAAAAAGTTCCCCCTTCTGCCGTGCAACGTTAGCAACGTTACTTATTATAGCATAGTTGGCCCAAGCACGGGGATCAGCTGACTGCCTCTTCCTCGGGTGCGCGCTCTGGTTCACCCGCCTTCAGGATCGTCATGCGTTTCAGGGCGATCACGGTTTGAAAAAGCAGATCGCGTGCGTTCATCCGGTCCTTTGGGCTGAACTCATCGATTGTGACCAAAGCAGCGTTCTCATAGCGCTTGACGACCGTCCCAATAAATTCATGTTCCATATTACCATTTGGCTGACAGCGCACCACTGCCCCTTTTGACACGGTTGTTTTCAATGTAACCGCCTCCATTTCTCTTTGTTAAGGCGAGTATATACTATTTAAAAACTTATCGTCAACATAAACGTAATATTATTTTGTGGTAAAAGTCGTTATGGTTCACTTGGCCGCTCCAAGTACCAAAAAGACTACCCGCGGCGGGTGCCTGCCGGGGTAGTCCTGCACTCATTTCTGCCCGTAAACGATCCGCTGGCCGCTTGCCGTAATGGTTTTGATTGCGGAGAAATCCTGATAGCGGCCGTTGGCGGTCAGCTTGGCCCTTAGCGCCTGCGGAAGCGCTGGACTGGGCGTTGCCGGCTTGGCCTGGACTGGCCCCGGGTGCGACTTTGAGTGCGCCCGACGGACAGGCGCGCCGCTCACGGCATCGGCGGCGTCCGCCCCTGGCCCTTCAAGTACGTTCTTGCAACCGATTCCACTTGGCGGCATACTGAGGCCATAGCATTTTAGGAGGCCCGACATGACTCAAGATAACTGGCTCTGGCTGCTCGCTTTTGGTGGCATCCTTGCCGCCGTGGTAATCATTTCGACCGTCAAGGCCCGCGTCAGCTTGCGTAATCGACTACTGACGTCTTGGGGGCGGCTGCCGGAGCCGACCAGCCGCGACGCTGAGAGCAGCCTCAAGGAGGCGTTCCGCGCTTCGGCGCAGCTGCGGCCCACGACCAGCACGGTGGACGATCTCACCTGGCACGACCTGGACATGATGCAGGTGTTTCGGCTGCTCAATCAGACCGAGTCCAGCGTCGGGGCAGAAGCGCTGTATGCCAAAATGCGCAGCTTCGACCTGGGTCAGCCCAACGTCGACGAGGACCTGATCGCCTTTTTCACCGCCAACCAGGTGGCCCGCATGCAGGTGCGCACCGCCTTTGCGCACTTGGGTAAGGTCGATCACAACCAGTCGCAGCATTACCTGCTGACTACGACAAAGGGGGCGCTGCCGAACGCTTGGCAGTACCGCGTGTTCGGCCTCCTGCCGCTGGCGGGCGTACTCTTGGCCCTAATTGCGCCGCTGGCCGGGGTGCTACTGGCCATCGGCAGCCTGCTGTTCAATGTCATCTACTACGAGGTCAAAAAAGAAGCCCTGACGCTTGAGCTTAACGCCATGCGCTACCTGGTGCAGACCATTACCACTGCCCGGAGCCTAGTCAAAATCGCCACCCCGCGCCAGGCTGCCCTGAAGCAGGCCTACGCCCCGCTAGCCGGCATTGGCCGCCGCGCCTTCACCTTCCGCGCCAAAAGCGGCTCCACCGGCGATGTGATCGCCGACTACATCAGCTTCATGTTCATGCTGCCCTTCATCGCTTACAATGACGTGCTGCGCCGGTTACGCCTGCACAAGCAGGCAGCCATCGCGCTGTGGACGGTGATGGGCGACTTGGAGGTGGCCATTGCCATCGCCAACTTCCGCCTGGCGGTGCCCACCACTTGCTCACCAACGGTTGCCAAAGCCGGGGTCCACGCTGCGGGCTTGATCCATCCCCTGCTGAAACACCCGGTGCCAAACGATTTGGACTGGCCGCAAACCGCCTTGATCACCGGCTCCAACGCGTCGGGTAAATCGACTTACGTCAAAAGCGTGGCCATCAATCTGCTGCTGGCACAAACCGTGGCCACGGCAACTGCCACGCGCTTCGCCTACCAGCCGGGGCACGTCGTCACGGCAATGGCGATCCAAGACGACATCGCCGCCGGAGACTCCTACTTTATCGCCGAGATCAAGGCGATCAAGCGGCTCCTTGACCTCGTGGCCCAGGGCCAGCGCGTCTACGGTTTCATTGACGAGATCCTCAAAGGGACGAACACCGTCGAGCGGATCGCCGCCTCGGCCGCCGTGGTCCACTGGCTGACCGAAACCAACGCCTTGACAATGGTCGCCACCCACGACAGTGAGCTGACCGCAATGCTTGCGGGCCAAGTCATCAACTGGCACTTTCAAGAAACCGTCGATGCCGCCGGTGTCCATTTCGACTACCTGCTGCGGCAGGGGCCAGCGACCTCCCACAACGCGATTGCCCTGCTCAAAGCGATGCAGTACCCGCGCAGCATCACGGCGCAGGCCCAGGCCCTAGCGCGCGACTTTGAAGGCTTGCGGCAGTGGCCTCACGTCTGACCACCAAAAAGCGCCAGGCCCCGGTAACTGCTAACTACCGAGGCGTGACGCCTTTTTGAATCATTGGCGGACCTGCCCGTTGCCGCGGATCTGGTACTTGATCGTCGTCAGGGCGGAAAGGCCCATGGGCCCGCGCGCGTGCAGCTTCTGGGTACTGATCCCGATCTCAGCACCAAAGCCAAACGCCTGCCCATCGGTGAACCGCGTGGACGCATTGACATAGACGCACGCGGCGTCGACTGCGGTTAAGAACTGCTCCCCGGCGGCGTAGTCACCTGTCACGATGGTCTCAGAATGCTTGGTGTTGTGGGCGTTGATGTGGGCGATGGCAGCCGCTTCCGACGCCACGAGCTTGACGGCCATGACCAGGTCGTTGTACTCGGTATCCCAATCTGCGGAGGTGGCGGCCGCCATGCTCGGCACGATCGCCCGGGCCGCCTCATCGCCGCGCAGGGCCACACCGTGTGCGGTCAGGGCCGCGGCCAGCGCCGGCAGGTACGCAGCCGCCACCGCTTGATGGATCAAAAGCTTCTCCGCTGCATTGCAAACGCTTGGCCGCTGGACCTTGGCATTGACGACAATGTCAATGGCCATCTGCAGGTCCGCCGCCTGGTCCACGTAGACATGGCAGTTGCCCGCGCCGGTTTCGATGACCGGCACCGTCGCGGTTCTCACCACCGTTTGGATCAGGCCGGCCCCGCCGCGGGGGATCAACACGTCGATGTAGTCGGTCAGGCGCATCATCTGGTTAGCCAGCGCTCGGCTGGGATCAGCGATCAGCTGCACGGCATCCTGTGGCAAGCCAGCCGCAGCCAGCGCTTCCCGCAGCACGGCCGCCAGGGCCACGTTGGAAGCTCGGGCCTCCTTGCCCCCGCGCAGGATCACGGCGTTGCCACTTTTCAGTGTTAACCCGGCGGCGTCCACGGTGACATTGGGCCGCGCCTCGTAGATCATGCCGACGACGCCTAAGGGCACGCGCTGCTGGACGATGAACAGCCCCGCCTCATTGCGCCATCCCCGATCGGCGGTCGCGGTCGGATCAGGCAGTGCCGCCACCGCCCGCAGCCCAGCTGCCATGTCAGCAATGCGCGCCGCTGAAAGACGCAGGCGATCCGTGAACTTAGTCGGCAGCTGCGCCGCGTTCGCCATGTCTTCGGCGTTGGCGGCCAAAAGGGCTGGCGTGGCCGCCTCCAAGGCCGAAGCCATCTGCTGCAGGGCAGCGTTTTTCTGCTTCGTGGTCAACTGCGCCAGCGTGCGCGCCGCTGCCTGCGCCGCTTGCCCCATTGCGATCAAGTCTGTCATTGCGCTTCCTCCTTGCCAAACCACGTGCCGACATCAGCGCCGGCCACCACCTTCAAAACGATCCGCGGGTCCGCACCAGAACACAGCACCATCTGCTTGCCCGCGGCCATCATCGCGCTCGCGGCTTTAAGCTTGGTCACCATTCCGCCAGTGCCGAAGCGAGACCCCGCACCGGTCGCCCGCGCCTGCGCGAGTTCTGCAGGGGCCGCGACCGTGGGGATCAGCGCGGCGTTTGGGTGCTGCTTGGGGTTGCGATCAAACAGCCCCTCAATATCGGAAAGCACGATGAGCAGGTCTGCTTCGATCGAGGTGGCGACCAATGCAGAAAGCTGGTCGTTGTCGCCAAAGGTCGTCTTGTGGTCCAGCTCATCGGTGGCCACCGAGTCGTTCTCATTGATAATTGGGATCACGCGGCGGGCCAGCAGCGCATCGATCGTGTCGAGCACGTGCCGCCGCGACGCAGGGTAATCAAAGACGTCATGCGTGAGCAGCAGCTGGGCGATGCTCGCCCCGTAATCGGTAAACCGTTCCCCGTAAAGCCGCATCAGACTACTTTGGCCGATCGCTGCCAGCGCCTGCTGCTCGGCGATCGCGGCCGGCCGGCTCGTCAGGTGCTGGGCAGCCAGACCCACCCCGATCGCCCCTGAGGTCACCAACACGACCTCGCTGCCCGCGTTACTCATTGCGGCTAATGCGTAGGCCAGCCGGTCGATGGCCTGCAGGTTGACCCGCCCGCTCTCGTGAATAAGACTACTGGTGCCAATTTTGACCACCACCCGGCGGCAATTCGTTAGCGCGTTGCGCATGTTTCCCCTCCTGAACCAAAAAGCGCCACTTCGCCGAGGCACCCATCTCTGGGCGGTACCATCCTCGTTCGAAGCAGCGCTTCACACTTTGACTAGTTTAGATTTAAAAATCACCGGCTGCGAGTCGGCTTCGCGGGCTTGGTCAGCCTTTCAGTCAAGGGCCAACTTCCTGTGCGCCGCTACTTGCATCGCAGGTATGGCGTCATTATAGCCGGGGGCTCACCGAAAGTCAATCGCCTCATTGCCTGGCTTCACCGCCCGCCGGGAGGTTTAGCTCGTACGCCCAGCATTCAACTACTGGCACCTCGAACGTCCAGCGCACCAGGCCGCGCCGCCCAAATCCCAGCTGGGTCAAAATATGCTGCATGACGAGATTCTCCGTCTGGGTGTCGACCCGCACGGCAGGGTGCGCCCTCGCCGCCTCGGCAATCAAACCGCGCATGAACGGTAGGCTGAGGTGCTGGCCTTGAAAGGTCGCGCCCATCGCCACCCGGTGGATCGTGCTGTAGGGGCCTGAGTCTTGCCAGTGGCCGCCGCTCAGCTGGTCGTACACGGGCTCCGGCGCATCTTCCAAGCTGGCGTAAGCTGCCACCTGATCGCCAACCAGCAGGACGCGCCCAGTGCCCGCGGCGAGATCGGCGCTGATATCACCGCGGGCCGGGTACGCCGCTTGCCACTGCGGAATGCCTTGGCGCTTGAGCCTTGCCTTGGCCGCCCCAATGATCCCCATGATTTTCGCTAGATCGGTCGCCGTCGCCGGCCTCACCCGGATTTTTGCCATGCATAAGTCCCCTTCACAATCGAATTGAACTTATCCTAACATTTTTCCGGCCCAGTTGGGGCAATCTTCTCGGCCTCGGCGATGGGATTGAGCGGCGGCTCCCCAGCCATCCTGGGCTTGACCTCGTGGCTTGCGATCAGCCGCTCGGCGCGGCCTGACATGGCCCAGAGGCTCACTAACCACACCCCCGCCGCTGGCAACATGCTTACGACTACCATCATCGCGCTCACCCGCTTTCAAGTTCGTGTCTTGTCACTTAGCGCACCTTGAGTATCCCGCGTGAACGTATCAAAGCGATGAGCTTTAGGCATCGATTGCGTAAAAGAAAAAGCCTGCAACGTTGCCAGTGTAAAGGCAACGTAACAGGTCTTAGTCAAGCAGTTACTTGGCGCGCACTAGGCTCAGACTCTTCCGCAGCGCCTTGAAGATCCCACCCTCGCTGTATGTCAGCACGTTAGCGGCGTAGATCCGCTCCGCCAGGGCGGTGAAGCCGCCCAGGAACACGATGCTGATGGCGAGGCTGACCAGTGCCAGTGGTAGGCTCGCCTGCCCGATCCCAAAGCGGGCGGGCATGACCATCGGGCTGAGGAAGGGCAGGTAGCTGATGATGCCGATCACCGGACCATTCGCGTTCGCGGTCATCAGCGAGGCGAAATAGCCGATCATGGCAAGCAGCAGCACCGGCTGCAGGGCCTGGCCCGCCTGTTCCTGATTGGCAACCAGCGAGCCGCACATGGCGGCTAAGATCGTGTAGCTCAGGATCCCGACGATGAAAAAGAGCACCGAAAGCGCCACGAACCCCCACCCGATCTGAGAGAAATCAACACTGGCCAGGAGGTCTTTAACCACCGGCAGCGCCCCGCGCAGCAGCCACGCTGCCGCGGCCATGACTGCGTAAAGCGCGACCTGGATGCCCAGCAGCGCGGCAACTCCCATGATCTTACCGTAAAATTGGGTCCGTGGGCGGATCGCCACCAGGATCGATTCTTCGATCCGCGAGCCTTTTTCCGTGGCGATCTCGGCGGCAATGATGCTGCCGTAGCTCATCAAGAACAGGTACATCAAGAAGCCCACCACGGTGGACAGCCCCTGCTTGAGCGCGTCGCTCTTGCCGGCCGTTGCGGTCATTTTGCCGCTGTCCGTGAAGGCCACCGCCTTGGTCGTCACCCGCGGCGTCGCCAGCAGCTGGCCAAGCTGCTTCGCGGATAACCCCAATGACTGCGCGACCGCCATGGTGTTAAGCCCCGCAAGCGATTGGGTAAGCGCGGCGGTGGAAATACTTTGGCCGTCATCGCGCCGGTACAATTTCGCCTGCGCCGTGGTTTTCAGGACCAGCATTCCATCTGCTGTGGCCGCGGCCAGCTGCTTTTGCCCCTTGGCCTCACTGCTGATCGGCACGTACTTTTGCTCGCTGCTGCTTTGCTTTTGCAGCGCCGCCGCCACCGGCTGCGGCGCCACCACCACGACCCGGGCCGGCGCCTGGGTCGACGTCATGTACCAGACGATCCCCCCGATGACCACTCCAGCAAGCAGCGGCATCAGGACCATCAGCCACCAAGAGTAGCCGCGCAGGTTCTTTTTCAGGACTTGGCCCGCGATCAAATTCAGCTTACGCATCAGCTTCACCCACTTTCAGCCGAAAAATTTCGTCCAGATCCGGCGCCTGCTGCGAAAATTCCGGGATGTAGCCCCCTTGGCTGACGGCCTGAAAAATCGCCCGGCCGGCCGCCGGATCACTGAGCCGAAGCGTGTAGTGCTCGCCGCGCCGCACGACGGCGACCACGCCTGGCAGGGCGCGCAGCGCGGCTTCGTCCAAACCGGGCTGCTCGAGGGTAATGCGCGTGCGCCCGTACGCCTCGCGAATAGCGGCAACTGTGCCGGACAGCACGGTGTGCCCATTTTTCAACATCACCAGGTGATCGGACAACGCCTCCACGTTGCTCATGTCATGACTAGAGAAAATAATGGCCGCCCCGCTTTGCTGCAGCGCGTGGATCCCGTCCTCGAGCAAACTGGCATTGACCGGATCCAGGCCGGAAAACGGCTCGTCCAAGATCAACAACCGCGGCTGAAAAATCAGCGTGCAAATCAGCTGCACCTTTTGCTGATTGCCCTTGGACAGATCCTTGACCTTGTCGGTCGGCTTGCCTTTGACCTCAAAGCGGGCCATCCACTCCGGCAGGGCGGCGGCGACTTGCGCCTTGCTCATGCCGTGCAACTGGCCAAAGAATTGAACCTGATCCGCTACCGTCATCTTCGGGTACAGGCCGCGCTCTTCCGGCAGATAGCCAATAATGTCGCGGTCGATCTGGGCGATCGGCTTACCGGCCCACCGCACTTCACCTTGGTCCGGGCGGATAAACCCCAGCACCATGCGGAACGTGGTGGTTTTGCCCGCCCCATTTTGACCGATCAGCCCCATGATCTCCCCGGGTGCGACCGTGAACGATTCATCCGCCACGGCGATCTGGCCGCCGAAGCTTTTCGTAATGCCTGCTAATTCGAGCATCTACGCCCTCCTGACAATCAATTTAAAATCGCTGCGGACAACAAATGCGCAGCCCAAGCCGCGCATTGATTGGCCCCTTAACTGATGGCAATGGCCAGCTTTAGCACGGTCATCGCCTTGTGCCCACTGATCTTGTAATACGCGCTGGCTTCGCGCCAGCTGACGAGATTGGTCCGCCCCTGCTGGGATTCGACGGTCAGTACGACCGCCCCGTGCGTTTCCGTCTTGGGCAAGGGATTTTGGGCCAGCAGTGCCTCGACCTGGGTGGCTAGGGCCTTAGCCGCGGCGAGATCATGGGCGGTCGAGCGCACCGTGACCGAGTACTTGCCATGAAGCCACATCACTGCCGTGGCCCGCTTATCCCTTCGGACGACGGCCTTGATCGCCCCTGCCAGCGTCTGCGGCTGGCTTCCAGCAAGGGATTGATAGCCCATCTTCGCATAGGCCTCATTGGCCGCTGCCGTACTTGTCGGGGTCGCCTTGTGCAGTGCCAGTGGTGCTTCATGCGGCGTTAGCTCCTGCGCACTGGTACTCAGATAAAGGGTGTAGTCGCCGGGATCGCCGGTGATCGCCGTGTTGAGCCCGGCACTGGCACTGAAGGGACTAAACTCGGGAAACTTCGCCCCCGGAACCTGGTCTTCCGTGTAGTCTTTCAAAACGTCCAACCGGCGGCTGATCTGCGCGTCATCATCAGCGCCGAGTGGTTTCACCGCGGCTTCCTTGGTCGTGGCCGCCGTGGCGAACTTGGTCGTGCTCGTTTGGGCGGCTGAAGACTGCCGTTGTCCCTGCCCACAGGCCGCCAGCACAAGGAGCGCCAACGGTAAAATCAGCATTCTCATCCTCATCTTCCCACCCCTCTCTAATCCTAGAATACGCGAAAATGAAAACGATGTCATTAACTATTTTACCCTTTTCGTGATCGTTTCCACGCCGCGTCGGGGCGGCCGAGCAGGGCTTGGCTGGCGCCGCGCCGAGTTGAAGCGGGCAGTGAGTTATGCTACCATGCAGGGCAATGAAGCTCACGAAGCGGAGGATGCACGATGCTCACAGAGGAAATCAAACGAACCGCCGCCCTCGCCCCTGCAGAACTGATCGAGATCATGGCGGCCAGGGTGCGCGTGTTTGTGGTTGAGCAGCACTGCCCCTACCAAGAGATCGACGCCAAAGACGGGGCGGCGCAACACGTCATCCTGCGGCAAGGCGGCAAGCTCGCTGCCTACGCCCGGATCGTGCCCCACGACGACGGCGTTTCGGTAAGTTTTGGCCGCGTGCTGGTGCCCGCGGAGTACCGCGGCCACGGCTACGGCCGGCAGCTGATCCAAGCGGTGCTGGCGCAGCTGGCAACGATCGCACCGCACCAACAGATCAAGATCCAGGCGCAAAACTACCTGCGCGCTTTCTACGCCCAGTTTGGCTTCAGCCCGGTTTCTGCGGTGTACCTTGAAGACGGCATCCCCCACGTCGACATGGTCAAGACGCCAAAAAGGTGAGCAAGACAAATTACCCCTAGTCGCGTTCCACAAAGCAACGCCCAGACACGCAAACGCCCCAGCACCGCGATTCGAAGTACGAATCGTGATGCTGGGACGCTTGCGTTTTGGGCTAAAACCGCTTTGTGTCTCAGCCTCTTTATAGTCCAATCTATTCACAAAAACGTGACCCCGCTGGTCTCATGGTGCCCATCCTGGTATGCAAACACCGCGCCGAGGTGCGCCGGGTCATCCAGCCAGCCGGCCGGCACGCCGCCATGGAAGAACAGACGCTTGGCTTCAAGCTCGCCCTGCAGCGACGTCTGCGTGAAGACGGTCACCCCGGCCAGCTTAGTTTGCAAGGGATAGCCGGTCCGCGGGTCGAGCAAGTGGTGGTACTGCTGTCCGTTTTTGATCAAAAACCGTTCATAGATCCCCGAGGTGACCGCCGCACACGCCGGCACCGCCGTCGTGCCGAGGTCCTCATCGCGCCGCTTGGCCGGATCCTGGACCCCGATCAGCCACTGCCCATCAGCGCGCCGCGGCGACTCCCCGACCAGCAGCAAGTTGCCGCCGAGGTCGATGATGCCGGCAGTGACGCCGTATGCCTGCCACAGGGTCTTGATCTGATCGGCGATGAACCCCTTGGCGATGCCGCCAAGGTCCAGCTCCATCCCTGGGCGCATCAACGCCACGCTGTGGGCCGCTGGGGTCAGCGCCACGGCCGCAGGATCACACAGCGCAAGGCGGGCTTGAATGGCCGCTTCCGCCGGGACGTTGGCCCCAGGAAACCCGATCCGCCACAGCTTGACCAGCGGGCCGATCAGCGCGTTAAACCCATAATGCTCACGGCTGGCCGCGACCGCCGCCGCGATCAGCTGATAAGTCGCCGTTGACACCGGCACGGCCGCGCTGCCCGCGGCGTGGTTGACCGCCATCACTTCGGATACCGGCCGGTTGACCGTCAAGCGGTCTTCTTCGCGCTGGATCAGGGTCGCCGCGGCCTGCAACGGGGCATCGTCCAGCTCGCCGAACACCGTGAGCCGAATGCGGGTCCCCAGCGCGTGGAACGTTCTGACTAGCTTCTTCATCTTAAAGGTCGTAGGTGAACGGGCCGGCCTGCGGATCCGTGCCCGCCGGCTGACTTTCGGAAGCGCCGGTCGAGGCATCGGGCTTCGCTGGGGCGGCTTCTTCCTCAGACGCGCCCGTCGTCGCATCAACCGCCGGCGCTGCGGTTTCTTCCGACGCCCCAGTTGAGGCATCAGGGGCAGCGGCGGGGGCTTCGGTTGCCGACGCGCCAGTGGACGCGTCGGGCTGACCGGTCTGGCCATCCGCCTTGGAGGCACCGGTCGCCGCATCGGACCAGCCGCCCTTTTCGTAGGCCTGCAGGATGGGTTCAACGCTCCCGGTGAACTCGATTGTTCCTAGGTAGTTTCCGTCCTCATCGCGCAGCGCATAGTACTGAATGTAGACGCGGTGCCCGTGCATGGTCAGCGGCCGGGCGACAGAATCGCGCGAGCCGTCCTTAAAGCTGTCGATGATGCCCTTCACGATGGGCCAGACCTTGGCCGGGTGGCAGTCCTGCACGTTTTCCCCAAGTTCATCCGGGCGGCGCACGTGCTCCCGGTTGGGCTTGTTCGAGTACCAACTGAAGTGATCCGCGTGGTCGATCAAGTCGACCTCAAACGGAATAGTGCTGAAGATCTGCTGCACCTCAAGCAGCGACAGGCGCCCCGTCGCCATGTTAATGTATGCACCGTCAAATTCTGGTTTAGCCATGATTTCCTCTCCTTTAGTTGCGTCCACCTCCGCGCTCGCTTATTCTGAAAGGCGGAGGGACACTATGTTACAAACTTTTACGGGCGATAAGCCCCAGCATCTGAAGCTAGTCGAATCGACCCCGGTGAGTGCGACCTCGCGCATCCCCTTTGCCATCGTTCAGTGCCGCAGTGCCTGCGAAATGCGCCTGCCCGCGCGCTCACTCGACCTGCGCGCAGGCGATATCGTCCTGCTGCGCGCCAGCCAAGGGGCCGACTTGCTCCCGCTTGCCGGCACCCCGCTTGACGTCCGCGTGTTTCAGATCGCCATGGCCAAGGATTCCGACTTTGGCCCCAACGAGCAGATCGCCTCGATGCTGGCAACCGCAGAGGACGCCCACATCGTCTTTCGGCGCATCGACCACCGCCTGTGCGATGGCTACTGCGACCAGCTAAAGCGCCTTGAAGAAACAGCGCCCACGGACGCGGTCCTCAACTACGAGAAAAGCACGCTTGCGCACCTGCTTTTGACCGAGCTGTCCCGGGCTAAGTTTAACGCGATGATGATCATCGAGTCGGCTTTCCCGGAGGAGGCCGTGCGGTATGCGCCGCGCACGCACCAGGCGGCGGTGATCCTGAACTACATGACCACCAATCTCGCCAAGGTCACGCTTGCTTCGGCGGCAACACATTTTGGCTACGAGCCAAACTACTTCTCGCGGTTGACTCGCCAGCTCTACCACCGCTCATTCACCGAGCAGCTGCGGTTCATCCGCATGCACCAAGCCCGCAAGCTCCTGGAGTTAACGACCCAAAACGTGGCCGACATCGCCTTGGCGGTCGGCTACAAGAACCCGGCCAACTTTGATCGGCACTTCAAACGCGCTTTCGGCCAATCGCCAACCGCTTACCGCCGCTCAGTCAAACCTCAATGACGGCCTCGCCGCGCGCGAGGCCTTTTTGCTGGCCGCCGTCCAGGCCTATTTTTGCGCTTTGCTGGCCTTGCCCGGCTTCACGTCTGGCGTCTGCTTTGCTTTGGCTTCCTTCAAGAACGCGCGCAGCGGCCGCAGCGCTTGGGCATCATACTGCTTAACAAAACCATCGATCAGCTTCTGATCCTGATAGGCGGGATCAAGGAACATGTGCTGCGTCGTGAATGGCATCTTGCCCGTCATTTTAACGTCGATGACCACCGGCAGGTCCGTGTCCTGGGCAGCCTCTAGGGCCGCTTCAAATTCTGCCTTGCTCCGGACGGTAAAGCCCTTGGCCCCCATGCCTTCTGCGACTTTGGCCCAGTCGGTATCCGGCAGGTCCACCCCAGAAAGCGGCTGGTGGCTGTCATCGCGCTGCTCGGCCTCAATGAAGCCCAGCGTCTGGTTCGAAAAGACGATGTTGACGATGTGCAGCTTGTACTTGTACTGCGTCAGGAGCTCTTCGCACATCATCGCAAACGCCCCATCGCCGGAAAGACTGTAAACATCGCGGTCCGGGAACGAGAGCTTGGCGGAGATCGCCGCTGGCAGGCCCCACCCCATCGTCGCGTACTTGCCGGACGTGCTCCACTTCTGGGTGTGCTTAATATCAACCAGCCGTTCAAAGTAGATGTTGGTGTTCCCCACATCGACGGCAAATACGGCTTTAGGAGAGGCCGCATGATTCAGTGCGTCGTAGATCGGCTCTGGCCGCACTGGCGTCTCGGCTGAATCCTTGAAGGAATCCTGCCAGGCGGTCCAGTTCTTCTTGTTGGCCAGGCAGGCCTCATATAGCGGCGTCGGTTTGCGTTCTTTACCCGCCTTGGCGAGCGCCTTTAACGCCAACTTGGCATCGGCCAAAATGGCGAGGTCATCGTGGTGCCGCTTGCCCAGCTTACTGCTTTCGATATCGATCTGAATGACCTTGGTCTTCGGCGAGAACAGCACGCTGGCAAAAGGCACATCATTGCCGACCCAGAGAATGAGGTCCGTCGCCATCGCAGCTTCCACCCCAGGCTTGGGGGCGACCCGGCCCACTGAGCCCATGTACGCGGGATAATCCTCATCGAGGATGCCCTTGGCCAGGACGGAGGAAATCAGCGGCATTTTGAATTCTTCGGAGACCTTCATCAGCTGCTTGCGCGCATTTTTTGCGCCCAGGCCGAAGTAAATGACTGGGCCCTTGGCGGCTTGGATCATCTTCACCGCTTCGGCGATCTTAGCGGGATCCGGGGCCACGGTATAGGGCTTGATCTGGGTATTGGCGTTAGTCACATAGGTATCCGGGATCTGCGCCCACCCAAAGTCCTTGGGAATGGTGACAACGGCCACGCCGCGCTGCTCATAGGCAGCCTGAATGGCTTCGTCGACCACCTTAGGCAGGCTCTTGGCCGTCATCACAGTGCGGTTAAACACCGCAACGTCCGTGAAGGCCGGCTCTTCGTTCATCGCCTGGAAATAATCAATGTTCATGTTGGTAGACGGCACCTGGGCGACCAGGGCAAGCACCGGCACCCGATCGATCTTGGCATCGTACAAGCCGTTGAGCAGGTGAATGGCACCAGGGCCGGCAGACCCAAAGCACACGCCGATCTTACCGGTGTACTTCGCATCCGCCGAGGCGGCCAGCGCCCCGGCCTCCTCGTGGCGCACCTGAATGAACTTGATCTTATCTTGTTGGTTGTGCAGGGCGTTCATTGTTGAATCAAACGAGCCACCCGGATAACCGTAGATGTGATCGACGCCCCATGACTCAATGACCTTGAGAACTGCATCTGAACCACTAATCGTTGCAACCATTGCTATCCCTCCACGTTGTCTGTATTACCTAATTTAACGATCTGTATTTAATAAAAATATCCAACGTCGTTCCCAATCTAGATGTAAGCGCTGTACATTCTTATTATAGCCCCTTTTGTCGGTTGTAACACACCCATATCTATCCAGATTCTTAGTCGCGTCTGGCGTTGCTGTATTATTGGTCGGCGCGTTCCTGTACCATTGTCAGCCAAGCCATGCGTGCGGCCGCCCGCCGCCGCGCGCCTGCAACCCGATCCACCCCGATTTTAAACTTCCTCTACACCAAAAAGCACTTGTCCCGACTCGGACCAGTGCCTGATTGCGCTCCATTCTTAAGGATTTCTTCTGCCTCCCCCAAGCAGGCCCCTTTTCTGCTAAGATAGAAGGCATCTCGTTAAAAGGAAGCTGGCGGATGCGCCACAAAGGGATACTCACCGCGCTCACCGTCATGATCGCCGGGTTCGCCATTTACAGCCAGGCCAGTCCCCTGCCTAGCGCCACGCGCCGCGCCGCTCAGGACGCCGTGCAGGCGGGTGTCACCTGGGCAACCGCAACTGGCGCCCGCCTGGCGGACGCCGCAACCAAGCGTCTCGGGCTGGCTAACCGCACCCCGGCCAGCCAAGCCGCCACTGCCACCCCGCCAAGCGCGCCGGCCCAAACCGGCGCAACGCCCATCGAGGCAGCGGTCAAGGGCATCAAACTGAGCAGCCGCTACACCTACAGCTTTGAACCCGGCACCCCGGCCCGCGTGCGCACCGCCTTTACGCAGGCCGCGACGATTTACAACCGCGCCGGCGTTGTCACCCTCACGCCCGGCGCCTCATCGACCTTCGGCAACCACATCACGTTTGGGACCTACACCAAACCGATCCCCGACGATCAACCGACCGTCGAGCTTGGCGAAGGCGGGCCTGCCGTGATCTACAGCAAGCTTTCACGCACCGGCGTCAACCACGCCAAGGCGGAGTTCAACGCTGCCTATCAGGGCGCCGTGAAGGTCTCAGTCGCCCTGCATGAGATTGGCCACGCGCTGGGGCTGGGCCACAGCGGCAGGCGCACCTCGGTCATGTACCCTATGGACGAGGGCCGCACTGGCCTGGCCCCCGCAGACCTGACCACACTGAGAACCATCTACCCGAACAACTGAGCGGCTCACCCGAGCGGCGATCAGCCCGCAGGCGCCTTTGCATCACGATTCAGGCCATGAATCGCGACGCAGGGGCGTTTTTGTGGCGCGTTGGGGTCAAGTACGCAATCAAAAAAGGGTCAGCCAGTTGATGGCCGAACCCTTAACTACGATCCGAATCGCCCTGGGCATACTCGTCCAGGTCGCCGGCTTTGTCCCGCATGCTTGGCAGGCCGATCAATTCAGACCAGGCCGCCAGGTGGCCGTGCAGACTGCCACTCAGCTTGACCGGCTTCGGCCGCGTCAGACTGGCGGCCGCCTTGGCGTCCACCTCGCGGGCAAACACCCGTGAGTAGTCGCCAAGCACGCTGCCCAGTTGCTGCACGTAACCCCAATTTTGAATCAGCTCGGCAGGGTTCATTTTGCTCAGGACAAACAGGCTGAGCGCCGCGTACTTGCGCACCGCCACCGGCGCCAGCCCTGGCTTTGCTTCAGCGACCTGCAGGTACAGCGCACCCAGCTGATGAATGGCCAACAAGTCCGCCCGCTGGAACTTGTCGTACACCGCACTGCCGGGATTAAGCCGGTAGCAGTACACCGGCTCGTCAACGAAATTGATGCGTGTGATCCGCGGCATTAGCTGCCCGATCAGGTAAGCATCCTCCATCAGGTTAAAGGCGGCCACCGGCAGCGCGGGGGTGAACAGCCCGGCGCGAAACAGCTTGTTCCACAAGTAGCCGCGCAGGTCCTTGTCCTCCAGCCACAGGCGGTACCGCTCATCCCCGGTCGCACTGAAACTTTTCGCGGCAAACGGTTTGGTGAACCGCGACTTCGTGGCACTCAGGTAGGTGTAGTAGTTGACCACCGCCATGTCAGCGCCGCCAATGGCCGCAGCCAAGGTGGCCAGCCAGGTGGGCAGGACCAGGTCATCGCTGTCCATAAAGGTGATGTAGCGGCCGTGTGCCTGCGTCAACCCCACCGCGCGCGCGGCGGCCTGCCCCCCATTGGGGACCCGGGTCACTTTGATGCGCGGATCCCGGCGCGCATACGCGGCCAAAATCACCGGGCTGGTGTCGACTGAGCCGTCGTCAATCAACAGGGCCTCGAAATTGCGGTAATCCTGCGCCAGCAGGCTGTCCAAGGCTGCCGCCAAATATTTTTCTGCGTTATAAACGGGCATGATCACCGAGATCAACGGTTGCGTCATCGTGCTACCTCCGCGTGTATTTTACCATATCCCATCCAGATCTCGCAGGCTGTCAAATTCCCCTTCCGCCGCAAGCCTCGGCAGCAACGCTAGCCACCAAAAAAGCGGCACTCTCGTGAGCACCGCTTCGTTGTATTTCGTTTGTAATGAACGAAAGATTAACGCTTTGAGAACTGGCTCGCCTTGCGGGCTTTCTTCAAACCGTACTTCTTACGTTCCTTCATCCGTGGGTCACGGGTGAGCATGCCGGCACGCTTGAGGGGCCCGCGGAAATCCGGGTCAACACTCAGCAGTGCCCGTGCGATGCCATGACGAGTGGCGCCGGCTTGGCCGGTGAACCCGCCGCCGTTGACGTTAACCAGAACATCGTATGAACCGGTCGTTTCGGTGATACCGAAAGGCTGGGTCAAGTCGAGGATCAGGTTTTCGTACGGAAGGTAATCGTGAACGTCTTTGCCGTTCATTGTGATCTTACCGGTGCCAGGAACCAAGCGGACCCGGGCAACGGAATTCTTGCGGCGACCTGTGCCGCTATATGCTACTTCTGCCACAGTTGTGTCCTCCTTAAATTAGGTTCTTGATGTCGAGTACTTCAGGGTTCTGTGCGGCGTGAGGGTGATCCTCACCGGCATAGACGTGAAGCTTCAGGAATTGCTGGTGGCCAAGTGTATTCTTGGTCGGCAGCATCTTCTTGACAGCGTATTCGACAAGGCGAGCCGGGTTGTCCCTAAGAAGGTCCCCTGCGACTTCATGCTTCAAGCCACCTGGATGCTGTGAATGGTGGTAGTAGATCTTGTCGCTAGCCTTCCGACCGGTCAGCTTAAGCTTACCTGCATTGATCACGATCACGTTGTCGCCAACGTCAACGCTCGGGGTGTAGGTCGGCTTGTTCTTGCCACGCAGGATGGTTGCGACAGCCGAGGCCAAACGGCCAAGGCTAATATCAGTGGCGTCAATAACGACCCACTTGTGTTCGATTTCACCTGGCTTAGCCAAATATGTTGTACGCACGATTTGTTTCCTCCAATATTCTGTGCTGTTTGACACCTTATAAGTTTCCGGGGCTTATGTGGGGCAAACAATACCAGCGACTACTTTATCAAAATTCCGGCGAAAAGTCAACGCGCGATTAACCGCACCGACCCCACTCTTTATCAATCCAGCCGGCGCGCTGAATTGCGCGCACGACCCGTTTGCGGACTGACTAATGCTTGCGGCTCTCGCACTGGCCTAGTCAGTAATAGACCTCCTTGAGGTACAGGCCTGACGCCGGTGCCGTGCCGCGGGCCTGCTGGCGGTCCTTGACCTCATACAGGCGCAAAAAGTCGTGCACATCGCGGCGGCCATTGCCGATCTCCAGCAGGGTCGCCACGATAATGCGCACCATGTTGTACAAAAAGCCGTTGCCGTAAAACTCGAAGATCAGCTCGTTGTTGGCGGCGTCATCTTGCACCGTTGCTTCGTAGATCGTCCGCACCTTATCCTCGATCACCCCACCGCTGGCAGCAAAACTCGTGAAGTCGTGGGTTCCCACGACGTCTTGAAGCGCTAGGCGGATCCGGGCCACGTCCAACTGGTACGGGTAGTGGCCTGTGTACAGCCGCTTGAAGGGATCGGTGAACCGCCCGCGGGCGACGCGGTACCGGTACCGCTTGCCCTTGGCCGAGTAGCGCGCGTGAAAAGTGGCGGGGACGATTTCGGCATTCAGGATCTCAATGTCCAGCGGCATCAGCGAGTTCATTGCCAGCATCATCGACCGGGCCGGCAGGGTCCCTGGGTAATCAAACGACACGACCTGCCCCAAGGCGTGCACCCCAGAATCGGTGCGGCCGGACCCGTCAACGTGAATCGCCGGCACCTTGGCCATTTTTCCTAACGCCTTTTGCAAGACGCCCTGAACGGTGCGCTGGTGCGGCTGGATCTGGTAGCCGGCAAAGTTAGTGCCGTCATATGCGAGCGTGAGTTTGAAATGCGTCACGATTGTCTCTCCTAAAAAGCCTCGCAATCGGCGCGAGACCCCGTCTATGCTTTCAAGAAAATCAGGGCAATAGTCAAGCCGGCCATGATCATGCCGGCAACGATGTCCTTTCGGTGGTACTGGAGCACGCGGTACTTCGTGCGGCCGTCCCCGCCTTGATAGCCGCGGGCATCCATTGCGGTGGCTAAATCCTCGGCAATGCCGAAGCTGTCGACAAACAGCGGGATGAGCAGCGGCACCACGGCTTTCATCTGTTGGAACAGGTTGCCCGAGCCAAAATCAACGCCGCGGGCACGCTGGGCATTCATGATCTTGGTGGTTTGATCCATTAACGTCGGCACGAAGCGCAACGCGATCTGCAGGACCAAGGCCAGCTCGGTAACTGGCACGTGCAGCACCCGCAGCGGCTTGAGGAGCGATTCCACCGCGTCGGCTAGGGACAACGGCTGCGTTGTCAGCGTCAGCAGCGTGGACACGAAGATGATCAACACAAAGCGCATGAAGATGAACGCCCCGTTGGTCAGCCCGTACTGCGTGATCGCGAGCCACCCCCACGACCAGTAGGTAGCACCGCCTTTGGTGAAGAACACCTGCAGCATCACAGTAAAGAGGATCAGCCAGATCATCGGCCGCACGCCGCGCAGGAAAAACCCCAACTTGATTTTGGACGCCGCCACCATCACCATCGTCGCCATGAACATCAACAGGTACGTCTGCCAGTTATTGGCCAGGAAAATGATGCCGATGTAGTAGAAGCTGGCCATCAGCTTGGTGCGCGGATCTAGCTTGTGCACCCAGGAATCACCTGGGAGGTAGCGCCCCAGTAGCAATTTAGTCATGGGCAGGGCCTCCGATCTGCGGCAGCAGCTGGTCGGCCAACTGCGCGGTCGTTAACGGCAGCGGGTCAAAGCGAAAGCCCTGCGCGGTCAGTCGCCGCGCCATTGCCGCCGTTTTCGGCAGGCCCAACTGGTGGTCGGCAAGCCAGTCCGCGTCCTGGAAGATCTCCCGCGGGGTGCCTTCCTTGACCAACCGCCCCTGATCCATGACCAGGACGTGATCGGCGTAATCGGCGACATCGTCCATCTGGTGGGTCACGAGCACAATGGTCAGCCCTTGCTCCTGATGCAGCCGGTTGAACATGGTCATCATCTCGGCGCGCCCCGCCGGATCAAGACCGGCAGTGGGCTCGTCGAGCACGAGCACCGACGGCTTCATCGCGAGCACCCCGGCGATCGCGACGCGGCGCATCTGGCCGCCTGAAAGGTCAAAGGGTGACTGCTCAAGCACCTCTGGGGGCAGCCCAACCAGCGCGACCATTGCCGCCGCCTGTTTCTCTGCCTCTTCTGCCGGGACCCCAAAGTTGGTCGGGCCAAACGCAATATCCTTGGCCACGGTCTGCTCAAAGAGCTGGTTTTCCGCAAACTGGAACACCATCCCGACCTCGCGGCGAATGGGCTTCAGGTTTTTGTTGTTGGTTTCATTGGTGATGACCCGATCGCCAATCGTCACCGTGCCGGCAGTCGGCTTTAGCAGCGCGTTAAGGTGCTGAAGCAGCGTGCTTTTCCCTGAGCCAGTGTGGCCAATGATGGCGGTGTAGGAGCCGTCTTTGATGGTCGTCGTGACGTCTTTCAAGCCGTCACCGGCAAACGGCGTTCCCGCCTGGTAGGTGAAGCTCACATGGTCGAATGTAATGTCCACAGGTACTTCACCAGCCCTTCCTGATCAAGATAGCCATCCGGCATTTTGGCCCCACGGCGGCGCAAGGCCGCCTTCAGCCGCTCCGGGTAAGGCACGTCGAGGCCCAGAGACAGCAGTTCCTCACCGTGGGTAAAAAGGGCCGCCGGGGTCCCCTGCTCCACGATCTCGCCGTCATTCAAAAGCACGACCCGGTCGGCCGAAGCCGCCTCGTCAACGTCGTGGGTGATCGAGACCACCGTCATCGCCGAACGCGCCTGCAGCTGCTCGATCAGGGCCAGCACTTCACTGCGACCGGCCGGATCGAGCATGGACGTAGCCTCATCAAGGATAATAATGTCCGGCCGCTGCGCGATGATCCCGGCGATCGCCACGCGCTGCTTCTGCCCGCCGGAAAGGCGCGCCGGCTCGCGAGTGGCAAATTCAAGCATGTTGACCTGCACCAAGGCATCGTGCACCCGCGTCAGCATTTCTGGCCGCGGCACGGCCCGGTTCTCCAGCCCAAAAGCGACATCGTCCTGCACCGTCGCCCCGACAAACTGATTGTCTGGGTTTTGGAAAACAATGCCGACCTTCTCCCGGATCTTCCAGACGTTGGCCTCGTTCAGCGGCATGCCCGCAACCGTCACCCGGCCAGATTCAGGGGCCAGCAGGCCATTAATGTTCTTGGCTAGGGTGCTTTTACCCGAGCCGTTATGGCCAATGATCGCGACCCACTCGCCCTGCGCGATCGTCAAACTGACGTCGTGCAGCGCGGGCCGCTTGGCGTCAGGATAGCGGTAATTCAAATTTTCGATCTCGATGGCTGCTGTCACGAAGCGTCCTCCCACTCTGGCGCATTCCACGCCCTGGTAGGCCCCAACTCGGCCCACATAACTATGACATGATACCATATTTTCCCGCACCAGGCCCGGCTTGGCAAGGCGGCGCACCAAGGCGGACCGCCCTTCACGCCAGGGCGGACCATGCATCGCCCGTTCAGCGGCGGCCGCCATGTCTCCACTCGGCGGACCTGGCGACGCGGCCCCCAAATTTTGGGTACAAAAAAATCATTTGAGATGGAGACACCGGTTGCCCGGTGCTCTCAAGCTAGACTCGGCGAGGTCCGAAGACCTCAGGGCAAAGCCCCTACCAAGATGGCAGCCAACATCGTAACGCTCCATCGATCAAATGATCAAAGTGAACCGGCCGCAGGGGTCGGTTCGGTTTTAGATTTTTTGAACTGGGAAAGCCGAAGCTTAGACCAGTTCGATGACGACCATCTGTGCTGCGTCGCCGCGGCGTTGGTTGGTCTTCAGAATGCGGGTGTAACCGCCATTGCGTTCTGCATAGCGTGGCGCAACATCAGCAAACAGCTTTTGCAGCGCGGACTGAACAACAACAGTGTCGCCGTCTTCCTTGACGTCAGCGATCGTGTTCCGCAGGTATGCTGCAGCCTGACGACGGGCGTGCAGGTCGCCGCGCTTGCCGAGCGTGATCATCTTGTCAACGGTGGAACGAATTTCCTTGGCGCGGGCTTCGGTCGTCGTGATGCGTTCCTTGACGATCAAGTCGGTGGTCAAGTCGCGCAGCAGCGCTTTACGCTGGGAGCTGGTGCGCCCTAATTTCCGGTAGCTCATGGATTGGCCTCCTTTTAAGTATTAGTCTTCCTTACGCAGGCTTAAGCCGAGATCAGACAGCTTGTTTTTGACTTCTTCAAGCGACTTACGGCCCAGGTTGCGGACCTTCATCATGTCAGCTTCGGTCTTATTGGTCAGCTCTTGAACCGTGTTGATACCAGCACGCTTCAAGCAGTTGTAGGAACGAACAGATAAGTCGAGCTCTTCGATGGTCATCTCAAGCATCTTTTCCTTGTGGGTTTCTTCCTTTTCGACCATGATCTCCGCGTTCTTCGCCGAATCGGTCAGGTTAACGAAGATGTCCAGGTGCTCGGTGAGGATCTTAGCGGCTAAGCTGATCGCTTCGCGTGGTGAGATCGAACCGTTCGTCCAGACGTCAAGTGTCAACTTGTCGAAGTCGTTACGCCGGCCGACACGTGTGCTTTCAACCTGATAGTTGACCCGACTGATCGGGGTAAAAATCGAGTCGATCGGCAGCACGCCAATCGGCATGTTTTCGGTCTTGTTCTGATCCGCTGGCACGTAGCCGCGACCGGTGCGAACGGTCATGCGAACGTGGAAGTGGCCCCCTTCGGCAACAGTGCAGATGTACTGTTCGGGGTTCAATACCTCAACATCAGCATCAGTGACGATGTCGGCGGCGGTCACCGTGGCCGGGCCGTCAACATCGATCTCGACGGTCTTATCCTCATCCGAATGCATCTTCAAAGCGAGCTTCTTGATGTTCAGGATGATCTGGGTCACGTCTTCCAGTACGCCATCGATCGTGCTGAACTCATGCAGCACACCATCGATTTGGATATTGGAAACCGCTGCACCTGGCAAGGACGACAACAGGATCCGCCGCAGGGAATTCCCGAGGGTGGTCCCGTAGCCGCGTTCGAGTGGTTCGACCACAAACTTGCCGTAGTTGGTGCTTTCGTCAACCTTGGTGATGTTCGGCTTTTCAAATTCGATCATCTAGTTTGTACCCCTTTCAAAACGAGAAGTGAACGTTGCCCAAACTTGAAATGGTGGGGTAACAATTACACACGACGACGCTTTGGAGGACGAGAACCGTTATGCGGCACTGGGGTCACGTCGCGGATCGCGGTCACTTCAAGACCTGTTGCTTGAAGGGAACGGATCGCAGCTTCACGGCCGGAACCAGGGCCCTTAACAGCAACTTCAACGGACTTCATGCCGTGCTCCATCGATTCCTTCGCAGCGGCTTCAGCAGCCATCTGTGCAGCAAACGGAGTGGACTTACGGGAACCCTTAAAGCCCAGGGCACCGGCGGAAGACCAGGCGATCGCGTTACCACGCGGGTCGGTGATCATGACCAGCGTGTTGTTGAACGTGGAGTGGATGTGCGCAACGCCGGTCTCAATGTTCTTGCGAACACGGCGCTTGCGAGTGGTTTTTCTAACTGCCATCGAATTCTAACCTCCTTTATTTATTTCTTCTTGCCGGCAATGGTAACTTTCTTACCCTTGCGAGTGCGTGCGTTATTCTTGGTGTTCTGACCGCGAACGGGCAGACCACGGCGGTGACGCATGCCACGATACGAACCAATTTCCTGAAGCCGCTTGATGTTCAGGTTAACTTCACGGCGCAGGTCGCCTTCAACTTTAACGTTGTCGACGGCTGCACGGATCTTGTCTTCCTGGTCAGGGGTCAGGTCTTCTTCGCGAACGTTCTCTGGAACGCCGGCTTCCTTCAGGATCTTCTGGGCGGTCGTGTTGCCGATCCCATAAATATAGGTCAGCGCGATGACGATTTGCTTGCCGCGGGGCAAGTCAACACCTGCGATACGAGCCATATGATGACACCTCCTAGTTTAGTTTATGAACCTTGGCGCTGTTTGTGCTTCGGGTTAGCAGAGCAGATGATCATGACGCGGCCATGCCGGCGGATAACCTTGCAGTGCTCGCACATCTTTTTAACAGATGGACGTACTTTCATGATGTATAGCCTCCTCTTGGAAAACGCAGCCGAACTGCGATTTGGTCTGGCAATTTAGGTGCAGCGGTTGGCCACACACTTACTTGAAACGGTAGGTGATCCGGCCCTTGGTCAGATCGTAAGGAGACAATTCGACTGTCACCTTGTCACCTGGCAGGATACGGATGTAGTGCATCCGAATTTTGCCAGAGACGTGGGCCAGGATGGTCGCCCCGTTTTCAAGTTCGACTTTGAACATCGCGTTCGGTAAAGTATCGACCACGGTGCCCTGGATCTCGATCACATCGTCTTTTGCCACGAAATAAATTCCTCCTAATTGTCTGGATCACACGCGAAAACGCGGTGAGGGCAAGCCCTCAGCGCATACCGCGACATTGTAACATAATTCGACCCGTTTGAAAACAGTCAGGTCGTGGCGACGCGTTAGTTGAGTTGTTTCAAGACCGCTTGGACGTCAGCGAAGACCAAGTCAATGTCCTGATCACCGTTGACGGTAAAGAGCAGATCCCGCTTCTGATAGAAATCGATCAGCGGCGTGTTCTCCTCGATGTTGACTTTCAGGCGATTTTTCACCGTTTCCGGCTTGTCATCCTCGCGCTGGAAGAACTCGTGACCGCCACAACGGTCGCAAGTCCCAGCCACCTTAGTCGGATGATAGAGCTTATGGTACGTCGCGCCGCAGGTCTTGCAGATGTACCGCCCGGACAGGCGATCGATCAGCACCTCAGGCTTAACGTCAATATTGATGACGGCATCGAGGGGCTTATTCAGCTCCTTAGTGATGGTCTCAAGCGCTTCGGCCTGAGCCAGCGTCCGCGGAAACCCATCAAGCATGAAACCCTGATCGGTATCCTTTTGCTGCAAACGCTCCTTCACCATGCCCTCAACGACACTGTCGGGAACCAGCTGTCCTTGATCAATGTAGCTTTTGGCCTGCTTCCCCATGGCGGTACCGTTCGCCATCGCTTCGCGGAACATGTCGCCTGTGCTGATGTGGGCAATCGGGTACGCATCCTCGATGCGCTCCGCTTGGGTCCCCTTACCGGCACCAGGCAGTCCCATTAAAATGAGATTCATGTCGATCCTCCTAATTCTTCACGAGATCATCGCGGATAAACCCGATGTACTCGCGCTTCATCAGCAACCCATCAAGCTGGCGAACCAGTTCGATCGCCGTCATCACGACGATCAGAAGACTCGTTCCGCCCAGCCCAATGCTTTGAGGCAAGCCCCAAAGGTTGGCGGCCAGCTGCGGCAGCAGTGCGACAAAGCCAAGGAACAACGCCCCGACCGTCGACAGCCGCATCAGCAAGCTGGACAGATACTTCTCAGTTTCCTTGCCAGGCCACACACCAGGAATGTATGACCCCTGCTTGGTCAAATTCTCCTGCACTTTTTCCGGGTTGACCTGGACAAAAGCATAGAAGAACGTGAACAGGACGATCAGGATCGTGTAAATGACGACCCCTGGTGTCGTCTGCATGTTGAAGATGTTCGTCATGGTTTCATACCAGCCGGCACCTTGGAACCGTTTGGCGAAGGCCATCAGGATCGTCTGCGGCGTGATAATGAACGAACTGGCGAAGATGACTGGGATCACCCCGGCCACGTTGACCTTCAGCGGCAGGTAGCTTTCACTACCAGAAGCAGCGACCCGGCGCGTGTACTGAATCGGGATCTTCCGGTTGGCCTGTTGGACCCAGGTCACGAAGGTCACGACCAGCAGCACGACGACGACTAGGGCGACCATGAACAGGATGCCCTGCCAGCGATCAGCAGGATCGTTGTTCGTGATGTTATCACGCCACAGAGAAGCGACCCCACTAGGGAGGCGGGCAATGATGCCGGCGAAGATGATCATCGACACCCCATTACCGATCCCTTTGTCTGTGATTTGCTCGCCCATCCAAGTCAGGAGCATGGTGCCCCCAGTCAGGATGATCCCGATGACGACGTACGTCTGGATCGTTGGGTTCTTAACTAAACCCAGTGCGGAGAGTTGCTGGAAGCCCGCTGTGATCCCGACCGCCTGGAAGAAGCCCAGGAAGATGGTCAGGTACCGGGTCACTTGGTTCAGCTTGCGCCGGCCAACTTCCCCTTGCTTGCCCCATTCAACAAACTTCGGCACGATGTCCGTCTGCAGCAGTTGAACGACGATTTGCGCCGTGATGTACGGTGAGACCCCCATTGAGAAGATCGAGTAGTTGGCTAACCCGCCACCGGAAACGGTGTCGAGCAAGGAGATCAAGCCGGTCGATCCGACCTGCGTCAAGGCCTTAGCATTAACGCCAGGCACTGCGATCTGCGCCCCTAGTCGATAAACCAGCAAAACGCCCAAGGTGAAGAGGATCTTGTTACGGATGTCCTTGACCTTAAATGCGTTAACGAGGGTTTTCAGCATTAGATCACCTCAAGCGAACCGCCTGCTGCTTCGACTGCGCCTTTGGCAGCTTCGGAAGCCTTGTTAACTTTAACGGTCAGCTTCTTATCCAGCTTGCCGTTACCCAACAACTTGATACCGTCTTTTTCGTTCTTGATCAAGCCGGTCTCAACTAGCAGGGCTGGGGTTACTTCGGTCCCTTCATCGAAGCGGTTAAGCTCTTCGACGTTCAGGATTGCAAAGTCTTTGCGGTTGATGTTCTTGAAGCCGCGCTTCGGCATGCGCCGGAACAGTGGCATCTGGCCACCTTCGAACCCAAGCCGCGTCTTGCCGCCCTGGCGAGCCAGTTGACCCTTGGTCCCTTTACCAGCAGTCTTACCAGTACCGCTGGAAGTCCCGCGGCCAACGCGCTTGCGTGCTTGGCGTGCACCGTCATTCGGTTTTAATTCGTGTAACTTCATTCGTGTGGCACCTCCTTTTTGCGTAATGGATTAGTCCTTGACTTCTTCAACAGAAACCAAGTGGGAAATCTGAAAAACCGCACCGCGTGTTGCGTCGTTGTCAGGCTTGACGACTGAGCTGTTGACACGGCCCAGACCCAATTCCTTAACAATCTTGCGTTGCTTAGGCAACCGGTGAGCAGCACTGCGGGTCAATGTAATTTTTAATTGCGCCATGATGTGCCCTCCTAGTTTTGTTCTTGCAAGTGCGATACGGATACGCCGCGGAGTTCAGCCACTTCCTGAACAGTCTTAAGCTGCGTAAGAGCGTCCATCGTCGCGCGGATCATGTTGATCGGCGTGTTCCGGCCAAGCGACTTGCTGGTGACATCGATGATGCCGGCCAGTTCCATCACGGCACGGACCGCACCGCCGGCGGCAACCCCGGACCCTTCAACGGCTGGCTTAAGCAAAACTTCACCAGCGCCGAAGTGACCGATCGCTTCGTGAGGGATCGTCGTGCCAACGATTGGCACTTCGATCAGGTTCTTCTTGGCGTCTTCGACCGCTTTGCGGATCGCTTCTGGCACTTCCTGGGCCTTACCGGTCCCGAAGCCGACGTGACCGTGCTTGTCGCCGACGATCGCGATGGATGCAAAACGCAGCCGACGACCACCTTTGACAACTTTAGTGACACGGTTGATCGACACGACGCGATCTTCCAGGTCTAGTTGGTTTGGATCAATATATGATGCCATGGATTGGTTTTCCTCCTTCTTTGTTAGAATTCAAGGCCGTTTTCGCGAGCCGCTTCTGCAAGCGCCTGCACGCGACCATGATAGAGGTAACCACCACGGTCAAAGACCACTACTTTATGACCAGCAGCAACGGCGCGCTTGGCAACCAATTCGCCAACCTGCTTTGCCTGCTCGGTCTTGTTTGCGTCATCAGATACTTCTTTGTCGAGAGTGGAGGCACTTGCTAGCGTCACACCCGCTACGTCATCAATTAATTGCGCGTAGATGTTTTTATTTGAACGGAAAATGTTCAAGCGTGGGCGCTCGCTCGTACCAGAAATCTTACCCCGGACGCGTGCGTGACGCCGTTGCCGGGTCTTGTTTTTATCTGGCTTGGAAATCACAATGTTCACTCCTTTGATTAGCTGCTTGAGGCGGTGATGAACTAGGTCGGCTGAGTTTCAGCCGCCCAGTGACGCAGCCCCAGGCGCATGACACGGGCGAAGAGAACCTTCACCCCGAAATTAACCGGCAGACTACTTACCAGTCTTACCTTCCTTACGCCGAACGTATTCGTCAACGTAACGGATCCCCTTGCCTTTGTAAGGCTCTGGGGAACGGACCGCACGGATCTCGGCGGCCCACTGACCAACGACCTGCTTGGAGATCCCGGAAACGGTGATCTCGGTGTTGCTAGGCACGTCGAATTCGATTCCCTTCGGCGGGGTCATTTCAACGGGGTGAGAATAGCCGACGTTCAAAATAAGCTTGTCGCCCTGCTTTTGAGCACGGTAGCCGACCCCGACCAGCTTCATGTTTTTCTTGAAGCCCTCGGTAACACCGACGATCATGTTGTTCAGGTTGGCACGCGTTGTCCCGTGGACAGCCTTGAACGAATCGTCGGGACGGTCGAACTTGATCTCGTTGCCGTCTTGCGTCATGGAAATTTCTGGGGCAAAGTGGCGAGTCATCTCACCCTTCGGGCCCTTTACGGTGATGTTTTCGCCGTCGACGGTGACAGTAACGCCAGCCGGCACGGTGATTGCTTTATAACCAATACGACTCACTTGGAGGCACCTCCTTTTTAAAGTTTTATCTTACCAAACGTAGGCGAGTACTTCGCCGCCAACGTTCTTCGCGCGCGCTTCCTTGTCGGTGATCACACCTTCAGGAGTGGACAGGATGGCGATGCCAAGGCCGTTCAAGACCTTCGGCACAGCGTCAGCCTTCACGTAGGAGCGCAGGCCAGGCTTAGAGATGCGCTTCAAGCCGGAAATAACGCGTTCATTGTTCTTCCCGTACTTCAGGAACAAGCGAATGACGCCTTGCTTATCATCCTCGATCACTTCGTAATCACGGATGAAGCCTTCTTGCTTGAGGATCTCGGAAATGTTGATTTTCATCTTAGATGCAGGTACGACCAGGGATTCGTGACGCACCATGTTGGCGTTGCGAATACGGGTCAAGTAATCTGCGATTGGATCGGTCAAGACCATTGATTTAACCTCCTTTGACTGGGTTTCGGTTTACCAGCTAGCTTTGCGCATACCAGGAATTTGACCGGCATGAGCTAATTCACGAAGGCAAATCCGGCAGAGTTTGAACTTACGATAAACAGAATGCGGACGACCACAACGTTGGCAGCGTGTGTATTCTTGCACTGCGAACTTTGCAGGCCGGTTGTTCTTCACGATCATCGACTTCTTAGCCAAGTGTGACCCTCCTTTATTTAGCGAAAGGCATGCCGAGCTGCTTCAGCAGTTCGAGGCCTTCCTCGTCAGTATTTGCAGTGGTAACGATAACGACGTCCAAGCCGCGAACGCGGTTGACCTGATCGTAATCAATTTCTGGGAAGATCAGTTGTTCCTTCAAGCCCAGGGTGTAGTTGCCCCGGCCGTCGAAGGACTTAGGAGAGATCCCGTGGAAGTCACGCACACGTGGCAGGGAGACGTTGATCAGCTTGTCCAAGAAGTCGTACATACGCTCGCCACGCAGGGTGACCTTGGCGCCAATCGACATGCCTTCACGCAGGCGGAAGTTCGCGATACTCTTCTTGGCCTTGGTGATCAGCGGCTGTTGACCGGAGATCTGAGCCAATTCAGCAACGGCTTCGTCCATGAGCTTGGCGTTCTGTGTGGCATCGCCGACCCCCATGTTCAAAACGATCTTCTCAACGTGCGGGGTCTGCATCGTGCTCTTGTAGTTGAACTTCTCTACCAGTGCCGGTGCGATCTCTTTGTTAAAGCGTTCTTGTAAACGATTTGCCATCTGGGATTAGTCCTCCTTCCCATCAGTTTTTACAGGCGCAGCAGCGGTCAGTTCTTTGCCAGATTTCTTGGCGATCCGAACCTTCTTGCCGTCCTTAATTTCAGCACCAACGCGGGTTGGCTTGTTGCTTTCTGGATCCAGCAGCATCACGTTTGAAACGGCGATGGCTGCTTCCTTATCCACGATCCCGCCTTGCGGGTTCGCGTTGTTAGGCTTTTGGTGTTTCTTGATCATGTTAACGCCTTCGACGATGACCTTGTCTGCCTTAAGCAGGACCTTGGTTACCGTACCTTCTTTGCCGGCGTCTTTACCACGCATGACCCGAACTTTATCACCAGTCTTGATTTTCATGTCGCACCTCCTATTTGGTCAGAATGATTAAAGGACTTCAGGCGCTAAGGAAACGATCTTCATGAAATCGCCGTCACGCAGTTCGCGTGCGACTGGTCCAAAG
Organism: Lacticaseibacillus jixianensis; assembly: GCF_003946485.1. Classification (GTDB taxonomy): domain Bacteria; phylum Bacillota; class Bacilli; order Lactobacillales; family Lactobacillaceae; genus Lacticaseibacillus; species Lacticaseibacillus jixianensis. The sequence continues at coordinate 22,310 of NZ_RHOJ01000003.1, read as the reverse complement.
ATACGAGTCCCCCGTGGGCTCTTGTCCGCGTTAATGATGACCGCGGCGTTTTCGTCGAACTTGATGTAGGAACCATCAGTGCGGCGGGCACCCGACTTGGTGCGCACGATGACGGCCTTGACCACATCGTGGGCTTTGACAACGCCACCTGGTGTAGCCTGTTTTACGGTTGCCACAACGATGTCACCAATGTTCCCAGTCTTGCGGTAAGAACCGCCAAGCACTTTGATCACCAGCAACTCGCGGGCACCAGAGTTGTCAGCGACTTTAAGACGACTTTCTTGTTGAATCACGGGTTGGTCCTCCTTTCAAACGTATTTAAATTAAATACGAACTGCCTTTTCGACCACGTTCAATAAACGGAAACGCTTGTTGCGAGACATCGGACGAGTTTCCATGATCTGAACCAGATCGCCGACTTTTGCGACATTTTCTTCATCGTGTGCATAGTACTTCTTTGAGTACTTGACACGCTTGCCGTATACCGGGTGCGTCTTCGTCGTGTTGACTTGGACGGTGATCGTCTTGTCCATTTTGTCAGAAACAACACGGCCTTGATAAACTTTACGAGAATTACGTTCTGCCAAGGTGATAGTCTCCTTTCCGTTTATTTATTCAGTGATTGCTGACGCAGGACAGTCTTGATCCGCGCAATGTTCTTGCGTACCTGCTTCAGCCGAGCAGTGTTCTCCAGTTGACCAGTCGCCTGCTGAAAACGCAGGTTGAACAGCTCTTCTTTGTACTGCTTTTCTTTTGCGAGCATTTCCTCAGTGGTTAATGCAGCGATTTCTTTAGCCTTCATTAGATTGCTCAGCTCCTTCCGAACGAGAAATGATCTTGGTACGGACAGGAAGCTTGTTGGAAGCGAGGCGCAAGGCTTCTTTGGCAACGGCTTCTGGCACGCCGCCAACTTCGAACATCACTTTTTCGCGCTTAACGACTGCGACCCAGCCGGATGGCGCGCCTTTCCCGTTACCCATACGAACCCCAACACCCTTGGAGGTGTAAGACTTCTGAGGGAAGATCTTGATCCAAACTTTCCCGCCACGCTTCATGTAACGGGTCATTGCGACACGAGCCGCTTCGATCTGTCGGTTAGAGATCCAGTGGGATTCCAACGACTGCAGACCATAATCACCAAAGTCGACATTGCGGCCGCCCTTAGCTGCGCCACGCATCTTGCCGCGGAATTCGCGACGGTGCTTCACACGCTTAGGTACTAACATGGGTTATTTGCCTCCCTTCGCAGGTTGCCGGTTTGGCTTGTCCGGCAAAATTTCGCCGCGGTAGATCCAGGTCTTGATCCCGATCTGACCGTAAGTCGTGCGGGCTTCTTCCCAGGCGTAGTCAATGTCTGCGCGCAGGGTGTGCAGCGGCACGGTGCCGTCAGCGTAGTGCTCGCGACGGGCAATGTCCGCCCCGTTCAAACGACCAGCAGCCTGCGTCTTGATGCCCTTGGCACCGGCACGCATGGTGCGCTGCATCGCCTGCTTCATCGCCCGGCGGAACGCAACCCGCTGCTCAAGCTGAGCGGCGATGCTTTCGCCAACCAGCTTGGCATCAAGATCAGGTTTCTTGATTTCGACGATGTTGATGTGAACCTTGCGGCCTGTCAGGTCATTCAGCTGCTTGCGCAGTGCCTCGACCTGAGCGCCACCCTTGCCGATAACCATACCCGGCTTAGCGGTGTGAATCGAAATGTTCACGCGGTTTGCGGCACGTTCGATCTCGATGGTCGAAACAGAGGCGTCCGCAAGCTTTTCATTGATGAATTTCCGAATCTTGATGTCTTCGTGAAGGTAGCTGGCAAAGTCTTTCTCAGCGTACCACTTGGATTCCCAATCGCGAATAACGCCAACACGGAAACCGATTGGATTAATTTTCTGACCCACGCTTAACCCTCCTTTGTGGCTTTCTCAGCGACGGTCACGGTAATGTGACTCGTCCGCTTGTTGATCGGTGATGCAGAACCCTTGGCGCGCGGCCGGAACCGCTTCAGGGTTGGGCCTTCGTTAACGAAAGCTTCCTTAACGTAAAGGTTTTGCGCATCGAGGTCAAAGTTGTGTTCTGCGTTCGCGATGGCGGACTTCAGAACCTTGGAAATAATTGGAGAGCCCGCGCGCGGCGTGAAGTCCAAAATAGCGATTGCTTCCGCGACGTCGCGGCCGCGGATCAGATCGATCACCAGGCGCGCCTTGCGAGCCGCGATTCGAACTGTGTTAGCCGTCGCCGTAGCAGACGTGATTTCTTCAGCCATGAATCATGTGCTCCTTTCTTAGCGTGCTGCTGTTTTCTTATCGTCCTTAGCGTGACCACGGAAGGTCCGTGTCGGAACGAATTCACCCAGCTTGTGACCGACCATATCTTCAGAAACGTAAACTGGGACGTGTTTGCGACCATCGTAAACCGCGATGGTGTACCCGATGAAACTCGGGAAAATGGTAGAACGACGAGACCAGGTCTTGATGACCGTCTTCTTATCGTTATCCTTCTGCGCATCGATCTTCTTCATAAGATGTGCATCGGCGAACGGTCCTTTTTTAAGACTGCGACCCATTGTGTGACCTCCTTTATTCGGTGTAATTCAAAGTAAAAATTACTTGTTCTTGCGGTGACGTACGATGAACTTCTCGGACTTCGCCTTGTGATCACGCGTCTTCTTACCCAAGGTCTTCTTGCCCCATGGGGAGAGTGGTGATGGCCGGCCGATTGGTGCTTTACCTTCACCACCACCATGAGGGTGATCGTTAGGGTTCATAACTGACCCACGGACGGTCGAGCGGAAGCCCAACCAGCGCTTGCGGCCAGCTTTACCAATGCTGATCAGTTCGTGCTGTTCGTTGCCGACAGCACCGATCGTGGCGCGGTTAACGGCCAGGATCATCCGTACTTCACCGGAGGCCAGGCGAACGGTGACGTACTTGCCGTCGTCGTTCTTACCAAGCAACTGAGCAGAGGCGCCGGCGGAGCGGGCCAATTGGCCGCCCTTGCCAGGCTTAAGCTCGATGTTGTGGATCGTGGTCCCATCAGGGATGTTCTTCAGCGGCATTGTGTTGCCGGGCTTGATGTCGACCGTATCACCAGAAACGATCTTATCGCCAACGTTCAGGCCCTTCGGTGCGAGGATGTAGGACTTGACCCCATCTTCGTAGTGAAGCAGTGCAATGTTAGCCGTCCGGTTCGGATCGTATTCGATCGCCTTAACGGTCGCGACCACGTCGTCCTTATTCCGCTTGAAGTCGATCGTGCGGTAGAACTGCTTGTGACCGCCGCCACGGTGACGCACGGTGATGTGGCCCTGAGCGTTCCGGCCCGCGGTGTGGCTCTGACTTTCGAGCAGCGTCTTTTCCGGCTTGGTCTTGGTGATTTCAGCGAAATCTGAACCAGACATGTTCCGCCGGCCGTTTGACGTTGGTTTGTATTTAATGATGCCCACGCTTGTTTCCTCCTATCTATCGATTTTTAGTCTTCAAAAATCTTGATTTCTTTTGAATCGGCGGTCAGGGTAACGATGGCCTTCCGACGCTTGCGGGTGTAGCCCACAAAGTTACCTTGGCGCTTCTTTTTACCGCGTACGTTCGCGATGTTGACCTTTGCAACGTGTACGTCGAAGATCTCTTCAACGGCACGGCGCACAGCAGTCTTCTCGGCATCGCGGGCAACTTCGAAGGTGTACTTCTTGTTGTCCATGTCAGCCATCGTCTGCTCGGTCACGATCGGGCGCAGGATGATGTCGCGTGCTTCAGCCATTATGCCAGCACCTCCTCAATCTTTTGCAGTGCAGATTGGGTCAGGATCAGCTTGTTGTAATCCACAACATCCAATACGTTGATCCCGTCTGCAGCGATCGTCTTGACGTTTGGCAGGTTGCTTGCTGCGCGAACAGCATTCTCATTGCCGGCCTCAAGAACGACCAGTGCCTTTTCATTGACCTTCAGCGCTGCCAGCGCAGCGACGAAGTTCTTGGTCTTAGGCTGGTCGAAGGCCAGGCCGTCAACCACGATCAGGTCCTGATCAGCAAGTTTCTGTGCAAGCACAGACTTGATTGCCAAGCGGGCAACCTTCTTGTTGATCCGGTAGCTGTATGACCGCGGGGTCGGTCCGAAGACGATCCCACCGCCACGCCACTGTGGGCTACGGATCGAGCCCTGACGAGCACGGCCGGTCCCCTTCTGGCGCCACGGCTTCTTGCCGCCGCCAGAAACGGCGGACCGGTTCTTAACGGCGTGAGTACCTTGACGAAGGGAAGCGCGTTGCATCAGCACTGCGTCAAACACGGCGTTTTCGTTCGGTTCGATAGCCCAGATTGCATCGTTCAGATCAACGGTGCCGTTTTCTGTGCCGTCTTGCTTGAATAAAGTAACGTTTGCCATTAGTTATGTCCTCCCTTCGCTTTATTTAGCCGCTGCTTTAACAGCGGACCGGATGGTAACGAACGACTTGTTAGCACCTGGAACGTTACCCTTGATCAGGATGACGTTGTGCTCCAGGTCGGTCGAAACAACGGTCAGGTTCTGCATGGTACGGGTGTGATTACCCATCCGCCCTGGCAGCTTCTTACCCTTGAACACCTTGTTGATGATGGCGCCAAGAGAACCTGGACGACGGTGGTAACGAGAGCCATGGGCCATTGGGCCGCGGCTCTGGCCGTCCTTCTTAATGTTACCCTGAAAACCGTGCCCTTTGGAGATGCCGGTGACGTCCACGATGTCGCCAGCTGCAAATTCATCGGCCTTAACTTCCTTGCCGACTTCGTAATCGCTAAGCGCTACATCACGGATTTCCTTAATGAAGCGCTTAGGGGTCGTGTCCGCTTTCTTCGCGTGACCGACGCTTGGCTTGTTGCTAAGTACTTCACGCTTGTCACCGTAGCCCAGCTGAACTGCTTCGTAGCCGTCTGATTCAACGGTCTTAACTTGCAGGACAACGTTAGGCGTTACATCGATGACGGTAACGGGAACAAGTTCGCCGTTTTCCGTGAACACTTGCGTCATGCCAATTTTCTTACCTAAGATTCCTTTACGTGCCATGGGTACACCTCCTAGTTCTATAAGATTATAGTTTGATTTCAATGTCGACGCCGCTTGGCAGGTCGAGCTTCATCAGTGCGTCCACAGTCTTCGGGGTCGGGTTAACGATATCGATCAGGCGCTTGTGTGTGCGCATTTCGAACTGTTCCCGAGAATCCTTGTACTTGTGGGGTGAACGCAGCACCGTGTAAATCGTGCGTTCGGTCGGCAGCGGGATCGGGCCCGAGATGGAAGCACCTGTGCGCTTCGCGGTCTCGACGATCTTATCTGCTGATTGATCAAGAATCCGGTGTTCGTAAGCCTTAAGCCGGATCCGAATCTTTTGTTTTGCCATTGTGTAACCTCCTTCGTCTATTATCATTAGTAGACTAGCTCCGTGAAAATTTCCGTCGCGCCCCCGTGGCAAAGCGGCCGGGCGTGTCGCAACCTCTCACATCCACGCTATCCTGACTCAAACCATTGAGTCAAAAGTGCAGAGTTTGCCCCCGAGGACAAACAGCACTCTTGATAGTATACAAAAAAGCCCCGCGCGTGGCAAGGCTTTTCTTGGCTTTTCTCAAAGTTTTTCACGAGCAAAAGTTTGTTTTGGCGGCCTTTCCTCGCGCTTTATCGTGCTCAACTGGCCGTTTCTTTCATTCCGCCCGCCGTGTCTTGACACAGGCCTGCCAGGTCCTTACAGTGAACCTAAACAACCATAGGAGGTTGATCATGCCAAAAGCACTGCTAATTATCGATTACACGAATGACTTTGTCGCGGCCGAAGGGGCCCTGACCGCTGGGGGACCGGCCCAAGCCATCGCCCCGCGGCTGGTCGCCCTTGCTGAACAGTTTCGTGCGGCCGGTGAGTTTGTCTACCTGCCCACCGACGTCCACATCCCAGGTGATCCCTACCACCCTGAGACCAAACTGTTCCCGCCTCACAACGTGCGCGGCACCTGGGGCCGAGAGCTTTACGGTCCGCTTGCGCCTTGGTACCAGCAGCATCAACAAGAACAGAACGTGACCCTGTTCGACAAAACCCGCTACTCCAGCTTTGCCGGCACCCCGCTTGACCTTTGGTTGCGGGAGCGGCGCGTTGATGAAGTGCACTTGGTCGGGGTCTGCACCGATATCTGTGTGCTTCACACCGCTGTTGATGCCTACAACCTGAATTACCCTTTGGTCGTGCACCAAGATGCCGTTGCGACCTTCACCCCAGGGGGCCAAGAGTGGGCGCTTAATCACTTTAAAACCGTCCTGAACGCTGTACTAGCATAACCTTACTAAATCAAAACCGGTCGCCCGCATTCCCGCAGGCGACCGGTTTTTTCTGCCAAAAATCTCGGGGCTGCCGCACCGGACGCTACCCGCTCAGCGAGCCGATGCCCCCAGGCAAGACGGCCCAGGCTTTGGCACCATCAGAAAAAAGAGCCACGCCTAAGCGTGACTCCCAAGCGGCAGGCAATTAAGCCTCGCCACCGTTTTTCTTGATGATCTCAGCCTGGATCGACTTCGGCACAGCCGTGTAGTGATCGAAGGTCATGGTAAAGGTCCCACGGCCCTGGGTCGCAGAACGCAGCGTGGTCGCATAGCCAAACATTTCGGCCAACGGTACCATCGCGTTGACAAGCTGCGCGTTCCCGCGCTGCTCCATCCCTTCAACACTGCCGCGGCGAGCGTTGATCTGGCCCATGATGTCCCCAAGGTATTCTTCAGGGGCAACGACCTCAACGTGCATGATCGGTTCCAGAATGACCGCGCCTGCATCCTTCACGGCGTTGCGAAGGGCCAAGCTGGCCGCAACCTTGAAGGCCGCTTCAGAGGAATCGACTTCATGGTAAGACCCATCATAGAGCTTCGCCTTGACGTCGATCAGTGGGTAACCTGCCAGGACACCATTCTTCATGGCATCCTTCAAGCCAGCTTCAACCGCTGGGATGTACTCACGAGGCACAACCCCACCGACGATGGCGTCTTCAAACTCGAAGCCTTTGCCTTCTTCGTTCGGGGTGAATTCTACCCAGACATCACCGTACTGACCTTTACCACCAGACTGACGAACGAAACGCCCTTCAGCGGAGGCAGTCTTGGTGAAGGTTTCACGGTACGCAACCTGTGGTTCACCGATCTTAGCGGCAACCTTGAATTCGCGCTTCATCCGGTCAACCATGATGTCCAAGTGCAGTTCGCCCATGCCGGCGATCAGCGTTTCGCCAGTTTCTGGGTTGGTCTCAGCCTTAAAGGTCGGGTCCTCTTCAGAAAGCTTCTGCAAGGCGACATCCAGCTTGTCCTGGTCTTCCTTGGAGTCTGGCTCGATGGAAACCTGAATAACTGGTTCTGGCACTTCAAGGGACTCAAGGATCAGCGGGTGATCAACAGCGGTCAGAGAATCACCAGTGGTGGTGTTCTTCAAGCCGATCGCAGCCGCAATATCACCAGAGAACACTTCAGGGATCTCTTCACGGTGGTTTGAGTGCATCTGCAGCAGACGCCCAACACGCTCACGGTTGTTCTTCGATGCGTTCAGCACGTAAGAGCCTGCTTCTAGGGTCCCGCTGTACACCCGGATGTAGGTCAGACGACCAACAAACGGATCAGTGGCGATCTTGAAGGCCAAAGCCGCGAAGTCCTTATCGTCGCCGGCACGCAGTTCAACGGCTTCGCCCGTATCTGGGTCCTTCGCGTTGTACGGCTTAACATCCAGTGGGGATGGCAGGTAGTCAACGACCGCATCAAGCAGCATCTGAACACCCTTGTTCTTAAAGGCGGAGCCAGCCAGCACTGGGAAGAATTCCAGGTTGATGGTTGCCTTACGGATCGCCGCTTTGATCTCGTCGTTTGAGATCTCTTCGCCTTCCAGGTACTTGTCCATGATGCCGTCATCGACGTCGGCAACCGCTTCGATCAAGTCGGCACGGGCTTGTTCAGCCTCTTCCTTCATGTCGGCAGGAATATCAACGACATCCCATTCGGTCCCGAGTTCATCTTCGTCGTAGAGGTCAGCCTTCATTTCGATCAAATCAATGATCCCTTTGAAGTTGTCCTCAGCCCCGATTGGCAGCTGAACGGCATGGGCATTCGCACCCAGGCGATCGTGCAGGGTCTGGACAGAGTACTTGAAGTCAGCACCGATCTTATCCATCTTGTTGACGAAAACGATCCGGGGCACGCTGTAAGTTGAAGCCTGACGCCAGACGTTTTCAGTCTGCGGTTCAACCCCGGACTGACCGTCGAGAACGGTGATCGCGCCATCAAGGACACGCAGGGAACGTTCAACTTCCATTGTGAAGTCAACGTGTCCTGGGGTGTCGATGATGTTGATCCGGTTGTCCTTCCAGAACGCAGTCGTCGCCGCACTGGTGATCGTGATCCCACGTTCCTGTTCCTGGGCCATCCAGTCCATCTGCGAAGCCCCATCATGGGTTTCGCCGATCTTATGGATCTTCCCGGTGTAGTACAGAATACGTTCGGTCGTGGTCGTCTTACCGGCGTCGATGTGGGCCATGATCCCGATGTTGCGGGTCCGGTCCAGCGGAAATTCACGCTTGTTGGCCATGTGAAAAGTTAACTCCTCTCAATATTGGTAAATGTCTAATTTCATAAAAACGCTGGATATAAGAAGTGGCTACTATAGCCCAACGGATATAATAGCCAACCTTCTTACCAACGATAGTGAGCGAACGCGCGGTTGGCGTCAGCCATTTTGTGCGTGTCTTCACGCTTCTTCACAGCAGCACCGGTGTTGTTCGCGGCGTCCATGATTTCGCGTGCCAGACGTTCGTCCATGGTGTGCTCACCGCGAGCGCGGGAGTACTGAACGATCCAGCGCAGGCCCAAGGTCGTGCGCCGGTCCGGACGAACTTCGATTGGGACCTGGTAGTTAGACCCACCGATCCGGCGAGCCTTAACTTCAAGGACCGGCATAACGTTCTTCATTGCTTCTTCGAAGACGTCAACGGGTTCGTTGCCGGTTTCCTTCTTGATGATGTCGAAGGCGTCGTACAGGATCGTTTGCGCCTTGCCGCGCTTCCCATCGACCATCAAGTGATTGATCAAGCGAGTGACCAGCTTAGAGTTGTAAACTGGATCAGGTAAAACATCGCGTTTTGTAACATTGCCTTTACGTGGCATGCTGATTGCCTCCTCTTCCTAAATACCGCACAAAGCGGATAGTGACTACTTCTTCGGACGCTTTGTACCGTACTTGGAACGGCCCTGCATACGGCCATCAACGCCGGCGGTATCGAGAGTCCCACGGATAATGTGGTAACGGACACCAGGCAAGTCCTTAACACGGCCGCCGCGGATCAGGACAACCGAGTGTTCCTGCAAGTTGTGGCCGATCCCTGGGATGTAGGCCGTGACCTCAATGAGGTTTGACAGGCGAACACGAGCATACTTACGCAAAGCGGAGTTTGGCTTCTTTGGCGTCATGGTGCCGACACGAGTAGCCACCCCACGCTTTTGCGGTGCTGGCGTGTTAGTCAGCGACTTCTTCTTACTGTTGTAACCGAAGTTCAGGGCTGGAGAGTCCGACTTCGTTACCTTACTTTTACGACCTTGGCGTACCAATTGGTTAATTGTTGGCATTCTAAGGTTCCTCCTTCCTGATTCCGACAGATATAGTTTTTCAAGTCCACACATCCAGGCGGTTCTTTTTTGAGAATAAAAAATGGCCGGCCCGGCGGCGAAGTGGTATTTCACCAGCTCGACGTCCGGGCAAACCCGAATTGACTGGAAAAAAGCACCTTTGATAGTGTACTATCTCAGCGCGCCGCATGTCAAGGAGAACTCCAGGCGTTTGCGGAATATTTTCTTTGAGGTGAGCGCATGCTGCAACTCTACTACCTAGCCGCCGCGACCGGTTTACTGGTGAGGCTTCAGCCGCCGCGCAGGCAGCTATTTCTGCAAATTAGTCTGCTTCTGATCGGTCTCTTCAGCTTTACCCAGTGGCTGCAAGCCGCGGCTTTCCTTGGCTTAGTCTACTTCGGCCAGTGGGATCTGCGCCTGCGGGCGGTGCCCGCTCGCCGCTTCGACGTCTGGTGCGTTGGCGTCGCGCTACTCACGCCGCATCCCGCATGGCTGATCGGGGCAGCCTGGCTGCTGGGACTGGGCGTACTCGCCAAGCTCAGTGAGGGGATGGGCAGCGCCGATGTGTTCGCCATCAGTGTCGTCACCCTCGGCCTGCCAATGCAAGCCGGCCTCATCTGGGTGCTGCTGGCCTGCCTTAGCGGCTTGGTGCACTATCGGCTGCACGCCGGCCCCATCCCCCTGCTGTTCCACCTTGAGCTGGCCTACGTGGTCGTCCAGATCATGCGCTGGTGAAGGCTCGCCACACTAAAAGCGCGCCACCACCCTTTGCTGATCAGCAAAGGGCAGTGGCGCGCTCATTCGTTCATGTTAGTCGTCGGTCTTAGGCGAGTCAGCCTTGGCCGCATCTTCAGCCTTCATCTTCGCCTCAAGGTCAGAGATCGAGTAGACGCTGTTGGAAACAGTGCCCACGGTCTTTGGCTCCATGTGACGATAGGTCGCCATCCCGGTACCAGCCGGAATGATCTTCCCAATGATGACATTTTCCTTCAGCCCGATCAGCGGATCATTCTTACCGCGGATCGACGCATCGGTCAGGACACGCGTGGTTTCCTGGAAGGAAGCCGCAGACAGGAAGGAGTTCGTCTCAAGAGACGCCTTCGTGATCCCGAGCAGGACCGGCCGCCCGGTAGCAGGAATGCCGCCAGAGACCAAGGTCTCCTGGTTGCGATCCTTAAAGTCGGCAATATCAAGCAGCGTCCCTGGCAGAATGTCGGTGTCGCCTGGATCCATGACGCGGATCTTACGAAGCATCTGGCGGACCATCACTTCGATATGCTTATCGCCGATTTCAACCCCCTGCATCCGGTAAACCTTCTGGACTTCAGCCAGCAGGTAGTTTTCCGTTGTCAGAACGTCTTGAACCTTGATCAGTTCCTTCGGGTCGATCGAGCCACCGGTCAGTCGGCCACCACGATCAACGTGATCACCTTCTGCAACGGCAACAGACGACGCGTAAGGCACGCTGTAAGTCCGGGTGTCGGTTTGCCCTTCAACGGTGATCTCACGGGTGTGTTCAGCCGGATTTTCATCAATTGCTGAAACGGTCCCGTCAACTTCACTGATCACGGCAAGCCCCTTCGGGTTGCGCGCTTCGAAGATTTCCTGAACACGAGGCAACCCTTGCGTGATATCTTCGCCACCGGCAACACCGCCGGTATGGAAGTTACGCATGGTCAGCTGCGTACCAGGTTCCCCAATTGACTGCGCGGCAACGGTCCCGACGGCTTCGCCGACTTCGACCTGCTCGCCCGTCGCAAGGTTGCGGCCGTAGCACTTCTGGCAGACCCCATGGCGCGTATTGCAGGTAAAGATCGAGCGGATCGTCACCTGCTGAATGCCGGCGTCGACAATCGCTTGCGCCTTGTCTTCATCGATCATCTCGTTCTTCTTGACGATCACATCACCGGTATCAGGGTTCTTAACCGACTTCGCCGCGTAACGGCCGACCAAGCGATCGTACAGCGGCTCGATCATTTCGTTGCCTTCCTTGATGGCGGAAACGACAAGGCCACGATCGGTGCCACAGTCTTCCTCACGAACAATGACGTCCTGCGCAACGTCGACCAGCCGCCGGGTCAAGTAACCCGAATCAGCGGTCTTCAGCGCGGTGTCAGTCATCCCTTTACGGGCCCCGTGAGTCGACATGAACATTTCCATAACGGACAGGCCCTCACGGAAGTTCGAAAGAACAGGCACTTCCATCATCCCACCGTTAGGCGCAGCCATCAGGCCACGCATCCCGGCAAGCTGGGTGAAGTTCGAAATGTTACCACGCGCCCCGGAATCACTCATCATGGAGATTGGGTTGTTCGGGTCAAAGGCATCGATCAGCTTCTGCTGGATCTCATCCTTCGCGTCGTTCCAAATCTGGATCACGCGGTCATGGCGTTCCTGATCGGTGATCAGCCCCCGCCGGAACTGCTTGGAAACCGTTGCGACCTTCTTGTGGGCCGCATCAACGATTTCCGGCTTTTCGGCCAGCTCTGGCACGTCGGCGACCCCGACGGTCAGGCCTGAGCTGGTTGCCTGGGTGTAGCCAAGCGTCTTCATGTCGTCAAGCAAGTCAGAGGTGCGCTGGACCTTGTAGGTCTTGAACACTTCGGCAATGATGTCGGACAGGAAGCTCTTCTTGAACGGAACGGTGATCGGGTTGTCGCGCAAGTACGCATGAATGTCTTCACCAGGCTTCAGGAAGCACTTGTCCGGCACCCCGTTAACGATGTTGTCTTGCGTTGCCAGGTTCAGGTACGGGAAGTCCTCCGGCATGATCTGGTTGAAGATCACCCGGCCAACGGAGGTCACCATGATCTGGTGACGCTGCTCGTCAGTGAAAGGCTTCTTTGGCAGGGACGAAACGGCCAGGCCGATGCGGCTGTGCAGGTGCACATCGCCATTTTGCAAGGCCATCAGCACTTCGTTGGTGTCCTTGAAGATCATGCCCTCGCCTTCGCGGCCCTTTTGCTCCATCGTCAGGTAGTAGTTACCCAGAACGATATCCTGAGACGGGGTCACGATTGGCTTGCCATCACGTGGTGCCAGGATGTGGTGGGCGGCCAGCATCAGCAGGCGCGCCTCGGCCTGCGCTTCATCGGAAAGCGGCACGTGGACCGCCATCTGGTCCCCATCAAAGTCCGCGTTGTAAGCTTCGCAGACCAGTGGGTGCAGGCGGATCGACTTACCGTCAACCAGGACGGGCTCAAAGGCCTGAATCCCTAACCGGTGCAGCGTTGGTGCCCGGTTTAGAAGGACCGGCCGCTCCTTGATCACGTCTTCGAGGACATCCCAGATGTCGTCGTCTTCGCGATCGATCTTGCGGCGTGCGTTCTTGATGTTAGAAGCCAAGTTGCGAGCAACCAGCTCGTGCATCACGAATGGCTTGAACAGCTCCAGGGCCATCTGCCGCGGCAACCCACACTGATAAAACTTCAGCGTCGGCATAACGTCGATAACAGAACGGCCGGAGTAGTCGACACGCTTACCAAGCAGGTTCTGGCGGAAGCGGCCCTGCTTACCCTTAAGCATGTGGCTCAGGGACTTCAGTGGCCGATTGCCTGGGCCGGTGACCGGCCGGCCGCGCCGCCCGTTATCGATCAAGGCGTCGACGGCTTCTTGCAGCATCCGCTTTTCGTTCTGCACGATGATGCTCGGCGCATTCAAATCGAGCAGGCGCTTAAGGCGGTTGTTACGGTTGATCACCCGGCGGTACAGGTCATTCAGGTCAGACGTGGCAAAACGCCCGCCTTCCAGCTGAACCATTGGCCGCAAATCTGGTGGGATGACCGGGATCGTGTCCATGACCATCCAGGCCGGATCGTTACCAGACTCCAAGAAGGCATCCAGAATATCCAACCGGCGGATCGCACGGGTCCGCTTTTGGCCTTGCGCGGACTTCAAGTCTTCCTTCAGTTCAGCGACTTCCTTAGGGAGGTCAACCTTCTGCAGAAGTTCCTTGACCGCTTCGGCACCCATCTTGGCATCAAACTTATTGCCGTACTCGTCGCGCTTGTCGCGGTAATCGCGTTCAGACAGCAGCTGCTTTTTCTCGAGCGGCGTGTCGCCAGGATCGATCACTACGTAAGAAGCGAAGTAGATCACTTCTTCCAGGGCGCGGGGGGACATGTCCAAAACCAGACCCATCCGACTCGGGATACCCTTGAAGTACCAAATATGGGAAACAGGTGCGGCAAGCTCAATGTGACCCATGCGCTCACGCCGAACCTTGGAACGCGTTACTTCGACCCCGCACCGGTCACAAACGATTCCCTTATAACGGATCCGCTTGTACTTCCCGCAGGCACATTCCCAGTCTTTGGTCGGCCCGAAGATGCGTTCATCAAACAGCCCATCCCGCTCTGGCTTAAGGGTCCGGTAGTTGATCGTTTCGGGCTTTTTAACTTCCCCGTAGGACCAGCTGCGAATCTTGTCAGGCGAGGCTAAGCCGATTTGCATACTTTCAAACTTGTTGACATCAATCAAAGGGCTAACCTCCTATTTCTTGGTTTCGTCCGAAGTCGGCTTATCGGTTGCTGCTGCCGCAGCGTCCTTTGCCTTCTTCTCCTCTTGCTCCTGGGCAAATTTAGCCAAAGCGTCGACGGATACAACATCGTCGTCGTCATCGTCCATATCGCGCAGTTCGATTTCATTCTTGTCCTGATCCAGCACCTTCATGTCCAGACCCAGGGCCTGCAGCTCTTTGACCAGCACACGGAACGACTCTGGCACACCAGGCTGCGGGATCTGCTCGCCCTTGACGATGGCTTCGTAGGTCTTCACCCGGCCAACCACGTCATCTGACTTGTAGGTCAGGATCTCTTGCAGGGTGTAAGCCGCCCCGTAAGCTTCCAAGGCCCAGACTTCCATTTCCCCGAAGCGCTGGCCACCAAACTGAGCTTTACCACCCAGCGGCTGCTGCGTAACCAAGGAGTAAGGTCCAATGGAACGGGCATGGATCTTATCATCGACCATGTGGGCCAGCTTCAGGTAGTACATGACGCCGACCGAGATCCGGTTCTCAAATGGCTCACCAGTGCGGCCGTCGTAAAGGACGGATTTACCGTCCGAAGCCATGCCGGCTTCCTTAACGGTTGCCCACAGATCATCATCGTTCGCCCCGTCAAAGACTGGACTGGCGATGTGGATCCCTAAGTTGCGGGCCGCCATCCCCAAGTGAAGTTCGAGTACCTGCCCGATGTTCATACGGGAAGGCACACCCATTGGCGACAGCAGAATGTCAACCGGCGTCCCATCTGGCAAGAATGGCATATCTTCTTCCGGCACAACGACCGAAACGGTCCCCTTGTTCCCGTGGCGACCAGACATCTTGTCACCAACCTGGATCTTCCGCTTCTGCGTAATGTAGACGCGGACCATCATGTTAACACCAGGAGACAGCTCGTCGCCCGCCTCGCGGGTGAAGATCCGAACGTCCTGGATAATGCCGCCGCCGCCATGAGGGACCCGCAGTGAGGTGTCGCGCACTTCACGCGCTTTTTCCCCGAAAATAGCGTGGAGCAGCCGCTCTTCAGCGGACAGCTCGGTCACACCCTTTGGTGTCACTTTGCCGACCAAGATATCGCCATCGCGAACTTCTGCCCCGATGCGGACAACCCCGAACTCGTCGAGGTCCTTCAGCGCGTCTTCACCGACGTTCGGAATTTCCCGCGTGATTTCTTCAGGCCCGAGCTTGGTGTCGCGCGCTTCAGATTCGTACTCCTCAATATGAATCGAGGTGTAGGCGTCGTCTTTGACCAGCTTCTCGGACAGCACGATCGCGTCTTCGTAGTTGTACATGTTCCAAGTCATGAAGGCGATGATCGGGTTTTGCCCCAAAGCCAGTTCGCCGTTTTCCATCGCTGGGCCGTCGGCGATGATCTCGTCTTCGTCGACCTTGTCGCCCAAGCGCACGATTGGCCGCTGGTTGTAGTTCTTACCGGCGTTCGAGCGCTGGAATTTCATGAGCTTGTAGGTGTCTTGGGCACCGTCTTCACGGCGCACCTTGATCACCTTAGCGTCCACGTACTCAACGGTGCCGGCGTGCTCAGCGAGCACGGCGATCCCGGAGTCATGAGCAGCCTTGTATTCCATCCCCGTCCCGATCAGTGGGGCATGAGGATTGATCAAAGGCACCGCCTGACGCTGCATGTTGGCCCCCATCAGCGCACGGTTGGAGTCGTCATTTTCCAAGAACGGAATGCAGGCAGTCGCAACGGCAACAACTTGCTTAGGCGAAACGTCCATGTAGTCGATGTGGTCAGGAGTGGTTTCAATGTTGACATCCTTGGAACGAGCCAGGATCGCGTCTTCGGCAAAAGAGCCGTCGTCGTTCAGCTTGGCGTTCGCCTGGGCAACAACATAGTTATCTTCTTCGTCGGCGGTAAGGTAGTCGATCTTGTTGGTGACCTTGTGGGTGTCCCACGAAACACGCCGGTACGGGCTTTCGATGAAGCCGTACTTGTTGACCACCGCGTAGGAAGCCAGACTGTTGATCAGCCCGATGTTCGGGCCTTCTGGCGTCTCAATTGGGCACATCCGGCCGTAATGGGTGTAGTGCACGTCACGGACTTCATAACCCGCACGATCACGGGTCAAGCCACCAGGCCCAAGGGCGGAGAGCCGGCGCTTATGCGTTAACTCGCCAAGCGGGTTGGTCTGGTCCATGAACTGGGACAGCTGAGAACTGCCGAAGAATTCCTTGACCGATGCCACCACCGGCCGAATGTTGATCAGCTGCTGGGGTGTTACCGTGGCGGAATCCTGGATCGACATCCGCTCGCGCACGACCCGTTCCATCCGGGAAAGCCCGATCCGGAACTGGTTTTGCAGCAGCTCGCCGACTGAACGAATACGACGGTTGCCCAAGTGATCGATATCATCGGTCGAGCCGAGCCCTTCCTGAAGGTTCAGGAAGTAGTTCATGGACGCGATGATATCAGCCGGCATCAAGTGCTTGGCTTTCGGGTCAATGTGCCCGTTGCCGATCAGCTTGATTTCCTTCTCTGGGTTGACCTTGGAGTAGACCTTAATGACCTGCACCGTCATCGGATCGGTCACCACGCCCTGGTCGGACGGTTGGTAAGTGACGGTCTTGAAATCGTCGCGGTCGAGGTACCCGCCCAGCGTGTCCATCACGTGACGGTCGATCTTCTCGCCCTTTTGCGCAATGACTTCACCGGTATCCGGGTCAGCCAGTGTCTCTGCCAGGGTCTGGCCAAGCAGGCGGGTCTTGAGGCTCAGCTTCTTGTTGACCTTGTAGCGGCCAACAAAAGCCATGTCGTAGCGCTTTGGATCAAAGAAGCGCGCGTAAAGCAAAGAACGTGAAGAATCTGCGGTCTTCGGCTCGCCTGGACGTAGCCGTTCGTAGATGTCCTTCAACGATTCATCGGTGCGCGAGTCATCGGTGTTCTTGTGAACGTCCTTCTCCATGGTCAGCATCAACGAATCGTTGTCACCAAAAATATCAAGAATGTCCTGGTCGGCGCCAAAACCGAGCGCACGGACGAGCTCGGTCAGCGGGATCTTCCGGGTCCGGTCGATCCGCACGTAAGCCAGGTCCTTGGCGTCAGTCTCGTATTCAAGCCAGGCCCCACGGTTTGGGATCACCGTTGTGCCATAGGTCACACGCGAGTTCTTATCGGTTTCGCTGTTGTAGTAAACGCCAGGTGAGCGCACCAACTGTGAAACGATGACTCGCTCTGCCCCATTAATAATGAAGGTGCCCTGCTTCGTCATCAGTGGGAAATCGCCAAAGAACACGTCCTGGCTCTTGATCTCACCAGTTTCGTGGTTAGTCAAGCGCAAGGTCACGTGCAGCGGCGCCGAGTAGTTGGCATCGTGCTGGCGCGCCTCGTCAACGGTATATTTAGGCTCCAACAACTGATAATCAACGTATTCCAAGGACAGCTTCCCTTGGAAATCCTCGATTGGCATAATGTCATCGAACATTTCCTTCAGGCCTTCGTCAAGGAACCACTGATAGGAGTTGGTTTGGATCTCAATCAAGTTAGGCAGATCGAGAACTTCTTTAATGCGGGAATAGGAACGGCGAGTGCGGTGTTTGCCGTAATTCACTAAGTGTCCTGCCAAATTATTCACCCCTCATTGGATTTTTCGGCCATCCTGATTGTAAATTAAACGTAACGATTGTTAAATTTAAAATACAGTCGGTGGTTAACGGACGTTTTGAGCAAAAAAAAACGAAAAGCAGAGCGTGCCAAGCACTGACCTACTTTTACGTTTTATATGTCGCAGCGGACAATAGATCGCCGCAACTGATGTCCTAGCCGAAATGCAATTGCACTAATGATACATCGACTAAGATCAGATGTCAATTAATTGGGGAAAGTCCCGGCCGATCAAGCATGGACGGGCTCCTTTGGGGACTGCTCAGGCTGGTGTCCGCGTTTAACGTGGAAGGTCAGCTTCCCCTTAGTGGCCCCGATCGTGATCGTATCACCCGCGCCGGCCTGGCCGGTCAGCAGCAGCTCAGACAGCTGGTCTTCGACGTCGCGCTGCAGTGCCCGGCGGATCGGCCGCGCCCCGTATTCAGGATCAAAGCCCGCCTTGGCGACCGCATTGATCCCGGCCGGGGTGATCTTGACCTTGATGTCCTGCTCGCTGAGCCGGTGCAGGACCTGCTTGGCCATGATCTTCACGATTTCGTGCAATTCTGGCTTAGT
Source organism: Lacticaseibacillus jixianensis (assembly GCF_003946485.1). GTDB lineage: Bacteria > Bacillota > Bacilli > Lactobacillales > Lactobacillaceae > Lacticaseibacillus > Lacticaseibacillus jixianensis. The sequence continues at coordinate 4,033 of NZ_RHOJ01000003.1, read as the reverse complement.
CAGGCTGTGGAAGACCACGGTCTCGTCGATCCGGTTAAGGAACTCCGGCCGAAACGCTTTCTTCAGTTCCTCCAGCATCCGCGACTGCATCGAACGGAAATCCTGCGTCGGCGCCTCCTTGCCGAACCCGACTGCCTTGTCATCGCGCAGGGAGGTGGCCCCGATGTTGGAAGTCATGATCAAGATCGTATTGCGAAAATCCACGCGCCGGCCCTTGGAGTCGGTTAGAAAGCCATCGTCCAGGACCTGCAGCAAAATGTTGAACACGTCCGGGTGGGCCTTTTCAACTTCGTCCAGCAGGACCACGGAGTACGGCTTGTTGCGCACCTTCTCGGTCAGCTGACCGCCTTCGTCGTAACCGACGTAGCCCGGTGCCGCCCCGATCAGGCGACTGGTGCTGTACTTTTCCATGTACTCTGACATGTCGACGCGGATCATTGCGTCCTCTGAGCCGAACATTGCCTCAGCCAGTGCCTTGGCCAGCTCGGTCTTACCGACCCCGGTCGGCCCGAGGAACATGAATGAGCCGATCGGGCGCGTTGGATCCTTGAGCCCACTACGGGCCCGGCGAATGGCCCGCGCAACGGCGGAAACCGCCTCGTCCTGGCCAACGACCCGCTCGTGCAAGACCTTCTCCAGGTTAACGAGCCGTTCTGATTCTTTCTTTTGCAGCTGCGTCACTGGTACGCCAGTCCATTGGGAAACGACCTCAGCGACGTCTTCCGGACCGACCTTGACGTCGGTCCGCACCCCGTTAGCATCCACTGGCTCCGGCGCGGCGTCCAGTTTGGTCCGCAGTTTTTGCTCCTTCTCCCGAATCGTTGCCGCCGTTTCGAAGTCTTGGTGCATGATCGCATCGTCCTTCGCCTGGACTGTTTCCTTCAGCTGTTTTTGCAGCTTATCGGCCTTGGTTGGCCGATCGGACTCGTCTAAGCGCACCTTCGCAGCACTTTCATCGATCAGATCGATCGCTTTGTCAGGCAAAAAGCGGCTCGAAATGTAACGGCTGGACAGCGTCACCGCTTCGTGCAGCGCCGCGTCGGTGATCGTCACCCCATGGTGCGCCTCATAGCGCGGCCGCAGTCCCTTCAGGATCTGTTCAGCTTCCGCCTCTGTGGGTTCTTCAACCGTGATGGTAGCAAACCGCCGCTCAAGGGCCGCGTCTTTTTCAATGTACTTTTGGTACTCGTCCAGGGTCGTCGCCCCAATCAGCTGGAGCTCACCGCGGGCAAGCGATGGCTTCAGAATGTTACTGGCATCGATCGCCCCCTCGGCGCCGCCAGCGCCGATCAGCGTGTGCAGCTCATCGACAAACAAGATGACGTTGCCGTCTTGGTAGATCTCGTCGATCACTTTCTTCAGCCGGTCTTCAAACTCCCCGCGGTACTTGGTGCCAGCCACCAGAGAGCCCATGTCAAGCGCCATCAACCGTTTGTTTTTCATGTCATCCGGGACTTCGCCCGCAACGATTTTCTCAGCAAAACCTTCAGCGATCGCCGTTTTACCGACCCCAGGCTCGCCGATCAGGACCGGATTGTTCTTCGTCCGCCGGGCAAGGATCTGGATCAACCGGCGCACTTCTTTATCACGGCCAACGACCGGATCCATGCGATTCTCTCGGGCCAACTGCGTCAGGTCACGCGCCAGCCCGTCCAGGGTTGGGGTTCCTTGACTCGCCGGCCGACCGCCGCGCTGGGGGCCGGCTGCACTGCGATGCTTGGCGGCCGCGTCAGAGATGCCCATTTTCTTCAGGACGAGCTGGCGTGTTTTCACTAAGCTGAGATCAAGATCCTGAATGATCCGGGCGGCAAGAATGTCATCCTCACGAAGTAGCCCCAGCAGGATATGTTCCGTGCCGATTTTAAGGGCGCCCAGGCGCTTCGCCTCGTCACCCGCGAAGCTCAAGATTTCCTTGCCCTTCGGTGAGTACGGTAAGTAGGCGTCCTTGCTCAGGCCACCGTCATCCACGGTCCCGTAGCCGGTAAACCGCTCAATTTCATCATGAATGTCTTGTTCGGAAATGCCGAGCTGACGCAAAGTCTTGCCGGCAATTCCTTCCTGTTCCATTACGAGCGCCATCAGCAAGTGCTCCGTGCCCACCGCGTGATGGTGGAAGTACTTGGCTTGTTCCTGTGCAATCAATAAAACATTCTTTGCACTTGGGGTAAATAAGTTGTCCATAAGCACGCTCCTTTATAAACACTATTATCAGCTGGTATCAGCACCAGCCGAAAATAATTAAGTTCTATCTTTCATACCGCAAACTGTCGAGAAAAGCAAGTAGCAGTCGTGAACGCAGTGTCTCTTCCGCTTCCCGGTCCCCCACGTTTAGCGTATGGGAACTGAGTACTGCAAGCATCATGTTGCCGGCCTGACGATTGATCAAACCCGCGTCATAGAGCTGCTGGATCAGGGCTTCACCGTCTCGCTCGCGAAGCGCATCGGGAATATTCTGCGCCATCAGCGAAATCAGATCCTGATCATCACGCAGGTGGACTTTCAGGATCCGGATGTACCCCCCGCCGCCACGCTTACTCTCCACAAGATAGCCCCGCTGCGGGGTAAAACGGGTTTTGATCACATAGTTGATCTGCGAGGGAACGCAGTTAAATTGCTGGGCGATCTCAGCGCGGCTGATCTCGACTTTCCGCGAAGAATCAAGCATCGCCTTCAGGTAATGTTCGATCACGTCGGAGATATTCTGTCCTTGCATTTACTTCACCTTTTTGACTTTGACTAATCTTGACCTTAATTATACTGGTAATTCTGTAAATTACCAGCCTTGTTCGTGGCGACAGGTTCCACTGGGCATGCACAGTCATTTTCAGACACAAAAAAACTGATGTCAGGCGACATCAGTTATCGATCGGGAAAACAAGATTCGAACTTGCGACCCCTACGTCCCGAACGTAGTGCTCTACCAAGCTGAGCTATTTCCCGATGAAGCGGAAGACGGGATTCGAACCCGCGACCTCCACCATGGCAAGGTGGCGTTCTACCACTGAACTACTTCCGCATTACAGTCCGGTCAAGCCGGAGATGCACCCAGTAGGAGTCGAACCTACAACCTTCTGATTCGTAGTCAGACACTCTATCCAATTGCGCTATGGGTGCGTTATCTATGCCGAGAGTCGGGTTCGAACCGACACGGTAATCACTTACCGCAGGATTTTAAGTCCTGTGCGTCTACCAGTTTCGCCATCCCGGCGGCTCGTGAAAGCGGAAGACGGGATTCGAACCCGCGACCTCCACCATGGCAAGGTGGCGTTCTACCACTGAACTACTTCCGCAGACTGGTATGATGCCGACTAGAGGGTTCGAACCTCCGACCCCCTGTTTACAAGACAGGTGCTCTGCCAGCTGAGCTAAGTCGGCATGATGCGGGTGAAGGGACTCGAACCCCCACGGTGATAACCACTAGAACCTAAATCTAGCGCGTCTGCCAGTTCCGCCACACCCGCAGAGATGGAACTAATGGAAATGAGCCGTGACAGGCTCGAACTGTCGACCCTCTGATTAAAAGTCAGATGCTCTACCGACTGAGCTAACGGCTCAATGGAGGATACAGGGCTCGAACCTGTGACCCTCTGCTTGTAAGGCAGACGCTCTCCCAACTGAGCTAATCCTCCATGATATAAAGCGCGGCAGCTTCCTACCCTCGCAGGCAGTCACCCACCAACTACTCTCGGCGTAGAGAAGCTTAACTTCTGTGTTCGGCATGGGAACAGGTGTATCCTTCTCGCTATCGCCACCGCACTTATTTAATTGAAAGCTTTGCGCTCTCAAAACTGGCTATCATTGTTTTAAATGCTTCGAACGCGTATTTGCTCACTAGTCGTGCTCCGCTTTGGCAACAGCCAAGTGTCTAGCTACGCTTGCGTCTTCACCGGCTGCGCCGGCAAAGCCCCAAGCTAGGCTAGCCATTGGCCTAAGTTCGCCAAAGCTGCGCACTGTACTTGGTTAAGTCCTCGACCGATTAGTACTGGTCCGCTCCATGCATCGCTGCACTTCCACTTCCAGCCTATCTACCTGA
>NZ_RHOJ01000029.1 GCF_003946485.1 Lacticaseibacillus jixianensis | reverse complement strand
AATTCGCTGCTGTACTTAGTCATAAGAAAAGCCCCACAATCATCAGACTTATCGTCTAACAATTGTAGGGCACTTCAACACTCAAAATAGCGTTCATACCGTCTTTCTATCTGGCTATAGCGCCAATCGTAAACAGCGGCTGGCGCGAGCCCCAATATCTATACGCGTCAATCACCCTGAGTTCGAGTCCGCAAAAACAAAGAGCTTGCTAAATATGTAGTTCACAGCAACCACCAAAACCTGCGTGATCAGCTTTGCAATAAGCTCGTTGCCGTGCATGGCATCGATAATCAGCCACATTGTCAGCATATCAAGCCCATAAGAGAGAATGCGGACTAGCATAAACTTTAACAGCGTCCAAAGGGTTGAACGCGTACCGGAAGCGCCTGAGTGGAAAACCCACAGCTTATTCGTGAAAAAGGCAAAGATCACTGACACCAGCCACGAAAGGCTATTAGAGGTTGGCCATGGCAACTCGAGTAGCCGAAACGCGACACTAAAAATCAGCACGTTAACCAACGTTGTGAGGATACCGAAAAACAGGTAAGCCGTAACCTCCCACACCTTTCGACGCACAAGATAAGCACGGAACTGGCGATAGAATCTCATAGGCGAACCCCCATCATTTCCTTATCCAATCATGCCACAGGGACGGCCAGCCAGCTACCAAAGATTGACGCCACACTTGGCCCCCACCAGTCTTCTCTGCTATAATCATCCAGTTAGAATCAATGACGACACCACGAAGGGACGCATAATTAATGCCAACAGCAAGAATTGTCTATGCCAGCATGACGGGCAACGACGAAGAAATCGCCGGGATCGTCGCCGAAGAGCTGGAGAAATACGGCTACACCGTCGACACTACTGAAGTCAGTCAGGCCATGGCAGAAGATTTCCAGGACGCAGACATTTGCGTCACGGCGACCTACACTTACTCTGACGGCGACGAGGGCGTGCTGCCGGACGAGGCCATGGACTTTTACGATGACCTGAAGGCGACTGACCTGACGGGGAAGGTCTTCGGCTGCTGCGGCAGCGGCGACCACTTCTACGATGATTTCGCCACCAGCGTTGACGACTTCGCCAAGGCCTTTAGCGAAACCGGCGCCACCAAGGGTGCAGAGAACGTGAAGATCGACTTGGCGCCTGAGGCAGACGACATCAAAGCCCTGGAGAAGTTCAGCGCCGATTTGGTGGCCAAAGCCCAAAGCCTCGACGCTTAACAACATATAACCGGGAAAGCCGACTGACTGAAGTCGGCTTTTATTTTAGCCAATTAGTTTGCGCTTGGCTCATCGTTGGGATTACAATAATCGTAATAAGGGGGCGCTTTCGATGAGCATTTATGACTATTCGGTAACGCTGGATAATGGTACCACCTACTCGCTGAGTAAGTACCGCGGCCAGCCCATGGTGATCGTCAACACGGCAACTAAGTGCGGGTTCGCACCGCAATTCGGCCAGCTTGAGGAGATCTACAAGCAGTATCAGAATCAGGGGCTGGTGATCCTGGGCTTTCCTTCCGATCAGTTCCACCAGGAGATCGGCGATGGTCAGGCTGCGGCTGCCGCATGCCGGACGACTTACGGCGTGACCTTTCCCATGCACGCGGTTGGACCGGTAAACGGTGAAGAGGCCCAGCCCCTGTTCGGCTATCTGACCGAGAAAGCGCCCGGTGCGCTTGGCACCAAGAAGATCAAGTGGAACTTCACTAAGTTCCTCGTTGACCGCGATGGCAATGTGGTGGCACGCTTCGCCCCAAAGACCACACCGGACAAGATGATCCCGGCAATTAAGCAGGTCCTATAACGCAGGAAGACCCATCACCGAAAGTGTGGCGATGGGTCTTCTTTTTTATTTGAAGATTTGATCTTGCCGCCTTGCCGCCAGCTCCTGCCGGTTGCGGCGGATCAAATCGTGGACCTTCCCCTTGCTGTCCTCGGGCCGCCCGCCGTAGTACTCGGCGATGATGGCGTTGACGACCACGCCGATCAGCCACAGCATGGCCATAAGATCCAGCCACAGCAGCAGCGCGATCACGGTCGACAGGGTGCCGTAGGTCGAGATCCGCGTGCCGAACCGGCGCATGTACCACGAGAAGATCTGCCCAAGCGCCAGCCAGCTGACCACGGTGAACGTGCCGCCTGGAATGATCGTCCAGAACTTGATGCGGGCGTTCGGGAGGAGGAAATCGATCACAAAAATCACCAGAAACAGCGCCGTCAGCGTCACTGGCCAGCGCCAGGTGTTGAAGGTGTCCAGCCACTGCGTCGAGAGGCGGAGCAGCGGCACCAGCCACTCTAGGAATTGGCGGCCGAAGGTGTACGCCACCATGACGCCGCCCAGCATCAGGATCATGAAGAAGATGATGACCATGGACAGCAGCCGCTGCACGAAATAATTCTGCCGCGGTTTGACGTCGTACGCCCGGTTGAACCCCGTCTTCAGGCCGTTGACCGCCAGCCCGGCCGTCCACAGCGTGACGAGCCCCGCGACGGACAGCACCGAGCCGGACGAGCTGGCGATCAGGTTGCGAATAATGGGATTGATGAAGTTCATGACCCCGGTGGGGATCACCTGGGTGAGGTAGCCCTGGATCTGAGAATAGCTGAAGCCGAAGACGGGCAGCAAGTTCCCCACCACGATGAAAATGGGAAACAGCGACAGCAGCGTGTAATAGGCCAACGCGGCAGACATGACGCCGATCTGGGCATCCATGATCCGGTCGTACATAAGCTTGATCGCCTCGCGCAGCTTGATCCCGCGCGACACCGCGATCGTGGCCAGTGGCACCTGACCGGAATGGATGGCCTGCTTTTGCGCTTCGGTGAGGCGCTTTTTTTGCTTGGCCTGCCGTTCAATGACCGCCTTGGGCCCGCTACTGCTCATCACTGCATTCCTCCCTTCCACCCGTTTGATCACTCCAATTATACCAAAGACGTCCCCTGCTTTGCTGAAAAACCTGGCCGGCGGGCCGCTCGCCATGAAAAAGCAGCAGCCCCGCTGGGCTGCTGCGATGGCGTCAGAGAGACGCGGTTTATTTAAGGTCGATCGCCGTTTGCAGCGCCTTCAGCGGGCTGGTGCTGGACACCACGTACACGGCATTGCCCTCCCGCCAGGTGACGGTGTTGTTGCGACTGTTGGTCGTGGTCGTGGAAACGCTGATGGCTCCATGTCCAGCCGGCACCGGCAGCATCTCCTGGCTCAGCAGCGTGGTGATCTGCTTGGCCAGTGGCAGCGGGTCTTCACCGTTAATCGTGGACGCCTGCAGAGAAAGTGACCAGCGGCCCTCTTCCCAAGTGAGGTAAGTCGACCCCGCGGCGCCTTCCTCAGTCGCCGTCAGATTATCCCCCACGTCGACTTTCGGCAGGCCGGCCTGCTGCGGCCGGTAGTTGATCTGCGCTTCCGCGGCAGCCGCAGAGCCATAAGTGGTCTTCTTGATCGCGATCGGCGCGACGAGGCCGTCCAGGCTGGCGTCGTTAAACGGCAGCTGACTGCCTTCGCTCAGGTAAAGCCCGTAATTGCTGCTGTCGCCAACGGCCTGCACATTCAGGTGCTTACCGGTAGCGGCGCTGTACACGCTTGGAAATTTTGCGCCGGGCACCTTGGCTTGGACCGCCTGCTTCATGGTCGTCAGCCGATCCGCAGGCGCCGCGCTGCTGGCTTCACTGCTGCTTTCGCTAGTGCTGGTCGCCTGGCTGGACGCAGTGGCCTTGCTGCTGGTCTTCGGCTTCGCCTTTTTTTGCACCTTACTGGAACTGGTCTTGCTGGTCGAGGAGTCGGTGCTGCCCTGATTTCCACACGCAGCGGTGCCCAGCACCAGCAGCGTTAGCGGTACGATCAAGATACTTTTCTTCATGATGACTCGCCTCCAAAGCGCTTCCTTTTACACCGTTATTATACCCGAAAGCATGACCCACTGCTGGATTTTGGGGCGGGCGTGACATATTCGTTAGGTCGCCGCTCACGAGCGGTAGTCACTGCGCGTGAGGGTGAGTAAGTTCGGCCCGGCCAGGATGAATTCGTACTGTGAGGCGGCTAAGAAGAACTGCTGAGTCGAAGCGACCGAGGCCCCGAAGTACGCCCCGTTTAAATAAAAGCGCGGCTGCATATGTAGCGCCAAACCGGGGCTGGCGTGGTACAGCAGCCGGTACAGCTGAGCCGCAAAACTCGCCTCGTGCATGGCGGGTGTTTGCCCGCCGCCAACGGTGGCCGGCGTCTGCCAGGCGTCAGAGAAGCTAAAGATCAATCCGATCACCACCGGGTCAGTGATCGTGATCACCGGCCGCGCTGCCGCCATGGCGTCAGCTAAGGCAACGAAAGTCTGAATCATGGCGTTTCACCCCTTTTTTTTGGTTTCGGGGACAGCGTAAGCACTTTCAGGCCTGGGGTCAAAGATTTCGACTTAGAAAGGACGCAAATAATCATCTGCGCCCAAAATAATGATCAAATTGCGAACTTTTCAATAAAGGCTGCGTAATCCGCGGTCACCTGATGCAGGTAATTTTTCGCCCAGTGCTGAATTGCCCGATCAAAATCCTTGTTCATGTACCCAGCCGCCACCGCGGCCATCGGGCTTTGGGCGTGGGCCATCGCCAGCAGGTAGCCGCAGACCCGGGCATAGGCTTGGTACTGCGGCCAAGAAAGTGTGGCGACGTCGATGGAGCCCTTCATGTCGCGGAACTGCCGCACGTAGAAGCTCTTGCCGTCGACGTTGAACCAGCCCAGAAACGGATCCGAGGCCTTCTGCAAGATCTGCGTGGAGGAAATGATGCGCTGGCCTTCGCTGATCTCCTGATCCAGATTGACCGCCAGCCGCTTTGGCAACAGGTCACGCCGCCGCGGCAGGGCCTCCTTCACCTGCAGCACCAGGTGGGAGCCGCCCAGGCCCGTCAGCAGGATCAGGTAACAACTCGTGCCAAAGCTGCCGATGCCGACAGAGTGGCGAATGATGTCGGTGATGTGGTACTGCCCCAGCAGCAGCGCCACGTCCGCGCGGGTGGTCTGCTGATACTGGAGGAAGCCGTGCATCAGCGCGATTTCCTGGCCCTGCTCCAGGTGGACAGAGCGCGGCGGGGCATCCTTGAAGCGCAGGTGGGTGCCATTTTGGACGGTGAACTTCTTGACCACCGATTCGTTATCGCGGTTGGCGGCCTTTCTGACGACCTCCCGGACAAACTCGGCGTCTGCCTCCTCTGGCAGCCCGGCAGCCATGCTGCCCACGGCGGTGCTGGCGTAGAAGCGTTCCAGCGCTCCGGTCTTGAACGCTTTTTTCAGCGTCTTGCGGTAGGTGCGGGCGACCGCTTGGACCAGGACGTCCACCGCCGTTTCGCCGAAGTGCTCCTGGCCGCCAAACAGGTAAATGGACGTCGCCAGGCGCTTCACGTCAAATTCAAACGAGTTCGGCGCCGCCTCATCGAAGTCGTTCAGGTCAAACAGCATGTTGCGCTCTGGTGAAGCGTAGAAGCCGAAGTTCTGCAGGTGCGCATCGCCGTCAGTCAGCACGCGCAGGTGCGACTGGGGCTCGTGGCTGAGATCGTACGCCATCAGCTCCGCGGTCCCGCGGAAAAAAGCGGCGGGATTGGCGGCCATCTTCTCGTGGCGCTGCGGCAGCAGTTCCTGGATCAGATTGGCTTCGATCGCTTCAATGAACATGACGGGATCGCGCTCGATCACCGGGCGCCGGCCAAGGGCCGTCAGCGGCACCGAATTACGGTGCGCCTTCCCCAGGTCATGCAACGCCAAAATATTGGTAATATTCGTCTGCCGCTGAAGCTTCTTGAGCTCCTCGATCATTTCTGCCCGCATCAACGCACCTGCTTTCTTTCTCCAAGTTAGCGCAAGGCGCCTGGGATGGCAAGGTCGACACCCCGCCGCACAGGCCCCGCGATGAGCCGGGCGGCAATGCTTGGAGCTAGGCCAGCCGGCGGGCTAAGTGCGTCGACCCTGCGCACCTTGCAAAAAAGAGCCGCACGGCGCGACTCTCAGTGATCTTTTTCATTTATTCCGCCCGTTTAAGCGCCGCGTGCAGATCCATCTTGACCGCATCCGGACCGAAGCGCTTGTTGACGATGAAATCGTGGACCACCGCCTGCAAGATGTCGATCATCTGCTCACGACTGATATCAATGAAGTTTGGCGCCATCAGATTGGCGATGCCGGTGGCCACGATCCACAGGCCCGAAATCGTGTTTCGCTTTTGTTCTTCGCTGATCGCCTCGGCAGGGGCGTAGCGTTCAAGGCGCTCAAAGGCGGTGTTGAAAGCAAACTCTCGCATCTCCTCGACGCCGAAGTGATCTTCAATGAAGACGGCGCGGTACAAGGCACGGTTGTCCAGCGCGAAGTTGATGTACGCCAAGCCCAGATCCACGATTGGATCAGTGGTGAAGCGGCGACTCATCTTGGTGCTCAAGGTGTCCTTAATTTCGTCCAGGACCGCCTGCTTGAGATCTGCCATGTTGGTGAATTCAAGGTAGATCGGCTGGGTCGAGCATCCCATCCGCCGAGCAATGTTACGCGCCGTGAAGTGCTTGAACCCCTCTTCAACCACCAAGGCGTACGCGGCGCTCAGAATCTGGTCGCGCGTAATTGTTTTTTTCCGTGCCATAATAGTTCCCCCTATTTGCCGGACACTTATATTCGTACTCGAATAAATTGACACATTAGCTTTACACTTACCCTGTTATTTTAACAGATAATGTTATAAAGAAAATCGCATTCTGTAATTTATTGGCGTAATTAATACCCCGCTGTTTGCCCCCTTGTCTTGACGGAATCAAGGTCAGCCAAGCGGTGAGCGGGTGACATTCATAATTTGTTATATTCTAATTTTAAGAAGGTTGTCATGACAATGGCCCGGTGGTCTTCACTCTGCTTCGACCGCCGGCGGTCGCCGAGGCTTGCCCCTGCGGCACTTGAGTCGCCATTCGGCAGCGGTTACAATTAGGGGAATCATTTAAGGAGGCAAACTGATGACATTACCTAATTTTCCGACGCTTCTAGCTAAATACGCAGCCCTGGCGGTCGATGTCGGCGTCGGCGTCAAGCCCGGCGACACCGTCTATTTGCAGATCAGCACCGACCAACTGCCACTGGCTCACCAAATTATCGAGACGGCCTATGCCCGCGGGGCGGCCGAGGTGGCGGTCTGGTGGCAGGACGACTTTGCCAAGCGCCAGGACATTTTGCACCTGGCCGACGACCGGCTGAACCGCCAGCCGCCGCAGGTCAAGGCGATGTTCACCGATTGGCTCAGCAAAGACGCCAAGCGGATCACCGTTCATTCCAGTGACCCGGACAATCTCGCTGGCGTCGATCCCGCGCGCGTGGCCGCCTACCAACAGGCGTTTCAGCAAAGTTACGCGCCGCTGAGTAACGCGATCTCCAGCAATGCGATCTCCTGGACGATCATCGGGGCCGCCTCTCCGCAGTGGGCCGCCAAGGTCTTCCCTGATGAGGCGCCAGCAGTCGCGACGGATAAGCTCTGGGACGCCATTTTCAAAACCGTCCGGATCTACGAACCAGATCCCGAGGCGGCGTGGGTCAGCCACGAGGCCAAACTGCGGGATAAAGCGGCCTGGCTGAATGCCGAGCAGTTCGACGCGCTCCACTACCAAGCGCCGGGCACCGACTTGACCGTCGGCCTGCCGGCACATCACGTTTGGAACGGCGGCAGCTCGACCAACCCGCGCGGCGAAGTGTTCACGGCCAACATGCCGACGGAGGAAGTCTTCACCGCGCCTGACAACCGCCGCATTGATGGCACCGTGGCCTCCACGAAGCCGCTGTCATACTCGGGCAGTATTTTGCAGGACATGCATTTCCGCTTTAAGGCCGGCCAGGTCGTTGCCGCCGAGGCCGGTCAGGGCAACGCGGTCCTGCAACACCTACTGGCGATCAACGGGGCGCGGTCCTTGGGTGAGATCTCCCTGGTCCCTGACCCGTCCCCGATCAGCCAGTCCGGGCTGATTTTCTACAGCACCCTATTTGACGAGAACGCATCGGACCACATGGCGCTGGGCATGGCGTACCCCTTCTCAATCGAAGGCGGCACGGCGCTGTCGCCGGCAGAACTCACGGCGCGCGGGCTGAACGTCGCGGACACGCACGTGGACTTCATGATGGGCTCGGCAAAGATGAACATCGACGGGATCAAAAAGGACGGCAGCATCAAGCCGATCTTCCGCAACGGGGACTGGGCGTAAGGCGGACGGTTCAAACCGCTTATTGTGATCAGCCGAGCAAACGAATTGCGTAAACCGGAGTCGAATCGGTAGTCAACGGTTGGCAAAGGCGTTATTCTGATTGCGGATGATGGGAGGGCGAGGAAGGAACAACCTCACCAGAAACACCCGGAAACTACCTGGCTTGTCCGACCCGCACGATGGGGTTGACCAGGCATGCTGAGCCTTCCGATCGGTTTGGCTAAGAAGACCATGTGCGTAGCATGGGGTCCTTTCAGGACGCATGGCAGGATACCTGTTACCATTCCTAACTGAATACAGCGAACCTTGGCGGCGACGTCATGGCGGTAGCAGTCCCGGGAAACCGGGAAATACAAATCCCCCGGGGGCAACCCCGAGGGTCGGGACACCATTTCGCAAGGGATGGTGCCCTTTGTGTGCGTTCAGGAGACTGGCCGAAAAGGCCACTTTCCTGGAAGTTTCAGGAAAGCGGCCCGTTTGGCACACGATCATTCTCTGGCAATAAACTCTGAAGCGATCTTGATGCGGCCGGACTTGGCGCCAGTGGCCAAGTCCACCGCAGCCTGGCCCACCTGCTCCAAGTGGTGATCGATCGTCGACATCCCCATCAGCCGCCCGGTCAGCTGATTCTCCTGGCCCATCATCACTGGCGGTTCGAGGCCCTGAGCAAGGTAGGATTGCATGACCCCGGCGGCGATATCATCGCTATTCGTGAAGATGAAATCGGGCTTGAGCTTCGCCAAAAAGGTCCCGGCACGCTGGCCATCCTCGTTGCTCATTGAACCGACCCAAATCAGCTTGGGGTCAGGCGGCTGACCGAACACCGTCGTGTAGGCCGCCACGATCGCCCGGGCGGTCGCGGACAGGCGCGGCGCACGCGGGATCATCAGCGCCACGCGCTTGAACCCGCGCTGCTTGATCCAGGTGAACGCCGCTTCGTTGCTGGGCTGGCGGTCCGTGAACGCCGCGGCGATCTGCAACTGACCCGGATCCTCGCAAACCACGACCGGGCCAAACTCCTGGTAGGCGGCCAGCGCCTTGAGGGGCATCTCATGAGAGGTGAAAATGATGCCATCAAACGCCTGCCGCTTGAACTGTTCAAGAAACCGGCGCTCCAGCGTTGGCTTATAGCTGGATGGCAGCAGGCTGACCTGGTAGCCTTGCGCAAAGGCGGCCTGGGTGATGCTCTGAGTCAGGACCGTGTAGTAAGGATGCACGAACACCGGCAGCACGACCCCGATCTTCATGGTCTTGCCTCGACTCAAATCACGCGCGACGTCGTTCGGCGCATAATCCAACTCCCGGATGATACTTTCGATGCGCTGGCGCACGGCGTCGGAGACGTACTTTCGATGATTCAGCACGCGAGACACGGTCGCCACTGAGTAGCCGCTGAGGCGGGCAATATCGCGAATATTCGTCATAGTAACCTCCGCCCTCCAGTCTACCAGAAGCGGTTACAAAAAGTGGCATTATTCTGTCAGCAGTGAGTTAGCGAAGCGGACCGCGGCCTTCTCGTCGGTGGGAACGCCGTGCGCCAGCTTGTGCCGCAGCCGCTCGATCATCGCCTGCTTCGCGGCGGCCGGGCTGTCGTTCGGCATCGCCAAGACCACCAGCTGGTCTACTGGGTGGGCGGTGGCGCCAAAGCCCCAGGCCACCGGCGTCTTCAAGCTCACCAGCAGGCTCCGCGGCGCCTTCAACTCATCGCAAGACGCGTACAGGATCGCCGCCCTTTCGCCGGCAAACTGAGCCCCTTGCACCTCACTGGCCAAAATGCTGGCCCGCACTGCCGTGGGCGACAGCTTCAACGCCTTTGCCGCCTCCGTGGCCACCGTTTCAATCGCGCCCAGTTCCGATCCGTCGGCCAACTCAACATTTAACATTGCCGGTTTGCGAAATAATGTTCCAAACATCATCATGACCCCCTAAGAATGTCCTGCGCCTCGCCGCGGATCGAAACGCTTTTCTATCAACAAGGCAAGTGTACGGTGTGGGACCCGTTTCAGGTCAAGCGCTTTCGGCAAGAAATTTAACCGCAGGCTGACTGCCCGAGCCGCATCTTCACGGCCCGCGGCCTGCGCGGGGTGGGCAAGGACGCAAAAACGCCTCTGCGCTGCGATTCGGGAAGCAAATCGCTTTGCAGAGGCGCGCGTAGTTTAGGCGAAGCTCGCTGCCGCCCCCGCCGCAAGCGACCCGTAAATGTGGTTAGCGGGACGGTTACTCAGAGCGCAGCGCGATCGCGGCGTCTTTCTTGGCCGCCATGCGGGCAGGCACATGGCCGCCCAGCAGGGTCAGGACGGTCGAAATAACGACTAAGGTGATGGCGTGAACGGGATTGAGGACCGCGACGCCCACCAAGCCGGTGACGTTTGCGAGGACCGCGTTGATCGGGAAGGTCAGCGCCCAGGCAACGACGATCCCGAACAATCCGGCCCCGATACCGAGAATGAAGGTTTCCGCGTCAAACACGCGCGTGATGTCCTTCTTCCGGGCCCCCAAGGCCTTGAGCACCCCGATTTCCTTGGTGCGCTCAATGACCGAGGTGTAAGTCAAAATCGCGATCATGATCATCGAGGTCACCAGCGAAATGCCAGCGAAGGCGACCAGCACGTAGGTGATCGCATCCATCAGGCCACCAGTCATGTCGGACACGGTCCCGGCCAGATCCGTATAGATGACGCGATCCGCCTTCTTGTGATCCTTATTCCACCGATCCAGGTACTTCAGCACCTTATCCTTCAGCTTAAAAGTCGTCGGGTAGATCTGAACCGACACCGGCTTGCTGCTGCCGCCCAGCGCGGTCAAAGTCGCCGTGCGGGTGGCGCCGTCCATCTGCTGGCCGGACATCACATTCCGCTGGCTGGCCTTTTGCGCCTGAACGATGGCGGAATCCTGGTTCGCCTCAAGGACCTGCTTGGTCAGCGCCGAACTGTAAGCGATGCCGGACGCCAGCAGGCCATCTGAGTTCTTAGACTTCACCCGGATGATGCCCCGAATGGTCAAGGTCTTCGTTGCCGGGGCGGTCGCCGCACTCGTCAGCGTCTGGTTGGGGATAAACGTCCCTGTTGGCAGTTTGGTGTAGTAGTCGTTGTTGGCGACCAGCTTAATCGTCGTCCCGATCAGGTCCTTGTAGCTGAACTTCTGGCCTTCCTTGACCGTGATCCCGAGGTTCTTCAGGGCGTTGATGTTGACCGTGTTTTTCTTGTCAACGACCAGCACGACGTCGGTGGCCTTGGTCGGGTAGCGGCCGGCCAAGACCTTGTAGTAGGTCTCAAGGAAGGTCTTGCCCGACTTGGTGCGCCGCTCCGGGTAAACCACCCCGCCCACGCCGGTCGAAGCCGCCATCATGGACCGGTAATCTGCGCCGCCGCTGGCGGGATTAGCCGTGGAGAAGCTGACTGCCTGATACTTACCGTTGACCTGGCGGATCAGATTCATCCCCGTCCCGTACGACACCGCGATGTTGCGCGCGTCGGCGGTCGGCATCTTGTCTAGGTAAGCCAAGTACGCCGGCGTCAGTTTGTTGGTGTGCTGAGCCTTATCGGCGGCGCTGGTCGCTGCCGTGATCCGGCTGGCCTTGGAGAAGGTCTTGGTCTCGGTTCCGGTCATCAGGGAGTTCGTGTCTGTCCCGGTCTGGGAGATCGTCACGGGCATGGAGGCCATGGCCTCGCTTTGCGTCTTATCGATCTGCTTTTGAAAACCGTTGGACAGGGCCAAAACAACGGCGATGCCGATGATCCCGATGCTGGACGCAAACACCGTGAGGAACGTGCGCCCTTTTTTGGTGCGGATGTTGGTCCAGGACAGCTTCAAGGCGGTGAGGTAACTCATCTTGGTCCGCTTCAGCGCAAAGGGCTGCGCCTTTGCCGCCTCCACGTGCGGGTGCGAGTCGTGCTTGATCTTCCCGTCGGCAAAGTTGATCACGCGGTCCGCGTACTTCTTGGCCAGATCCGGGTTATGCGTGACCATGATGACCAGCCGCTCGCGCGAAAGCTCCTGGATCAGCTGCATGATCTCCTCGGAGGTCTCAGAGTCCAGCGCCCCGGTCGGTTCGTCTGCCAGCAAGATCTCGGGATCGTTCGCGATCGCCCGGGCAATGGCGACACGCTGCATCTGACCACCAGAAAGCTGGCCAGGCTGCTTGTGCATGTGCTCCTTGAGCCCAACTCGGATCAAGGCGTCTTCGGCGCGTTTGCGCTTCTCAGCGGCGGGCACGCCTGATAAGGTCATCCCCATCTCGACGTTCTCGATGATCGACAGGTGTGAGATCAGATTGTAGGACTGAAAAATAAAGCCGATGGAATTGTTGCGGTAGGCATCCCAGTCAGCGTCCTTAAAGTCCTTGGTCGACCGGCCCTTGATCAGCAGGTCGCCGGAGTCGTAGCGGTCCAGGCCGCCAATGATGTTAAGCATCGTGGTCTTGCCTGAGCCACTGGGCCCGAGGATCGCGACAAACTCCTGCTTGCGAAAGGCGACGGACACGTCGTCTTGCGCCTTGGTCAGGGTGTCGCCCACGTGGTAATACTTCTTGATGTGTTTGAGTTCGAGCACGAAATAGCCTCCGTTTAGTCGATTTTCCCCTAGCATACCCTCTTGCGGCAGCCAGTAAAACCAGTATTTTTGAGTTGTCATAATCAAGTGTCCTCTTGATTATGCCACACTCACACTGGCCTAGTCGTCGGGCGCGCGACGGAGAATTGGCGGGCACGAGAAAAGAGCCGTGCAAGCCGTTGCACGACTCTCTCCTTGTTCGATGAACGCTTTAGACTGGCTGCATCTCGCGGTCGTCGTCTTTCAGCGAATCAGACTTTTTTTCATCAACTTTACTTTGCTTGGCCTTTTCGGCTTGGATCTCTTCGTCTGTGAGCATGTCCTTGACCGTCATTTTCACAGCCGTTACGTCCATGCCCGTCATGTCCTTCACGTTCTTCACGATCGCGTCGGTCACCTGGTCGAAGATCTTCGGGGCCGCTTCGCCGTAGCGCATCGTTGCGTCCAAGTTGACGGTGACCTTTTGGTGATCATCAACGTCTACGGACACACCGGCCTTCGGGTCATCGCCCTTGCGCAGAAAGTCGGTCATGTCATGGAACATGCCGCCTTCTAGCCGCAGCAAACCATCAATGTCCGCCGCAGTCGTGCCGGCAATTTTTTGGATCACGGCATCATCGAAGCGCAGTTCCTTTTTCAGTTCCGGTGCATCGGTGTCACTGCCGAGATCCTTGTGCAAATCATCAGTTAGTGGCGCGGTGTCATGGTCATTGTGGTGGGTCGTCAGGTCATTAGTGAAATCGTCGTGACTCATCTTGGCCTCCTTTGCCACAGGCTGGGAAACCAGCCTGCAATACTACACTGAAACAGTTGGCGAACTAGTTACTGGCGCTTCTGCCACTCACTGCGCGTCAGCACATCCGCCACGTGCAAGTTGAGTTCAACAAGCTGCAGTCCGGTCATGCGCATCACGGCATCCGTAACCGTCTGGATCAACCGCTCGTGGATCTCCTTGGCGTTGGCGTCGTATTCGAGCAGTGCCGTCATATCAATGGCGACTTGGTGCTCGCCGACTTCCGCCTTAATGCCCTTAGTGATCTTCTCATCGCGGCCCAAGGACTCCGCCATCTTGTCGACGACGTTGCCGTCCATCGCCAAGATCCCGGGAATGTTCTGGGCGCAGATCCCGGCAATTTTTTCCAGCACATATGGTTCAAACGTGAGCTTGGAGCTTTCGATCAGGGTGGCGGCACCTGGATCGGTCATCGTCTGCATTGGCAACTTACCTCACCTCCCGCCTGCGGTTAACGGCCCCGGTGCGAAAAACGTCCATCAAGAGCGCACGCTGCGGCCAGAGGTAGCGTTGCACTGCCCAGCCGGCCGCCGCTGCGAGGACGACGAACAACATCGCCAAAAACCCGAACCGCAACCAGGCGAGGGCAAGGCCCGCGCCGATCAGTGCGCCAAACATACTTTTAGGCATGGCGCCTCCTTTCTCGCTACAGCACCCGGGCAGTTTTGCCCGAGGCGGCAGCGCCAGGGTGAAGGTGAACCTTGATTTGCTTGACCGGCACGCCGAGCATCTGCTCAAGCTTGTCGTGGGCAGTTTGCTTGATGGCTTCAGCTTGGGCCTTCAGATCGGTTGGCTCCAGGCTGTAGGCATCGATCTCCGCCTTCTTGACCGCGCTTTTGTGCATCGTCGCCGCGACGGCCACCCCTTTGACTGGATGGGTGGCGGCGACGCTTTTCGCGACCGCGTTTTCGACTGCCTGTTTGGAAACGGACAAGTCTCCCCGATCATTTGCGAGCACCAAATTTGTGGTGGTCGACCGGGTCAACACAGCAGCTAGCAGCATGATCAGAAAAGCTAAACCCACGAACGCCGCCAGGCCGAAAAGTACCCAGTGCAGCGGCTGCCAGTAGAGCAGCAGCCAGGCCCGCACCGCGGTCACCGGCCAGGTCAGCGCCATGACGGCCAAGCTTTGCACGATGCCGACGACGGCCACCAGGCCCAGCAGGGCTTTGGTGATTGGTCGCATCGTCATTCCTCCTTTGGCGGGAGTTGAAAGGCCAAAGCCCGTCAACTCACCGCGATGCGTCAGGGACGTTAAGCGCGGTCACGCTTTTTGCCCATGGTGCCAATCAACAGAGAAACAACAAACACGACGATGATGGCGCCGACAATTGCCGGAATGATTGCCATTCCCGCAACGTTCGGCCCCCAGCCGCCGAGCAGGCTACTGCCCACCCAAGCACCAACTAAACCGCCAATAATGTTGCCGATCCAGCCGCCTGGCATATCGCGGCCGACGATCATTGAGCCGATCGCACCGATCACGGCCCCAATGATCAGGACCCAAATAAGGTGTAACATTCTTACCACTCCCTTCAGTGGATTGTCGAGGCAGAAAGTCAGCCAATCATCATTGGCTGCCCTTGAGCGTAGGAAACAATCGAGCGCCAGCGCGCTTACCTAGGATGCACGCTGGCAAAACACTGGAAAAAGTTTCCAGTTCCTCGGGGATTACCCGGCAGGACTTCCCTGCCTAATATAAGCGTAACGAAATGAAGGAGGGCTTGGCAATAAATATGCTTTTGGCACAAATAAATCCCGTGATATTTAAAAAGCGGCGAGTCGCCTCACCGCCACAACAGATGACTGAGCCAGTTCACGGCCAAGGCGACTGCCGCCAGTAACCCGCAAATCATTGCCAGCAGGAGGTTGCCTTCACGCCACCAGAGCAAGGCCGCCGGCGCCAGCCATTGCAGCAGCAGCGCCGCGACCAGCAGGACCAGCGCAAACACAGGCAGCCCGCGCCACATTGTGTGGAGGTCCGCCGCCGACAGACTAGCGCCCAGACTCAGCAGCAGCGCGCTGACCAGCCAGCCCAAGGCCCAGGGCCAAGTGGGCAGCATCGTTTGCCAGCCCACCAGGGCCAACGGCAGGCCGGGCCAAAAGGCGTGCTTACCCAGCGTGAGCGTGATCACTCCCACCACCCAAAGCGGTGCCCCACCGGCGAAAAACAACCCTAACCGCTGCCAAAGTGAATGCTTATCGAAGCGAAACGTGACGTGGCCGGCTGACCGGCGATCAGCGCTTGGGTGAACCGAGAACTCTTGGATCTGCAGGCCAAACAGCCGGCCGACAAGGGCATGAGCGGTTTCGTGGACCCACAGTCCCGGCTTCATGAGCCAAAGCTCGGCGTTCGTTTTGCCCGTTTGATTGACAATGTGCTGCACCGTGCGGCCGTTGAGCCACGACAAGCCGAGGGCCGCCACGACCATGATGCCGAGGGTCGCCCCCACCGTTTCCAGATAGATCACCAAGGCTGCCTCCCTGCCGCTGATATCATGTTCTCTATTCTAACATGACACCGCGCCGCATCCACGCCGGAAGCAACCGCCCCCAGTTGACCAAACCCGGTTGACAGCATTTCCGGTTTAGCGCAAAATTAGAGTATTCGCGCTCTTAGCTCAGCAGGATAGAGCAACCGCCTCCTAAGCGGAAGATCATCGGTTCGATTCCGATAGAGCGCATCTCAGCTAAATTATGCAACCAAACAGGGCCAGAAATCGGATCTCGATTTCTGGCCCTGTTTGTCGTTCCTGCCACCCAGCATTACTGGCGGCGCCGCGGCTTCCAGCCGATCAGCAGTCCAACCAGCGAAAGCAGCGATAAGCTTGCGACCGTCAGTCCTGTGGCCGCACGATTACCCGTTTGGGGCAGCCGCTTAGCCGGCGCGGGCTGCTTGGACCCGGGCGCGGCTTTTACTGCCAGACTCTGCGGCGTATTCGGCTTCGCCTTTCCGACCAAGCTGGCAAAGCCTGAGGAGCCACCCGTGATCCCGCTTAGGCTTGATTCCCTTTGTTCTGAGACCGCGGGATCACCCTCATCGACCACCGCAATGTCGATTGTCCTAAGCGTATCGCTCGGGGCAGGTTGCGAATCAGCTTGAAGCGTGGAAATAGGCGGCAAATTTGGCGTCTCCGCCCCATTCGGCACGACGTCAGGAACCGTTCCCGGTCCTGGCTCAAGACCGGGAACACGATTTGGTTCTCCTGGCTGCTCACCAACTGCTGGCACTGGCGTTTGTTCTGTCCTCAAGTAAATCAGAGTAACCTGAATCGGCGCTTTGCCAAAATGCCCTATCAGGGGGGCAGAATTTGCGCCAATCCCGCTGAACGTGTATCCAGGCATTTGAACACCAATTGCATACCCTTGACCAACCATGCCTGCTTTGATCAAATCCGGGCGAATCATTTGTCCATACTGGTCGATAAAATGAATAGTTAACACACCGCCAGGGATTGGCTCGGCAACTTGGCCAACACGGCCGTATCTCAGGGTAACTGTCTGCCCTGGCACCTTGAACTGGCCCGCAAGTGGCGCCGACCCATCGGCTAATCCAAGGGGCGCATAGCCGGCGATTTGATCTGGGGTGACTGAATAGGCGTTCCCCACGTAACCGGTCTTAATCACTGGATTCTGGATCTGATAGCCTGCCTCGTCAACATATCGGATGGTCAAACTACTCTGAACGTTCTCGGCTGGCGTTCTCCCAGTCTTGTCGTAGACCATCGTCAGGATCTGATCCTTCGTGATAAAGCTTCCACGCAACGCCGCAGAGCCCGCTGCCAACCGAAGATAAACATAGCCGTCTATTCCCAGCGGCGCCACAGCATACGAGTTGCCCACAAAACCTGTCTTGGTCACCGGATTCTGGATCTCGGCACCAGTATTGTCGACATAGCGGACAGTTAGCTTACCTTGTGTACCCTCTTCTGGAATTTGCCCCACCTTGTCATAAACAAACGTCACGGTCTGATTTTCTTTATTAAAGGTCCCAGACGAAGCAGATGATCCTTCTCCAAGGCGGAGGTAAGCATAGCCATCAATCTTAGCAGGGACCACCGCGAATGAATTTCCCACGTAACCTGTCTTGGTCATCGGGTCATGAATCCCAGCGCCAGTATTGTCGACGTAGCGGACAGTCAACTTACTCTGTGCACTCTCATCTGGAGTTTGCCCCACCTTATCGTAGATCATGGTCACGACTTGATTAGCTTTCAGAAAGTTACCCGTCAAACTGGCAGAATCTTCCGCCACGCGAAGATACGCATAACCGTCCAGTTTATCCGGTGTCACTGCATAGGAGTTGCCAACGTAACCTCCCCTAACCACAGGGCCGTGGATCTCATTACCTAAATTATCGAGGTAGCGGATGCTCAACTTACTCTGTGCAGTTTCATCAGGAGTTTGACCTATCTTGTCATATACAAACGTCACGGTCTGATTATCATTTTTAAATTTTCCTAACGAAGCGGATGATCCTTCTCCAAGACGGAGGTAAGCATAGCCGTCAATTTTTGCTGGGACCACCGCGAATGAATTTCCCACGAACCCCGTCTTGGTCACCGGGTCATGAAGCTCGGCGCCAGTATTGTCGACGTAGCGGACGGTCAGCTTACTCTGCGCACCCTCATCCGGAGTCTGACCCATCTTGTCGTAGACCATGGTCACGACTTGATCAGTTTTCGCAAAGTTGCCTGTCAGGCTTGCAGAATTATCTGCCACACGAAGATAGGCGTAACTGTCCAGCTTATCTGGTACCACTGTATAGGAGTTGCCAACGTAACCTGTTTTAGTCACCGGAGCATGAATCTGGGCACCAGTGTTATCGACGTAGCGTATCGTCAGACTACTTTTCTGTGTGCCATCATCTACCGTCTGGCCCACTTTATCGTAGACCATGGTCACGACTTGATCAGTTTTCATAAAAGTACCCGTCAAACCAGCCGAATCATCCGTCACGCGAAGGTAGGCGTAACTGTCCAGCTTATCTGGTACCACTGTATAGGAGTTGCCAACATAACCTGTCTTGGTCACCGGGTCATGAATCTCGGCGCCAGTGTTATCGACGTAGCGTATCGTCAGACTACTTTTCTGTGTGCCATCTTCAACCGTCTGACCCGCCTTATCGTAGACCATGGTCACGACTTGATCAGCTTTAGCAAAACTACCCGTCAAACCAGCCGAATCATCCGCCACGCGAAGATAGGCGTAACCGTCCAGTTTATCCGGTACCACTGCATAGGAGTTGCCAACATAACCTGTCTTGGTCACCGGGGCATGAATCTCGGCCCCAGTGTTATCGACGTAGCGGATCGTCAGACTACTTTTCTGTGTGCCATCATTTACCGTCTGGCCCACCTTATCGTAGACCATGGTCACGACTTGATCAGTTTTCCCAAAAGTACCCGTCAGACCGGCAGAATCTCCCGTCACACGAAGAAAGGTGTAACCGTCCAGTTTATCCGGTGTCACTGCATAGGAGTTGCCAACATAACCTGTCTTGGTCACCGGGTCTTGAATCTCGGCGCCAGTGTTATCGACGTAGCGGACGGTCAGCTTACTCTGCACACCCTCATCCGGAGTCTGACCCATATTGTCGTAGACCATGGTTACGACTTGATCAGTTTTCGCAAAACTACCCGTCAAACCAGCCGAATCATCCGCCACGCGAAGATAGGCGTAACCGTCCAGTTTATCCGGCACCACTTCATAGGAGTTGCCAACATAACCTGTCTTGGTCACCGGGTCTTGAATCTCGGCGCCAGTGTTATCGACGTAGCGGATCGTCAGACTACTTTTCTGTGTGCCATCATTTACCGTCTGGCCCACCTTATCGTAGACCATGGTCACGACTTGATCAGTTTTCCCAAAAGTACCCGTCAGACCGGCAGAATCTCCCGTCACACGAAGAAAGGTGTAACCGTCCAGTTTATCCGGTGTCACTGCATAGGAGTTGCCAACATAACCTGTCTTGGTCACCGGGTCTTGAATCTCGGCGCCAGTGTTATCGACGTAGCGGACGGTCAGCTTACTCTGCACACCCTCATCCGGAGTTTGACCCACCTTGTCATAGACTATGGTCACGACTTGATCAGCTTTAGCAAAACTACCCGTCAAACCAGCCGAATCATCCGCCACGCGAAGATAGGCGTAACCATCCAGTTTATCCGGTACCACTGCATAGAAGTTGCCAACATAACCTGTCTTGGTCATCGGGTCTTGAATCTCGGCGCCAGTGTTATCGACGTAGCGGACGGTCAGCTTACTCTGGACACCCTCATCCGGAGTCTGACCCACCTTGTCATAGACCATGGTCACGACTTGATCAGTTTTCGCAAAAGTACCCGTCAGACCGGCAGAGTCCTCCCCCACGCGAAGAAAGGCGTAACCGTCCAGTTTATCCGGTACCACTTCATAGGAGTTGCCAACATAACCTGTCTTGGTCACCGGGTCTTGAATCTCGGCGCCAGTATTATCGACGTAGCGGACAGTTAACTTACTCGGTGTCGCCTCGTCAGCAGGCTGCCCTTTGCGTCCGTAGACAAGGGTAATGGTCTGTTCTTGGTCAGTCAGTTTCCCGCTTAACGCAGCCGATCCGTCTGTCACCCGCAAAAAATCGTATCCCTCAGGTGGGGTGGTCGTAATCGCGTAGGGATCATCGATATTACCTGGGAAGACTTTTGGCGGTTGAATTTGGGTGCCAGTGTCATCCACGTAATTGACCGTTAACGGTGCAGCCGGTTTGACCTCTGGCTCGTAGACATAGGTTACGTACTGGGGATCAGCCGTCAGCGTACCCGTGGCGGCTGCCGATCCCTCCTTCAGCTGCGGATTCTTGTAGCCACTGATTGCAGGAGCATCAGTTTCATATTGGTCGCCCACTAATCCGGTCTTACTGGTTGAAGGATAAATTTCCCGGCCTGCGCCGTCAACATAGCTGACGTTCAAGCCCCCTGCCTTTTGCGCATAATCCAGCTTGACCACATTGGCTGCTTTATCGGTACCAACTGTGAAAAATTGCGGATTTCTGAGCTGATAGCCAGCCACTTCGGGGACCGCATAGGCCTTAGTAATCGGTTGACCGTCAGGAGCGCTGCTCGGTGCGGTCGTCCCGGCCGGATAGAAGGCCACAATATTCCCCGCGATTCCCAAGACGTTGTCCTGACTCGGACCGGCAGTGCCAGCCGGCAGGCCAGTGGACGTGATCTTCAAACTTGTCACCGCCGGGGCAAAGCTATACTTGGTGATGTTCGCCTGATACGCGGCCTGTGAAGCCGCCGTCGACGCAGAGATGCCCATGGTATAGCCCTTGTCACTCCAATCTGCGGGCACGCTGAATGTCCAAGTCTTGATCACTGCATCGGCACTGTCGACGACGTTGGTGACCAGCTGGCGGGTTTGGGCATCATAGCTCATTTTAAAAGTATAGGCAATCGTCCCGTTAGTCTGTCTTGGCACTGCCACCCCGGTCTGGATTGGTACCTCATTTGGGGTGTATGCATCCCCGTTGGACTGGTATACCAGCCAGCTGTTCTGAGGATAACTTGCCGTCCCCGCGGGAAAACTCTTCACTTCACCCTGAGCGTTGGTGGACACGTTATAGCTGATGATTTGATCTTGGGACACATTTCCCGCCAAGCCTAAGTCTCCGCCCGTTTTTGCTTCGGCGATCGCATCAGCTGCACTGACTGGCTCGAAAAATAGCGCGGTGCCGTCACCGCCGACCCAGCCGGCATCTCCCATGTTGGCTTTCCACGTTATCGTCATGGTTGTGTCAAGGGCAAAATCGCTGGTGAAATCAATCTGCTTTTTGGCAAGCAAAAGCACCGTGCCGGCGTCGTAGTTCCATTTGTTGTCAACCTGTCGCGATTCGTAACCAGTCGTTAGTTGGACCTGCCGTCCGTTTAGTGGTTTCTGGGTGCCAGCCCGGTCCACCGCGGTGAAGTACGCCGCCATGTTATCATCCTTGACCTCAACGGCATCGCCGTCGGTCAGATCAGGGTCGACAGAATAATGTCCGTTGGCGTCTTTGTCCGTCACAATTGGCCCCAGCGCCTCTGCCTGAACCACCTGCGTCAAAGGAATCCCTGGGAATACCGGCACAGCCACACTAAGCACACCCAAGCTCAGCAAGGCGACAGCAAGCCACATTTTGCCGCTCTTATACAGTTTTACGCGATGCTTAACCTCTCTGATCAACTTATCCATGATCAATCCTCCCTACCCGAAAATTTATTGGCTCCATCCGAAATTATTTTACCCTATAGACATAATAATTTTCAAGCAATTTTATTTAGTGAGGCCCACGTATCGTTAATGCAATGGCGCGGTGAGCAGTGCCGCGGGGAGGCCACGGTAGCAAGTTTCTGGCAATGATCAGAACGTAGGCATTCAACCCTACAGTCCGCCATGCGGAGCATCTGACTGGCGGGCTAAGTACGTCGACCCTCTGCACCATCAAAAAAGGCCTGCACTTGGCAGACCTTCCTCGACGTTATTCCCCTGCTTGGTAGGACGCGGCAACCCTGTCCCACATTTGCTTCATGCGCCGCTTCTTGCTCCACCCGATCAGGAGCATCATCAGTTGATTATTCCGCTGCTTGATCGTGTCCCCGTAATCGGCGTTTTCTTGGTAGATGACGTCGGTTTTGTCGTCCTCGGTCCCGGCGACCTGGTAGCTGGTGTGATAGGTGTCGGCACCGGCGACCGTATCGAACGCGTAGCTCTGATTTTGCACCAACTTGGTGATCTTGATGCGGAGCGTACCGCGGGCCCCGAGCGACTTCTTGTATTCAAAGCCCAGCAGCTGAGCAAAAGTCAGGTCCTGGCCGGTTTCGTGCTTAATGTCGTACAGCACCGAATCGATCAGCTTTTGGTAAAAGAAGCTCACAGGTGCGTTAACCGTACTGGTTACTTTCATGAATAATGCCTCCGAATTTCAAGCGCTCACGGCGTTTAGTATATCCTCTATTATCGGCTAATGAAAACGGTGACGCAACCTCATTAGCTTTTGCGCCGCTTGCCCTTATTCTTGCGGTCGCGCAGCCGATTCTTGCGGTGCGGCTTTTTGACCGCCGCCGCGGCGGGCTGACCCGCTGGCTGGGCGGCCGAACGACTCGCCGGCTTGACCGCCGCGCTTTTGGCGACCAGCGCCGGGCGCGCCGCCTTCGCGGCCGCCGGGGCCGCCGGGGCGGCGACTGGCGCGACCGTGCTCATCTTGCCGTCGTTCAAATAACCGCGGACGATGGCATACTGCGGCACGAGCTTGCGCAAGTCGCGCAGGTCGTGATCGTCGCCCAGCGTGATCACCATCCCGGCAGCGCCCATGCGGCCGGTGCGCCCGGCGCGGTGGATGTACGCTTCGGCCCGCGTCGGCGTCTGATAATTGATCACCGCCGGTAAGTGCGGAATGTCCAGGCCCCGGCCGGCCAGGTCGGTGACCAAAAGCAGCGTCACCTTCCCCTTGCGAAACGCGTTTAAGGCGTTTGCGCGCGTCGCCGACCGGTCCGTGCGGTTGAGCACGGCAAACTTCACGCTTTGATGGCTCAGCGTGCGGGCGACCTTCATCATCACCGCGTTTTGGTTGAAGAACACCAAGGCCTGAAACTTGTCCAGGTGCGCCAGGTGCCGGAGCCAAACCTCGCGGTGCGCGTTGTCCGTCTGCACAAAGTAGTGGGTCACTTGGCCTTGCGTGTGGTCAATGTCGCGCACGTCAATGATCGCCACGTCCTGTCCGAACCACTGGGCCAGTTCAGGAAACTTGGGACTGTCGGTCGCGCTGAAAAAGGCCAGCTGCACCTCGGCCGGCGCCGCGGCGGCCAGCTCGCGCACTTGGGTCAGTCCCGGCTCGCGCAGCATTTCGTCCGCCTCGTCGATCACCAGTGTCTGCAGCCCCGCCAGCTTCAGGCGGCGCGACTGGACCAGCTCCAAGAGCCGCCCCGCGGTCGCGACGATGACCTCGGGCTTCTCCTTCAGCTGCTCGAGCTGCCGCTTGACGTTGGCCGAGCCGGTGACGCCGGCCAGCCGCAAGTTGGCCGCCTTGGCATACGGCCGCAGCACATCGCGGGTCTGGATCGCCAGCTCCTGTGACGGGCTGACGATCAGCAGCTGCAGGCCGGCCCCCGGGACCATTTTCTCCAGCAGCGGCAGCCCAAAGGCCAAGGTCTTCCCCGAACCCGTGGGCGCCAGCCCGACGAGGGATTCATCCTGCTTCAGCGGCTGGTAGACCCGCTCCTGAATCGGCGTTTCGGCCGTGAAGCCGGCCGCCTGCCATAAGGGTTGAAAAATCGATGCAATTGCCATGTGTACTGCTCCTATTCTGGGTCCGTATTGAACCGAATGTCTGTGGTCGCCCGCAGGTCACTCATGACCGTGTGGACCTGTTTCGCCAGCGCAAAGGCGGTGGCCGCTGCCTGGCGGTCGCCTGTCGTCAGCGCCTTGGCGAAGAAGGCCGCCTCGTCGGCCATGGGGCTCTTCGCTTGCGGCTGGCTCAACGATTGGGCCGTTTCGCCAAACGTGTGCACGTTGTCGAGCACGCCGGTCGGGCCAAACGCCAGGGTCGTTTTGCCAAAGTAGATCTCGCTTGGTGCCTGCGTTGTGTAGTTCTTGCCCATGAGCAGCGTGACGTTGCCGAAATCGTAGGTCAAGCTGGCCACGCCGCTGCCGTCCACCCCGCTTTTCAGCACGTCTGGCAGGTAAACGACGTGCTGCGGCATGCCAAACCAGCCGACCGCTACGTACACGGAGTACACGCCGAGGTCCATCAGCGCCCCGCCGCCAAAGCGTGGGGAGAAGATGTTCGGGTCCTTGCCGGCCAGATAGGCATCATAGCGCGAGGAGTACTTCGCGTACGTCAGGGTGGCGCCGATCAGCGCGCTGCGGTGCGCGGCCACGTAGTCTTTGATTACCGCGAAGTTCGGATCGTAGACTTGGCGGGCCGCTTCGAATACCATATGGTCAGGGTAATTGGCCTGCGCCGCTTCCAGGGCCGCCAGCTGATGGGCATCGGTGACCATTGGCTTTTCCACGATGGCGTGCTTGCCGGCCTTCAGCGCCGCGATCGCCTGCCCGGCGTGCAGACCGTTGGGACTGGCAATGTACACCACGTCGATGGGACTGGCAAAAAACGCCTCAAGGTCGGTGTAAATTGCGGCGTCATGGGTCTCGTCAACGAAGTGCTGGGCCGTCTCCTGCCTGCGCGAATAAACCGCTGCCAGCGTGAACGCGCCCGTCGCCTCCGCCGCCTGGACGAACTGGACGGTGATCCAATTGGTGCCAATAATCCCTAATTTCAATGTTGTCCCGCCTTTCCTGCTTTTAAAGATATTGTAACAGACCGATTTGATTCTGATACCTCAGCGTAACAAGTGCATGCTATCATGAGAGTATCATAAACGGGGGTCAAGGTATGCCATCATTCGTGCACAATCTCATCAGCGGCTTAAAAAATGCAGTGCCCCACCGTCATCACCACCAGGTGCCAAACGAGCCCACACCCATGGAGACGCTCGCGTTGCAGTACACGGGCCAGTACGCCTTTTTGGACGAGCTCACCAACAAGACCCATCAGATCGTGGTGTCTAAGGAGCTCGCGATCAAAATCGACGGCCGCGTCCTGCCAGGCACGGTGACCGGGATCACGACCGATCGCCTCACCTTTCTGGATCACTACGGCTACCAACTGATCATTACGAACGGGGCAAGCGGCCCCAAAGCGGTCTACGACGAAGCCGAGGATGCGACCTACAACATCATCACGCCAACGGCAGACGACGCGCAATAGAAAAGCCGGTGTGCGATTTGCACACCGGCTTTTCTATTGCGGCACCCCTGCAGTCAACTGCGGCGGCCCTTAGTTGAGCTGCGTTCGCGCCTTTTGGGGCACCGCGGCCTGGTCCACGGCCGCCCAGCGGGTCACGCCTTTTTTCTGATTGTAAGTCAGCTTCAGGTAGGCGCCCATCGTCAGCGGCCGCGCCTTGTTGGCATTGAAGGTCAAAGCGCGGCCTTGCCCCTGCTCGTCGTACCCCGTCAGCCGGTAGCGGTAGTCCACATAGGTATGGCCCTGCCGGTCGTGCTGCGTGATGCGCGCGCCATCCGTCGTCACCTTGGTGTAGTAAGTGGCGCCGCCATACGCCGTGACTTCGATGAGTTTCATGCCGCCAAAGGCCAGTGCCACCAGGACGACCACCGCGATCAAAAGCTTTCTCATTGCTGTTCACCTCACCGTCCAGTATCGCAGACGGCAAGGGGGCCGACCAGCGATTCGCCTAACGTTTGGGTAACAGTTTTGTTAGTTTCCGGCAAGGGCCTTCTTCGGACCTAGGAACGCCACCGCGTTGTACGCCGTGCCCGCCGCCGAGAGCTTGCCGTCCTGCCAGAAGGTGGCGCCGGCAAAGCGCGGCTTGCCGGCGCTGATCACCCAACGCTTCGCCGAGCGGTCGCTGCCCTTGAGCGCGCCGAGCACTGTGGGCGTGCCCATCAGCACCAACGGCCGGGTAGTGTAACGCCGCAGCTCAACGATGAAGGCCTGCACCTTGGCTCGCAGCACCGCCACGGCCGGCGGATGATTGGCGTACCCACCGTAGAAGGCCACCCGCAACCCGATCGGCAGCGTGCCGGTAGTGCGGCCCACCTTTGCGGCAAAGTAGTCCGCCTGCGCCGCCGGATCGCTGTCAAAGGAGAAGTAATGATAGACCCCGACTTTCAGGCCGCTGCTGGTCGCCTGCTCGTAGTTGGCCGCAAAACGATCGTCAAAGAAGCTTGCGCCCTGGGTGCTCTTGAGGTACACGAAGGCCAGCCCGGCGCTTTGCAGGGCCTGAAAGTCAGCACTACCGTCGCTCTGCGCCAGCACCACGCCGCGGACCGGGTACTTGGCCACGCCAGTTTGCCGCTGCGACCACAGCCAGCCGCCAAGCACGGCAGCCAGCACTAAGGTGACCAGGCCCCCGGCGGTCCACAGCCGGCGCCGTTTGATGTACGTATTGGAATAAATCGGCCGCTTGCGCCGGCGTCTGGCCATTCTGCTTCCTCCCTTCGGTGATTCGTGAATGATATTATTATACCCATTTCCGCCCAGCCCGGTAAAACTCCTGTAGAATGAAGATGGCGACTCGCCTAGTGCCGAGCGGTCCGGCGGCGAAAATCAGCCCTTGGACCGATTTTCACCCGGCCAAACAGACTATGATGAGGGCAGTCGCAAGGAGGCAGAACATGCTGGACGATCGTTTGATTGGAACGACATTCACCCTGACGCATCCGGGCGCCGGGGAAGTGGTGCTTTACGGCATCCACTATCACTACCAGCTGCTCGACGCCGCGACTACCGGGGACCTTGTCGTCGTGGCAAGTGCGTCGGCGCTGGGGTTGGGCGTGCGGCTAGCCAAACGCCAGCTTCAGTACTAAGGATTGCGGCCGCAGTGCGGCCGATAAAGGAGGAGTTTTTATGGTTGGAATCATTATTTGGGCGGTCATCCTGATCGTCGCGATTTTTCTACTGATTATCTTGTTCTCAAGTATGGCCATCATTCACACCGGGGAGGTCGGCATCGTCGAGCGGCTGGGGAAGTACGTTCAGACCCTGCAGCCAGGCTTTCACGTGGTGCCCCCGTTCATCTATCGCATCACCGAGATCGTCAACATGAAGCAGATCCCACTGAAGGTCGATGAACAGGAAGTCATCACCAAGGATAACGTTGTGGTGCGCATTTCCGAAACGCTGAAGTACCACATCACCGACGTCAACGCCTACGTCTACCAGAACAAGGATTCCGTGCTGTCCATGGTGCAGGATACCCGCGCCAACCTGCGGGGGATCATCGGTAACATGGACCTGAACGATGTCCTGAACGGCACCGAGACGATCAACCAGACCTTGTTCCAGCAGATCGCCACGACCACCGCGGGTTACGGCCTGAACGTGGACCGCGTCAACATTGATTCGATCCAAGTCGACAAGACCATTCAGGAATCCATGAATAAGCTGCTGCGGGCATCGCGTGAAAAGGAAGCCAACATCATGGAAGCGGAAGGCCTGAAGCAGGCCGCCATTGCCAAGGCGGAAGGCGAAAAGCAGTCCGACATCCTGCAGGCCGAGGCCAACAAGCAGACCCAGATCTTGGAGGCCCAAGGTAAGGCGGAGTCCCAGCGGCTGATCGCCGAAGCGGTGCACGATCAGATCGATTCGATCAACGAAGGGCTGAAGAACAACGGCGACCTTTACCTCACCTACAAGAACGTGGAGGCTTTGGAAGCGTTGGCCAACGGCTCGTCCAACACCGTGGTCATGCCAAGTACCGCCATCGACTCGCTGGGCCAGATCCCAGCCGTGGGGCGGGTGCTGAAGCACACCGATCCGGAAGCAAAATAAATCCCGATGATCACGCTCGCTGGCGCTGCCGGCGGGCGTTTTTTTGCTAGTGCGGATGGCTCGCAGCGGCAGGCGCACTTGCGGCCCCAGGCTCACCGCGGGCCACGGTCTGTAAAGCGATGCACAAGCTGATTGTTTGCGTTTGCGCTGGGCCCGCGGATAATGGCCAGCGAGGTGATAATGATGAGTGAAGACTTGACCCTAGTGATCCCCACCTACCAGCTGGGCAGCTACTTTCAGCCAATGCTGGATGACCTGATCGCCCAAACTGCTGATTTCACGTTGTGGCTGGTGGACGATGGCTCCACTGACGGCACCGCCGAGCGCGGCGCCGCCTTCGTTCGCGGCGTGCCGAACTTCCACCACGAAGCCCTGGGGACCCACCGCGGCGTGTCCGTGGCCCGCAATTTCGGCCTGGACCGCACCACCTCTGGTGCCGTCGCCTTTATCGACGGCGACGACCGCGTGGCCCCCACCTTTGCTGCGGCCCTGCGCGGCGGTTTTCAAGCGGACGTCGCTGCCGTTGCCGTTGGCTACCGCTGGTTCCGGGCCCTCCCGCGGCGCCAGGCCCAAGAACTGGTGCTGGACCAGCACGCGATGTTCGAGCAGGCCTCCCAGCACGGCACCGAAGTCGGCGGCTACGTGTGGAACAAGGCCTTTCGCACCGCAGCGATTCGTAAAGCCAATTTGCGCTTTGATGAATCCTTGCGGCTCGCCGAGGACTACCTGTTCACCGCCAGCTTTGTGGCGGCCACGCCGGGGCCTTACGTCTACCTACCGGCGGTCCTATACACCAAGCGCAACCGTCCCAACAGCACGATCCACACCGCCGGCTGGGAAGCGCGGCGGCAAGAAGCCGGGGTGTTCGACCGGATCTACGCAATGGGGCGTAAAATCCACTGACCAGTGGGTGCAACCGGCGGCCATGACACTGGCCAAGCGCCGACAAGCGGCCACGCAAACAGGCGGCGCTGCAACGCGCTGTTAAGCGCGAGGCAACGCCGCCTGCTTGTCGTTGAGATGAGGATCGCGGCTTGCCGCCACTGAAGCGACCGCCTCAGGGCAAATCGTTGCCGGCCGCAAAGTACACGTCGTACCAATCCTGCCGGGTCAACGCGACGTCTGCGCCGGCCGCGGAATCCTGGATGTGCTGCGGGGTCATGGTGCCCAAGATCACCTGGAACGGGACCGGCAGCCGCAAGATCCACGCCACGGCAATGCCGTTTTTGGAGACGTGATACTGCTCGGCCAGTGCCGCCAGCTTCGCGTTCAGCTTAGGGAACTTGGGGTTGTCGATGTAGACGCCGGCGAACATGCCGTACTGAAACGGCGACCACGCCTGCAAGGTCACGTGCTTGCGCCGCGAGAAGGCCAGCAGCCCGCCGTCGTGGTTGACCGAGCGGGCGTCGGCCATGTTCACGTGCATCCCCGCGTCAACCATCCCTGTGTGCATGACTGAGAACTGCACCTGGTTGATCAAGAGCGGCTGGCGCAGGTTTTTCTGCAGGAATTCAAACTGCTGCGGATCGAAGTTGGACACGCCAAAGTGGCGCACCTTGCCTGCCTGCTGCAGCTCATCAAAGGCTTCGGCGACTGCCTCCGGTTCCATCAGCGGATCCGGTCGGTGCAGCAAAAACGAGTCAAGGTAGTCGATTCCCATCCGGCTCAGCTCACCATCCACCGCGGCGATCAGGTGCGCCTTGGAGAAATCGTACCGCTTGCCGAAGACCAGGCTGCCGTGGGAGCGCGCCGGATCAACCACAATGCCGCCCTTGGACTGGATAAACAGCTGATCGCGGCGCAGGCCGGACTGCTTCAGGGCCTGCCCAAAGACCTTCTCGGACTCCCCCTGACCGTAAATGTCGGCCGAGTCGATAAAGTTGATCCCCGCGTCAACCGCAGCGGTCAAGCTGTTGGCCGCAGCGCTTGGCGTTAAGGCGTTCATCCGCATGATACCCAGCGCCACGCTGGACGCTTGCCAATTGGTGTTACCGATTTTAACTGCTTTCACGTTTCGCACTCTTTTCTTTTTGATAAAACTAGCCGTGGGGGCTACTGCAGCATTTTGACCATATCGAACCACTGCTCGCCGGCGTGCGTTGACGCGGACCTGCCAGCGCTCGCAAACCCGTTGCGCTGGTAAAACGGCACCAGGCGCGCCAGGCAAGTCAAGGTGATGCCGCGGCGGTGCTGACGCTGGGCCGCGTTCGTCAGCGCGGCCAGCAGCGCCGTGCCCACCCCTTGCCTACGCGCACTTGGGGCCACCGCGAGGCTGAGCACCGCAATGTAAGCAGCCGCGGGCGGATTGGCCTGGGCCGTTTCAAACAGGTCATCGGTCAGATGAGGCTGAGCGATCGCCGGCCCGACCCCGTACCCCACCAGCACGTCACTTTGCCAGGCGGTGATAAAGGTGTCGGGGTACCGGGCGATGCGGGCCGCCATGCTGGCCGGTGAGGCGGCCTCAGCAGGCGTGAAGCCGGCGCGTTCGATCGCCATGATGGCACTCAAGTCGCGCGGCTGCGCAAGCCGAAACGTCAGCGTCATGATTGCCCCGCCAGCACGTACTGCACGACGGCGGCGGCGACCCCGTCGTGGTCATTGTCCAGCGTCACGTGCGCCGCCGCTTGCTTTACCGCGGCGATCCCGTTGGCCATGCCGATGCTGCAGCCGGCCCACTTCAGCATCGGCAGATCGTTGGCCTCATCGCCGCACGCCATGACCTCTTCGGGCCCGAGCCCCAGCTGGGCGGCCAGTGCCTGAAGTCCGCTGCCTTTGTTCGCTTGGGCGTTCATCACCTCCAGGAAAAACGGGGTGGAGCGCACCACGTAATAGCAGCCGCCAAGCGCTTGCCTGGCCGCAGGCTCAATGGCGTCTAACACGGCCTTAGGCGCCGTCAGCATCCCTTTGATGTAGCGGTAATCCGCCGGCACCTGCGCCGGACTTTGCCGCATGATCCCCACCTGACTGTCGTAGGCCTGGCGCACGGCGTAGAAGCTGATCTGGTCGTTGGGCGTAATGACCCGGCCCGCTGCGTCGCGCAGGTTGTACTGAACGTGATTGGCCGCCGCAAACGCGTCCAATTGTTCAAAGTCCGCCTTGCCGAGGCCAAAGCTGCTGAGCACGGTGCCGTCCAGCCGCACCGTGACCGCACCGTTAAAGGTGATGGCGTACTCGTCTTGCCCGCTCAGCCCCAGCTGGTCTAATAGCGGCTGCACCGCCTGCAGCGGCCGCCCGGTGCACAGCACCACCTTGACCCCGCGCGCATGGGCCTGTTTAAGCACGGCAATCGTGTGCGCTGTCAGCTGCCGGTTGGAATTAAGCAGCGTGTCGTCAATATCCGTTGCAATCAGTTTAATCGTCATCGTTGGCCCTTTCTCTCAATCATGCCTTAATGATAATTATAACGCACTTGGCCTGCGCGCCAGCGGCGAATGATGCGGCTCGCCGCGCCTCTCCGGGACCAGACTGCTGATCAAAGGATCGACACGTTGCCTTCGTTTAGGTCCACGTGCGGCAGATATGCGGTTTGATTGTAGACGTCAAGATAATACTGATCACCGACCACGCCCACGATGGACGTGGCCAAATTCTTCAGGCCCAGCAAATGGTCATTACCGGTCAGATACCGCATGCCCAGCTGGCCGATCCCGCCGTGGGTCACGATCAAGGCGTTTGCCTCCGCCGGCAGCGCCGCGCTGATCTGTTTGATGGCCTGGGCAAAGCGCCGCCCTGCCGCGTCAAAATCCTCGACTCCCAGTGCCGTCAAGGCGGGATCATTTTCCCGCCGCGACAACTTGGCAAATAACTCGCGGTGGTCGCGCACCAAATCGGCACGCTTTTGGCCTTCCCACTGGCCAAACCCAATTTCAGTCAGTCCCGAAACTGGCACCAGGGGCAAGCTCGCGTTGTGCGGCATCCGGGCCACGATCAGCTCAGCGGAGGTCTTGGCGCGCGGCAGCGGGCTGGTGTACGCAGCGGCAAACCGGTATTCGTCCAGGTAAGCGGCCAGCCGCGCGTAGGGCGTGAGGTCAGCTTGCAGCACCGGGCTGTCGCCGCCGGCCCCTTGCAGGCGCTTTTCAACGTTCCACTGCGTGCGGCCATGCCGGATGATAAACAATCGCTTCATCACACCCTCCCCACAGTATCGCCGCGCAAGCCCCGGCGCAAAGTCTCCAGCGCCGTCACTTCATTGCTAGCAATGTTGCCCAGGTTGATGCCGACGCCAAACTGGCGGATCAACGCGACCTGCTGACTTTTCAGCGGCGCTTCAAAAATCAGCTGGTCAGTGCCGTTTTTGGTCAACTCGGCCAGCTCGGCTTCGATGATGTTACCGCCTTCATCGTAGATCCCGATATTTTTGCCGGCCTCGCGCGCCTCGATGATGACATAGTTTGCCCCATTGCGCAGATCCGTCTGAATCTGGATCAAGCGGGTGTGAATACTGAGCTTGTGATCCAGCGTCGGGTCTTTCTTGCCGACTTCCGAGATCACAAATAACCCCGCATCCTTCGCCTGCTGGATCACCTGCTTGCGGGTGCTGGGCGCGATCACCGTCGACCCATCGCTGACCTCGACCCCGCCGAAGCCAAGCGCTTTTGTCTCCGTTAAGAACTCGCCGAACTGCCCGTTCATTAAGGCGACCTCAAGGAGCGTACCGCCAGGGTAGGCAATGACCCCGGCGGCCTGATACAGTGCCGTTTTCTGTTGAATCAGCGCGCGGTCCATCGTCGCCGCTGTGCCCCAGCCGAACTTGGCGTAGTCAAGATAGTCGCCGGCAGTCGCCAGCAGATCCTCAGTTTCGTTCAGGCCTAATCCCTTGTCCAGCATCATCGTCTTGCCACGCGGGGTCGGCGTCTTCGGCGTGTTTTTTAAGAATGCATAAGCCTTCTTTAAGCAAAGTTCCTCCTTGAAGTTGATGATCCTTATTTTACCAGCTTGGTGAAATTAAAATGTGACAAACATGTGAATAATCTCATATAAAAAGGCCGCCTCGGGGGCATGAAGTGCAATAGAAAAGTTAGACGAATTAGAATTTGAATTAAGCCACGATGACTTGTTCCCGATACTCAACCGGGG
>NZ_RHOJ01000028.1 GCF_003946485.1 Lacticaseibacillus jixianensis | reverse complement strand
AAGTTAAGGTTAGCAGAGAATGGGCGCTGTGCCCACAAAAAGAAGCCCTGAGATTCCGTATTATTCGGATTCTCAGGGCTTTTTCTTGTGGGCGAGAATTATGTCTCGGCCTCGTTTTGGTGGCAACTTTAATTGCCATAAACGTTGTCGATCAGGTGGGTGCGCTTGATCTCCTCAACATTGTGCGTCCCGGTCAGCTGCATCGCGATCAGCAGCTCGTTTTCCAGTTCACGGAAAACCGCCTCGACGCCTTGACTGCCGCCCAGGGCCAGCCCGTAGATGACGGGCCGGCCGATAGCGACCAGGTCCGCCCCGGACGCCAGCGCCTTAAAGACGTGCATCCCGCGCCGTACCCCGGAATCAAACACGATCGGCACCCGGTGCGCCACCTGCTGCGCCACCACCTGAAGGGCGTCGAAGGAGGCCACGCCGCCGTCGAGCTGCCGGCCGCCGTGATTGGAGACCCAAATGCCGTCTGCGCCGGCTTTGATGGCGACCTCGGCGTCGGCCGCCGTCTGCACGCCTTTGACGTACACCGGCAGGCCAGAGTAGGCCTTGATGAACTCGATGTCCTTGGGCGCCAGCGCCTGCTTAGCGGACTTATAAACCGAATCCATGGTCTGGTCTTTGCCGTCCTCGTACGGCACGATCGGCAGCCCCACCGGGAAGGTGAAGTGGTTGCGCTTGTCGGCCTCCCGGTAGCCGCCCACCGTGGCGTCCGCGGTCAGGACGATCACTTCGGCGCCGTTCGCCTTCGCTGTGTCGAGCATCTGCTTGGTGGCGCCGTCATCCTTGCTTTGGTAAAGCTGGAACCACTGCGGCGAGTCGCCGCGCGCTGCCGCCTGCGCCTCGTAGGTCTCGCTGGCAAAAGACGAGATGGTAAACACCGTCTTGTGCTTGGCCACTGCCCGCGCAGTGGCCACTTCCCCTTGCGTGTTGGCGAGCTTGTGGGCCGCCACCGGGGCCATGATGAGCGGACTAGTCAGCCGGTGCCCCATGAAATCAACGTGCATATCGGCCGGAAACGAGATCTCCTGCAAGACCCTTGGCGCAACCAGCTTGTGGTTGAACGCTTTGATGTTTTCCCGGATCGTGTACAGGTCCTGCGCCCCGCTGGCGATGTAACCGTACGCGCCTTGCGGAATGACCTGCTTGGCGGCTTCCTCCAAGTCAAACACGTTGATCACGTCAAGGGGCTGTTCCGCGCTGCTTGTCACAAATGGCTCTGCCATGATTCTCACCTCAGATTAATTTTAGGACTTAAGCGATTAAATCTTTAGCAATCGTTTATCCAAAGATAGTTTAGCACCGGGGGTAACCGCTTTCAATAACATTCTGAAATAATTTATTGTGGCCTGGCGATCATTGACCGCGGTGGGCCAGGCGAAAGCGGTATGATCGGCCAGCCCCGTGCAGCGTACCGGCTGACATGCGTGGCGGCTATCGGGCTGCGCCGTCCCTGCCCCCACCTCGCCACGCAGGGGCTGTTCAGAGAGCAAATCAGGGACCAAAAAAGCCCTGCACAATGATTCAAATAAACGAATCATCGTGCAGGACGTTTCGGGCTAAAACCGCTTGGTGTCTCAGCCTGTGATAATGAACCTTATGCCAAAGCCTTTTTAGCGGTTTCTGCCAAGGCAGCAAAGCTGTCTGGGTCGGAAACGGCGATTTCGGCAAGCATCTTACGGTTCATGTCGATGTTGGCAAGCTTCAAACCATGCATCAGCTTGCTGTAAGAAATGTCGTTGATCCGCGCCGCAGCGTTGATGCGGGCGATCCACAGGGAGCGGAAGTTGCGCTTGGTTGCGCGGCGGTCGCGGAATGCGTACCGGTACGAAACCATGACCTGAGCGTTAGCCGCCTTGAACAACAGGTGCTTAGCGCCGCGGTAACCTTTGGCGAGCTTGAGAACCTTCTTACGACGTTTGCGAGTTACTGTTCCACCTTTTACACGTGGCATGTTAATTCCTCCTCAAAAATCAAGCGAAAACGATATGTGCCGGCCGCACTGGCCAAATGGCACACTACTTCATCTGACTCATCATCTGGCGGATCCGCTTCATATCTGAGTGGGATACCAAACCTGACTTGCGCAGCTGACGACGCTGCTTCTTGGTCTTACCGTGGAACCGGTGGCTCGTGTAAGCGTGGCCCCGCTTCAAAGCGCCGCTAGCAGTTTTCTTGAAGCGCTTAGCAGAAGCGCGGTGGGTCTTGAATTTTGGCATGACGATTTTCCTCCTAATACGTATGTTGAAGGGGCAACAGTTAGCCTATTGCTTCTTCGGATCTGGCTTCGGGGCAAGCATCAGAAACATGAAGCGCCCGTCCATCTTCGGACGAACCTCGACGTTCGCGATGTCCTTGACCACGTCGGCCATTTGTTCCAGGACTTTTCGACCCAAGTCCTTATGGGTGATCGCCCGGCCCCGGAACCGCACAGAAACCTTAACCTTGTCCCCTTTTTCAAGGAACTTGCGTGCGTTCTTCAGGCGGGTGTTGAAATCAGCTTCACCGATGGTCGGGCTCAGCCGAATTTCCTTAATGCTGATGGTTTTTTGCTTCTTGCGTGCTTCGCGCTGCTTTTTCTGCAGTTCGAACCGGAATTTGCCGAAGTCCATGATGCGGGCAACTGGCGGCTTGGCAGTGGGCGAAACGAGGACCAAGTCCAAGTTCGCAGTGGCTGCAAGTTCCATCGCTTCACGCGTGCTCTTGACGCCAAGTTGTTCACCATTCTGGTCGATCAAGCGGACCTCGCGTGAGCGGATCCCATCATTGACCATCATATCTCGTGCTATGGCAATTCACCTCCGAATTAATTTCGAGAAAAGCAAAAAGACGACGGGTGCAGATTGCACCCGCCGTCGATTATCTACCGATCATTTACCTAGAGGCCAGAGGCGTGGGTGAGAAGCGGGAACTTCTGCTTTTTCTCAACTTCACAATCATACACGCCGCTGCCTCTGGCGTCAAGCTTTTCCCGCCAAGCGGGCAGCATGGCCGGCTGCCGCTGGCTTACTTATCCAGTTGCGCCTGGCCTTCACCGCGCTTGTGCTTACCGTCGCGGCTGTAGTTCTTGACTTCCGCCTCGACCGCTTCGATGAACAGGTTAGCCGGCATTTCCTCGGCGCTGCTTTCACCGTAGCGCCGCACGGAAACGGCGGCACTGTTGACCTCTTTGTCCCCCACGACCACGGTGTATGGCACCTTCTGGGTCTGCGCTTCGCGGATCTTGTAACCCATCTGTTCGTTGCGGCTGTCCAGCTCGACCCGCAGGCCGGCCTTCAGCATCTTATCCTTCAAGAGCTTGGCGTATTCCATGTGCTGATCCAAGGAAACCGGGATCACCTTGACCTGCGTTGGGGCCAGCCAGGTTGGGAACGCCCCCTTGTAAATTTCCGTCAGGTAGGCGATGAAGCGCTCCATCGTGCCCACGATCCCGCGGTGGATCATGACCGGCCGGTGGTTCTCGCCGTCGGCCCCGACGTAGCTGAGGTCAAAGCGTTCCGGCAGCATGAAGTCGAGCTGGATGGTGGACATCGTTTCGTCGTTGCCCAGGGCCGTCTTGGTCTGGATGTCCAGCTTCGGGCCATAGAAGGCCGCTTCGCCTTCTGCTTCGTAGTAGTCCAGGCCCAGGTCGTCCATGGCGCCCTTCAGCATGGTCTGGCTTCGGGTCCACATCTCATCGTCGTCAAAGTACTTCTCGGTGTTCTTCGGGTCCCGGTACGACAGGCGGAAGGTGTAGTCGGAAATGTTGAAGTCCTCATAAACGTCCATGATCAGCTTCAGGATCTTCTTGAACTCTTCTTGCACCTGATCGAGCGCGACGAAGGTGTGCCCATCGTTGAGCGTCATTTCGCGCACGCGCTGCAGGCCGGAAAGGGCCCCGGATTTTTCGTAGCGGTGCATCATGCCCAGCTCGGCGATGCGCAGCGGCAGCTCCCGGTAAGAGCGGATGTGGTGCTTGAAGATCTGAATGTGGCTCGGGCAGTTCATCGGCCGCAGCTCCAGCATCTCGCCGTCGCCCATGTCCATTGGCGGGAACATGTCATCGCGGTAGTGGTCCCAGTGGCCGGAAGTCTTGTAGGCGTCCAGGTTCATCAAAACGGGCGTGTACACATGCTCGTAGCCATCGGCCAGTTCCTTGTCGATGATGTAACGCTCGATGATGCGCCGAATGGTCGCCCCGTTTGGCATCCAGTACGGCAGGCCGGCGCCGACCTTGGGATCAACGAAGAACAGGTCCAAATCGCGGCCGATCACCCGGTGGTCACGCTCTTTTGCCTCCTGGCGGCGCTTGGCGTCGGCTTCCAGGTCGGCTTCCTTGTAGTAGGCCGTCGCGTAGATCCGCTGAAGCATCGGGTTGCTTGACTTGCCCTGCCAGTAGGCGCCGGCAACGGACAGCAGGGAGAAGTGCTTAAGGTCCTTCAGGTTAGGCAGCAGCACCGCTTCTTCAAAATCAACGAAGTCGCCGAGCTTGTAGCCGGTCACCTGATCCCCCGCGAGGGCATCGATCAGCTGCACCTTGTAGGGTTCGTCGGCAAACGCCTTTTTGGCGTCGGCTTTGCTCATGCTGACCTTTTCGATCGGGGCGTTGGCCTTGATGATGGCCTTCATCTTCTCGTCCAGGGCCGGCAGCTCGTCGACGGTCAGTTGCCCGTCTTCCCGGTCGGTGTCGTAAAAGAAGCCGTCTTCGGCCGCTTCGCCTTCGCCCAGCCGCACTTCTGGGTGCAGCGCCTTGATGGCGGCCGCGAGAACAAAGGCCCCGGTTTCGCGCAGGACGGTCAGGCCGGCCGCAGAATCCTTGGTGACGATCTCCAGGCTGCCATCCGCGTTCAGCGGCGCGGTGAGGTCCACGAACGCCCCGTTGTACTTGCCGGCGACGGCCTTTTTGGCCAGGCTGTTGGCAATGCTCTTGGCAACGTCCAGCGTCGAAACGCCGGCGTCAAACTCTTTGATGCTGTTATCTGGTAGTGTGATCTTGATTGACATAGCCATTCTCCTTTTGTGACGAAAAACAAAAATCGCCTCGAGTGTCTATTGACACTCGGGACGATTTGACTCGCGGTTCCACCCGATTTGAAAGCACTGCTTTCCACTCGTTGCGCGTAACCTGCGCTGCGGGGGCCATGCGGCCGCTCTCGGAAAGTGGTGCGAACGTGATGCGCGGCTTTCAGCGGTGCCGCGCTCTCTGGGTGGGACGTTCTTGTTGCTTTCGTCTTTGATACCTAGATTAAACCACAGCCCAAGACCGCGTGCAAGGGCTGCCGCGAAAAAAGTTCACGGCTCGCAGACTGCTGTGCAGGGTTTGCGATCAGCCGTTGCGCCGGTCCGGTCCGGCCACGTTGATCTCGGTGGCCAAAAAGCGCACCCGTTCCATGATCCGCTGGGCCTTGACCGGCTCGTCCGCCTTGCCCGTTTCACTGCCGGACAGAAACGCCGCGAGCTCCTGCATGTTTTTGTTTGAAGTGAACAGCGTCGGCAGCTCCTCCTGCATCCGGTACTGCAAAATAATGCCGAGCACTTCGTCGCGCACCCAGGCGCTCCAGGCTTCCGCACCAATGTCGTCGATCATCAGTACCTTCGCCTTCTTGATGCGATCGACTTTGGCCAGCACGGAGTTATCCGTGATCGCCTGCTTCATCTCCACCGCAAACGTCGGGTAGTGCAGCAGGGTCGACGCGATCCCCTGCTCGGCCAGGTCGTTGGCAATGGCGCCCAGCAGGAAGGTCTTGCCCACCCCAAACGGCCCCGTCAGGTAGAGGCCCTTATGAAACTCATTCGGGGCCTTGGCCATCCCCATCGTGAAGTCCAGCGCCGCCGACAGCGCATCACTACGGTAACGCGGATCGTAGGTTTCCAGACTGGCGGTTTTGATCGCCTTGGGCATGTTCAAGGCCGTGATCAACCTGGCCTGCGCCGCCTGGGCATCCGCCGCCAGCTTCTCCGGGGTCGCCACGTAATCGATGTCGATCAGCCCGTTTGAGACCACCAGCTGCGGCTCATAGCCGGGCGCGATCAACGGGTCCCCCGCCTTGAGCCGATCACGCGCGGTCACAAACTCGTAGATCTTGGCCGCCCCGCGGGTCACGGCGTCCGGGGCCAGCTGCGCCTGGTTGGCCTGCAAAAAGCGCTGAACGTCCGCATCAGCGACGGCCGCTTGCATCATTTGGCGGTAGGCGGCGGTCATCTGCCGCTGATCCATGATCTTCGCCAACTCTTCATTCATGGGTTTCATCGCTGTCATCCTTTCTCAGGGCCCGCAGTTGCGCGATCTTGGCCGCGATCTCGGCGTTTTTCGCGGGATCCTCGGCCTTTTTGCTTTCGTACGGCTGATCCAGCCACGCCGGCTTGGCTTCCTGGCGCGCCGGGGCGGCTCTGCGTTGCCGCGGTTGGCGCTTTTGCTGCTCGTAGTCCTTGATGGCCTGCAGCGCCCGCTCCGGGCTGTCAACGCCTGCGGCCAGCCAGCGGTTGGCGATGTTGTCAAGCAAGGCCTGGGTGACACTGTCGTAATTCTGCAGCACGTAATCGATCAGGACGTTGATGGTCGCACTGTCAAACACGTTGCGCGAAGCCAGCTTTGCCACCGCCTGCTCCTCATTGCTCGCCACAAACAGCTGCGGGCTCTTGCGGTGCTTGGCCAGCTCCAAGAACTCGCGCGGCGGCGTCTGCTTGGCTTCTTGCACCAGCTGCTGCTCGCTGACGGTCAGCGGTCCGGTCGGCTGCTGGGCCGCCGGCGCGGCCGGCTGCGCGGCGTTCCGCGGTCTCAGGTGAGGCGCCTGCTTCTGGTAGGTCTGCTCAACGATTTGGCGCAAGGTGCGTTCGGCCAGCGTCCCGGTGGCGCGGCTGGTGGCCTGCTGGATCAACCGGGCGAAGACCGGTGGCGTGAGCCCGTAGAACGTCGCCAGCTGCGCCAGCGTGGCGCGGTGCGCCGCGATCTCACCGGGCTTAACCCCGGCGCGCGTGCAGAGCTGCTCCAGCAGTTCCCAATCGTAACCGGCGCCATCACTCAGCGTCACCTGAGGTAAAGCCTTTTGCTGGACCGACTGGCTGGCCGCCGTGGTCGGCTTTGGCGGCGCCACGGCCGTCAGCGTAAAGACGTCCAGCAAGTGCGCGGACACCTCCTGCCAGGACTGCGCCCGCACCGTGTGGATCGCGTACCGGTTCGCCAGCGCCGAGTAGCGGGCCTGCCCGACTCGATCAAACAAGAGCAAGCTGAGCGTCGCGTCCTGGAAAAAGGCGTCCGCCTCGACCGGGCGGTACAGCTCGTAAGCGTAGTAGCGGCCACTGGCGTCCGTGGTGGTGTAGGTCCGCATCAGCCCCAAGGCCTCAAGGCGCACCCGGGCATCGTACAGGACGTCAAGATCCACCCCGAGCAGGTCCATC
This sequence comes from Lacticaseibacillus jixianensis, assembly GCF_003946485.1. Classification (GTDB taxonomy): domain Bacteria; phylum Bacillota; class Bacilli; order Lactobacillales; family Lactobacillaceae; genus Lacticaseibacillus; species Lacticaseibacillus jixianensis. Next base: position 28,334 of record NZ_RHOJ01000028.1, on the reverse strand, counting down.
AGCGCGGTCTGCTTGCGCCGCGCACTCGCCGTGGGGGCGCGCTGGGAATCGTTCCACAAGCTGAGGTAAAGGGCCAGCGCGACCGGGCCGATCAGTGGCTGGTAAAGGTGAACGACCACGTCCTGATCCTGGTCGCTGAAGTAGGTCGCCTGCAGCACGATGTAATCGTCCTGGGCCATGTAGTTTGTCGGTCGTGCCATGGTCATCCCTCCTGACTGAAAAAATAGGAGTCGGTTGCCCCACTCCCGCTTTGTTACTTATCGCTGGCCTTTTCACGTTTCATCATGTCCTGCAGCTCCTGCATAAACACGGACATGTCCTTGAACTGGCGGTACACCGACGCGAAGCGAATGTACGCCACGTCATCAACTTCTGCCAGCTGCTTCATGACGTATTCGCCGATCTGCTGGCTGGAGACCTCGTTTTCGCCGATGGCCCGCAGCTTATTTTCGACGTTCTCGACGATCTTCTGCATCTGTTCCATCGTGACCGGCCGCTTCTCGGCCGCGCGGATCAGCCCCTTCAGGATCTTCTCGCGGCTGAATTCCTCACGCGTGCCGTTCTTCTTGATCACGAGCAGCGGCGTCTGCTCGACCCGCTCGAACGTCGTGAACCGAAAGCCGCAGTTCTCGCACTCACGGCGCCGCCTGATCGCCCGGCCGCCGTCTGTCGGCCGCGAATCGACGACGCGGGAACTATTATGATGACAATGTGGGCAGAGCAAGGGCACACCTTCTTCATTTTGATACTACATTATACCACGCCCGAATTGAACAATCACCCAGCCAACTGGCCGAGCAGCTCTTGGCACTGGGCCCGCCGCATCGCCGGTCCCTGCGAGTTGTCGATCAGAAAATCGGCCCGCGCGATCTTCTCCTCTAGCGGCATCTGCGCGGCGATCCGCGCCTGAGCGGCTTCGCGGGTCAGGTCATCCCTGGCCATCAAGCGCTCCAGCTGCATGATCGGCGGCAGCGTCACCACGGCCACGCCATCAAAGCTGCCTTCATAGTGCGTTTCGTACAGGAGCGGGATCTCCCCCACGACGACCTTGGCGCCGGTGGCAATAGCTGCCGCCAGCGCATCAGTGATGGCCGCCCGCAGGTAGGGGTGGTCGATCGCGTTGAGCGTGTTCAGCTTCTCGGGGTCATTGAACACCAAGTCGCCCAAGCTCTTGCGATCCAGGGTGCCGTCCGGCCGGATCACCGTGGGGCCAAACGCGGCCTCGATCTTGCGCAGCGCCGGCCGCCCGGGTTCCACGATCTCACGCGCGATTTCGTCCGCGTCCACGACCGGACACCCTAACTTGCGAAACTCCGCTGCCACCGTGCTTTTTCCCGTCGCAATACCGCCGGTCAAACCGAGAACATATGTCATTTTAACTTGCGCTTCCTCAGCGGCTGGCACTGCGGGCAATAGTGCGTGCCGCGCTGGCCAACCTTAATCTTCACGATCGTCGTCTGACAGCGATCGCACGGGGTCCCTTCCCGATCGTAAACATGGAGCTGATCCTGCATGGCGCCGCGGTGCCCATCCGCATCGACGAACGAGTGAACCGAGGTCCCGCCAAGGCGGATCGCCTTGGCCAGTTCCGCGATGATCTGATCGTGCAGCTGGAAGGCCTCCTTGCGCGTCAGCGTGGCGGCCGGCTGCGCGGGGTTGAGCCGACTGAGCCACAGGCTTTCGTCCGCGTAAATGTTGCCAACCCCGGCCACGACGCTTTGGTCCAGGATCACGGACTTGATCGGCGCCTTGCGCTTGTGAACAGTCTGGTAAAATGCTTCGGCGTCAAAAGTGGCGGGCGTCGGCTCCGGGCCCATTTTCGCCAGGCCCGGCACCACCGTTTCCTCGCTGCCCGTGGCCACCAGCTGCATGCGGCCAAACTTGCGCATGTCCAAATACCGCAGCTGCGAGGCATCGGTAAACGTGAAGCTCACGTGCCAAAACCGCGCCGGTGGGTCCTGCTTGTTGAGCGCCAGCTGGTACTTGCCCTCCATGCGCAGGTGTGACACTAAGGTCTTGCCGTTATCAAAGCGCAGCAGCAGGTACTTCCCGCGCCGGTCGATGCCGGTGATGGTCGCCCCTGTTAGCTGCTGGTTAAAGTGCTGGACCCCGCCGATCAGGATCTTCTCCCAGTCGGTGGTGATCGTCTGGACGGTTTTGCCGACGATCAGGTGAGCAAGCCCGCGGCGCACGTTTTCAACTTCTGGTAATTCTGGCATGCTGACAAAACTTCCTCATCATTTTATTTGGCGTCAAACCACGTGTTGCCAAAGTGGCTTTCCACTTTCAGGGGCACATCCAGGCTCACGGCCGAATCCATGACCTTCGGCACCAGGGCGGCGAGCTTGGGCATTTCATCAGCCGGTCCTTCGAAGATCAGTTCGTCGTGCACCTGCAGCAGCATCCGCGACTGCAGGTGCTCGCGTTCCAGCATCTGCTGCATGCGGATCATGGCCACCTTGATAATGTCGGCGGCGCTGCCTTGGATCGGCGTGTTCATCGCCGTCCGCTCGGCAAACTGCCGCAGGTTAAAGTTGCGCGAGTGGATATCATTCAGGTAGCGGCGGCGGTGGAACAGCGTCTCGACGTACCCGTTCTCCCGCGCGGTCTGCACCATTTTCTCCATGTAGTCATGGACCTGCGGATACTGGGCGAAGTACCCGGCGATGAACGCCTTGGCCTGCTGGCGCGTGATGCCGATGTTCTTGGCCAGCCCAAAGTCCGAGATACCGTAAACGATCCCGAAGTTCGTGGCCTTGGCCTGCCGCCGCATGTCCGGGGTGACCTGATCCGGCGAATCCAGGTCAAAGATGCGCATCGCGGTGTTGGCGTGAATATCGCGGTCCTCTTTAAAGGCTTCCTGCATGTTCTTGTCACCGGAAATGTGGGCAAGCACGCGCAGTTCGATCTGCGAGTAGTCGGAGGAGAAAATCTGCCAGCCCGGCTGACTCGGCACAAACGCCTGCCGGACCTGCTTGCCCTCGTCGCGCGCCGGGATGTTTTGCATGTTGGGATCGACCGACGACAGCCGGCCGGTCGCCGTCAGCGTCTGCAGATAACGGGTGTGGATCTTGCCGTCCGGCAGCACCGCCTTCAGTAGGCCCGCCACGTACGTCGACTGCAGCTTAGCCACCGTCCGGTAATCCAAGATGTCCTGAACGACGGGACTGGCGGATTTCAGCTGCTCGAGCACGTCCACGGACGTCGAGTAACCGGTCTTGGTCTTTTTGATCACCGGTAAGTTGAGCTTTTCAAACAGTACCTCGCCCAACTGCTTAGGCGAATTCAGGTTGAACTTCAGGCCCGCCTCGCCGTAGATCTTCTCTTCCAGCACGTGCATGGTGGCCGTCCACTGGTCGCCCATCGCCTTGAGCGTCGGCTGATCCAAGACGATGCCGGCGATCTCCATCCGCGCGAGCACCATGGCCAGCGGCAGCTCCATCTCTGAAAACAGCTTGGTCTGGTCCTGGGCTTCCAGGTCCTTGAGCAGGTGCGGCCGCAGCGCCAGCAGGCATTGCGCCTTTTCGGCGAAATGGTTGAACAGCGTCTCGTCGTCTGGCACCTGGCGCTTGGCCCCTTTACCGTAAACGTCCGCGTCCAGCGGCAGCTGGTAATCGTGGTCTTCGGCGATCTGGCCGAAGTCGTTGCTGTTTTGATCCGGATTCAGCAGGTACGAGGCCAGCAGGACATCAAAACCGATCTTCGGCAGGGTCAGGTTCAGCCGGTTAGCTGCGACCAGGTTGCGCTTGGCGTCGAACACCGTGAGCTCATGGGCCGCCAGCCACGTCTGCAGCGGCTTCAGCGTCAGCAGCGTGACGTCCGTGGCCACGAAGGTCTCGTCCTTGGTCCCGATGAAAAAGCCGATTTCAGGCGAGACGTGGTAGTTGTCGTCAAGCATTTCAATTTCAAAGGCGACCGGCAAGTTGGTCTGCGGCAGCAGGGCCAAGTTGGCGTCGGTCAACACGACGTAGTGAAGCGCCGCCTTGGGGGCCGTCGTTTCGCTGCCGGGCAGCTTCTTGAGGGCCTGCCGCATGTCCAGCTCGGTGTAAAGCGCGCGCAGCTTCTCCAGGTCGGGCCCGGTGTAAGCCAGATCGTCCAGCCCGATCTCAATGGGCGCGGCCTGGTCGATGGTCGCCAGCGTCCGGCTCATCTCCGCCTTGTCCCGGTCGTTGATCAAGTTCTCCTTCATCTTGCTGGCCTTGAGGGTATCCAGGTTCTGGTAAAGGTTCGCGATCGAGCCAAACTGGTGAAGCAGCTTGAGGGCGGTCTTCTCCCCGACCTTGGTCACCCCGGGGTAGTTGTCTGAGGCGTCGCCCATCAGGCCCTTCAGGTCGATGATCTGCTTGGGCGCAAGGCCCAGCGTCTCTTGGATGTGCGCCGGGGTGAAGGCCTCCAGCTCGCCGACCCCCTTGCGCGTCACCTGCACCGTGACTTGGTCAGTGGCCAGCTGCGTCAAGTCGCGGTCGCCGGTGATGATATCGGTGTGCCAGCCGCGCGCCTCCGCCTGCTTGGCCAGCGTGCCGATGATGTCATCGGCCTCGTAGTCCTGCAGGGCGTAGTGCTTAATGCCGTGATCTTCGAGCAGCCGGTTGATGTACGGTAGCTGCTCCAAAAACTCACTGGGCGCCTTTTCACGCTGGCCCTTGTAAGCATCGAACATCTTCGTGCGGAAGGTGCCCCCACTCTTGTCGAAGGCCACCAGCACGTGCTGCGGCTTAAACTCAGCCATCACGTTGTCGAGCATGCTGTTGAACGTCATCACCGCGTTGGTGTGCACGCCGTCCTTGTTGGTGAAGCGGTCCATCTGCGTATACATCGCGTAAAACGCCCGAAACGCGAGCGAGCTACCGTCGATCAGCAGTAATTTTTCTTGTGCCATAGCTGCCTCCTGTTCTGCCTTTCATTATAGCAGACCCGCGCCCGCTTTTTACGGCAAGCAAAAAGCCCCACCACGAAGGTGAGGCTTGCCTGGCGTTTGCTTACTGCTCAGCGGTTAACGCCGATCCGAGCCGCCGAAGATTTGCAGAAGCGCCAAGAAAATGTTGAGGAAGTCCAGGTACAGCGCCAGGGCGCCTTGGACGGCCAAACTGTTGGTGTTGACCAAATCCCCGCCGCGGCTGTCCGCCGTGAGGTAGATGCGCTTGAGCTTTTGGGTGTCAAATGCCGTCATCACGATGAAGATGACCAAAATGGCGTAGCTGATGAGGTACATCAGCGGACTAGAACCCAGGAACATGTTGAGCAGACTTAGCAGGATCACGCCAACGAGCCCGGCAGTGGCGATCGCCCCCGCGTGGGTCAGATCCTTCTGCGTGGTCCGGCCCACGACCGACATGGTGATGAAGATCACCGCCGTGGTCAGAAACGAGATGGCCACGATCGACTGCCGGTAGGACATCAGGATCACGGTGAACGTGACCCCGTAACTCGCCGAGATCAGGTAGAACATCAGGCTCGCATACGCGGCGTTCTGCTGGGCGCGCCGGCTACTGACGCCGAACGAAAGAAGGATCGGCAGGAACACGAGCACGTAGAACATGACAGGATGCTGGCTGATGAAGCCGACGTACTGCGGTAGGAACACCGTTCCCAGCAGGTAAGAGACCACCGCCGTCAGCAGCAAGCCCAGCCCCATTGTTGAATACACCCGGTTGAAAAACCCAGTCAACCCGGAATCATTGACGACACGCCGTTCCTCTTGCATGAAATCAGTCCTTTCGAATACTTGAGCCTATTATACCAAACTCAGTCGCGTTTTCAGTTGGACTTTAGGCTGAGATTGACCGGTGCTTGCCCTGGGCCGGCGGCAGCCGGGATCACTTTTGCAGCAGCGCCTTGAAGGCCGTTTCGTACTTTTGCACGTCGCCGGCGCCCATGAAGACGAGGACCCCGTCCTTGTGGGCCAGCAGCGGTGAGACGTCTTCGAGGTGCAGGACCTGACCGCCCTTTTGCACCTTAGCGACCACGTCTTCGGCCGAAACCGAGCCGGACGTTTCGCGCGCCGAGCTGAAGATCGGGGTGACGAAGACGGCATCGGCGGTGTCAAGCACCGCGCCGAATTCGTCCAGGTAAGCGATCGTCCGGGAGTAGGTGTGCGGCTGGAAGACCGCCACGATCTCCTTATTCGGAAATTTCTGGCGGGCAGCGTCCAGCGTCGCCTTGATTTCGTTTGGATGGTGCGCGTAATCGTCGATGATCACGGTCCCGTTCACTTCCGTCTCGGAGAAGCGCCGCTTAACGCCCTTGAAGCCGGCCAGCTCGCGGGCGATGTATTCGGGATTGAGCCCTTCGGCATCGCTGACAGCCACCACGGCCAGCGCGTTCAGCACGCTGTGTTCCCCAAACAGCGGCACGAAGAAGCGGCCGATCTTGTGGCCGTCGTGATAGGCGTCGAAAGTGGAACCCTCGGTCGTCCGCACCACGTTTTTGGCCTGGTAGTCGTCTTGGTCCGACAGCCCGTAGTAGTAGATCGGCACCTGCGCGGTCAGCTTGCGGAGCCACTTGTCGTCGCCCCAGGCAAAAATGGCCTTCTTGACCTGACTGGCCTCGGTCTCGAACGCGTCGTACACGTCCTCGATCCCGGTGTAGTAGTCCGGGTGATCAAAATCGATGTTGGTGGCGATCAGGTAGTCTGGGTGATAGGCCAGGAAGTGGCGCCGATACTCGTCGGCTTCAAACACGAAGAACTTTGAGTCCTTCGTGCCCTTACCCGTGCCGTCGCCGATCAGGTAAGAGGTCTTGTCGATCCCACTGAGCGTGTGCGCGAGCAGCCCGGTCGTGGACGTCTTACCGTGCGCGCCGGCCACACCGATACTGGTGTAATGGGCCAGCAGCTTGCCCAGGTACTCGTGGTACCGGTAAAACGGCAGGCCCAGTTCCTTGGCGCGCCGCACTTCAGGATGCTCGTCCGTGAAACTATTGCCACAGATAATGGTGTAGCCGGGCTTAATGTTGTCGGCGTCAAACGGGAGCGTCTTGATCCCGGCGGCTTCAAGACCGCGCTGAGTGAAAGTGTACTGGGTGATGTCCGAGCCAAGCACGGTGTGACCCAAGTCATGGAGGATCAGTGCGAGCGCACTCATCCCCGAACCTTTAATGCCGATAAAATAATCGATTTCCTCTGTCATTGTCTACTTCTACCCTTTCAGTCGGCGTCGTGAGGCGTCGGCAGGTCTTGTTGATTGATGTACACGTCGCGCGGCTTGGCGCCGTTTTGCGCGGAAACGTAGTGGCGGGCGGCCAGCTCGTCGATCAGCTTGGCAGCGCGGTTGTACCCGATGCTAAACTGCCGCTGAAGCGCTGACGTCGAAACGGTCTCGACCCCCGCCACATATTTTAGCACTTGCGGAAACAGGTCGTCTTGGGCCTCCACCGCCTGCGCCTTTTTGACCAGTTGGTGCGGATCAAACAGGTAATGCGGCGGCTCCTGCTCCCGCACAAACGCCGTGATCTGTTCCAGCTCGGGGTCGATGAATGTCCCCTGCAGCCGCACGGGCTGGCTCGCGCCGTTGCCCAGGTACAGCATGTCGCCGCGGCCCAGCAAACTTTCGGCCCCCGCGTGGTCGATGATGGTGCGCGAGTCGACCTGACTGGCGACCATGAAGGCGATCCGGGTGGGGATGTTGTTCTTGATGGTCCCAGTGATCACATCCACGCTCGGCCGCTGGGTGGCGACGATCAGGTGAATCCCAGCCGCCCGGGCCTTGGCGGTGATGCGCGCGATGTAATCCTGGATCTCGCTGGCGGCCACCAGCATCAGGTCGGCCAGCTCATCAATGATGACGACGATGCTCGGCATCACGAGACTATCGTGGCCGTGCTGGCGGGCCAGCGCGTTGAACTGCGCCAAACTGCGGGCGTGGGCCGCCGCCATCTTCTGATACCGCCGCTCCATTTCGTCCACCACCCACTTCAGGGCCGCGCTGGCACTTTTCGGATCGGACACCACCGGTGCGACCAAATGCGGCAGCCCATCGTACACGGCCAGCTCCACGGCCTTGGGGTCGATCAACAGCAGCCGGACCTGGCGCGGTGTTGCTTTATACAGCAGCGACGTGATCAGGCTGTTGATGAACACCGACTTGCCGGCGCCCGTCGCCCCGGCGATCAGGCCGTGCGGCATTTTCGCCAAGTTGGCCACCACTGGTTGGCCAAATAAGTTGACCCCGAGGGCCACCGTCAAAGGCGAAGCCGCCTGCTGGAACACCGGTGCGGCTAGCACTTCCTTGAGCATGACCGGCCGCGGTTTCAAGTTCGGGATCTCGATGCCGACGGTGTTGTGCCCAGGGATGGGGGCCTCAATGCGAATGTCGCGCGCGGCCAGCGCCAACTTCAGGTCGTCCTGAAGGTTGGTGATCTTGCTGACCTTCACGCCAGGCGCCAGCTTCAGCTGAAACTGCGTCACCGTCGGCCCCACCGTGTTGGCCACCACTGCCGCGTCGACGTGAAAGTTCGCCAGTGCAGAATTGAGCAGCTTGGTTTGGGCCGCGACCCAATCGGCCTGAGCCTGGGCGTCGACCTGCACCGGCGCTTTCAACAGTGAGAGCGGCGGCAGCTGGTAGGCGGCAGTGCCAACCGAATGTGCGGCTGGCTGGGTCCCTGCCCCTTGCCGGTCAGCTTGGCCAGCAGCGTGAGTGGGAGCTGACGTTGGTTTCTTTGCGGCTTCACGAGCTGCGCCGTTTGCGGCCGCTGACGGCCCGCCTTCAGCCTGAACCGCCTGGCGCGTGGGGATGGGCCCACGACTTGCAGCGGCCGGCTGTGGCTGCTTGGTCAGCGGTGGCCGGGGAAAGCGCGGCGCTTGAACCGACCACCGCCCGGTCGCTGGCGCCTGCTTCACGCCGTGGCGCAACAGTTCCGACACCGTAGCCGGCACCCGGCCGTCCGCCTCCTTGAGGCGGGTCAAAGGCGCGGTCTGGGCCAATTCGCGGTCGACCTCTGCCGGAGCTGGTGCCGCACTGCGGCGCGCAGACAGACCTAGGGCCGGCGCTTCCACGGGCCCGCTTTTTTCGGTGACCTGCTGAGCCGCCGATGCTTCAGGCGGGGTTGCTTCACCCGCGTGAGCCGGGTTCACCTGACCGCCAGCCACTGGGCCAGTCTCCTCGGCAGCTTCAGTCGCCTCAGTGCTGCCGCTCGCGGCCTCACTGATCGGCAGCTGAGCAGTGGGTGCATCCGCTGCGGCCCACGACGCATCGCTGGTGCCATCGTCAGGGATGTACAACTGCGCGGGAGCAGCGGTCAAGGCGGCAATCACCTGCGCGTAATCGACAACCGGCTTGTGGTCACGGTTAGTCACACTGGCCGGGGTCTTTAAGGCGTCCATCGGCGCGACGGCGAAGCGATCAGGCGCATCCGCCTCTTTCTCGTGCTTGGGCCGATGTGCGCGCGGCGGCAGCGGATAGTCCGCCGGTGCTGGCTGGTTTGGCCGGTGAAAGACCGGCCCATCATAATGCGGCATGCCAAGGCTCCCTTCCTGAATATTCTTTTACCATTCTAGCATACGGCGAAAGCGGGACCGCCGCCGTTTATGAAAATGAGCATCATTTTCTTCACCATAATGAGACGGCTTTTCACTTTTGGTGACCAGCGGCAAAGAGGCGCGGCCTCATTGGCCTTGGCACGCGTGGGCCAAGACACGCCGCTGGGGCACGACGGCAGGTAGCCGCACCTGGCCAGCAGACGCGGCCGCTCTGCACCTTTAAACTAATCGTCGGGCTAAGACCGTCGACCCTGCGCACCTTGGCGTAATCGGGCTGCGGGTCGACAACGCGGGAGTGGCTAGCTACGCCTGGCGCTTCACTCGCTTTGCGAGTAAAGCACCCGGCTAGGCTACCCATCCCGCTAAAACCGTCGACCCTGCGCACCTTCAAAAAAAATCCCCCCACCACGATTCCAAAAACGAATCGTGGTGCGAGGACCCTCTTTATTTTGGCTAAACCAGCAGCTCACATTACAGTTACGCCTGCGCGGCAACGACGGCCTCGGCCTTGGTAAAATCAAACGGGGTGCCGGCCGGGAGCGAGTCCGGCATCAGCAGGATACCGCGCTTGTCCGGTGCGCCTGGGATCCCGAGCTCGCGCGCCGAGCTCAGCATGCCGTCGCTTTCAACGCCCATCAGCTCACCCGGCCAGATGATCTTGCCGTCTGGCATCATTGCGCCTGGCAAGGCGGCAACGACGGTTTCGCCCAAAGCGGCATTAGGCGCGCCGCAAACGATCTGCTTTTGGAACGAGCCAAAGTCGACCTGGGTGATGTGCAGGTGATCTGACTTCGGGTGCGCCTTGAAGGCGACGATTTTCCCGATCACGAACTTCGGACTCTCTGCCAGCGGCAACGCGCCAGGCAGGCCGGCAGCCGTGATGGCGTCGTTCAAGGCGAGACGCTGGGTTTCAGTCAGTGTCACCTGGCCGCGGCCTTCGATTGGCACCACTGCGCTCACGTTGAAAAAGTTGAAGCCCAGTGGATTGCCCTTCGCATCGTAGATCCCGGCGATGGCGCCAGCTGTTTTAACGGTCTGCTCCGGCTGATCCGGCGCCAGGACCGCGATCAGTGTGTCGCCCCAGGCGGCTTTGTTATAACTCGTGATCAAAAAAAGTTCCTCCCCAATGACTTAGGCCAGGCTGCTAATGAAGTCTTCGACCTCTTGCTTGGTCTTGCGGTCTTTATTGACGAAACGGCCAATTTCCTTGCCGTCTTCAAACGCGATGAAGCTAGGGATCCCCATGACCCCCATCTGCTGCGCGACCTCAATGTTATCATCACGGTCCACATAGATAAAGTTGTAATCCGCGAAGTCCTTTTCGACCTCTGGCATCGCCGGCTTGATGAACCGGCAATCCGGGCACCAGTCTGCTGAAAAGAACAGCATCTGCTTGCCCGGCGCCTTGGCCGCTTCGAGGATCTCCGCGTTGCTTGCGAATTTTTTCATAATGGTGTGCCTCCTGCTAACTTTTAATAAGGATATTATACTCACTGATCAGCAATTTAGCAATGCGGCGCTGCGGTTTTTCGATTATACTAAGCCCAAAAGGAGCGGGTATGATGAAAAAATCCACTTGGTTGACCCTTGGTAGTTTGAGCCTCGCCGCGCTGACTGCCGCCTACGCGATTCAAAACCACGACTACTGGCACCGGCGTCTGCCCAACCGGTTATTCAAAACCATCAAAACTCAGCTCGCCGCCCCGAGCACGATCACTGGCGGCTGGATCGACATGAACCCAGACGGCAGCTTGGTCGACGGCAAACTCATGGCCAGCTACCGCGGCGGGGTGACGACGACCAGCGGCACCTTCCACTTCACCGTGGCCGAAACGGGCAAACTGGTCACGCTGGATCGAATATAAGGTGCGCAGGGCTGGCGGTTTTAGCGGGATGGCTAGCCGCTACGCATGTCAGCTTGTACGCGCTGTGCGCTACAAGCTGATCATAGCTCACGGCATTGAAGCCGCACTTTGGCTTCGAGGCGTTGGGCGTAGCTAGCCACTCCCGCGTTGCCAGCCCGAAGCCCAGTTAAGGTGCGCAGGGTTCGCGCACTTAGCGGGACAGGTAACCTAGCCGCGAGCATTGCCGCCGCTTTTTGGCGGCGAGGCTCGCGGCGTAGTTAGCTGCTCCCGCGTGGCGAACCCGAAGCCCAGTTAAGGTGCGCAGGGTTCGCGCACTTAGCGGGATGGCTAGCCGCTACGCATGTCAGCCTGTACGCGCTGTGCGCTACAAGCTGATCATAGCTCACGGCATTGTCGGCGTTTTCTGCCGACGATGGCTTGAGCGTAGCTACCTGCTCCCGCGTTGCGAACCCAGAGCCCAGTTAAGGTGCGCAGGGTCGACGCACTTAGCCCGACGACCAACCTAGCCGTAAGCATTGCCGCTTGAACTTTGGCGGCGAGGCTTACGGCGTAGTTGGGCGCTCGGGCGTTGTCGACCCGGAGCCCAGTTCAGGTGCGCAGTGTTCGCGCACTTAGCCCGACACGCAGCGACTTTGCATGTTTTCCTCACCCCTTCGGAAACGTCGCCACCAGTTCATAGATCCGCCCGCCGCGACTGGCAAATTTGTGCTCGTACTCCGTTTCGACGTTGTCAGCCACCCGGGAGTCGTGGTGCAGGTCAAGCGCAACCAGGTCGAAATGCAGCCCGAAGTTATTCATGCTGACCAGTGAGTATTCAAACAAGCCCTGGTTGTCAGTCTTGAACTGAAGGCGCCCGCCCTGCGGCAGGATCGCCTGGTACTGCGCCAGAAAGCTTTGGTAGGTCAGCCGGCGCTTCTCGTGGCGGCTTTTTGGCCACGGATCGGAGAAGTTAAGAAACAGGCCGGAGACTTCGCCCGGGGCAAAGTACGTGGTCAGATCCGCGCCATCGCCCAAGATCAGGTGCAGGTTCGGCAGCTTCAGCGCTACTTGCTTGCGCAGGATGTAAGCGATCGCGACCTCCTGGATCTCGAGCGCAATAAAATTCTGGTCGGGGTGCTGCTTGGCCATTTCAGTGATGAACTGTCCCTTACCGGAGCCCACCTCTAAGAATAGGGGCTGGTCCTGAGCAAAGTGTTCTTGCCAGTGTCCGGGCATGCCTTCGGGCCGCACGCTGATGTACTCCGGATGGGCGGCAATCAGCGGTGCAGCCCACGGTTTGTTTCTCAATCGCATAAATTTCTCCTTTTCACGGCAAGGACCGCGCAACGATGCGCGGTCCTTTGTTCGTTAAGCTTGGTTGAGCTGTTGCAGCTGCGTCAGCGCCTCATTCATTTCGGTGTAGCGCTGCGCGGTAAACCTGCCTTCAACCTCGTGCAACAGATGCAGGCGCCCGTACCACATGATCCGCTCGTGCAGGTCAGCCGTCAGCTCCGCACCGTATGCGTGAAGCCAAGTCCCCCACTGCTCGCGAGGAACGTAATTGATCAACACGACGCTCAGGTCAAACGCGATGTCGCCCAGGCTAGCCTGATCCCAATCCACCAGATACAGCTTCTGAGAATCTGACAGCAGCCAATTCTTGTGGTTTAAATCGCCGTGGCAGACCCGCATCGGGGCAGCACTAGGCATCGCCTTGAGCGCGGCAATGGTGGCCTGGATCAGGGGGTGCTGGCGCAGCGTTGCGGGGATCCCTGCGACGTACTGGGCGTACAACTGCTGAGGCGTCTGCGGATTGCCGCCCACTTTTCTCAGCATGCGCCGCAGCAGCACAGAGTTGTGCACCTTGGCCAGCAGCTCGGCCACCATCAGGCTGTTCATCTGCTGGCGGGTCAAGGTCTTGCCGTTGACCCAGTCCTGCGCCGTCAACACATCACCGGTCGCAATGCGTTTGGTCCAAATCAGCTTGGGCGTAATGCCCTCAACTGATAAGGCCGCCAAAAATGGGGACGCATTGCGTTTTAAAAAGAATTTCTCGTGGGCGTACACGCCCATGAACGCGCCACCGGTCGTGCCGCCGATCGGCTCCAGCGACCAGCCGGGTTCTAAATCGAACAATGCCGCTGCCTCCCTTGCGGCAGCCCCTTCAGGCTACAGATATTTTAATCAGCTAAGCTCATCTTACATAACGGCCGCAATGCCCGTCAAGCCGGCAACAACGGTTTTTTCTTGAGCCGATACGGCAAATACCAGCCGGCAAAGGCGATGGCGAGGATCAGCCCCGCCGCCCCCGCACTCAGCGCGATCAGCCAGTGGCCGGCGAGCAGCGGACCGACGGTGAGCAGCACGGCAAAAATCACGAGCAACGCGCCGGTGAGGTGCTGAAAAGCCGCCCGCTGCTGGCTGGCCGGCACCGGATAAAGCCGGGCCATGACCATCTCGCTGTAGGCGAAGGCCAGCGGCAGCAGCTGGAAGCCGACCAGGTAAACAAACAACGCGGCCAAAAGCGCCGCCAGCCACCAGGTCGAAATCAGGCTAAGCACCACTGCCCCCACCACTAGCAGCCGCACCCACAGGCCAAGGTAAGTCGTCTGCCGCAGAAACCCGCGCAAGTAGAGATAGGCCCAGGTGTGCGCCGTGGTTTTGCGGACCAGCGGCAGAACCGGGTCCAACCACTTGCGGCGGTGCACCCCCGCGCTCAGCCCCGGCACATCGGTGAAGAGGTTGTAGAACCGGTACAGCCGATCCATGCGCTTGGCCTCGGCCGCACTGAGCCCCCTCCAGTCCAGGGTGGCCGGCTCAAAGCGGCTCGCCAGCACCACCCAGCGAAACCCGAGGTTCAGCGCCAAGGCAATGACCATGGCGAAGGCGGGATGGGTGAACAGCCCCAGCAGCAGCACCGCGAACGCAGCCGCCAACAGCGGCAGGCGGGCCAGCCACGCCGGGCGCGGCACCCCGTAATGATCGATCAGCTGAAGCCACAAGTCGAGGTCCTTCAGCAGCAGAAGCGCGGCCGCCAAGGTGAGCCCGCCGGTGAGCGGGTCAATGCCCCACACCTGAAGCAGCGGCACGCTTGCGGCGGCCGCCAGCACTGCCACTACCCCAGGAAGGAGGAGTGAATAGCGGCGCGCCTTAAACAGGTAACCCGCAAACGCCGTCGTTTGCGGCAGCAGGAACGTCGCGTCGGCGGGCTCGCTCAGGCTGGCAAAGCTGCCAAACCCCAGCAGCACCGTCAGGACTGCAGCCAGCGCCGGCCGCAGCCACCACGCCGGAATGATCATTGCCTTGATCCACTGACTGTAGGCGTACAGCAGCGCGCCAAACAGAATCAGCAGCACGAGCACAAAATGATCGTTGAACACGAGGCGTAAGTATTTAAATTGAGTCTTTTGATGACGCCGCAGCCGCGTCTGCCAAAGCTTGCGCATTACTGTTCCTCCGTCATGGCCATGTAGATCGCGTCCAGGCTGGCCGTCGCCTCGAGCTGGAAGTCCTGGCGCAGGGCCGCCAAATCACCGGTGGCCCTGACCGTGCCGCTTTTGAGGAGGACAAAATCATCCGCGACCTGTTGGGCAGTGGCCAGAATGTGAGTGGACATCAGCACTGACGCCCCCGCCGCCTTTTTGGCTTGCACGAGGTCAAGCAGATCATGCACCGCCAGCGGATCCAGGCCGGTGAACGGTTCGTCAATGATGTAAAGCTTGGCGTCGGTCATGAAGGCCGCCACGATCATCACCTTCTGCTTCATCCCCTTAGAGAACTTCGCCGGGAACCAATCAAGCTTATTATCCAGCCGAAATTTTTTGAGCATCGAAGTCGCGCGCGCCCACGCCTGATCCTGATCCAATCCGTAGGCCATCATAGTCAGCTCCAGATGCTCGCGCAGCGTCAGCTCGCTGTAGAGGACCGGCGTTTCCGGCACGTACGCGATCGCCTGACGGTAGCCGTCCGGATCTTCCGCCAAAGTGTGGCCATCAATGGTGATGGTCCCCTTTTGCGGCGTGAGTAGGCCAATGATGTGCTTGATCGTCGTGGACTTGCCGGCCCCGTTCAACCCGATCAGGCCGACCACCGTCCCGTCTGCTACGGTAAAATTCAGATCCTTGATCACCTGCAGGCTGCCATAGCCGCCGGTGACATGCGCTAACGTCAGTGTCATGTCCAGCCTTCTTCCTTCTGCTCTAAAGTTACCTTCTGTGTGCCTTCTATGATAGCATGGAAGCAGATTAAACGTTGATGAAAGAGGGAAAAGAATATGGATGAAAACTGCATTTTCTGCAAGATTATTGCCGGTGAGATCCCCAGTGTGAAGGTTTACGAAGACGACCAAGTCCTCGCCTTCTTGGACATCTCCCAAGCGACCCCCGGCCACACACTGCTGGTCCCGAAGCGGCACATCCCTGATATCTTCGCTTACGACGAGGCGCTGGCCCAAGCCGTCTTTGCCCGGGTGCCCAAGCTAGCGCGCGCGATCAAGGCAGCGGACCCGCGGATCAAGGGCATGAATATTCTCAACAATAATGGTGAAGTCGCCTACCAAAGCGTCTTCCACTCCCACATCCACCTGATCCCGCGGTTCGGCGAGGACGATGATTTCAGCATTCATTTCGGCGATCACACCGCCGCCTACACTAATCAGGATCTGCAAGCCATCGCGCAGAAAATTCGCCAGGAGGTGCAAGACTAATGGCTAAATTCAAGACTGGCTTCTTGCTCGGTGCCACTTGCGGCACCATGTACGCCCTGCTCACCACCAAAAAAAGCGGTCCGCAGCGCATCGAGTCCTTGGCGAACTACTCGCGCGACGTCACCGGCGCCACGGAAGACGTTCAGCATGCCGTGAAGCGCCTGGGCAGTGCCTTAGCAGACCTGCAAAAAGAGATCAAGGAGACCCTGCAGCCAACAGTGAAAGACATCACCGCCGAAGTGACCGACTTCCAGTTCCAAACCGAGGCCCACAGCAAGGCCCTTCAGGCGCAGCTGGATAACATCGCCAGCACCATCGACGAAATCAATCACGACGCGCACTCGGCCGATGAGAACGCCCCTGAGGCTGCCGCACCGGATCAAACCGCCACGCCCAAATTATGAAGGTTTTGCGAACATCAGGCGCAGCGGCGCGGTCTGTGTTATATTAGACCCCGTGCTGTAAATCAAATCACATTGAAAGTGGGCTGTTTATTTATGAAGAAATGGATCGCCGGCGTTGCCGGCATCTTACTCGCGCTGACCCTTGCTGGTTGCTCCAGCAGTAGCGCAACGGTTGCCAACATGAAAGGCGCCAAGATCACCAAGGACGAGTATTACAACCAAATGAAGACCTCAAGCAGCGGCGGTGAAGACACCCTGCGTAACATGATCGTCACGAAGGCCCTCGAGCAGCAGTACCCGAAGGCGGCCTCGACCAAAGCCGTCAACAAGCAATTTAACAAGGTCAAGAAGTCATACACCGACGCGGGCCAAGATTTCGAAAGCGCCCTGGCGCAAAGCAATCTGACCACGAAGACGTTCAAGGACCAGATCAAGACCTCCCTGCTTTCCGAAGCCGCGCTTAAGGACCTGAAGAAGCCGACGACCAAGCAGCTGGACGCCCAGTGGAAGAAGTACGAGCCAAAGATCACCGTGCAACACATTCTTGTGGCCAAGGAAGCCACGGCAACCGAAGTGCTGAACACCCTGAAGAAGGACAACTCCGAAGCAAACTTCAAGAAGCTTGCCAAGAAGTACTCCACGGATACGGCTACCGCGTCTAACGCCGGTAAGCTCGATCCGTTCGACAACACCGACACGAGCCTTGATTCGACCTTCAAGGCGGCGGCCTTCAAGCTGAAGAAAGACGGCGATTACACCACCACGCCGGTCAAGACCAGCTACGGCTACCACATCATCCGCGCCATCAAGATCCCGGCGCGCGGCACGATGAAGGAACACAAGAAGGAACTGACCGACCAGCTTTACACCAGCTGGGAAAGCGACAGCACCATCATGACCGGCATCATCAAGAAGGTCCTGACCAAGGCTGACGTCAGCATCAAGGACAACGATTTGAAGAACGTCCTGTCTGTCTACCTCGGCTCCAGCAGTTCTGCCAAGTAATTAGCTTATCCAAGCCACCCCGCAGGCGGGGTGGCTTTTTTATATAAGATGCGCAGAGTTCGCGCACTTAGCGGAATGGCTAGCCTAGGTGCGCACCCGCCGATTGAGTTTTCCCCAATCCCGGTTTCAGGCGAACAAAAGGCACTGGCGGTCAACCGCCAGTGCCTTTCTGGTGCATCCTACTTCAAGTAGACTTTGACCTCATACGGCCGCAGGGTCTCGCCTAAGTCATCCGGGTAATTACTCTGAAGCAGCTCGCCGGCAGTTGCCGCGCAGTCCCGGGTGAGCAGATCCTGGGTCCAGTTGGCGACCACCGTAAGCGTCTGCCCCTCGTAGTGCCGCTGGTAAGCCCACACCTGCTCGTCGTCTTGAGCAAGCGGCGTGTAGTCACCGTAAGTGACGATCGGGTTCTCCTGCCGCAACACGTTCATCTGCCGGTAAAAGTTGAAGACGGAGTTCTGATCGCGAACCTCCTGCTGCGCGTTGATCGTCAGGTAATTCGGGTTGACCCCGATCCAGGGGGTGACCCCTGCCGGCGCAAACCCGGCGTTAGGCTCGGTGTCCCACTGCATTGGGGTCCGCGCATTGTCGCGCGAGCCGTGCTGCAAGCCCGTCAGCATTTGTGCTGGCGTCAGCGCGTGTTTTTCGTCGACCCATTCGTGGTAGCCGTTCAGGCTTTCAATGTCGCGGTAATCGCTCAGCTTGGTCAGCGCCGCGTCATTCGTCATCCCCAGCTCTTCGCCCTGGTAAATGTACGGGGTGCCCTGCTGGTAGTGGAGCACCGCGCCCAGCATCTTGGCGGAGCGCTCACGGAACTCAGGGGCGTCGTTGCCAAACCGAGAAACGACCCGCGGCTGATCATGGTTGTTCCAGTAAAGTGAATTCCAGGCGTGGCCGTCAAGCCCCAGCTGCCAGCGGTCCATGATGGCCTTCAGCGTGGTCAGCTTGAAGGGATGGTGGACCCACTTGCCGAACTTGGGGTCGAGGTCCACGCCCATGTGCTGAAACTGGAAGATCATGTTCAGCTCGTGGGTGTCAAACCCCGTGTACGCGCGCGCCAGCGCCGGGTCGGTGCCGGGCATCTCGCCGACGGTCATGATGTCGTACTTGCTCAGCACTTCGCGGTTCATTTCCTTCAGGTAGTCCTGCACCTGCGGCAAGTTGATGGGGTATGGCGCATCCGGGCCAAAGGCCTCCGGTTTGCCGATCATGTTGATGACGTCCATGCGGAAGCCATCAATGCCCTTATCCAGCCAGAAACGCATGAGGTCGTACACGGAATGGCGAACGGCGGGATTGCGCCAGTTAAGGTCGGGCTGCTTTTTGGAAAAGAGGTGCAGGTAATACTGCCCGCGGGCCTGATCGAACTGCCACGCCGGGCCGGAAAAGCTCGACTCCCAATCGGTGGGCGCATGGCCATCGACAGGATCGGCCCAGACGTAGTAGTCGCTGTACGGATTAGTGGCATTCTTGCGGCTTTCCACGAACCAGTGATGCTCGTCGCTGGTGTGGTTCACCACGAGGTCCATCACGAGCTTCAGCCCCCGCTGGTGCGCCGCTTTCAGCAAGCGGTCAAACGCCGCCATCGTGCCAAAATCCGGCTGAATCGCCTGGTAATCGCTGATATCGTAGCCGTTATCATCGTTAGGGCTGGCGTAAATCGGATTCAGCCAGATGACCGTGGCTCCCAGTTGCTTGATGTAATCCAGGCGGTTTTCGATCCCGCGCAGATCACCGATCCCATCACCATCACTATCCTGAAACGAACGCGGATAAACCTGGTACACGACTGCTTCTTGCCACCATGAATTGACCATATAATACCTCCTATAAGTTCGTCTATAGTATAGCGCTTTCTTTTCAGCCCGAAAAAGTAAAAAAGGCCGCCTTTTCAGGCGGTCCGTGGTTTATTTGGGATCCGGGTAGGTTTGGCCATTGGTTGGCCGGTAGAAGCGGCGGTTGTCCATCCCGAACAGGCGCTCCGTGAAGGTGCCGGGATCCACGTGCTGATAGGCCGTGGAAAGCATATTGACTTCCGCATCCAGCTCATCAAGGTCATGCAGGATCTGCGCTTCGAGCAGCTCGGGCCGCACTGGCGACCCGTATTCCAGCAGGCCATGGTGGGAAAGGACCACGTGGCGCAGCATGATCATGTCCTCTTGGTGGATGTCGATCTTCAGCTCCTGCGCCACCCGCACGATTTCTTCATCGACCAGCACGATGTGGCCGATCATGTTGCCTTCCATCGTGTAATCCGTCGACACGGCGGAAGAAAGCTCCATGGTCTTGCCCAAGTCATGAAGGATCGCACCGGCAAACAGCAGTGACTTGTTCACCGCCGAATACTGGGCCGCGACCCCCTTGGCCAGGCGCAGGATACTCAGGGTGTGAAAAGCCAGCCCCCCGGCGAAGGCGTGGTGGTTCGACTTGGCGGCCGGATAGGTCAAAAACGCCTGCTTGTGGTCGGCGAGCAGCCGGCGCACGATGCGATTCCAGTTGGCGTTGGTGATCTGGAAAATGAAGTCGTTGAGCTCCTCGCCCATGTCATCTTTGGACTCAGGGGCGTGCTCTACGAAGTCCTCGGGCTTATTGCCCTCCTCCTGCGTCGCCAGCCGCATCGTGTAGATCTTGATCTGCGGCTTGCCCTGGTACAGCTCCCGTTTGCCAGAGAGCATGACCACCACGCCCGGCGCGTACTGGGCGATATCGTCCTCTGAGGCGTCCCAGAATTTCGCGGTGATGTGGCCGGACGGGTCCTGGAACGTGAAGGCGATGAACTTCTTCCCGTTTTTGGCCACACGCACCTCGGCGCCCTTGACCAGGAGCGGCAGTTTCATCTCCTGCTCGTTTTCGTAATCAAAAATTTGCTTTGCCATTTTTCCACCTTTTTCTTGGCAATGTTTCTTTCATTCTACTGCGCGCCGCCCCCATAAACGACGAAAAACACGCCAAAGCGCGGCGTGCTTTTCACCTACTTGGCGTCAGACTGCTGGTCTGCACTTTGGTAGAGCTCGGCGATCGGGGCGGAGATGATCCGGTTCAGGTCGTCCATGACCGTGGACATCGCCTGCTCTTTGGCCATCAGATCCTTGATGGCATCGATGTTCTGCATCTTCGCGGACAGGTCCTGAAGCGGCTGAACGTCTTGCTCACTCACTTCTTGGCCGGCCATCTGCTTTTGCTGCAGCGACATTTGGAGATTTTGAAACTGCTGGAACAGGGCGTAACCCATCGTGTCCAGCTTGAGCATGTCGTAGCTCTTCTTCAGATCCTGGAACTGCTGACTCTGCTTCAGGTCAGCCGCAACTTGGTTGGCGCTGTCGTATACGTTTGCCATGTGGCACCTCATTTTTCTAGATTAATTACCAAACAAACCTTTGATGCCATTGTACCACTCCGACACCGTATTCTTGGCCGCGTCGACCCCATTTTGGATGCCACTTTGAATGTTGTTCCACAGGTCATCCCCGCCGTTCGTCTGATTGGGCGTCTGCAGGCTGGCCCGGGCGCTGGCGTCCGTCGTGGTGAACTTCGTCTGCGGGGTTGCTGGTAAGATGTTGGTCATCTCCTGGCGGAAAAGCTTCTGGGCGCCTTGGCCCGGCTGCAGGAAATGAGTCTGGTCCGTGTTGGCAAAGCCGGCCCAGGTCGCGACCACAATGTCGGGCGTGTAGCCAACCACCCAGGAGTCCTTCGCCCCCAGCCCGTTGCCCCAGCTCGGCGGGGTCTCGACGGTCCCGGTTTTGCCGGCGATCGTGTAGCCGTACGGCTTGGCCGTCTGCCCGGTACCTTCGTTGTAGACGCCGATCATCATGCTCGTCATCTCGGTGGCCACGCTCTTTTTCATGATCCGCTTGCTGCTGGGCTGGTTGTCCACGACCGTCTTGCCGGTGGCGTCCACGATCTTGCGGATGAAGTGGGTCTTTGGCAGCGAACCGCCGCTGGCAAAGGCCGAATACGCCCGGGCGAACGTCAGCGGGGAGAAGCCGTAAGCGACGCCGCCTAGAGCCGAGGCCAACTGATCTTGATCCTTCTTGCCCAAGGTGATGCCAAAGCGGCTCAGGCTGGCGACGCCCTTGCTCATCCCGATCTGGTTGAGCAGCCAAACGGCCGGGGCGTTGGTGGAATCCGCCAGTGCCTTGTACATCGGCAGCGTCCCGGCGTAAGTGCCGGTGTCGTTGGTTGGCGTGTAGTGCTCTTTCCCGTAGCTGAGCTTCTTGTCGGTGAGTTCGCTGTCGTAAGAATAGCCGTTCTCCAGCGCCGGTGTGTACACCATCAGCGGCTTGAGCAAGGACCCGGGCTGCCGCTTCAGCTGTGTGGCGTAATTAAAGCCCAGGTAAACGTGCGGGCCCCGCGAGCCGACCACCGCGCGTACCGCACCGGTCGCCGGGTCAACGGCGATCGAGGCGGCCTGCGGTTTGGTCCCGTCCGCGGCATTTTGCAGGTAAGCGTCACTGTTGTCAAACGCGGCCTGCATCTCCTGCTGATAGTTGGGATCCAGCGTTGTGTAGATGCGATACCCCTTGTTCACGATCGCATCCTGGGAGATGCCGTCCTCCTTGTAGGCCTCCTCGATGACCGAATCAAAGAAGTACGGGTACTTCTGGCCGCTGTCTGCGGTGAAGGTGTCCTTAAGGGTCAACGTGGTCGCCTTGGCCGCCTGGACCTGGGCAGCGGTCAGCTTGCCGTTCTCCTGCTCCAGCGAAAGGACCAGGTTGCGCCGCGCGATGGCGTTGTCCATGTGGTCGATCGGGTTATAATAGCTGGGACTGCGAAGCATCGCGGCCAGGGTCGCGCCTTCGCCGACGGTCAGCTGACTCGCTGATTTGCCGAAGTAGCGCTTGGCCGCATCTTCCACGCCCCAGACCCCATTGCCGAAGTAGGCGTTATTCAGATACATCGTCAGGATGTCTTTTTTAGAGTAGACTCGAGTCAACTGCACCGCCAGGAAGATCTCCTGGCCCTTGCGCAGAAACGTCTGCCGCTGCGACAACAGCGTGTTTTTGGCCAGCTGCTGCGTGATCGTACTGCCGCCGCCGGTGATCTGCCCGCGGTGGATGACCAATGAAAGCAGCGCCCGGGCAATGCCCTTGATGTCAAACCCAGGATTGGTGTAAAAGCTGCGGTCCTCGGTCGAGATCACCGCGTTTTGCACGTTCAAGGAGATCTGATCCAGATCGACGTACGTGCCTTTTTGGCCGTACGGCACGCCCGCGACCTGGTTGTTCATGTCGTACATCGTCGTCTTGGTCTGCAGACTGCTCTTGATGTCTTGGACGTCCGCTGTCTTGGCCTTGTAAGTGAACCACGTGGACAATGCAAGCACGCCAGTCAGCCCGATCAGGATCACCCAGCGGATCACCTGGAACCGCCGGAAAAACCATGCGATCCCGCGGCCGGCTTTAGCCAGCTGCGGCCGCACGGCAGCCCATAAACCGCTCATCTGGTGGTCCCCCTTTCTTAAACATGTGACTAGTTTAGCATAATGAAAAAATCCTCGATTCGGCCTTGCGCCGGATTTAACCCAAAATCAAGGAGGGCGTCATGCCTGATTTCGAATTGCACGCCACTGCCATCGCCGCGCCCTCGGTGCGCGCACTGCTTCACGCCTGGCGGGTGCCCAAGGGCTGGATCGCCACGCTGCGCCGCACGCAAGGGGTCCTGATCGCCGGAGCCTACCGCCACTTCAACGCGCCGGTGGCCGCAGGGGAACCAGTCACCCTGCGCTTCACCGCCCCGGGCACGGACTACTACCGGCCCGAAGCCCTACCGCTTCAGATCGTTTACCAGGACGCCGCGCTGCTCATCGTCGCCAAACCGGCGGGCCAAAAGCCGCACCCCAACCGGCCAGACGAAGGCGGCACGCTGATGAACGCGGCCGCCGGCTACCTGGCGCCCAGGCCGGTGTACATCACGCACCGCCTCGACATGCTGACGTCAGGGTTGACCCTGATCGCCAAGGACCCGATCAGCCAGGGCATCCTGAATCAGCAGCTGGCCAGCAAAACCGCCGCCCGCACTTACACCGCCCTGGTGCCGCGCGGCCTGCCAGCAGTAGGCACCATCTCCGCCCCGATCGGCCAGGACCCGGCGGACAAGCGCAAGCGGATGGTCCAAGAAGACGGCCTTCCCGCTGTCACCCACTTTCGGGTGATCGCCGAAACCAAGGCGACAGCGCGCCTCGCCCTCACGCTTGAAACCGGGCGGACTCACCAGCTGCGCGTCCACCTCGCCCACCTCGGCTATCCCATTATCGGCGATCCGCTGTACGGCGGACGCCCGGCGGCCCGGCTGATGCTTCACGCCAGCGCTTTGACGCTCGTTCGCCCCTTCAGCAGCCAGGTCCTGACCGTCACCGCGCCGGCCCCGTTTTAACCAGCAAGCGGGTTGTGCCTAAAACACAGGCGTCCCTGCACCACGATTCTCGCAGCTCGAATCGCGGTGCAGGGGCGCCTGTGTGTTTGTTGGAACGCGCCGAGGTGACTTGACTCAATCACCGGGTCAAACCTCTGCTCACTGAATAAACGCGTTTTGATACTGCGTGTTGAACCAGGTGGCGTCGGCCTCACTAGGGCTGATCACCACGATCGTGTCGTGGCCGGCCAGCGTGCCCACCACCTGTGAGAAGCCGATATCATCAATGATCGCCGCCATCAGGTTGCCGTTCGACGGCAGGGTCTTGATCACGTTCATGAACTGGACCTGGGTGATCGACAGCCCCACCTCGCGGATGGAGTTGCTGAGGCGCTCCAGCTGGGACTGCGAGTCCCCGCGGAAAATGGTGTAGCGCACCTGCCCCGTGGCGTCTTGGGCCTTGACCACCTGCATCTCGCGAATGTCGCGCGAAATGGTGGCCTGCGTGGCCTCGATGCCGGCCGCCTTAAGGGCTGCCAGCAGCTCGTCTTGGGTGCTGATCACCTGTGAGTTAATGATCTTGGTCATTGCCGCCTGGCGTTCAGATTTGTTCATGGCTTTGCCTCCTGGCTTACATCTCTGCCGGCGCGCCGACACCCAGCAGGTGCAGCGCGCTGGTCAAGACCGTTGACACCGCTTGGACCATGGCCAGCCGCGCGGGCAGCTCCGCGTCGTCAACGAGCACCTTGACGTTCGCGTAGTACTGGTTGAACGCCTTGGCCAGGCGCAGCGCGTACTTGGCGATCACGGACGGTTCGTACTCGCGCAGTGCACGGGCAATGACGTTCGGGTAATCGCTAAGCGCCTTGAGCACCGGCCATGCCGCCGGATCCGTCAGCGCCACTTCGGCGACCGGCTGCTGACTGGTTTTCTTCAGGATGCTGTTGGCACGCGCGTTGGTGTACTGCACGTATGGGCCAGTCTCGCCTTCAAAGCGCACGACTTCTTCCAGGTTGAAGTCGAAGTTGTCCAGCCGTTCGTTTTTGAGGTCATGGAAGACCACCGCGCCGACGCCGACTTCATGGGCGACCTGGTCGGCATTGGCGAGGTCAGGGTGCTTTTCTTGGATCTGCTGCTTGGCCAGGGCCACGGCGTCCTTGAGCACTTTCTCCAGCAAGATGATGTTACCCTTGCGCGTCGACAGCTTCTTGCCGCCAGACGTGATCAGGCCAAACGGAATGTGGTGGATGTTGTCCGCCCAGTCATCGCCCATTTCCTTTAAGACGGCCTTGAGCTGCTGGAAGTGCTCACGCTGCTCCCCGCCGACCACGTACAGGCTCTGAACGAAGTGGTACTGGTCATGGCGGTAGATGGCCGCGGCCAGGTCGCGCGTCATGTAGAGCGTGGCGCCATCGGACTTGCGGATCAAGGCCGGGTTCAGGTCGTACTTGCTTAAGTCCACGATCTCGGCGCCTTGGCTTTCCTTCAGCAGGCCTTTGCTGGCCAGCGCATCGGTGACCGCGTCCATCTTGTCGTTGTAGAAGGCCTCGCCCTTGTATGAATCAAACTCGATGCCAAGTTCCTTGTAGATCCGATTGAATTCCTTGAGCGACTCCTCGCGGAACCAGGACCAGAGCTTGTGCACTTCCGGATCGCCATCTTCCAGTTGCTTGAAGACGGCCCGGGCCTCTTCGTCCAGCTCGGGCTGCGTCTCGGCCTCCTCGTGGAAGCGGACGTAGTACTCGACCAGGTAGTGGATCGGGTCCTTTTTGACGTCAGCCTCGCTGCCCCACTTGCGATAAGCGACGATCAGCTTGCCGAACTGGGTCCCCCAGTCGCCAAGGTGATTGATCTTGATCGGGGTGTAGCCGGTCTTCTTTAAAATGTTGGCCAGCGCGTTGCCGATGACCGTCGAGCGCAAGTGACCCATGCTCATCGGCTTGGCGATGTTCGGGCTGCTCATATCGATCGGCACATTACCGGTGCCGAGCTGCTGGTCGCCGTAATGGGCCGGATCCTGAGCGATCGTGGTCAACACCGCGTTCGCAAAGCTGACCTTGTCGAGGAAAAAGTTGACGTAGCCGCTCTTGACGACCACCTGCTCAAACGGGGTGGCGTCGATCTTTGCCACCAGGTCCTGGGCGATCTGCTGAGGGGCCTTGTGGAAGACCTTGGCCAGCGCGAACGTTGGAAACGCGTAATCCCCCATTTTATCGTCTTTGGGCTGCTCGACCAGCTGCGCGATGCGGGCCTGATCCAGGTCCTGGCCGATTGCCGTGCTGAGTGCCTCGATCACATTTTGTTTGAAATCCATTGTCTGCATTCCTTTCTGCGAGAAAAAACTCGTCCCCTTCAATTGAAATTGAAAGAGACGAGTTCCCCCGCGGTACCACTCTTGTTGACTGAAATGTCCACTCATTATTCAATTTGGGCTCGGCAGCGCGCCGGCTAGGCCGTCAGCTGCTCACACCCCCGCAGCCTCACTGAACACGGCACATTACCTTCCTCTGCTTCTAAGCCTGAAAAAAACTGGTGCTAAGAGCACCAGTTATCAAGCGGTTGACGAGAATCGAACTCGCGACGTCAGCTTGGGAAGCTGAAGTTTTACCACTAAACTACAACCGCAACAACAATCAGTATTATAGCCGGCGAATCCGGGGTTTGCAAGCATGGCCACCAATTTTCCGTCCAGAAAGTTTAGATCGGATAACAAGATGAGAAGTCTCAAATATTCTTGCGGCGGTTTTTAACCGTGTTATAATGTTAAGAGAGAAATTGAGAGGATGCGATGTTATGGCCAAGGCGACTCGCCGCTATTTTTTTGCGGCACGCAATGAGAAAACGCCTGACGGTTACCTGATCCAGTTTGTGAACATGCCTGACCTGACAGCTCGGGGCACCACTTATCAGGAAACGGTGTATTACTGCTATCGCGTACTGGCCAACTTTTTACTCAGTCTACCTAAGAAATCTGCGCTGCTGTCGGCCTACACGCTGACTTCCCTCCCAGATGACGAACCGGACCCAAACGTCTTTTACTCGCTGGTCTCGGCGACCGAAGACTTCGATCCCCACAAAATGGAAATGCACTTCACCCTGCCTCAGGCCCCGCCTGATGAAATTCGCCGCATGGCCGGCCAGCTGGCTCACCTGACGACGTACCACGCCCAGGATCCAAGCGCATGAGCGCGCAGCACCCGGTGGGCAATGCGCTGTTCGGCGTTTTTCTGCTCAGCCTTGCAGTGGCGGTCTTGGCCCTGGTGTGGTGGCTGCTGGCAATGCTGCTCAGTCGCGATCCGCGCTTGCCCCGCCGGCTCTGCCTGATTACGGCGGGTCTAGTCCTCGCCAGCCTGGCCGTCAATGCCCTTCTTTAACCCCACTCACCCCAGCCCCTCGGCCACCGTGCCTTTGCCGAAGGACTGGGGTATTTGCCTCCCAGATAGGCAAGATGACTATTCTGTGGTTAAATAGGGGGACGACAAGACAATGGCCACGAGGAGGAATCATTTTGGTAAGTTTGCAAACGACACTCGGCGATCACTCGTTCACGAACGTCTTCATGAACGCAAGCGGCGTCCACTGCATGACCGCCGCGGAGCTCGATGAGGTCGCGGCTAGTCCCGCCGGCACCCTCGTCACCAAAACCGGCACCCTTGAGCCGCGCACGGGCAACCCGGAGCCGCGCTTTGCGGTCCTCGAACTGGGCACGATCAACTCGATGGGGCTGCCCAATAAAGGCATCGACTACTACCTCGACTATGCGGCGGCGTTCCAAGCGCGCCATCCGGGCCAGACCATGTTTCTCTCGGTGGCCGGGATGAAGCCGGCGGATTTTCCCCTGCTGGCGGAGAAGATCCAGGCCAGTGGGTTCACCGGTCTCACGGAGTTCAACCTGAGCTGCCCGAATGTCCCAGGCAAGCCGCAGATCGCCTACGATTTTGAGACGACCCAGGAGATCCTCACGGCCATCTTCAAGGGGTTCAAAAAGGCGGCCGGGGTCAAGCTGCCGCCGTACTTCGACCTTGCTCAATTCGATCAAATGGCCGCGCTTCTTAACCAGTATCCGCTCACGTTCATCAACTCGATCAACAGCCTCGGCAACGGGCTGTGGATCGATCCGGCCACTGACACGGCAGCCATTCGGCCCAAGGGCGGCTTCGGCGGCATCGGCGGCCAGTACGCCAAGCCGATTGCCCTGGCGAACGTGCGCGCCTTCCGCCAGCGGCTGCGCGCAGACATCGGCATCATCGGGACCGGCGGCGTCACCTCGGGCCGCGACGCCTACGATCTGATCTTGTGCGGGGCCAACCTGGTCTCCTTAGGCAGCATTCTTGCCACGGAAGGCATCAGCGCCTTCACGCGGCTGACGGCCGAGCTTGAGGCAGAAATGGCCAAGCAGGGCTACGCCACGCCGGCTGCGTTCCGCGGCCAGCTCAAGACCCTCTAGTCAGTCACGCACCGCTACCCCAAAATGTGGCTGAGACATAAATCGAAGCTGCAAAAAAAGGCCGACCGTTCTACCAGAATATTTCTGGATAGTTCGGTCGTTT
>NZ_RHOJ01000027.1 GCF_003946485.1 Lacticaseibacillus jixianensis | reverse complement strand
AACAGGTCGTATCGACTTGGTGTTTTTATTTTTTCCGCTCGGCGACGATAGTGGCTAACTTGATTCTAAAACGCGGGAATGCTAATAATTGTGCTAATAAGAGTATTATTTTCCTCTTTCACGCAAAAAAATAGGCGGTCTGTTAAACCGCCCACTCGTTTCTGTGTTGCTCAATGTTAGGCTTGCCGGCGCTTGTAGTAGGCCAGGCCGCCCACCGTCAGTAGCGCAGCCCCGCCGATCACGAAGACGATGATCCCGGCGCCCCCGGTGTGGGGCAGGATGCCCTGCGGCTGGTTGGGCACGTCCAGCGCCGCGGCGTCTTCCTTGACGTCTTTTTCTTTGCCGTCCAGCTGGTAGCCGGCCGGAGCGGTGATTTCCTGGTAGGTGTACGCGCCCTGCGGCTTCAGGCCGTGCAGCACGCCGGCCAGCCGACTTTCCGCGTGAGCCGTGAAGCCGAACTCGCCGTCTTTCTCGCTGGACACAAACTTGGTCGCCAGCTTGGCGTCTTCGACCCATTCGACCTCGACCGCCTCAGTGCTGAAGCCAGTCACGGTGTTCTCCTTGGCCTCGATCACGTGGGCGAAAAGCTTCCCGTTTTTGATCACGAAGGTCGCACCGCCCAGGAACGTGTTGCTGACAGCGTCCACCTTGCGGAAATGCAGGTCGTAGGTTGCAGTCGCCACGTTCTTCGGGTAGACGTACGCGGTCGGGTACTGGCCATCAGCCGTTTTCTCCCCCACCGGCAGGCTCAGCACAAAGTTGGCCGCCTTCTGGTAGCCGGCCGTCCCGGCGCCCTGGTCATCCTCGACAAACAGGTAAACCGGCTGCTTGCCCGCGTCGTTCCTCGTGTTCAGGTTGAACGTGATCTGGCCCTGGGCGTCGGTGGTCCCGTCCGCGACCGGCGTCAGCCCCGCTGGCACCGCCTGGTAGTGGGCGTTGACCGCTTTTGAGCTGACCGTGTCGGTGGCCTTGCCGTCGCTCCCGGCGAACGCGCCGGCCTTGGCCTGCGCCCAGTAGTCGGCGGTGATGTCGTACACGTTGAAGTGCACGTTCGGTACGACCTTCTGGTTCGCCGCGCCCTGCCACGGCTGGGCCGGATCGACCGGGCCCACCGGCTGCTCCTCGGTAAACCCGAGCTTCGTCAGCAGCACCGGCTGGGTGATGCCTGGCTGGGCCGTCCCCGGTGCCGGTGTCGGTTCTGCGGCCTGGACCTGGTGGCCGGCGAGCAGCCCGGCGGCCAGCGGCGCGGCCAGGAGGGCGACGGTCAGTCCTTTAAGCAGTTGCTTTAATCCTGTCTTCATCATGATTGTTCCCCTTTAACTGGTTTTTTGAGTTGAGTGCCGATCAGTAGCAAAAAGATGAGGCCCACGGCGCTGAGTCCCGGCGCGGCGGCGGTCCCGGTGGCGGGCAGGCAGGTTTGCGTGTTGCCGCCCCCGGTGCCGCCCAGCCCCGCCTCGTCCGTGTCGTCCGGCCCGCCCGTATCCGGCAGGGGCGGGCGCGCGGCGCTTTTGGGCCAAAGCCGCAGCACCCCGCTGGCCGGCAGCGACGCCACCATCACCTGGCTGGTGAAGCCGGCCGGGCCGGCGGTCTGTGCGAACTTGTACACCGCCAGGCGCCCGGCGGCCGTGTGGACTAGACCAGTGAACCGGGCCACGCCGCTAGCATCAGTGATGCTGGTCCCCAGCGGCTTGCCGACGGCAGGTGCCGCCACCGCTTCCTGCACGGCCGGCCCGCCGCCGAGCGCCCAGTAGGCCTGGGTCACGTCGTAGGCGGTGAAGGTCAAGCCGGGCACCGGTTGCGCCGCTCCCGCGGGCTGCGCGGGCGCCCGCATGCTTTGGATGATCACCGTGCCGGCGTGGACCGGCTGCGGCGCGGCGGCGGCCAGGCCCAGCAGCGCCAGGCCCGCGAGCAAAATTGTGCGCATGCTTTGTTTAACCACGCTGCCGCACCTCCTTTCGCCAGGCCAGCAGGCCCAGCAGCAGGCCCGCCGTCAGTAGCGCGCCGGCCGCGGCGCGGAGGCCGAAGCCCGCGCCCGTCCCGCCGGTGTGCGGCAGGACGGTTTGCGGCCGGTTCGTGAACGTTAAGGTCAGCGTATCGGGCGTCGCCCCGGCCGGCGCAAGCGGACGCTGCACCGGCGCCTGGTCCCCCGCGGTCATGGTCACGCTGTAGCGCACCGTGCCGTTGCCGTTGGTCACAGGAGTCTTAACCCCCGCAAAATCGGCGGCCGTGATGGTCAGTTTGATCACCTTAGCGTCTCGCTGGTAGCCGGCCGGCGCTTTGCTTTCCTGCAGGTAGTAGGTCGCGTCCTGGGTGAAGGCGAGCGGCTGGCTGAACATCAGGTTGCCGGCCGCATCCGTCGTGGCGGTCTGCCCGCCAGCGGCCGGCACCTGGCCGCCATCCAGCTGGGTGTTCACCCGGAACTCGGCACCAGCCAGCGGCGCGTTGGTGCCCGCCGCCGTTTTGTGCAGGCGCAGGTGCCACTTGCTTGGCCGGTAGGTGTTCGTCAGCTGGGTGCCCGTCGCGGTGTCGCTGGCGGCCGCAGTGTACCCGGCCGGCACCGTTATTTCCCGGGTGAAGTAGCGCGCGGGCTGGGCCGCCGGCAGCTTGGGCAGGTCTTGCCAGACGTGCTGCCAGGCCCCGGCGGCCGTCAGCGTGACGGGCGGGCCGATTTTCGTCGCGGCTTCCGGGTGGGCCGGATCGCCGCGGTACAGCTGCACGGCCACGCTGGTCGGCCGTGCAGGTCCGGCGGCGGGCTGTTCGCCGTAGTCCCACCAGTGTTTCTGCACCCGGAACTGGGTCATCGGCGTCAGGGTGTTGGTGATCGTCACCCCGTCCGCGGCCACGCTGCTGGTGTAGCCCGGCGGCGTTATTTCCTCGGCGCGGTAGTGGATCGGCGTGCCGTCCTGGGTGAAGCGCGGCAGGTCCGTGATCGTCAGCTTCTGGCTGGGGGCCTGGGGGGCCACCTTGAGCGTCGCGGTTTGCACCACGGTCCCGGCCGCGGGCTGATCGGCAATAATGTTGAACGCCACGGTCCGCGGCCGCTTGCCCGCGGCGTTATGGTCGTCGGCCCAGATTTTCGTCAGCGTGAGGTCACGGGCGGTCAGCCACTGATTATAAAAATTGTGCACGGCCGCGCCGGCCCGCTGGTGGAGCCCCCGCGAAAACACGTAGCCGTTCATGTCGCCGCCGTACCAGACCACCGTGGCCTGCGGTGCCACCACGCTGCCGGCCACCGCGATGCCGTGGTGGCGCATCTGGGCGAAGTAGTCCTTGTCGTAAAGGTCCGCGCCGTTTGGTCCGACCGGCCTGACCGCGTTCAGGCCCGGCCTGCCCACGTTGATGTCCGGGGCGGCGCCATTTTGGCTCGTGAAGTTCGTCACCTGCGTCGCGTTCGGCAGGTAGAACAAGGTGCGGTGGGCGACCTGAGGCACGATGGCGGTCGAGCCACCGTACTGTCCCTGCTGGTTAAAGACCACCTTGGTCGCCTTGGTCGTAAAGATGATCTCCTTAGTCAGCGAGTCATCGATCAGGGCATCCAGGTGGCTCACCTGCGGCATGAACGCCGTGCCGGTGTGATCCGGCGCAATGGTCACCACGTACACGTGCGGATCCGCCGCGCTGGGCTGCACCGTATAAGGCAAGTTCGCGTCCCCGCCCGGAATGCCCGGGCCGGCAGCGGGATGGTCCGCGTAGGCCGCAAGCTGCTTGGTGAGGGCCGTTTCCTGCTCGGTCAGCTTGGCAAACGTCTCCGCCAGCGCGCCGGCCGGCATCAGCCGGGCCCCGCCTTGCAGCTCGATGCGCGGCTGCGTGAACCAGTACGGCGCGGCCGCGGCGGTGACCAGCCAGCCCGGATTGGGTGCCGGCGTCATCGTGCCGCTCACCCGCGCCCAGCCGCTATCAGAATAGTTGCGGATCTGTCCCGCCAGCAGCAGGGCGATCTTGTGCCGCGCCGTGAGCGGGTCCCCGACGATCGGGACGCCGGGCGTGAACCCCGCGGCGTAGTTGAAGTTCCCCGCCTGGCCGTTGACCGCGACCTTGGGGATCAGCGCGTCGCCCTGAACCGCCATGGCCCCGGCGGTCGCGCCGGTGTCGGCGCTGTGATTGCCCGAGACAAAGACGCTGTATAAAAACAGGTCGGCCTCGTCGCCGGGTCGGCCCATCTGGCTGGGATCAAACGGCAGGGCCGCGGCCTGATCCGCGCGGACGGCCGCCGCCGGCAGAAGACTGCCTAAACCAATCAGCGCGATCAGGGCCCACCGGCCAAGGTTGCGCATGCGATGCGAACACATAAACATTCTCCTAATTAATTTGTTCCCCGAATGGTTCCCCATTTTTTACATTAGTATGCATGACCGTTACATTGGTTAATACCAATTTTACATCCCAGCCATCTTAAGCGCGCCGCCAGCGCCTGTCAATAGGACCACTGCCGCCGGGAAGGTAGACCACTTCCGCGCGGCTGGGCCCTGGTCCGGGGACAACTATTGCCGTTAAATGGGCATTTATAAGCGATAATTAGTAAAGTTATGCCGAGGCGGGGCAGGAAAATCTTCGCCATCCCGTTGTTATAGCGTTTTCATTTTGACTTGCACCAATCGTCCGCCCATTGCGGCACTGGTCCCTGCATAAGTGGTCCCTAACCCGTCAATTCGTTCCCATATTGATTTTGGTTTAGACCAATACCGGAAAATTTTTTGGGTGATATTTCTGCACTCATACGCGGGGCAGCAAAAAGGCCGGCCCCGCGGGACCGACCTGGTCAATCTGATCAACTGTTGTCACCCTTACTTCATCCGTGTCGAAACCGGATCACTGATCGTCCAGGTGATGGTTGACTGGTACGCCGCCGCCTGAATGGGCGCCGCTGGCGGCTCAATGCTCATGGTCACATTCAGCAGCGCGGCAGAGAGGTTGCTTTGGACCACGTTCGTCTCATTTCTGTAGAACAACAGCGGGGTGTTCGTCGAGGGAATATTGGTCGACGAGGGGCGCAGCGAGTTGCTGTTGATGTGGAGGACGGTCTGGAAGGCCGTGGCCGGGTCGTTATTGATTGTCCAGGGGCTCATCGCCACGTAGATGCCCTTGCCCGGGTTCAGCACCGCCGAGATGGAGATCAGCCCTTGTGCCAGGTGATCGCCGGCCAGCGCGTCCAGGGAAATGAGGCCAAAATTCAGCATCCCCCCGACCGTCAGCTTATCGGCCTGGGTCGTTGGCCAGACGCCGTCGTCCTTGATGAACGTGGTCAGTTCGTCGCGCTGCTGATCCGTCAGTTGATGGTTCTGCTGAAGCAGCGCGTTTGCCGTCTCAACGGTCAGCTGCGGCTTGTAGCGGTCGACGGCGGAAGGCGACAGCTGATCAGCGAGCTTTTGAAACAGCTGGTTAACCGACACGTCGTTCAGCAGCAGGCCCCCCGTGGTGTTCACATTCAGAAGCGGCAAGAGGTCGTTCCAGGTGTTCCAATCGGCCACGTCCCAATGGGCGTCCTTGACGTCGCCGACCCCGTTATTATCGACCACTGACTGTAGCCAGCCGTTCAGCATGTCCGTCATTTTGGACAGTTCATTGCCGGCCAGGTTCAGGTTAGTCAGGTGTTCGGCAATGGCCGGCGCCTTGCCCCACGGGAAGGACGTGATTTGGTTATTTGACAGATCCAGCTCGGTCACCCGCTGATCAGCACTCGTGTTAAACAGCGTCTGCTGCAGCTGCCAGGACTGGTCAAGGTTGCCGAGGTGGTTGTTGGCGAGCACGAGGCTCCGCAGCTTCGGCAGCCGGTTGGTCTGAAACAGCGCCAGGATCATCTGCGCGGTGCCGCTGTCGGTGATCTCGGCCGTCACGCCGTTCAGGTTCACCCGGGTGGCCGCCTTCGCGCTGGCGATGATCTGAAACAGCAGGTTCACCGCGGGCGAGGCGGACGCGTAATCGGCAAACTTCTTGGTGACCAGCGGGCCCGTGGCCGCGTCGACCGTCCCCGCCGCGTTGAGCCCGTAGTTCGTCAGATAATAAGAATAATTATCTTGCTCGGCCAGCGAGGTCAGGTGCTTGGCGCCGGCGATCCAGTCGCCCACGGTCTTATTCGGCGTGGACGTGGACGCCCCTTCCCCGCTGCGGACCACGGTCGCCAGGCTGACGGTTTCCAGCGCCGCCACGTTGCCAACGGTGAAATCGTCAGGCGTGGCGCCGGCCTCCTTCGCCGTGCGGCCATCGGGGTAGCGGCTGTTGTCGATGATGACCTGCACCACCGCCTTGGGGATCCCGTAGTCGATCAGGCGGCTTGCCGCATACGCCGCCGAATTATCCGCCGGGACGGCCGCCGCCTGCACCGGCACCGCTGGCCTAACCAGCAGCAGCAAGCCCACGGCCGCAATGAGAATCAGTCGCCTTTTCCAGTCGCGCATCCGCACACCCTCCCTTCTAAAAAAGCCGATGACCAGGCCATTGCGCTCAGTTATCGGGTATTTTGTTATTATTCTACTGCTTGGGGCGGTTTTTCACGAGTAAAAATCATCCGCACCAGCTGCGTGCGGCAGAGCGGACGCCGCCACGCACTGGCAACCACGCCTTCAAGCCAGCCGCCTATTTTGACGTGCTGTCAATTGACGTGCTGATGGTCCAGTGGATGGTGGTTGAGTAACTGGCCCCTGCTTTGATCAGCGGGACCGAGGCGGGGTCAATCGTTAGGTCAACGGGATTGCCGTCCGGTTGCCCGTACCTGAAATCCTCGTTTTGCCGGCCTGGCGAATTGTTCGTGTAGAATTCCTGCCCCCCCTGACCGGGCGTTAAAGTGAGGGCCGGGTCATCGTCGGTTCGACTGGTCGCGGAGCCGGTAAACACCAAACTGGCATTGAAGGCGGTGGGGCCCTGCCAGGCGTCCATTTGCGCGGACAGGCGACTGCCCGGCCAAAGCGCGACTTTGATCATGAAGGGATCAGAAGCCGGATAGGCCACCGAAGCTGGCGCAGCCGCCTGGGGATCAGAAGCCGGCTTTGGCAGCGAGGCCATCTGAATGGTAAAGTTCAACCCTCCGCTCAGCTGCAGCGACTGCGGCCCAAACGCGGCCTCAGGGCCATTAATGGCGATATCCAAATAATTTGCCGCGGGATCGCCGTTAGGGATCACGCTGGTGCCGGTCTTGATCGTCTCTAAGATTTTCTCGGCCGTGCCCTTGTTCATCTGGCCGTAATAGCGCTCAACAGCGGCGCTGCTGATTTGGGCCGGGAATTCTTGCATGATGAGGTTCACCAAGCTGTCGTTCAGCCCAATACTCCCGTTGGTGACGTTGACCAGCGTGAGCAGCCAAGTGATAGAATCTTGGTCGGCGGTCGTTAACCCATCAACGTCCCCATGACCGCCATTTTGCTCGATCACAGTTTTCAGCAGGTCCTTCAGTGGCTGGGTGATCACATTGATGGTGTTGCCCGATAAATTCAAGTCGGTGAGCTTAGCCTCGATTGGGAATTGCCCGCCCCAAGGGATGGTCGGGATGTTGTTGTTAGATAGGTCGAGACCCGTGATGTTCTGTTCAGGCGTGACCGCGAATACCGTTGTGCCGCCGATATCGAAAATAATGTGCTTCAAATCGCCAAGGTTGTTATTCGCCAACACGAGCTGATGAAGGTTTGGCAGGCGGTTCGTCTGAAAGAGCGCGATGAGCGCCTGCGCGGTCATGCTATCCGTAATTTTCGACGCAACGCCGGTCAAGTCAACACGGGTGGCGGCTTTGGCACTCGCAACGATCTGAAACAGAAAATTAACGGCCACCTTTTCCGGCACCTGGGTGTTGTAGCCGGTGATCGTCTTTTTGGCTAGCGTCCCGGCCGGACCCGTGACGACGGTGTCAACGTTTTGGCCGTAAGCCGCCCCAGTAATATCGTAATAGGTCTGCTTCAGCGGGTCGCCGTTATCCACCCAGGGCTTGGCACGCGCGATCCAGCTGGCGACGACATCATCGGCTTGAGAAGAAGCGATGGTCCCGTCCGCCTTAAAGGTCACGTCCGCCAGGCTCACGGTGGCGAGCTGCTCAACGTCTGCGATCGTAAAAGTACTTGCGGTCTCGCCGTGAGCCGCCGGCGTCTTCCCGTCGCTTGCCGTGCTATTGTTCAGGATCACCTCAATGACGTCCGCGGGGATCCCATAGTCAAGCAGCGTATTGCCCGCGTAGCTCGCGTCTGCCGCGCGCGTCGGGGTCGACCCGGCCCCCAAGACGACCACGAGCAGCGCGGCGACTAGTAGTATCAGCTTGTGCCATTGACGCATGAGCTCCCCTCCTTTCCGAAAAGAAAACCCGATGACCAAGCAATGTGCTCAGTGATCGGGTACCGAATCGAACTTATTGTTTATGACGCTTTTTCACGAGCACGACGACCAGCGCGATGATGATCAGCACCAGCACGCCGATCACGCCGAAGATGGCGTAGACGAACCACGGGGTGCCGCCCTTCGCCTGCTGGATCTTGCGGTTGAGCTGGCGGGCTTTAGCGGCCGTCAACGTCGCCGCGCTTTTCTGCGTGCGGGCGTACTGGTAGTGCGTCCCGTCGGCCGCGACGTACTTGCCGCTGGGGTCCTTGACGTAGTACGCCTTGGTCGTCACCTCGTACTTACCGGCCTGCGCGTTTTGCGGCAGCGCCAGGCGGTAGTAGAAGTGGGAGTTTGGCGCCATCTGCATGTCCTTTTGCGTGCGCTGGTAGTGCTTGCCCGAGGCCTGATTGGTCGCGCTGGCTTCAATGCGCAGCTGATTTAAAAAGGTGCCGGACGGGTTGTGCACCGGGACGGCGATGGTGTTGCGGTACTGGTCTTGGCGGATCTGCGCCTGCTGCAGCCGCAGCTTGGGCTGCCAGGTCCGGTTCGTGTTGCGCGTGATGACCGCGATCTGGTACTGGAACTTGTTGACGATCGAGAGCTGGCCCTGTTTGGTCTTGGTCCCGCCTTGGTCGGCCGGGCTGAAGGTCAATGCGCCCACCATCAGGCCGTCGACGGCCGGCATGTGCAGCGTCGCCGTGTACGTCACAGTCGCCTTGGCCGGCAGCGTCACGGTTTTCGGCCCCTGCAGGGCGTCCGCCAGGTCATGGCGCAGCGTCGCGTCCCGCTTTTGGCTCAGGCTGTAGTCCACCGCGCCGTTGTCGTTCGTCTGCGCCGCCGTGACCGTGACGTTGACCTTGACCGGCTTGTTCGTGCTATTGACCAGCTTGGTCTGCAGCGGCGTGCTCTTGCCCGCGCCGACGACCACATCGTAGTACGACTCTTTAGGATCGCGCTGCAGCTTCGACTGAACCGGTGAAACCGAAAAAGGCAGGCCATCAGCCTGCACTTTCATTGGGATCACCAGTGCCATCAGCAGACTAGCAGCGAGGGCCGATAGTATGAATAATCGAGATCTTTTCATTAATAGTTAACCTTAGTTTCCGGTGGCTGAAATTGGATCTGTCAAGGTCCATGTCAGGGTGTTGGAGTAAGCGCCTGGCTTGACAGTCACCCCGCTTTTGATCTTCAAGCTCAACTGATTATTACCATCAAATGCGTCAGGAGTGTGGCCGTAGTCACCTTTCCCGGCTAGTGTGTCTCCTGTGGCTTGAATCGCCGTGTCACCGAGTGTCAATGCGGTCGAGTCGGAGTTAAGCGGTGCCGCGTCGGCGTTAGCGTCGGTGGTTGTCCATCCGGTCTGCTTAACGTTAAGGGTCCAACCCTTAGCGCCACTCAGAAAGTCGTCAACCGTGGCCGTCACCGGCTGCGAATCAGCGTACCCGCTAGTGTATACATCTAGCACCTTACTGCCTTTAAAGGCAACGGATCCGGTTGTGTTGGACAAGCTCAGGTTGCCACCCTCAAAGGTGACAGAGGCGTTGGTCGAACCGGTTAAACTATTTGTATCATCCGCACGAACAACGTTGCTTGCGCCGAACAGGCCGGCCACAGCAGCGGTAAGAACAAGACTAGTCATAAATTTTTTCATGAATAAGGTGCTCCTTTTGATTATTTCCATCTATATTGGTATGGACGAATTCTTCATGTCCTGAACAGCATACCACATTTACTTTCATTTTGTAACCTGAATATTTTAGGATAACAGCGTGAAAAGCCGCGCCCCGACTAAGGGGCGCGGCTGTCAAGACGGCCCGCCTTAACATGACAAAATTGGCCTGTCAGCGCGGTGATTTTCGGATATGATTTGCATATTTTTTGCGCTCTTGTATATCGGTTTTCACGAAAGCGCAAACATGGCGCTGGCGCGGCGTTTCACGTGGAACACCGGCGCACCCTGGTGGGCCGGTCGCGCGAACGCCGCCGTACTGCCGAAGCCCAAGCCCTACTTCCGCGTGGTGTCGCTGTTGGTGGTCTGCGCGTCCTGCACCGTCCACGTAATGCTGGCCTGGTACGTCCCGGGCCGCACGTGGGTCAGCTCGTCTGGGCTGAGCGCAAGCGAGATGGCCCCCGGTTTAAAGTCCGCCGTCAGGCCCTTCTGCGCCTGGCTCCCATTTTGATAGAAAATCTGGGCGTTCTGTGCCAGGGTGAGCGCGTTCGTCAAGGCGCTCGTCGCGCGGTTGCGAATCGTTACCGCCGGAAAGGTCAGCCCGCCCATGAAATACGGCGTGGGCGTGATGGTCTGATCGGTGTCGACCCACTCGCGCATGTAGACAGAGATCGTGGCGTTGGCATCCAGGTCCGCCTGCACGGTGAAGGCGGTCGTTGAAGGATAAGTGCCACTGGGCGACGCCAGGGTTATGGGCTGGATCGTCAGCGTCGGGCTGACGGTCAGCGAATTGATACTGGTTGAAGCTTCGCCGCTTGCGACTAAATCCAAAATATCCAGCGTCACGTTTTCATGTTTGATCGCCGTCGTTTTGCCGGTGGTCGGATCCTTCGCCTGATTGACGGCATTGATGATCGCCTGGGCGGTCGCCTGGTTCATCTGCGGCCAGTACTGATTCACGGCATCGTCGGAAACCAGGTCCGGCACGGCCTGCATGATGACATTGACGGCCCCGCTACTGATCTGCATGGTACCACTGGCGGCGTTCATGAGCGTGACCAGCCAGTGGACGGTGTTGTAATCATCCGTGTTCGGCTTCAAACTATCCAGCTTCCCGACCCCGCCATTGCGGACAATCAGCTGAATGAGCGTCTCGTTCAACGAGCCCGAGATCTGTGTGGTCGGGTTGCCATTGAAATTCAGGTCAGTCAGGTGCGCGCCGATCGTAAACGCCGCGCCGGACGGAAAACTGGTGATGCCG
Organism: Lacticaseibacillus jixianensis; assembly: GCF_003946485.1. Taxonomy (GTDB): domain Bacteria; phylum Bacillota; class Bacilli; order Lactobacillales; family Lactobacillaceae; genus Lacticaseibacillus; species Lacticaseibacillus jixianensis. The sequence continues at coordinate 24,561 of NZ_RHOJ01000027.1, read as the reverse complement.
TTGTTCGACATATCCAAAGACGTCACGTGCTGCGCGCTAGTGACGTTAAACAGGCTCGGGTGCCCCTGCAGGGTGTACATAATGTACTGCAGGTCGCCTAAGTTGTCGTTAGAGATGATGAGCGTCTCCAGGTTGGGCAGGCGATCGGTTTGAAACAGCGCCATGATGGCCTGGGCCGTGATGGTGTCGCCAACCTGCGACGTCACCCCGTCCAGGTCAACAATCGCGGCCGAAGAGGCACTGGCAACGATTTGAAAAAGGAAGTTCACCGCCGGCTGCTCGTTGTTGCGGCCATCCACGGACATCGCCTTGTTGGCCAGGACCGTCTCCACCTGGCCGGCGCTGTTAAGCGAGTATGCGTTCTGCGCAATGTCGTACGTCGGCACGTCGGCCGCCGCGCCGGACCCAGCCGCCTTGGCGCTGGCGATCCAGGCCGCCACCGTGGGATCGGGCGTCGAGGTATCGATCGTGCCGTCTCCTTTATAGGTCACATCCGCCAGGCTGACCGTCAGCAGCTGCTCGACATCCCCGATCGTGAAGGTGGCCGGGGTCTGCCCCCGGCCCACGGGCGACTCGCCATTAGCATAGCGGCTGTTGGTCATCAAGACCTCCGTGACCGCGTCGGGGATCCCGTAATCGCTGAGGTGGTTGCCAGCATAGCTGGTATCCGCCGCCTGCGCCGGGGTCGGCAGCGCCCACGCCAGCGCGAGCATCAGCAGCGCCGTCAGCAGCCCGGCCCATTGCCAAATCCGCTTCCGCATCTCAAGATCCCCCCTTTCACTCGGTTTGAAGAACTCATTTATTATACATTCATTAAGTAAGTGTGGTACCTTCGGCTTTATCCTACCACTTTGGCTGCGATCCGGCCGCAATTAGTAATCAATATCATCAGCTGGCGCAACACGTTTAATCCCGCAATGACTACCTGCTTTTGCCGCAAAAATGTCGGCAAACACGCCCTTGGCTCTCCCGCCGCCCGTTCCCCCTAGTTATCCGTAGTGTACTCAAACCCTGTTGGCAGCCGGCACTCACGGCCCCTTCCGACATGGACGCGTCACCCCCGCGGCGCCCGTCTCTCAGGTAAAGCAACCCGAGCCAAAAATTAAATCGCTTTCAAAAATTTATCCCCCATAAAGCCGGTGCTTCATGCCTTTAACTTATTTAATTTTAGTGCTACGCTTTATTGCGGAGCATAAATATAGATGCTCGCACAGGAGGCATTCTTATAATGTTAAAAAATAAGTTTGTTTTAGCAATCGGTACAGCCTTTCTCGCCAGTGTGCTGGCACTGCCGGCAACGGTACACGCTGAGACAGTGACAAGCCCCACAAAGGCCATTGTTAACGTGACCCAACCGGAAAAGCATGGTGATTTGACACTAACCTCTGCGCCAAATTTCACCTTTAACGCCACCGTTGACACCCTTAATAAAAAGGCGCTCTCAGGGACCACTGACAACCCCGTTACTGTGAATGATGCGCGGGACACCAACGCGGGCTGGAGTCTCACGATGACATTAGGGGACTTCGCTAGCTCAGATACTGGCACTTACATGAGCTGGAGTGGTAACCTGATTAAGCCTGTAAGCTCAACGGTCCAAAACTCGGACATCACCCTGGCTAATGTTGGCGGCAAGGATGCTGCGCCGATTATGGACGCAGCACCAGGGACTGGCAATGGCGTCACAGAATTAAAGTTCAATCACGTCGCTCTACACACAGTTGGTTTGAAGCCAATCATTACGCAATATTCAGCTGACGTGACCTGGACGTTGGGCGCTTCTCAACAGACCAACTAAGACCTTGCACGAATGAGGTAAGCAACGGTAAATCTTGGTTGCCATTAGAATTGGTTTTATAGTGAGGTGTTTATTCCTCACTATTTTTGGTTAGGAGCCATCATGAACAAGATCACTCGTTTCTTTACTGCCGCCATGCTCGGACTCGTTTTTGGCATCTTTCCGCAAACGGTCCACGCCGCGACCGTCAACAACTTCACCGCCCAGTCCGTGATGCCCCAAGACAACATCGGCGATCCGGGCTACGTCAACCTGCTGCTCAAGCCCGCGCAGGCGCACCCGCTGACCGTGGCGGTGACCAATAATGCGGACACGCCGCAAAAGTTTGCGGTCGTGGCGGCCAACGCGGTCACCAACGGTAACGGCCTGATCGTCTACGACCAAGGCGCCAAGACCGCCGGCCCCAAGCACGTCAGCTTCACCGCCATGCTGGTCGGCAAAAACGTGCAGGACGTCACCATCCCCGCCCACCGGACGGCCAAGGTCACTTTTAACCTGAAGGCGCCCAAAAAGCACTTCCCCGGCCTCGTGCTCGGCGCGTTCAACGTGCACAGCCTGACCGCCGCGGCCAAGGCCAAGCACCAAAGCGGCCTGTCGAACCTGGCCAACTATGTCCTCGGCGTCTCGCTGCGGGAAAGCCGCACCATCGCCAAGGCGGATTTGACCATGCAGCAGGCGCGCTACCACTCCGCCAGCAAGTACCTGGCCCTCACCATGACCAACCCCAAGCCAGTGATCATCGAGGACGTCCAGCTCAAAGCCCACGTGGCCGCGGCGCACGGGCACAAGGCCGTCAACATTAAGCGCACGGCCATGAGTTTTGCCCCGAGCAACCAGTTCACGCTGCAGCTGCCGACCAACACGGCCCTGCCGGCCGGCCGCTACCGCCTGCACGTTGACGTCAAGGCGACCAACGGCCACTGGGCGTTCGACCGCAGCTTCACCGTGTCGCAAAAAGCCGCGACCAAGTCCGCCGTGCACCGCGCCGCCGCCCACTGGCCGCAGTACCTGATGTGGGCCATCGACCTGCTGGCCGTCATCATCGTCGTCAGCTACCTGGTCCAGCGGCTGCGCAAACACCGGCAGAAGAAAGCCTAAGCAGCAGAAAGCCTAAGCAAAAGCCCTGAAGATCCCGCGCACGGCGCGCGGTCTTCAGGGCTTTTTTGATGATGTTAAGTTGCACGGCGGCCACGCTCAAGTTGAGCACGGCTGCTTTTTGCATCCGGCGCCCCTTCGAGGAAGTACTGGGATCAATCCAGCGTCACCGGCGGCGCTTCTCTGAGCATACTCAGCGTAAGAAAGAACTCGTGCATTTGCTCCCTCGTCTCGGTCTGATCAAGCGGCTGCGCCTGATTGATCGTCGTGACGAAGAAGCTGTAGGCCAGCGCCGTCAAGTTATCCGCCACGGCATCGCTGTGCTTCAAGAGCACCGGACATTGCTGAATGATGGTCCGGAACGTCTCGCCGAAGCGCGCCTTCGTGACCGTCGTGAAGTCGAGCTCAGGGGTATGAATTGTGGACATCAGCTTCAAGTGGCGAATGTTGTCCCCATATTGTTCCGGTAGGGGGTCACTAACCGCATCAAAGCCCCCTTCGCTGACCCGACTGATCAGCGCGCGATCCAGCGTCGACAATTCGGTCAAGATGAGCTGCTTGGCCAAGTCGTACTTATCGGTGTAGTGATTATAAAAGGTCGCCTTGCCGATCATAGCGCGGCTGGCCAGCCCCGCCACGGTGATGGCCTCGAAGGGCGTCTGGGCCAGCTCCTCGTAAAACGCCTGATGAATGGCATTTCGCGTTTTGATTACTCTAAGATCATGAATTTGCTGCATAGTTACTCCCCCCGCAGAGTGACCTCGCTGACGACTCATATCTATTTAATAGACATGCATTCTTCTGTTATACGAATCGTACGTAAGCATACATTAATGGACTTATTATAGCAAATCGTCAATTAATGTGCTTTGACGATCAAAACGACTCAATACCGCCGAGATAATTTCTCTATAATGAGGCATCGAACGTGTCAGGACAGCGGCTTAACGACACTGCCAAGGTTTTTATGGGGGAACACGTGAGGGAGTGAAATACAGTGGCACAGAACACGCACAGTGGGTGGGCGCGGCGAAGGGGCTTGCGCTACTTCGGGCACCTCACCCTTCTATTTGTCCTATTGGTACCCTTTTTACAGGCAATAATGATCGCGCCGGTAAAGACCGCCGCAGATGATTCCCCAGACTTCATTCAGTCTGAAGGAAACGTTCCGGTGGTTAGCCACGCATGGCAACCCACGAATGAGCCCGATGTCTTAAATCCTCTGGGGGGAAATACGCAGGATGGACAGCTCGCTTCAGGCTCTGATAAGCCCGCGATCTTAAGTCTAGACGATCCTAATTTTGCTCAGAAGACGATGTTGAATTATGGCGCGGACGGTTATGATGCTAAGACTAATCCTGCATATGCCATTAGTAAGTATGCAACTCAAGCCAAGAACGCTACTGGACAAGTCATCCCTGGCCACTATGATGTGACACTCACCGCTCAGGGCAACAGAAAGACTACCGAAGAAACTAAGCCTTTAGACATTGTTTTTGTCGTTGATTTATCAGGAAGCATGGAAACAACAAAAGGTCAGGCTCCAGGTACCCCACGCGTGCCACGATTCATCTACAACGAAGCCGGCCGTGCTTACGTACGAACGGATAGAACAGTTAACGGATTATTTACGCAAGATCGGATTGATGGAGTCGGGCTGTTTCAACAGTATCTGCTACAAGCCGATGTCAATTCTGGCCGTACACCAGCCGTGACCGACTACCGCTTCAGAAAGGTTCAGCCAGGCCAGCCAGACGAATGGTATGAAATCGAAAATGTTGGCAGTCGTTTCTTCCCGGAGTACGAGTTGACCCCGATCGTCAACCCTGGCAATCTGACCCGAAACGACGATGCGGGCACTCGAGCAGATTATCTACGTGACGGCGTATCCGACACTCTAAATTGGATCCAGCAGCAAGGAGACCTCGCCGGCCAGCTTTCAGTGGGGATGGTTGGCTTCTCTGGGCCAACTTCGACCACTAACAATATCGGTGTCGACATCGGGCCAATAGACGATACAGCCTCAAAAATTAACCAGGCGCTAAATACTGACTTTTGTGGTTCAACTTGGACGCAAAATGGGCTCGAACGTGGCCAGCAAATGTTGGAGAAAATGCCAGCCAGCGATACCAAACTCTTAATCTTGCTGACTGACGGCGACCCAAGCTACTACGGCGAGGGTCCCCAGCCTCGAGGTACCGGGACCGCTGGCACTGCCACCCCAGGTTCCGCCTATTGGACGGAAACCATCAAGGCAGCTGAATCCATTCAAAAGACCACCCGCATTCAAGGCATCGGCATTGAAACCGCAGACGAGGCTGATTTTAAACAGTTAACCAGTCTTAAGCCCAGCTCACAAGAGCATGATTACACAGCTGTAAGTGATGCCGCTGATATCTCAAAGGAACTGCAGAGCGATGTCAAATTTGATGTAACGCAGTATGTCTCCCCGCCGACGATCAGTGATGGCACAATATCCGATCCGCTTGGGTCGCATTACGACTATATGGGCAATAACGCCACCGTCAGCTTAACGGGTTCTGGAGTGACAGATGCGCAGCGGGCCGCGATCCAGAACAATTTAACGCTCGATCCAAGCACCCGCCGCCTCACTGTCAAAGATTTGACGTTGGGTAAAGGTCAAAAAGCCACCATCACTTATCAGGTCGCCTTGAACACTGAGGCCACCGACTTCGTTCCCGACAAATGGTATCCAATGAACGGCACAACCACCCTCACGCCTACCCCAAACGACCCGCCGGTCAACTTCGGGATCCCTGCCGGCCGCGGTCCGGGCACCAAAATCAAGGTCTCGAAGACCTGGCAGGATACCGGCACCGGCCGGCCAGATGCTATCACTTTTACCATTAAACGCACGACTGACAACGGCCCTGCCCAGAGCTGGTCAACCACCGGCAAACTGAACCCTAGCAGCACGGCTGCTCAGTCAAACACGTGGGAGGGTAACCTCACAAAGGCTGATGGCCAGGACCTAATCCTTCCCCGCTACAGCAAAGACGGACAACTATTTACTTATCATCTCAGCGAGGACCCGGTGCCTGGCTACCAGTCGGCGCCACCAATTACCAATACCACCCCGCCAGGTCAGTTGGCCACTCAGCGCTTTTCCCTAACGAATAAACCAACCGTTCCGCCGACCACGCTGCGGATCAAGAAAATCAACGCAGATACCGGCTCGCCATTAGGGGGCGCGACGTTTGCGGTGACCGCTCTGAGCCTGAATGTGCAGGCAGACGGCAAGGAGTTTGCTTCCGGCCCGTTAACCCTGGGCCAGCAATACGAGGTGCAGGAAACGAAGGCCCCAAGCGGCTTTGTCGGCTTATCCCAGTCCCTTTTCATTACGGCTGGCAAAGACGGCACGGTCAAGGTTCGGTTAGCCGATGGTACCGAGCAATCGCTGACGCCGGGAGACTCAACGCCCACGCGCTTGAACAGCCTCGTCTCGGCGCAAGTCACCACGACTGACGCTGACGGCAAGGCCAGCCGCGAGATCGTCCTCACCGTCGGCAACCATCAGAGGGGCTTCCTGCCGCACACCGGCAGCGACGACCTCCTGAGACTGATGCTGATCAGCTTCAGCTTTGCCGGCCTGGCGATCGCACTGCTCGCCTTAGCCTTCTGGCAGCGGCGGAAAGAAGGTGATGACGAATGACCAAATCGATCCGCATCATTTTTGCGGCTGCACTGAGCCTGCTCGTGGCCATCGCCGTCTCCCGGTTCACCCCGGTGAACGCCGCCGCTACCGTTCCGATCACCGTCACCAGCGGCACTGACGCCAGCGCGTCGGTGCGCGGCCGCCCCGCCATCACCGTTTACGAATTGACGGCGGCCGCGCAGGACTCATCGCTGCCCCAACAGGTGGCGACGATGACGCCCGCTGCCGTCACCAAGTTCATTACCGAGCACCACTTAACCGCAGTCGCCCAACTCGCTTTCAGTGCGCCAGCCGCCACCTTCAGCGCCACTGCCGGCCGCACCTACCTGCTCATCCAGGCCCAAGCGCCTAGCGAAACGGAAAGCTACTGGACGGCGCCGACCATGTTCACCGCCGGCAGCGCACCAATGACCGTCTCGCTCAAGCCGGTCCTGATTCACACCGCGCCGTACTTCTACAAGTATGGTAGAAGCCTGGCCAGCGGCGAAACGGCACCGCTAGCCGGCGCCACCTTTGCCCTCAGGCGGCAAGGGCCCGCCGGCTGGGAGTACCGCACCGCGGCTGGCGACTGGCTCGCCACCACCGCCCCGCTGCAGGCACCTCAGGTCGCGCATTTTGTTTCCGAAAAGGATGGCCTCGTGCTGGCCGACGTGACGTTAACGCCGGGGGCCTACCAGTTCACTGAGCTGGCCGCCCCGGATGGCTTCACCATCACGGATGACGCCAAAGCCATCCCCGTTCAGGTCCCGGCAGCCGGAGCCATCACCCTGAAAGGTGAAACGCTGCGGCCGCTGATCGAAGGCCGCGTGCCCGCAACCGAAGCGAAGCGGCCTGAGCTGCGGGTGTATAACCTGACAAACCGGCCGCATCTACCAGATACGGATGGCAACCCGCCAGATAGCCCGCACCGCCCGCATCTACCGGATACGGACGGCAACCCGCCGCCAGCACCGCACCGCCCGCACCTACCAGACACGGACGGCACGCCGCCAAGCGGGCTGCCCAAAGTTGGGCGACTGCGCCTATGGCTACCGGAAACCGGTGAAGCCCGGGCGAACTTACTGCTGGCGGGCTTGGCCTTGATCATCACGGCCACCGCGCTCTGGCAGCGTACTAAAACTAAAAAAGCAACCAAGGGAGAATAAGCTAATGATTATGGGGAAGAAATTAAAGCACATCCTTGCTAGCGCGCTACTCATCCTGCCGCTAGCATTATCCGCCGCGACTAGTGCGGCACAACTGGTTACTGCAGGAACGTCATCAGACGAGGTCCCAGATAGTGTTCAAGTAAACTTGCACAAAGTCGCCTTTTCTAAGGATCCCGATAAGGAGACCAATCCAGTTAAAATCACTGATAATTACGGGAATGCATACACACAGCTGCCTGATGGGGCCAAGCCCTTGAATGGCGTTGAATTCACTGCATACGATATTACTTCAGACTATCAGGCCCTAATTAGTCAAGGCACCAAATCAGAAGATGCCGTCCAGCAATTACAACAGCAGTCCGTTGATGGTCTGCCGGATAATGCCCAACCAGTAGTACACGGTTCACAAACTACCGCTGGTGGAACTGAGGATCTTCCAGAAGGATTAGCTCAGTTTAACCTAAAAACAAAGACGACCATTCCTGATCCTAATGGCAAAACCGCCACTAAGAGTGTCTACGCAACCTACGTCATTAAAGAAACAAAGTCTAGTGTCGGCACAACAATTACCACTGAGAAAGCAACGCCAATGGTCCTAGTCATGCCTTTGTATAACAAATACGCTGGCGAAAGCAAGACGGATTCTAAGATGCTCTCTCAAGTTGACCTTTATCCAAAGAACGTTACCGAAACTTCAATCAGCAAGGACCTTACTGATCCAACAGACAACAACAAGAGCTTCGGGGATTCTGTTCAATACAAAATTACGGTTCAAGTACCCAACGATATCGCCGCACAAAACAGCTTCTATGTCACCGATACGCCAGATCTAGGTCTCGATGACGACATCAATTCAATCAGTATCAAAGATTCAGATACTACATCAACGTCATCAGCGCTCACAAAAGGCACCGATTATACCGTGACCCCAACCTCAGACGCGGAAAAGGGCGCCGGGTTTAAGATTACCTTCATTGGTGACGCTCAGAAGGCTTCAGATGCTTTTAAAGCAGAAGTAGGTGAGACGCTAACCATCACCTATAATGCCAAAGTCACGAAAGCTGCTCCGGTTGGTGACTTAAATAACTACGTCGGCCTGAACCATACCCCTAACGTCAAGAGCAACACGCCAGTCATCACTGGCGGCGCTAAGTTTGTCAAAGAGGATGCTGAAGACAGCAACAAAAAACTTGCCGGTGCGGAATTCGAACTTGCGCGTGAGGTTAACGGCAAGCGTCAGTATGCACACCAAGATAAAGATGGTAACTACAGCTGGGATGAAAATGAAGCCAATGCTGTTACTACCCCTTCTAAAGACGATGGCTCGTTCGAATTCACAGGCCTGGAATATTCCGAGAGTGCCGCAAAGGCTCTGAAAGTGGACCCTAAGAACTTCACTTACGAAGTCATTGAAACAAAAGCCCCAGCGGGTTATGCCAAATTGTTGGCGCCCCAGACATTCACTGTCGATGACAATTCATACACAAACCAAATCACGATTAAGGATGCCCCAGCCGGGTTCCTTCCTCACACCGGTGGCATGGGGATCTACCTGGTCATCGCCGCAGGGCTCATCGTCATGATCGCCGGCGCGCTGTTCCTGAAGAAGGGCAACCGCCACGAAGAAGTTTGATTTAACCGCAAGTTAGACTAGGTATGAAGAGACGCCCCCGCGGCGTTTTTTCATTACCGAAAAGGAGGTCCATGATGGCGAAAAAAAGTGCCCACCCGCGCCGCTACCTGGTGACGCAGATCATCGCGTTCATCTTGCTGCTGATCGGGGCGGCCGTGGCGCTGTACCCCTTCTACGTCGGCCCGCTGAATGACATGATGGACCGGGCCCGCGTCGCCCGCGTGGAGCAGGCCAACGCGCAGAACGCCGCGGCCCAAGAGGCGGCGATGGCCAAGGAAAACGCGAAGCTGCGGCGCCAAGGCCTGAACGCCAACGCCGATCCGTTCGCCGGCCTCACCAACGATGCCAAGCTGAACCTGAAGCGCAACATGTTGGGCACGGTCACCGTGCCTAGCATTAAGCTCACGGTCCCCCTTTTCAAAACCTTGTCTGAGGAGACGCTGGCGACGGGCGCGGCCGTCGTGCCTGGCACCTCAATGCCGACGGGCGGCGCAAACACTCACACGGTCATCGCCGGGCACCGCGGCCTGGTCGATCGGCGCCTGTTCACCGACCTGAACAAGGTCAAAAAAGGCAACATCTTCGTGCTCAAGGTCTTCAACCATCACCTGGCTTACAAGGTGTTCCGCATCCAGGTCGTGAAGCCTGACAACACCGGTGTGCTCCAGATCGAGCCCGGCCGCGACCTAGCCACCCTGTTGACCTGCACGCCCTACATGATCAACTCCCACCGCCTGCTGCTTACCGGCAAGCGCGTGCCGTACACGCCGCAGATCGCACGGGCGGTCAAGCGCTCGCAGCAAAATGAAAACTGGCGCGAGCTGGGCATTTTGGCGGCAGCAATCGCCGGGCTGCTGGCGATCATCGGGCTGATCGGCCGCCACATTCACCAGCTCCTGCTAAGGCGCCACGTCTTTCGCCTCCTGTTTTACCGGCGCGACCCCGCTGGCCAGCCGGTGGCGGGCGCGCGCTATCAGCTGTGCAAGAAGAACGGCAAGCCGCTGTACCGCCGCGGCAGCAAGTTGACCGTCACCTCAGACGAGGACGGCCAGGTCCTGATCGACCACCTGCCCGGCGGTGTGTACCTGCTCAGGGAGCTCGCGCCTTCCCGCTGGCAGGTCCGAGTCGGGAAAAAGAAGCTGAAGCAGCAGAAGATGCGCTTCTACCCGACTAAGCACCAGGCCACCGCCGTTTCCGCCCTCAACGAACGGTGGGTCATTCAGCGTTAAGGCCCACGATCGGCCAGCTCGTGCCGTTAATCGCCGACCCACAATCCGCCAGAGTAGTTACCGTTAATCGCCAGCCGTGATCGGCCAAGATCCATTCGCTTCCCTGAAGGCTTCTCCCTAATGGAGAGGCCTTTTTGCGTTTCAGTAAGGCGCACCGGCTGCGGGAACCCCCTCCGCCGCACCCCCGCCAACCGAAAAAAGCGTGCCCGCTATCTGCTAGCGAGCACGCTTTTGAGTTATCGGTTGATCATGATCAGATGGCCTTCATGCTTCTGAAGTAATAGAAGTGCTGCGGCGCTTTGATCTGATCGGTGGGGCAGATTAACGGGCCCAGACCAGGCGGTTAACGGTGTTGGTGATGCATGTCTGGAGGACGACTTTTTCGCCCTGGTGAGCGCTGATAATTGAGTTGAGGCGGTCGGCCCCGTTTTTAACGGAGTAGCCATCGTCATTCACGTTGTCGGTCATGTAGACGCGGTAGCTGCGGGAGCGGCCTTGAGCATCGGTGACGGACACGCGGCTACCGTTCCTCAGGCGCATGATCCAGGCAAAAGTGTTGCTCTTGGCGTGGCCGGCGATCTCGCTGGTCAGGCCGTCGGTGGTCGTCATGCGAGTGGCCCCGCCCCAGGTCATCGCCATACCGGCCCGGGCAGGCGCCTTCGTGCGGGTCAAGCTGCCTTGGATGACGTCGGTGGCGTGGCCGAGGCCGGAAATTGTACCGACGTAACGTTCGCCAGTGGTGCGGCGGATGCTGGCTGCCTTAGCCGCAGCCTTTTGAGCAGGAGTGGCGCGTTTGATCACGCGGCGCACGGCAACCCGCTTAACCGTCTTGGTGCGGCGGCTGGTCGAAGCAAGTGTTTCCCGGTGCGAAGCGGTCGCAGTGGCCGAAGCAGCAACATGCGCTGCAACAGGCGCAGCCTCGCTTGCGTCAGCGGCGGCGTTAGAAGCGCCAAAGCCAAGGGCAAGAACAACGACAGCACCGAGCAACAAAACTTGTTTATTAAGCTTCAAAAAATTCCCCTAACTTGAACCGGCGACTCTAGTCCCAATTCAGTGAACCGGTAATGCTGAGCCCCTAATGCGTTAAGGGAACTGCGGATACCTACTTGCGTCATGTATGTGTGTGACCCGACCGCGGTCACAATGAAGTCAATGCGCCTCTTTCTGAATTGCCTTTGATTAATTATGTAACAGTTGGATGTATGTGTTTTTCACAACGACGAGTAATATACACCCGTACCTAAGATGATTGCAATACCTGCTTTCAAAAATATCCAAGGACTGTTTTCCATTCATTGCGTATAATATTCATATTGTTTGACAAAATGAACCGGGTCTAATCAGTGGATATTCCCCGCGTAAAGGCAACCATTTTAAGATAAGAATATAATTATGACATCAATATGAAATATACTTGCAAATAGAACACCGATCGTTCGGGAAAATTGGCGAAATGATTTCGTTTCCATTGCAAAAGTTTTTGAAATTTTCTGCATTAATTTCACAACATTTTCAATGTAAGCGGAATTTTGGCGGAACAGTTTTTTGGCTGGTCGCTGGCAGCTGTTGTACAGACCTGGGTACTGGGGATCCAGATAGCGCGGCAGGGCAACCGGCCAGCTCGTGCAGCGATTTGCGGGCGGCGGCGCTCACCCCGCGGGCAAAGTGACATCACCCTAATGATCGCCCTAAGTTCGCCAGCCCTGCGTGCCCTGTCAAAGTTGGGCTCCGGTCTGGCAACGGCCGAGTGCCCTGCTACGCCCGGCGCTTCACCTGCTCTGCAGGCAAAGCACCGGGCTATGATCACCCTGTAGCCATCCATGGCGTACAGGGTGACATGCGTAGCGGCATGTCATCGTCCTAAGTTCGTCAGCCCTGCGCACCCTACAAAAAAGCCCAGCAACCGGGAGACGGCTGCTGGGCAAGCATAGGAGGAGTGCTTCTTGATCCTTAATCTTTAGAGGCGGTATTGTCCATCGAGATGGGGTGCGCGGAATCAGTGGGATCAGCGGCTTCTGACGTTTAGAAGCTGCGGCTTGATCGATCTGATTCGAAGCGCCAAATTAACGGGCCCAGACGATGCGGTTAACGGTGTTGGTGATGCATGTCTGCAGGACGACGGCTTCACCCTGGTGAGCGCTGATGATCGCGTTGAGGCGGTCGGCCCCGTTTTTAACGGAGTAGCTGTCATCGTTCACGTCGTCAGTCATATAGACGTGGTAACTGCGGGAGTGGCCCTGAGCATCGGTGACGGACACCTGACTGCCGTTCCTCAGACCCATGATCCAAGCAAAAGTGTTGCTCTTGGCGTGGCCGGCGATCTCGCTGGTCAAGCCGTCGGTGGTCGTCATGTTGGTGGCACCGCCCCAGGTCATCGCCATGCCGGCATTGGCAGGCGCCTTCGTGCGGCTCAAGCTGCCTTGGATCACGTCGGTGGTGTGGCCGAGGCCGGAAATCGTGCCGACGTAGGTCTCGCCGGTGGTGCGGCGGATGCTGGCTGCCTTGGCCGCAGCCTGTTGGGCAGGGGTCACGCGCGTCACGACACGCTTAACGGCCGCTTCTTTGACAACGGGCTGATTGACGACCTTTTTAGCAACAGGCTTCTTAGCAACCGGCTTCTTGACGATCTTCTTGACTGCCTTTTTAGCGACGGTCTTCTTAGCGACCTTCTTGACCGCTTTTTTAGCGACGGCCTTCTTGGCAACCTTCTTGACCGTCTTTTTAGCAACAGCCTTCTTGACCGTCTTCTTAGCAACGGTCTTCTTGACCGCCTTCTTGTGACCGGTCGAAGCAAGTGTTCCTCGGCGACTAGCAGTGGTGTTTCCCTTGGTCTGAGCAGCGACAGTGACTTGTGCTGCTTCAGGGGCACCGGGTTCGCTTGCGTCAACAACGGCAGTGGAAACGCCGACGCCAAGAGCAAGAACAACAACCGCACCGAGCAACAATACTTGTTTATTAAGCTTCAAAAAATTCCCCTAACTTGAACCGGTGACTCTAGTCCCAATTCATTGAACGGCAGTTGCCATTGCCCCTGACGTTCTCCGGGGACGGCCCTTGCCTACTGGTGTCATGTATTTGGTGTGACCCGACCACGGTCACAATGAAGTCGATGCGCCTCTTTCTTGATTAACTATGTAACAGTTGCACTCCCGTGTTTTTCACAACGACGAGTAATATACCGCGTTCCCGGACGGGTTGCAACATCTATTTTCAGAAAATCAATAGCATCATATCCCAAATATTATGAACTATTCTTGCACTATTCAGCTGTTTTAAATCGTATACAATTAATCGCAATGCCGCAATGTAGCGGAGTATTTAATGATACGAATTTGTTTACAGCGTTAGCATGCAGAATATTTACATATTGGTGGCGGTAAGATCGCTTTACACGGTCAAATGGCCTCGCTTACATACGAAAATTTCTTGAAAATCTCTGGATCAATTTCATCATGTTTTCAATGAAAACGGATTTTCGGAAAAACAGATTTGAAACACCGACCCGTTTTCTAGCCCGGGGTGGCGCTCCCATTTCGCCGCCCGGAACGGCCGTGCTCAGGCGCCAGCAAAAAGTGGTTAAAAAAAGACCTTGAGCGTCAACTCAAGGTCTTGGTGCCAGATGGATCCCTATCTGCTCTGCCGCGGGCCTGCTTCGTGGGCCGGCGCTGCCGCCTCAGCCGGCGGGGTGCCCAGCCGCCACGTGATCGTGGGGGTGAAGGTGCCCGGCTTCGCGTAAGCCGCGTTGTAAATGGCCATCGTCGCCGTCACCCGGCGGTAAAGGGAAAAGTTCCCGGTGCTCGTGCCACTCAGCGTCGCCGCGGCGCTCTCGACGTTTTGATCCGCGTCTAGCGCAGTGCCCGTCCCCAGTATGCCCGCAGTCGCGTTCCCCGCCTGGGCGCCGGCATCCAGGCTCATTTGGATCTGAATGCTGGGCTTTGGCTCATCGCCGGCCTTCGTCCAAGTAAACGGCGCCACTGCGGCCGATAGCTGCCACCTCACGCCTTGGCCAAAATACGCGCCAAACGCGAGCGGTTCGGTGCCGCTCGCACTCAGTTCCTTCGTGCCGGCCTGATCCGCCGGGGCGTAACTGCCGTGAAGAATGTCCGCCAGGCTGGGATCGCCGTCGCTGGTGCCGGTCGTATGGAACTTGAAGTCCGGCACCTGATCGATGGCAAAACCGTCATCCGCTTTCACCTGCACGGCCGCCACGTTCGAGTACAGGGCCGTTTTTCCGTCCACCTGCACCTTAAGCTGGTAGCTGTCGCCATCGTTGATGTGGCGGATCGCCCCGACGTGCAGGGCCCACGGGTCGCCGTCGCCATCTTGCAGATCCTGGTCATCAGAGGCAGCCGCCAGCCCATCGGCGGCGCGAACCCGGTGCCACGTCGCCGTGGCGCCCGCCAGCGCGGCCAGCGGCGCTTTCTCATTCACGTTGAAGCTGAAGTCGCTGTACTTACCGCTGGTGACAAGGTCCGACTTGACCGGCTTCAGGGCCAGAATATGCACCAGTTTCCGCACTTTAAAAGTGGCGCCACCGACCGTAAACGTCGCCTCAATCGTGACCGCTTCGCCGTTTTGGCTGTAACTGTCGTGCGCCGTGATCGTCCCGGCGGTCGTCGTGCCGAACGTCGCCGTCACCGTCAGTGGCTGCAGGGCGGACGCCACCGGCGTCTCGGCGTCGTCTGCCGTGTCGACGATCTTCGGGAGGTTCGTCAAGACCGCATCCCCCACCGGGTTCCCCTGCTTGGTCAGTTGCCAGTCCAGGGTGCTCGTTGGGGCCTTCATGCCGTTTGGCAGCGCGCTCCCCGCCGCGGGCTGCCCCTTGAACTGCGGTGCGAACATGAAGTTGACCGGCGTCGGCGGTGTCTTTGAATTGGGCGCGGTCAGGGTGATGGCATAATCGGCATCGCTGGCCGCTTCTTGCTGGTTCACGTCCGCGATTTCTTGATAAAGCTGATCGACGGCATCGCCCTTCACACCGTCTTTGAGCAGCTGATGGATCTTATTGATGATGTCCGTCCAGTCAATGTTGGGATAGGTTTTGCCGTTGCCCGCAATGGTCGTCGAGCCGGTTCCGCTGTTTTTCAGATCGGTCTGGGTCTCTTTGACGACGATCTTCTGGCTGAACTTGCCATCGGTGCTTGAAAGACCCCACTCCTTGGCCACGTCCTTGGTGATGACGTACACCCACTTATTGTCATCGACGATCGAGACATAAAGGGACGCCTGGTCGACCGGCGTGTTGATCTGCCCGTCCCCATCCGTATCGACGCCGATTTCCAGCTTGTCGCCCGGCTGCGTGATTGTCCCGGTGACAATGCCAAAATAGTCTGTGCTGACGTCTGGGGGCAGGACCAGCTTGCTGGTCACTTTAGGCTCAAGGGGAATACTAAAAGCCAGTTTGCCGACAAGCAGCTTGAGGTAACTCGTGTAGAGTTGGCCATCGCTCTCTCGTTTGGTGTACTGGGTATTAGTGAACTGCTGCTTCACCTGCAGCGACGTTGTGGCATCGACTGGGACCGACTTGCCGTCCTGCATCTGGACTTTCGCCATGTCGACCGTGATTTTGATCGTCTGATCGGCTTGAACGGTCCCGTCAAAGTCGCTAATCACCCCGGAGTCGTCGCGGACGGTCTTGGAATCCCATCCCAAAAAGCCAGAATGCTCTGTCTTCGGTGGTTTGATCGGGATCGCGCCGTTGACCAGGGCCACCTTGGTCCCGTTACCCGTGACGGTGACCCCAGGCGACGTGAGGTCAAACCACGCCCCCGCCCCCGCGCCGGGCACGGAGAACATCATTAAGAAATTGCTGAACCGATCCTGAGCATCGCCGAAAATGCTGGTGTTGATGGTGCCGCTGGTGTCGCTGGTGCTCCCGGCGTCGATTGTGAAGGTCAACACGGAGGTACTGCTGATTGCCGGGGAGGTCGCCTCGCCGCCGGTCGCCAGCAGGTTGGTCGCCGTGACGCTGTCAAACTTGAACCGCAGCGGCTTGGTCGGATTGGCCACCTGCGCAGACATCAGGGGGGCGCCCCCGTGGTCCTGCTGCAAGTTGCTGGCGTCTGAATAATCGACGTCGGCGTTGAAGTACTTCGTGATGTCCTTGGCCCCAGGCATCACGTCCGCCTGCACCAGCTGGCCGCGGGCGGCGGCCATCAGGAAGGTCAGCCAGACGCAAAGTCCGAGCAGACCGGACCACCGGATCTTATGTGCGCTCAGTTTCATCAAGCTGACCTCCTTTCTTGTTACTTGCTAGCTTCCTCGCGGTCCTGCTTGCGCCGCCGCCACAGCAAGAAGATCAGCAGCAGCACGAGCAGCGCTAAGCCGATCACCAGGATCAACAGCCACCACGGAAACGGTGCAGCCATCTTCAGGCTGGCTGCTCTATTCACATCCGCGGCCTGCTTTTGCGTGACTTGGAACTGGCGGCGAAAATGCCAGCGCCTGGTGCCAGACGTCGCCAGCAAGTCCAGCGTGTAGCGGCCGGCGGTGAAGGCGTGATCGGTCATGGTGCCAAAGTTAAAGTGCGAGTTCGGCGCCATGGCGTAGCCGCTGACGTCCCGCGTCAGGACCGGCTTTTTGCTGCCGGCTTGGTAGACCTTCGTGTGCACGCTCATCTGGCCGAACATCTGCGGCCGGTAGTTTTGAAGCGTCGCCAGCACGGCCGCCTGGCCATTCTGGATGCCGACCTTCACCTGCCGCAGCTTCAGATCCGGCGAGACGTACTGAGGGCTGGTCCGCAGCACAATGGCCGTGTACATCGCGAACTTATTTTTCAGCGAAAGCCCGCTGCCGCTGCCGCCGTACGCCTTCGGGTCGGCGGCGTAGAGACTGCCGACCAGCTCGCCCTTAAAGCCGCCCTTGGGGACTTGCACCGTGAACTTGGCCTGCTTGGTCGCGCCCTTCGCCAACTTCAGGGTCACTGGCGCGGACGCCAGCACTGACAGCCGGTACTGCGCAGAATCATCGGTGCGGTGGTTCGGGGCGTATCCGACCTGCCCGTTGTCGCCGGTGTAGGCATCGGCGACGCTGACGCGGACCGTGGTGGCCACGCCGCTGACGTTGGTCACGTTGACCGGCAGACTGATGGTCTGACCAGGCCTGACGAGCAGATCAAAATAATTCTCCTTGGCACTGGCAGCGTCGGTGAACACTGGCTTGATCGAAAAGCTGGCCCCGTTCGCCGCCGCGACGGGCACGGCTGGTGCAATACCGATGAGGGCCACCATGCCCGTCAGCCAATACAGAAACTTTTTTAACATGTCCGCTCCATTCTGGGTCCGTGACGCAAAAACATCCTCGCCCGGTCAAAGGTCGCCACCAGGCAGGGATGTTGCGTGCTATTTATCTAACTGATGATGATTAGTTGTTGCCATCTGCTGACGGGGCAGGTTTTGCAGCTGAGGCAGCTTTTGCAGCTGCTTGAGCTTCAGCTGGTGTCACTCCGACCGCCCAGGTGATAGTGGAAGAATAGGCACCGTTAGCCGCATTCGGCTGCTTGGGAAGCGTCAGACTGGGGGACGCAACCGTTGCCGTGGTTGTGCCTTGCCCAGAACCCTTAGGCGCGGTCAGCACATCAGCTACGGAACCGTCACCCGCAGTCAGATTACCGTTAAGCGTCAGCGGTTTGGTTGAATCAATGCCATCACCCAAAGCAGTGCCGGCAAAGTTCAGAGTCCCGCCGTTTAAGGTAACCTTACCGTAACTAAAGGCCCCCATCTGAGCCGACACCGTCCAGCCGGCACTGGTCCCGGTCAAGTCAGAAACGGCAAGGGTGTCAGGACTGGCTGTTCCTTTTTCATCGCTATAGCCGGATTTGATCATCGTTGATAATGTCACTTCTTTGTTGAACTGGAAACTTGGCACCGCCGTCAGGAGTATCTGGTCAGCGACTGATGCATCATCTTTACCAATGGTGAAAGTGGCGGTCGAGGTCATCGTCTTAGCTGGTGCCTGCGTGTCCGCGGCATCTGCCGGCGTATCCGCAGATACCTGGTTTGCCGTCAAGCTGGCACTGACCAAAGCGGTCGCCATGGCGGCACCGAATAATAAAGCTTTTTTCATTATAAAGTCCCCCAATAATATCTATTCGAAACTAGTAATGTACGTTACCATTAACATTATTTTATTTCAATGCGTAATAAAGTCATATAACGTTTGGTGTTGCTATTCTCCGACTTGCAAAACAGAGGCATCGGCGTGTCCTGACATCTCCTCGACCAAAAGCCCATCGCTTAGCGGTTTTAGTGTATACACTGCACTGTATAAATAACATTGGCCTTGCAATTAACACGGTAATAAAATAACTTAAAAAGTTTTTCGAAATAGCTAGGCATATTCGGAAAACATCGCATCTCGCTTAGAGCAATCTGCCATTGTCCCACCCGGCTAACTAGCCACGTCAGGTTTAGACAACAAACTAGTTAACCCCGATAGGCTAGTTTTCTCCTCGCCGTTCGTTTTCAAAAACATGCAAATATACATCACAACGTTTCCCGAATTAGCTTTCAGTAAATGCCGAACGTTTCTGGCCGATAACCGGTCAAAAAATAAATAATTAGCGTTTTCATAGTGGCCACCTGGTTGGCTTATTGTTCTGTTATCTTATCTCTTGTATTCCTCACCGCCGGCCGCAATTCTGTTCTATTCCAGTCAGGAGACACACTTTCAGGACTTTAGGGCCGGGCTTGATGCACGAACCATACTTACCCGCTTATACTCACCTGCGACGCGGGCTTACCGGCCTGACGCGCCCGCGCAAGTCATACGCATCATCGCCTGGGCCAACGCAAAACAGCGACCCAACCGGCCTCCCGGTTGGATCGCTGTTTTCGTTTGCCTCGTTAATGCTTTGCCTGCTTGCGCTGTTTCAGCGTGAACTGCTTGTCGCGCCAGTGCTTGACGTAGGCCTTCGCCTCGGCCGCCTTGGCTTGGCCGGCCACCGAGACGCGGTACTTACCACCCGGCAGCTTGTCATTGACCGCGCCGATGTCGTCCGCCTGCAGCGTCTCGACCAGCTTGCGGCCGCGCTTGACCTGAACCGTCGCGCCTGGCAGCACCGCACCGGCCGCATCCATGGCGACGTAGGCCAGCTCATAGTGCCGCCGCCCGACCAGCAGGCCGCGGATCAGCGCCAGCAAGAGCAACAGGAGCAGCAGCCCCATGAAGGCCCAGAAGGCCAGCTTCAGCTTGTTCCACAGCTCGGCCCACTGCGAAGCCGCCTGGTCCGCCTTGGTGTACGGCACGCGGTGGCCCGTGATCAGCAGGCGGTGCGAGTTGATCATGTACGGCGTGCACGTCATCAGCGTCACCAGGTCCTGACCCGGCACGATTTTCAGGTCGCCCACCTCAGTCGGCTTGATCACCTGGCGCTTGAACACCTTGTACGCCAGGTGGTGGTCACCAATTTTAATGAAAAACTTGTCGCCCTTCCTTAACTCGGGCAGGCGGGTGAACAACTCGGCGTTGGGCACCCCCCGGTGGGCCGAAATGACCGCGTGCGTGCTTTTGCCGCCGGTCGGGTAACTCGTTCCGTCGAGCAGGCAGGCGCCAAACTGAAGCAGCCAGTCGGTCGTGTGGTCGAACACCGGCAGACTCAGCTGGATCTTCGGGATCGTCAGCTGCGCGATGGTCGCGTTCTCCATCTTCTTCTGGTCCCGCTTGGCCGAAGTCTTCGCCGTGCCCTGCTCGTTGACCGCCGAGTTGAAGGTGGACACGCCCGGCGTCTCGTTTTGCTTAGCCATCGCCGCGTTTTTCGCCTGGTACGCGCGGTACTGCTTGGCCAGCGCGCGGGCGTTCTTCTTCGTCTCGATCTGCTGATAGGAATCGATCACCTGCTGGTTCTTGTACGAAACGTACGCGTCGCTGACGAACGGGTAAGCCAAAATCCCCAGCCCGCCGACGATCAGCAGCAGGATCACGATATCGATGAGGCCGAGGCCTTTTTTTTCTCGCTTCTTCGCCATTGTCGCTCCCCCAAAGCGGGTGCGGTGCGGCGGCTATCACAGACATCGCGCCGCACCCCATACAAAAACAAGGACGTCAACGCACGCCCTTGCATGATAATACCATATTCGCGAAGCTAGTTGGCCCGGCGCTTCTTGTAAGCAATTGTCCCAAGAATGACCAGCGCAGCGCCTAAGACAACGTACAGCACGATGCCGGCACCACCAGTGTGTGGGAGGATGCTAGTTGGCGTATCAGCAACACGTGTATAATTTTGATCCTTACCAGTAACAACTTCCGACGCATCCGCAGATTCTATTTCAGCCCCTGTTGCATCAACTAACTTAGGATCCTTCTTATAACCATCCGGAGCTACTGTTTCAACAACGCTATAATTTACTCCTGGCTTCAGCCCATGATATGCGCCGTCAAAGAAAGCTTCTGCAGTAGAGGTAAAGCCAAATAATCCTTCCCCGTTGCTCGTAAACTCACTAGGTTCATTTGTGGTGTCGTCTTCCTTAACCCAGGTTACATCCTGAGACGTCGTCATCTCATCGGGATTGTCAACGTGAGCGAACGAGACGTTCCCATCTGTGTCAGTCCGCTTAATCTTAAATTTAGCCCCAGAGAGTGCAACTTTTGAGTTTCCATCGATTTTCTTAAAGAGCAGGCTATATTGCTTCGTAGTATCAAAATGGTTCTTCGGGTAAATATTCACATCTTCAGTACCATTTCCATAGGGCAACGCAACCACTGTGTTTGCCGCGGTCTGATAGCCCTCAGGGGTACCACTTTCAACGAAGACAAACACAGACGGCATCTTGACCGAAGTACCCTTATCTGCGTCTGTAACAACCTCTGTATACTGAGGCAAATCTGTGAAAGTCGCTGCACCACTATCATTGGTCGTCAGCTCTAATGGTGTTTTACCATCCTCCTCTACAACCGGAGTGCCATCCTTAAAGTTAATTGTCTTATCAGCCGACTGATCCTTAGTTGGGTTCACAGCCTGATAGATTGCTTCAGAAAGAGCCCGCTTATATTTGGCGTCGTCTTTGTCATCTGCATCGCGTGCTATTGGGTTGGCTTTCAGATATGCCCAATATTGCTTAGTAATGTTATAGGCAGTAAACTTCGCGCCCGCAAGCGGTTTCCCATTTTCGGGGGCTTTGCTATTATCCCACTCAGCATCTCCCTTAGGCTCCAGAGCTGCGTCTTTAAAGGCATATTTGTTAACAGTTACATTCTGGGTTCCTGGTGTCGCAGGATCCGCCGCGCTAACCTTCTGCCCATTCATCCCCAGTGCCAGTGGTACTGCCAGTGTAATGGCCCCAACCAGGGTCAATGCTTTTTTCCAAAAAGATGTTGTCATTGTCTTTCTCCTCTGCTTTCCCCTATGCTTTTTTTGTTAGTTTTTACGCCGATCGTGGCAATGAGCCCGATCAGGATTAAACCCAATGTTGTTAACCATGTTGCTTTTGCTTCACCCGTCTGCGGCAACAGTCGCCGCAGGATGCGCTGCACGGTGCCCTCGGGATTCGTCCCGGGGAGGTGCGGCCGGGCAGGCGGCTCCCCGGATGTGCCCGGCAGCCGCGGCCGGTCAGGATCACCCGGCGTCTCCGGCAGGTGCGGCCGTTTCGGCGGGTCGCCTGGCGTGTCCGGCAAGTGCGGCCGGTCAGTGTCGGGCACATTCACCACCGCGTATGGCGCGGCTTTACTGTCACTCGCCTCGCCGGCAACGATCTGGAACGGGATCACCTTTTCGTTGCGCAAGTAGCCTTCCGGGGCCTTGACCTCATAGAGCTCGTAGTTGCCGGCCGCCAGCCCCTCAATGCTAAACGCGCCGTCCTGGTCCGACGTCAGGGCGTACAGGCCCTGCTCCTGGTACGACTTATCGCCGTCCGCGACGCTCTTCCAGTCCCAGCCGGTGGCGGTTTTGACCAGGTACAGCCCCAGCGCGTCCCTCACCACGAAGGTCGCGCCGGCGAGTTTGGTCGCGTGGTCCTTCGCGTCAACCTTGACGAACCGCTTGCCGCCGGTGACGACGGTGGCGAAGTCGTGCTGCGGCTCGCCGCCACCGGGATAGACCACGGACTGGTTGACCAGCGGCTTGTCGGCCGCGGTGCCAGGGCGGATCGCCATGTTGTAGGTGATCGTGATGACCTTATTCGCGTACTTGCTCAGCTGGTCGACGTTGAACGTGAGGGTAAAAGCGTCCTCGGCGTCCTTGGCCAGCTGATACACGTTGTCCTCGCCGGTGAGGTCGTGGCCGTCGATCATGACGCTCACGCCGTCGGTCAGGCGCAGCGCCGGATCCGCCTTGTCAGTCACCCGGAAGGCCTTCATCGTCGCCACGTCCGCCGGCACAGCGACGGTGATCTTGAACGGGATCTTTTGCCCGTAGTCGAAAGTGGTTTGATTCGCATCGATCCGCTTTTCGATCATCGGCTTACCCCCGGGCAGCACGTTCTTGGGGAACAGGTCGATGCGGGACTGGATCCCGCTGTCATCCCGCACCGGCAGGACCACGACCAGATTCTGACTCTGGCCCTGGACCCCAGGCGGCGTCCCCGTCTCCTTGAACAGGTACACGGCGTAGTGCCCGCCGCTGCGCAGGCTCAGATCGGCAAACCGCGCCTCGCCTGCCCCGGCGGTCACTTGCGAGGCGACCTTATTCGTCGGGACGTACGCCGCCTCGGCGAAGTGCCGCTGCGCCTTTTCCACGCCGCCGTCATGGGCCCTTTCGTACTGCCAGAACTCACCGGTGATGTCGTAGGCGGTAAAAGTGACCCCGTTCAGCGGCCGGCTGGGCTGCCCGCCAAATGACGGCTGATCTTTGCCGTTATTTGCCTCGGCAGCCGGCAAGTGGTCATCGAACAGCAGCTTGTGCAGCACGATATCGACCTTGTCCGGCGCTTTGGTGCTGGCGGCGACCGACTGCGCCGGCCCAATGAGGGCGAGCAAGACGAGCAGCCCGCAAGCGTCTATGACCAACCGTTTGATTAGCTTAGTCATGGTCGCTCACCTCCTGCCGCTTTAGCTTGACCAGCAAGAGCAAGCAGATCGCTGCCCCCAACATGCAGAGGGCGAAGACCAGGTAATCCCGCGGGCCCAGGCCGCCGGTGTGGGGCAGGATGCGCTCGGGGTCATCCTTGACGGTCAGGGTGTAGCTGGTATCAGGTGAGTCCGTCTTGATTGAGACGTTCTTAGGATCAGTGGTTAGCTTATCGCCTTTGTCATCAACGAGCACCCCGTCTTTCAGATAAATCGGTTCCTTCAACTTCTGATAGCCAGCCGGGGCATCCGTCTCGGTCAGTCTATACAACTGGCCCAGCTTCAGCCCGGTCTGCGTTGGTAAGGCACCCTTATTATCCGTTATCAAGGCGTCGTTAGTTGCCTTGACTGAGTCGTTAGCATCGGACGATGAAGCATTGCTGCTTGAAGAAGAACTGCTCAGCTCAGGCGAAGAAGTGGCGCCATCGCTATCACTTGGCGACGTCACGGACGTCAGCTGAAACGTTGCGCCAGCCAAGGGCTCATCAGTGTCTGTCGCTTGTTTATGCAAATTAAGCGACCAAGTTGCAGGCTTATCAAACTGCTTGAAGTGCAGAATGTTCGGCGTGTCCGCTTCGACGTAGAAACCTGTATCTTGCGGATCATTAGCCGATACTGGTGTCGTCGTTTTCTTGTCTGAATCGTACTGGAACCATTCAGCGGTCGCGCCTTCATCACCTGTTTGCAGATTCTGACGAAGCTCTATATAGTAGCTCTTTTGATCTTTCTGATATCCAGACGGTGAGACGCTCTCGTGGATCTCGTACTTACCGGGCGCGAGCGGGTGCAGTGCGTCAGTCGCCTGTTCTCCTGTTGTATAAGTAACTGGATCTCCAACTGATTTAGTCCAATCATTATCCAGTTTCGTCACAGCAAATTGAGTCTGGGGAAGGGGCTTTTTTGTATGACGAATTGTCAAATCAAGTGCAACTTTTTACCTAGGTAGACTTCAGCTGGTGTCTTCCAGCCCAAGACCTTGCGTG
>NZ_RHOJ01000026.1 GCF_003946485.1 Lacticaseibacillus jixianensis | reverse complement strand
AACAGGTCGTATCGACTTGGTGTTTTTATTTTTTCCGCTCGGCGACGATAGTGGCTAACTTGATTCTAAAACGCGGGTCCTTTTTTAGTCCTGCCTTCACCCTCAATATCAGTCCCTGTTGAGCGTGAAAACAGAACGATCAGCCGCCAAATTGATTATATTTGTGGCTTAACTCGGATAGAGCCAAACGCTTCGGTTAGTCCGCAAACATTTGTTCGAAATTAACCGCAGCCGGGTCTGAAATCACCGACTTTGTGAAATTCGAATTACTTGGCGGCCACGAAAAAATATTTTTTCGTGGCCACTCGTCGCGCAAGCGCGTATGCTTTCACGCCTGTTTCAATAGGCGTTTGCTGGTTTTGGGGGTTGACACGATGCCGCTTACGGCCGCGCCGACTTGGACGCTTGTGAAAGTTGATTCACGAATTTTGCGGGAAGTTTTTGCCCGCGACAAACGCAGGGACTCTGCTATAATTAATGACACAGCGATTCCCTGTTCGCATATTCCGGAAGGCAGGCCATCGGCTCGATCAGTAATTTGGAGGAATGGCCATGTTGGATCAATCTGAAGTTAAACCAGTCGTTGCCCTGGACGATCAGCGCTACATCACGCTGCTTCCAGACGCAGAATACAACCTTGAAGTCTGGGAGAATCAAGACGGGCGGCCGCACCGGATGGGCCGGATGGACTACAAGTTTCACCGCGATACCTTTGCCGGCTTCATTTACCGGCTAATGCCCACGATCAACCTGGTCCAGATCCACGACCTGCAAAAGCAGATCAACCCGTACTTCGACCTGGAAGTCTAGCCGGGAGGCAAACCATGGATGCATTGGTAACCAAACTTTTGATCATGGGGCTGGTCGCCCTGATCGCCGCCCTCGTCCTCATTTTTGCAGAGTGGCGGACCAAGCAGCTGTCCTGGGGCGCCACGGGCCTCAAGGGCCTGGTGGCAGTCCTCGCCGCGGGCATCGTCATCAGCCTGCTAACGGTGCGCTAGGGCCCACTGCGGCCAGCTGGACCCACTTAACGCCGCGCCGCGCCGCAATCCCCTCACGACAATAAGAAGCGCCAGCCGAATTCTTCTCGGCTGACGCTTCTTTACGCTGATTCCCCGGGTAATAACCGCTTTGTCGCCGTATTTCATCCCAAAAAAATCTTGATAGCGTGTACATTCCTCTGTACGCTGGGATTATGGATTGGGGCAACTTCGTTAGCTAGTGGGCCAGGCTTCTAGGAGTGGGGGCTTGGCTCACACCGCACTTTTTAAGTGCCTGACAGATCTAGCAACAGGACTATGCACAACAGCCTGCCGTGCGCTTTGCGCGCCAGGCCAATCAAAAATATCGTACTCATCAATCAACTCTACTCTATCCGTTCTACACTAAAGCCAACGCAGTGGCCCCAGCCCCCACTCGTGATCTGGGGATCGCGGGGGACGGCCGATTGGCTCCCCAAACCTGATCTGACCGTCCTGAGACTCAGCCGTGGGCTGGGTCTTTTTTGTGCGGCCGAGCTCAGCTGGCACTCTCTTCCTAAAGCAAGGCGAACCGCGAATCCCCGGCCCTGCCACATCTTGTGGGCGCGACGGTCCCCACCGCCAACATCCGGCATATTAGGGCTGTTATACGGGCCGGTTTCGCGTATAATGAATAGCGTTATTGTCTCGGAAATACGCCAACAGAAAGAAGCAGAGTCATGATCTATATCCTCGGAAGTATCGGTGCGGGTAAGACCTCCCTCACGAAAATCCTGTCACAGGATCTGAACTCCTCAGCGTTTTATGAGGACGTCGAAGGCAACGGCATGATTGCCAACATGTTGCAGAAGTTTTACTCCGCCGGCGAAGACAGCCGCAAGACGACGGGCACCATTCTCCAGATCGCCTTTCTCACGTTCCGCTACCAGCAGCTGAAAAAAGCCATCCTGGAGGAGAATGCGGTCATGGATTCATCCCTGGAATCCGACTTTGTGATGGCCAGCCAGCTGCACAAAAACGGTGAGATCGATGACGTCGACTTCAACGTTTACGTCACCCTTTCCCAGGAAATGCAGGCCAACGTCAACGGCAGTCCGTGGAACGGCATGCCGGACCTGGCAGTGTACCTGAAAATCGATCCCGAGCACGAAATCGACGAGATCCAGGGCCGCGGGCGCGAGATGGAAGACATCCGCCAAAAGCCGGAACTGGTCGACTACTACCACCGGGTCAACGCCGCCTACCGCGACTGGTCCAAGGGCTACACCCGCTCCACGCTGCTGACGGTCGACCGCGACAAGTACGACTTCGTGAACGACCATGACGACCGCAACGCCGTGCTTGATCAGATCGAAGGCAAGCTCGTCGAACTCGGCAAGCTGCCGCCGGCCCAGTTCAAGGCCATTCAGGCTAAGCGCGCCTAACTACATTGCGGTCTAGACATCCCCGGTTGACCGCGCTAGCAACAAAAAGACGACCTCACTCAGCAAAACCTGAGTGAGGTCGTCTTTCGTTCGTTATCAGGCGCCGGGCGCGACCTTGGCGATGCGGCCCTGTTCGATGTAAACGGACAGGATCGCGACGTCGGCCGGGTTGACCCCGCTGATGCGGCTGGCCTGCGCCAGCGTCTCTGGCTGGATCTTGGCCAGCTTCTGGCGCGCCTCGGTGGCCAGGCCGTTGATGGCCGCGTAGTCGATCCGTGCAGGGATCTTCTTGGCTTCCATGCGCTCCAGGCGGGCGATGCTCTGCTTTTCCTTTTCGATGTAGCCCGCGTATTTCAGGGAGATCTCGACTTCCTCGGTAACGTAGTGATCCAGCGGCTGGACCAGCGGGATAAACTGCATCAGGTCTGCATAGGTCACCTCCGGCCGGCGCAGGAAGTCACTGGCCAGCACCCCGTCCTTGAGCGGTGCGGCGTTGATGCTGGCCAGCCAGTCGTTGACCTGGCTTGGCTTCAGGCGGGTCGTCTCGAGGCGCTTGATCTCGCCTTCAATGGCGGCCTTTTTCGCCTCAAACTGGGCGAAGCGGGCGTCTGAGATCAACCCCAGCTGGTGACCCATGGCGGTCAGCCGCAGGTCCGCGTTATCGTGGCGCAGGATCAGGCGGTACTCGGCGCGGCTCGTCAGCAGCCGGTACGGCTCGTTGGTGCCCTTGGTGACCAGGTCGTCGATCATCACCCCGATGTAGGCGTCGGAGCGTTTCAGCGTGAAGCCAGGCTTATTCTGGGCGCGCAGGGCGGCGTTAATGCCGGCCATGATCCCTTGGCCGGCCGCCTCCTCGTAGCCGCTGGTGCCGTTCATCTGGCCCGCTGTGAAGAGGTTTTTGACCACCTTGGTCTCCATGGTCGCGGTCAGCTGCCAAGGCTCGATGACGTCGTACTCGATCGCGTAGCCCGGCCGCATCAGCTCGGCGTGCTGCAGGCCGGCAACGGAATGCAGCATTTTCAGCTGGATCTCTTCGGGCATCGAGGTGGAAAAGTCGCCGACGTAGTACTCCTCGGTGTCGCGGCCCTCAGGCTCCAGGAAGAGCTGGTGGCGCGGCTTATCGGCGAAGCGCACCACCTTGTCCTCGATGGACGGGCAGTAGCGCGGCCCCACGCCCTTGATCACGCCGGAGAACATTGGCGCGCGGTCGAGGTTGGCGCGGATGATCGTGTGGGTGGTCTCATTGGTGTAGGTCATCCAGCACGACAGCTGGTCCTTCAGGTACACGGAATCAGGCGTCTCGTAGGAAAACGCGTGCGGCGTGACGTCGCCGGGCTGCTCCTCGGTTTGGGTAAAATCGATCGAGTTGCCGTCCACGCGCGGCGGCGTCCCGGTCTTGAAGCGGCGGAGCTTGAAGCCCTGCTTTTCGAGGTCCTCGGACAGCTTGATAGAAGGCAGCGAGTTGTTCGGGCCGGACGAGTACATCAGCTCGCCGATAATGATTTTGCCGCGCGAAGACGTGCCGGCGGTCAGCACCACGCTCTTGGCGCGGTACCGCGCTCCGGTCGCGGCCACGACGCCGACGCAGGTGCCGTCTTCGACCAGCAGGCGCTCAACGAGGCCCTGGCGCAAGTCGAGGTTGGCCTGGTTTTCGATCGTGTCCTTCATCGAGCGGTGGTAGGCGGCCTTATCCGCCTGCGCTCGCAGCGCCCGGACGGCCGGGCCCTTGCCGGTGTTCAGCATGCGCATCTGAATGTAGGTCTTATCGATGTTGCGGCCCATTTCACCGCCCAACGCGTCGATCTCGCGCACGACGACGCCCTTGGCCGGCCCCCCCACGGACGGGTTGCACGGCATGAAGGCCAGCATTTCCAGGCTGATGGTGATCAGCAGGGTCTTTTGCCCCATGCGCGCCGCGGCCAGCGCGGCCTCACAGCCGGCATGCCCGGCCCCAACGACCACCACGTCGTAGGCGGCGGCTTCGTATTCACGTACTTTTGGCTCTGGCATATTAGAGAAACTCCTTTGATGGTTGGAAAATGTTCGAAGGGGCGAGGCTGCGGAGCGGGGCGCACTTAGCGGGATGGGTAGCCTAGGTGATGGCATTGCCGCCGCTTTTTGGCGGCGAGGCCAGCGCCGTAGCTAGCCACTCCCGCGTTGCCCCGCGGAGCGCAACTACAAGGCAGCATCCCGCTCCGCAGACTGTAGTTGCGCTCCGGGTCTGCAACGCCCGAGCATCTAGCTACGCTTCAGGCCTCGCCGGCAAAGTACACCGGCAATGCCTGAAGCTAGGCTAGCTGTCGGGCTAAGTACGCAGACCCTCCGCAGCCTTACTTACCCAAGCAGAATTGGCTAAACAGCTGCGTGATCAGCTCATCCGGGGCGGCATCGCCGGTGATCTCGCCGAGTTTGTCCCAGGCGGCGGTCATGTCGATTTGGACGAGGTCGATGGGCATCCCCGCGTCGATGCCGGCCAGCACGCTCTTGAGGCTGGCCTTGGCCTGCCGCAGCAAACCGCTTTGGCGGGCGTTGGTGACCATCACGGTGCTTTGGCTGTTTTCGATCCCGCCGAAAAACAGCGCGGTGATCTGCTTGTCCAGCGCGGCCACGCCCGCGGCATCGCGCATGCTGGTGCGGATAAGCTGCTCCGCCGGCACGAGCTGCGCCAGCTCATCTAGGTCGAGCTGCTGCGGCAGGTCCTGCTTGTTCAGGACCACGATGCGCTTTTTAGCCTTCGTCGCCGCGATCAGCTCGCGGTCCTCGGCGGTCAGCGGCTGGCTGGCATCGAGCACCAGCAGCACCAGATCTGCCTGGACGATGGCTTTGCGGGAGCGGGCCACACCGATTTTTTCGACCTTGTCTTCAGTCTTGCGGATGCCGGCCGTGTCGACCAGCTTCAGCGGCACGCCGCGCACGTTGACGTACTCTTCCAGCACGTCGCGCGTGGTGCCGGGGACGTCGGTCACGATTGCCTTGTCCTCTTGCAGCATGTGGTTGAGCAGAGACGACTTGCCGACGTTCGGCCGGCCGACGATGGCCGTGGCCAGGCCCTCACGCAGCACCTTACCCTGGTTCGCCGTCTGCAGGAGTTCGTCGACGCGGCTCAGCACCAGCTCGGCCTTTTCGCGCAACAGCTTGGTCGTCATCTGGTCGGTGTCGTACTCCGGGTAATCGATGTTCACCTCGACTTGCGCCAGCACTTCCAGGATCTCCTGGCGCAGGTTGGTGATCAGCGTGCGCAGGTCGCCGTCCAGCTGGTCCACCGCCACCTGCATGGCCCGGTCCGTTTTGGCACGGATCAGGTCCATCACCGATTCGGCCTCGGTCAGGTCCACCCGGCCGTTCAAAAAGGCCCGCTTGGTGAATTCGCCGGGCTCGGCCATGCGGGCGCCGGCCCCCAGCACCAGCTGCAGCACGCGGTTGGTGCCGACAATGCCGCCGTGGCAGTTGATCTCCACGATGTCCTCGCAGGTGTATGTGTGCGGCGCGCGCATGACGGACGCCATCACCTCGTCGACCACCGCCCCGGTGTCCGGATCGATGATGTGGCCGTAGTTGATGGTGTTCGTCGCCACTTTGGTCAGGTCTTTGCCCTTAAACAGCTTGTTGGCCGTTTGCACCGCCGTTTCGCCGGACAGGCGCACGATGGAGATCGCGCCTTCGCCAGGCGGCGTCGAAATTGCCGCAATCGTATCGTATTCCGTGACTGTCTGTGCCACTGTGGTTACCTCTTTCTGGGTGAATTGGGTGGGAAAAATTCAAACCGGGCTCCGCACCATATGGGTGTAAACGGGCTCGCGTGATCGGGCTACGGGTCGACCCTGCGCACCTTGGCGTAATCAGGCTACGAGGTCGCAACGCCCGAGCATCTAGCTACGCCATCGGCCTCGCCGCTAAAGCCCGCGGCAATGCCGATGGCTAGGCTAGCTGTCGGGCTAAGTGCGCGACCTCTGCGCACCTTGAACATAAAAAAAGCGCGTCGCCACGCCCATCCCCAGAGTTGAGAATCAGCGTGGACAAAGCACTTTGACTACTTTATCGCTTATTGAATTGCCTGTATCATACAAAATCGTCGGCGATCTGTCAAAAAGTTCGCCGCTTGGGGGTGATCACGACGTAGCGCCGCGGGTCGAGGCCCTCCGAATGGGTCTCGACGTACTCGTTGTCGGCCAGGGCCTGGTGGATCGCCTTGCGCTCAAACGTCGGCATCGGGTCGAGGTACACGGCCGTGCCACGCGCGATCACCTCGCGCGCCGTCTTGTCCGCTAAGCGCCGCACCGCGGCGTCGCGCCGCTCGCGGTAGTCGCCGACGTTCAGCATGACGGTGCATTTGCTCTTACCATAATGGTTGAACTCGGTTTGCGCCAGGTACTGGATCGCGTTGATGATCTTACCGTGTTTGCCGATGAGCAGCGCGTCTTTTTCCGTCGTCAGGGCGAACCACACCGTGTCACCGCGGCGCTCGCTGTCGATCGTGGTTGGGATCTGCAGCTGCGTTGTGATGTCCTCGAGGTAGCTTTGGACGAGGGCGATGGCGGTTTGGTCATCGCGCACGGGCTGGTCGCGCCGCAGCGCTTCCGGCAGTTTCGGTTTTGGTAGCGACGGCAGGTGGTGCACCTTGGTTGCGGACGCTTTTTTCGGTTCAGCACTGGGCTCAGGATTGAGCTGCAGGTTGACGATCGCCGGTTTGCGCCCGATCCCGAGCAGACCCTTTTTGCCTTCTTGCACGACTTCGACAGAAACGGCGGCGCGGTCCTGCTTCATCGCTTTCAGACCGGCGTCGATCGCTTTTTGGATCGTGGCTCCTTGGAAAGTGGGCATGATAACCTCCCGATTACTTCTTCAGTGCACGCTTGTAAGCTTTGCGCAGGGCTTTTTCGCGGTCCTTCTCGGCTTGAGCCTTCTCGTCGCGCTCTTTTTTCATCTTAATTGGGTTCTGCAGCATGAACGTCTGCGCCAGTGAAAAGGCGTTGGTGACCACCCAGTAAATGGACAGGGCACTTGGGAAGGTGAAGGCGACAAACAAAATCATCAGCGGCGAAACGGCCGCCATAATCCAGTTGGTCGACGTCCGCGTCGGCTGGGCGAGGGTCGAAACGACCGAGGTTGCCAGGGTGAACAGCGCGGCCAGGATCGGCATGACGAAGTACGGGTCAGGCTGGCCCAGGTTCATCCATAAGAACTTGCCGACCTTCAGCGCTGGCGTGCGGTAAATCGCCTGGTACAAAGCCAGCAGGAACGGCATCTGCACCAGCAGCGGCAGGCAGCCCATCATTGGGTTGACGCCAGACTCCGCGTACAACTTCTGGGTCTCTTCGCGCAGCTTCTGCTGAGTTTCGGTGTCCTTAGAGCTGTACTTCTTCTGCAATTCCTTGAGCTGCGGGGCGATGGCCTGCTGCTTGCTCATGCTCTTGATCTGGTAGTAGCTGAGCGGGAAGATCAAGATCCGGATGATCAGGGTAAAGAGAATGATCCCGACCCCGACGTTGCCGCCGGAGATCTTCGCCAGCCACAAGACGAACTGAGCAGCGTTGTAAATCACGTACCGGTCCCAAGGATTAGTGGACGCCTTGGTTACCGTCGACGTCCCACAGGCACTGAGCACCAGTACCAAGGTCAAAATGCCAAGGCTCAACAGGAGCCGTTTGGTCGATTTTTTCACGAATAAGTCCTCCAAGCAAAGCCGTTATGCGGCTATATCGTAGTTGTCTCTGATTCAGCAAGCAGGCCGGCCAGCTTCATCACGTGGACCAGGTTCTTTTTGGTCCCCGCCATGTCCAGCTGGTTGGCACTGCGCCGAGCGATCACGAGAAAATCCGCCTGCGGATCGATCTCGGGCTTGAGCTCGAGCAAGGTCTGGCGGATGTAACGCTTGATCTGGTTACGCATCACCGCGGTGTGACCCACCTTCTTGCCGACACTGATGCCGACGCGAAAGTGCTTCTGGTCCCGCTTCAAGTGATAGATCACAAAATTGCGGTTCGCGACAGACGCCCCGTTTTCAAACACATCTTGAAACTCTGATTCTTTTTTAATGCGGTATGACTTTCGCAAAGCGCTCCCTCACAATCTGCTTACTAGTATACAAGACAAGACCCTACGGCGCACGGGTTTTCTCGGGTTCTTCCTATAGAAGGCGGGCGAGAATGGGAAAAAGTGCACGAAAGGGCAGGCGCAGACCAGCAGTGCCCGAGCCGGTGCATCGTAATCGGGCTCCGGGTCGACAACGCCCGAGCAACTAGCTGCTACGCATGTCAGCCTGTACCTCGCTTTGCGAGACAGGCTGATCAACGCCCTCGGCCTCACCGCCAAAGAACGGCGGTAAGGCGTCAAGCTAGGCTAGCTGTCGGGCTAAGTGCGTCGACCCTGCGTACCTTCTTCTAACTGGGCTACGAGTTCGCAACGCGGGAGTGGTCAGCTACGCCTGAGGCCTCGCCGGCAAAAAACGCCGGCAATGCCTCAGGCTAGGCTACCCATCCCGCTAAAACCGCGAACTCTACGCACCTTTTTACAAAAAAAACCACCGACAGCGGTCAGTGGTTGGTTAGGCAGATAATACTTTGCGGCCCTTGGCGCGGCGACGTGCTAACACTTTGCGGCCGTTCTTTGTGCTCATCCGCTTCATGAAGCCGTGTACGCGTTCGCGGTGACGCTTCTTCGGTTGAAAAGTCCGTTTGGTGGTCATGGGAACACCTCCTGTTAAGTTTGCTATTTAATGCGCATTGCTACGCCGAATAACTGATTGTCAGTAAACAACTTTTCATTATACGGACTGTCCCCTGCCACGTCAAGGAATCCTTGAAAAAAACCGCCCCGAGAATTGTCCACAAAATTGGCCACTTTGCGCACAAAGCTGTGGACAACCTGTCATCGTTTTTTCGCGGTTTTTGGATTATCCCCAGGCTAATGCCCGACTTATCTGCAAATTCACACCCTGTCGAGTAAGTTATCCACAAGCTGTTCGCAGGCTGTTCAAAACTTGTGAAACATGCATCACACCGGGCCTGGGGTTTCACAGCCTGCTGTGCATAACTGGGAAAAATCTTGATCCTGCGCGGTTTATTCACGGCCTGGGGACAAGGTTATTCCTTGCCTGGGGACAGTCGCAATTCTTGGACGTGAAACATGTGGAAAACTTTCGATTCTGTGGAAAACTCCTAGGCTGAATGCTAAACTTAAAAGTGCGATGTCGCGAGTTGTCCACCTTAATTGGCGGGCGACTGGCGACTGCTTTCGACTACATTTTCGGTTGCGGAGGGGCAATAAGTGCCAAACATCGATGAGTTATGGGCATATTTAGAAGAAAAATTCCGGGCAGAAATGACCCCGGTCAGCTTCAACACCTGGGTGGGCGCAGTGAAGCCGCTGACCTTGACGCAGACGACGATCACCATCGGCGTTCCGTCCCAGCTGCATAAGACCTATTGGGAACAAAACCTGGTGACCAAGGTCGTTGAATGGTGCTACGAATTCGGCAACCTGGAGATCTCACCGGCGATCAAGATCCTGGGCGACGATCCGGCCACCCCAGCGGGCAGCGCTCAATCCCCGCAGGCGGCAAACGCGCCGGCCGCGCCGATCCCGACGTTTAAGGAGACTTCTCACCTTAATAGTAAGTACACGTTTGAGACGTTCGTCACCGGGAAGGGCAACCAGATGGCGCACGCCGCGGCGCTCGTCGTGTCCGAAGAACCCGGCGTGCTGTACAACCCGCTGTTTCTATACGGCGGCGTCGGCCTGGGCAAGACCCACCTGATGCAGGCGATTGGCCACCAGCTGTTGGCCTACAACCCGCAGGCCAACGTCAAGTACGTGACATCCGAGGCCTTCGCCAACGACTTCATCAACTCCCTGCAGACCAAGAAGCAGGAGGAGTTCCGCCAGGAGTACCGCAACGTGGACCTGCTGTTGGTCGACGACATTCAGTTCTTCGGCGACAAAGAGGCGACGCAGGAGGAATTCTTCCACACGTTCAACGCCTTATATGAGAACAAAAAGCAAATCGTCCTCACCTCGGACCGCCTGCCCAACGAGATCCCCAAGCTGCAAGAGCGCCTGGTCTCCCGGTTTAAGTGGGGCCTGTCCGTTGACGTCACGCCGCCGGACCTGGAGACGCGCATCGCGATTTTGCGCAACAAGGCCAACGCCGAGCACCTAGTGATCCCTGACGACACGCTGTCTTACATCGCCGGCCAGATCGACTCCAACGTCCGCGAACTGGAAGGGGCGCTGGTGCGCGTGCAGGCTTACGCCACGATGGCACACGAGGACATCACCACCAGCATGGCGGCCGAGGCGCTCAAGAGCCTGAAGCTGTCGGGCAAGGATTCGCAACTGTCGATCGCGCGGATCCAGGACATGGTCGCGAAGTACTACCAGGTCACCGTCAGCGATCTGAAGGGAAAAAAGCGGGTCAAGCAGATCGTCATGCCGCGGCAGATCGCCATGTACCTCGCCCGCGAAATGACCGACAGCAGCCTGCCAAAAATCGGGCAGGAGTTTGGCGGCAAGGACCACACCACCGTCATCCACGCCCACGAGAAAATCGAGCAGGCCGTGACCGAGGATTCGACGCTCAAGGATCAGGTCATCGAGTTGAAAAACCGGCTGCGCAACCGCGGCTGAGGCCATGTGGATAACTTTCAAATTCGGCACCGACTTTTGCTAAGAGTTATCCACAGGTGAATAACTTATTCTGCCGCGTTTCTCATGCTTATCCCCAGGGTCCACAGGCCCTACTACTATTACTTAAAAAGCGTATTATATAGATAACGCTACGCTTGGGAGGACACAAAATATGAAATTCACGATCACCCGTGCCACGTTCATCAAGTCGTTGAATGATGTCTCCAGGGCCATCACGTCCAAGACCACCATTCCGATCCTGACGAACCTGAAGATGGACTTAACCGATAACGCCTTGATCCTGACCGGCAGTGACGCCGACATCTCGATCGAAAGCAAGATCGATGCCACCAGTGAGCAAAACGACCTGCAGATCGCATCCACCGGCAGCATCACCGTGCCAGCGCGCTTTTTCACCGAGATCGTCAAGCGCCTGCCAGAGAAAACCATGACCGTGGACGTTCAGGACAACTTCCAGACCGTCATCACCAGTGGCTCCTCTGAATTCAAGATCAATGGCCTGGACGCCAACAACTATCCGCGCCTGCCGGAAGTGTCCAGCGAAAATGCGCTAACCGTGCCGGCCGACGTGCTGCGGCAGCTGATCGCCCAAACGGTCATTGCCGTGTCCACGCAGGAAAGCCGCCCGATCCTCACCGGTGTCCACATTCAGATCGAAAAGGGCAAAATGATCGCCGTGGCCACCGATTCGCACCGGCTGGCTCAGCGCACGCTGGAGCTGCCAAGCGCCGGGGATGCAAGCTACGACGTCATCATCCCGGGGAAGAGCCTCAACGAACTGGGCCGGACCCTGACCGACGACATCGACAACGTGGAGATCCGCTTTGCGTCCAACCAAGTCCTGTTCATCGCCGGCAACACCCTGTTTTACTCCCGGCTGTTGGAAGGCAACTACCCGGACACCAGCCGCCTGATCCCAACGTCCAGCACCACGACCATCGAATTCGATGCGCCCACGCTGCTGTCAGCGATCGGCCGGGCCAGCCTGCTGTCTCACGAAAGCTCCAACAACGTGGTCCGCTTGAACTTGGACACCGCCAGCCAAACCGCGACGATCTACGGCAACTCGCCTGACGTCGGGAACGTTGAAGAAGCCTTGCAGTTCCAGAAGCTGGAAGGCGACGCGCTGGAGATCTCCTTCAACCCGGATTACATGAAGGACGCGCTGCAGGGCGTGGGGGCCACTTCTATCGAAGTCGCCTTCACCGCGCCGCTGCGCCCGTTCACCCTGGTGCCAACCGAGGATAAGGAACACTTTATCCAGCTGATCACCCCGGTCCGCACGTTCTAATCGCAAACCTATTCGCGCCTTCGCAGCCCTCATCGGTTGCGGAGGCGTTTTTGCGTAATCTCTCGGGTGAAAGGGGGCAGCGCGATGCGCAAATGGTGGTTAGCGGTGGTGGTCGCGGCGGCAATGCTGTTTGCCGGTGGGCGGCGGGTGATGGCACTGCCGTACGACAAACTGTTATTTGAAGGGGTGAGCTGGCAGCCTGGACCGGCAGATTATGGCCTGATGTTTGCCACTCCGGACGAACTATGGGTGCGCGTGGATACGACTGTTAATGTTTATTATTCGTTGTCCATAGACAGCAAGACTAATTTAGATGCGCTGCAGGCTTTGAAGGTTGAGCGACTTGAAAATGACTTGGTTGTCCAAGACGAGACAAAGGAGGTCACTGTTGGCAAAGTCCCCAAACTTTCCGTCACCACCGGTTATTTGGTTATTGCACCTAAGACATTAGGTACGCGGCAGTATCGCATCACTAATACAGCACCCAGAACGTTCACTCCATACACGCGCACGCTAACTCTGCATGTGGTCAATGAGTTGCCACCTGATTTGTCGTTTAACGCCAACGGACTGAAGGTTTTTGATTTCGTTCCGCTTCAAGTTTTTGCTGTGGATTCGAAAGGGCACAAATATGCAGTGGTAATCGAATGGAGAGATAACATTGATGGCGGCTACAAGCCGATTGCTGATGGGCCACTCGTTTTATCGAGTTATAAGAACATTTCCAGCGTTCACTATAAAGACGTCTTCAGAACTGACTCTCCCGGTGTTGTTGGACAAAGGCTTTCACTAGGCCGTTTTCAGGTGATTCATGAACCTGATCCAATCAGCGTCAATCAGCGCGGAGAGGCAACTGTCCAACTACCAGTGATTGTGCCCCCGGTCGGAGAAGGTCAGGTCAGGCTGGTATGGTTGGGGCCGAAGGGGGATCGGCACGTGCTGCCAATCGATCTTGCAACGGGAACAGTGCATTTCACAGGCTTAACGCCAGCCAGCTTTCCCATGACTTGGCGTATCGAATACAAAGCAAAGGGTTTTGACAATGATAATACCGTCCCTACTACGTCCTTCACGTATCCGGACATCCAGGGCCAGTTCACGACCCCGCTCACCCTGGACCTGCCCGTCGCCTTGGCGCCGCTGTTCACCGGGACCTACACCCTGCAGCAGCTTGCCGAAGGGCCCGTCAGCGTCGTGCCGGCGTGGGAGAGTCTGGCCATCACCGCCAGTGGCCGCTGGCTCCTCCAGCTGGACATTGATGCGCCCGCGGCCTTGCCCATGCGCTTGCGGCTAGGTGAGCAGGAGACGGGCCGGGGCGAGCCGCCGCTGAGGGTCAGTGGCCAGGACAGCCAGGACGTTTCCCTGGCGGCCAGCCGGCTGATTATTCCCCAAACGCGGGTGCTTTCACCCGGCACTTACACGGCGCAGATCACCTTCACGCTGATTCGCGCGCCGAACCCGTAATAAGTTGGCCATTTTCGCGGCAAAACGCGAGAATGGCCGTTTTTTGCGTTTTGGCCAAGTTTGGGCCCCTTAGCGTACCCGGTACCGGTCTTGCCATAATCAGCCGCACAGCCGCTTAAAACGCCAAATCCGATTGAAGCCCGTGCAACAATACGGTATAATATATAGGTAATAATCGCACAATGCGATAAATCTAACGTCAAAGGAGTGGCAGCATGACGACTGTGACGATCACCACCGCGTTCATTACCCTAGGGCAACTTTTAAAAGATGCCGGGGTTATCGACAGCGGCGGCGCAGCGAAGTATTTTCTGAAAGAAAATACGGTACTGGTCAATGACGAGCCAGAAGACCGGCGCGGGCGCAAGCTTGAAGTCGGGGACACCGTGACTTTACCGGATCAGACCCGCTTCACCGTGGCGCGCGCGTGAGGCTAGAACACCTGACGCTGCATAATTACCGCAATTATGCAGACGTGGATACTGACTTTTCGCCGCAGATCAACGTGCTGATCGGGGCGAATGCGCAGGGCAAGACGAATTTGCTCGAGGCGGTGTACGTGTTGGCGTTAGCACGCAGTCACCGCACCAGTAATGACCGCGAGCTGATCCGCTTCGGCGAGGACTTCGCCAGAGTCACCGGCCGCATCGGGCGCAGCAGTGGGCCCATGCAGCTGGAGCTGGTGATCTCCAACCAGGGCAAGCGCGCCCGGGTCAACCAGCTCGAGCAGTCGAAGCTCTCGCAGTACCTTGGCAAGTTCAACGTGGTGCTGTTTGCCCCGGAGGACCTAGCCCTGGTCAAAGGGAGCCCCGCCAATCGCCGCCGCTTCATCAACATGGAGTTCGGCCAGATGAGCCCGAAGTACCTGTACAACCTGACGCAGTACCGCACGATGCTAAAGCAGCGCAACGCCTACCTCAAGCAGCTGAAGTACCGCCAGGCCAAAGACCTCGTGTACCTGTCCGTGCTGTCGGATCAGCTGGCGGCGTACGGCGCCGAGCTGGTCGCGGCGCGGCAGGGTTTGCTTCACCAGATGGCCGAGTTTGCGGCCGCGATCCACAGCGGGATCACCAAGGGTCAGGAACAGCTGACCTTCGAGTATCGCACGCAGGTCCCACCCGATGCCCGCGGCGACGTTAAAACGGCGTACGCGACGCTTCAGGGCCTTTATGAGGCCCACCAGGCGCGGGAAATCGATCAAGGCACTTCCCTGGTCGGGGCTCACCGCGATGACGTGGCGTTTATCGTCAACGGCAAGGACGTGGCCAACTTCGGCAGCCAAGGCCAGCAGCGCACCACGGCGCTGGCCGTCAAGCTGGCCGAAATCGACCTGATGAAGGCGCAAACCGGGGAATATCCGGTGCTGCTGCTGGACGACGTGCTATCCGAACTGGACGACACCCGCCAAACCCATTTACTCAAAGCCATCCAGAATAAGGTCCAGACTTTTCTCACCACGACCAGCTTGGATGGTATTGCCCAGGAAATAATCGCGGCCCCTGCCGTTTACCACGTGCACAATGGGGTCCTGACCGCAGACTCTGCGGAAGCGTAAGGAGGAACATGAATGGCAGAAGATAAAGAAACCCGAGAAGAACGCGTCAAGGCGAAAGAGGAAAAGGCGGCTGAGTACGATGCCAGCCAGATCCAAGTCCTTGAAGGCCTCGAAGCGGTCCGCAAGCGGCCAGGGATGTACATTGGCACGACCTCGAGTCAGGGCCTGCACCACCTGGTGTGGGAAATCATCGATAACGGGATCGACGAGGCCCTTGCCGGCTTTGCCACCGAGATCGACGTGGTGGTCGAGCCAGACAACTCCGTCACCGTTACCGACGACGGCCGCGGGATCCCGGTTGATATTCAAAAGAAAACCGGGCGTCCGGCGCTTGAAACGGTCTACACCATTCTGCATGCCGGCGGTAAGTTTGGCGGCGGCGGGTACAAGGTTTCCGGCGGGCTCCACGGGGTCGGCGCGTCGGTCGTCAACGCGCTTTCCACCGAGCTGGACGTCGTGGTCACCCGCGGCGGCAAGCGGTACTACATCGACTTCACCCGCGGCAAGGTAAAGACCCCGATGAAGGTCATCGGCGATGCGCCGGAGCACGAACACGGGACCAAGGTCCACTTTGTGCCGGATCCGGACATTTTTACCGAGACCACGGTTTACGACGACAAGATCCTGGTTCAGCGCATCCGCGAGCTGGCCTTTCTGAACAAGGGGCTGCAGCTGAACTTCACCGACAAGCGCAAGGACACGGCCGAAAAGCTGTCGTTCAAGGCGGAAGGCGGGATCCGTGAGTACGTTGAATTCCTCGACAAGGGGAAAGACAACCTGCTGGCGGAGCCGATCTACGTGGAGGGCCAGTACAAGGGCATCACCGTCGAGGTGGCCTTGCAGTACGCCACCAACGGCTATGCCAGCAACCTGCTGACGTTTGCCAACAACATCCACACCATTGAAGGCGGGACGCACGAGACCGGCTTTAAGGCGGCGCTCACGCGGGTCATCAACGACTACGCGCACAAGTCCGGCGCCTTGAAGGACAACGACGAGCCGCTGTCTGGGGAAGACGTCCGCGAAGGCATGACCGCCGTGGTCTCCGTCAAGCACCCGGATCCGCAGTTCGAAGGGCAGACCAAGACCAAGCTCGGCAACGCCGACGCGCGGACGGCCGTGGACCGGATGTTCTCCGAGCACTTCTCCAAGTTCTTGATGGAGCACCCGACCGAGGGCAAGCAGCTGATCGACAAGGCGATGCTGGCCAACAAGGCCCGGGCCGCCGCCAAGCGCGCGCGGGAAGTGACCCGCAAGAAGTCGGGGCTGGAGATCTCCAACCTCCCCGGCAAACTGGCGGATAACTCCAGCAAGGACCCGGAAATTTCCGAGTTGTTCATCGTCGAAGGGGATTCCGCGGGCGGCTCTGCCAAGTCAGGGCGCAGCCGGCTGACCCAGGCCATCCTGCCAATTCGGGGGAAGATCCTGAACGTGGAAAAAGCCAGCATGGAACGCATCCTGGCCAACGAGGAAATCCGCACGCTCTTCACCGCGATGGGCACTGGCTTCGGCGACGATTTCGACGTTTCCAAGGCCCGCTACCACAAGCTGATCATCATGACCGATGCCGACGTCGACGGGGCCCACATTCGCACGCTGCTGTTGACCTTGATCTACCGCTACATGCGGCCGCTGCTGGATGCCGGCTACGTCTACATCGCCCAGCCGCCGCTGTACCGGATCCGGCAGGGCAAG
This sequence comes from Lacticaseibacillus jixianensis, assembly GCF_003946485.1. Lineage (GTDB taxonomy): Bacteria > Bacillota > Bacilli > Lactobacillales > Lactobacillaceae > Lacticaseibacillus > Lacticaseibacillus jixianensis. The sequence continues at coordinate 18,998 of NZ_RHOJ01000026.1, read as the reverse complement.
ATGATGCGCTACATCGATTCCGACGAGGAGCTGGAAGAGGTGCTGGGGCAGCTGCCGCCGTCACCAAAGCCGGAGATCCAGCGGTACAAAGGGCTTGGTGAAATGGATGCCAGCCAGCTGTGGGAGACCACGATGGATCCCGACAAGCGCCGGCTGCTGCGGGTCTCGCCGCAGGACGCCCAAGACGCCGATGGCATTTTTGAAATGCTGATGGGCGACGCGGTCGGCCCGCGCCGGCAGTTCATCGAAGACAACGCGGTCTACGTCGACAGCAAGAACATCGACGCTTAGCTCCGCTGGAGGCCTTGTGACCTCCGCTGAAATGGGCTGGCGACGCGAAGCTAGAAGTAGCGGACACCGCTTCGAGCCTCGCTTTGCGAGTCTCTCAGTCGGGTCTTCTGCTAGGCGGTAAACCGCCAAGCAGAATTTCGCTACTGAGCCGTTCCCAGCTCCGGCCACAAGGCGACACCACTGATGAAAAAGCACGGTTGAACGTGAATGTGGTCAGCCGGAGTAGAAGCAGCGTCAGCAGTGAAATTAGTGTTAGCGGCTGTGCCGCTTACACTAAGGCCGGACTTTGAGACTCAGCGATTTGTGCTGAGGCTCAAAGCCGCGCCCACTGCGTTCCACGCTGACTTCTACGGAGGCTGACCCCCCGGTTTCATCCCACCTTTAAAAGCAAACGAAAGCACCACTAAAAGCATTACTGAGAGGAGCTAACAATTCACATGGATGATCGTCAAGAAAGCCGGATCACCACCGTTAATCTGGCAAAAACCATGAAGACCTCATTCCTGGAGTACGCGATGAGTGTCATCGTGGCGCGGGCCCTGCCCGACGTCAGAGACGGCCTCAAGCCGGTCCAGCGCCGGATCCTGTACGGGATGAACGAGCTCGGCGTGACGCCGGACAAGCCGTACAAGAAATCCGCCCGCATCGTCGGGGATGTCATGGGGAAGTACCACCCGCACGGGGACTCTTCGATTTACGAAGGCATGGTCCGCATGGCGCAGGACTTCTCTTACCGCTACATGCTGGTCGACGGGCACGGGAACTTCGGCTCGGTCGACGGCGACGGGGCCGCCGCGATGCGGTACACCGAAGCGCGCATGAGCAAGATCACGATGGAAATGCTGCGCGACATCAACAAGGACACCATCGACTACCAGGATAACTACGACGGGACCGAAAAAGAGCCGACCGTGCTGCCGGCGCGCTTCCCGAACCTGCTGGTCAACGGGGCGACCGGGATCGCCGTGGGGATGACCACCAACATTCCGCCGCACAACTTGGCGGAGGTCATTTCCGCGCTGCACATCCTGATGGACAACCCGGATGCCACCACGACCGACTTGATGAGCGCGCTGCCGGGCCCTGATTTTCCCACTGGGGGCCTGGTGCTGGGCAAGTCCGGCATTCGCCGGGCCTACGAAACCGGTAAGGGCACGATCACAGTCCGCGCCAAAACGGAGATCGAGACGGCCAAAAACGGCAAAGAGCGCATCATCGTCACCGAAATCCCGTACATGGTCAACAAGGCCAAGCTGGTGGAGCGAATCGCCGAGCTGGCCCGGGAAAAGAAAATCGATGGCATTACCGACCTGAACGATGAATCCGACCGCGACGGCATGCGGATCACCATCGACATTCGCCGCGACATGAGCGCCTCGGTGGTCTTGAACAACCTGTTCAAGCTGACGCCGATGCAGACCGGTTTTTCCTTCAACATGGTCGCCATTGTGAACGGCGCGCCGAAGACTCTCAGCCTCAAGGAGATCCTGCAGTACTACCTGAAGCACCAGGAAGAGGTCATTCGCCGGCGGACCGAGTTCGACCTGAAGAAGGCCGAGGCCCGCGAGCACATCCTGGCCGGGTTGAAGATCGCGCTGGATCACATCGACGAGATTATCAGCATCATCCGCTCCAGTGAGACCGGCGATAAGGCGAAGGTCATCCTGATGGATAAGTTCTCCTTGTCCGACAAGCAGAGTCAGGCCATCCTCGACATGCGCCTGGTTCGCCTGACCGGCTTGGAACGCGAGAAGGTCGAAAACGAGTATAACGACGTGATGGCTGCCATTGCCGACTATAAGGACATTTTGGCTAAGCCGCAGCGCATTCACCAGATCATTTACGATGAGCTGCTCGACATCCAAAAGAAGTTCGGCGACAAGCGGCGCACGGAGCTGCTGGTCGGCGAAGACTTGACGATCGAAGACGAGGACCTCATCGAAGAGGAAAACGTCGTGATCACCCTGACGCACAACGGCTACATCAAGCGGCTGCCAAGCGACGAGTTCAAGTCGCAAAACCGCGGCGGCCGCGGGATCCAGGGAACTGGCGTGCACGACGATGACTTCGTCGAGCACCTGGTCACGACCTCGACGCACGACCTGCTGCTGTTCTTCACCAACACCGGTAAGGTTTACCGGATGAAGGGTTACGAAGTGCCGGAGTACAGCCGCACGGCCAAGGGTATTCCGATCATCAACTTGCTGGGGATCGACAACAACGAGAAGATCCAAACCGTCCTGAACGTGAAGGCGCACGACCGCCAAGGCGATGCTGACGCTGACGAGGCTGACAGCGAGAACGCCGACGACTTCCTGTTCTTCGTCACCCGCAACGGGGTCGTGAAGCGCACGCCGACGCGGGAGTTCTACAACATCCGCAAGAACGGCCTGATCGCGCTGAACATGAAGGACGGCGACGAGCTGAGCAACGTCATTTCGACGACCGGCAGCGACACCATCTTCATTGGCACGCACCTGGGCTACTCTGTCACCTTCAAGGAGCAGGACGTCCGCAGCATGGGCCGCTCCGCTACCGGGGTCCGCGGCGTGCGCCTGCGCGATGGGGACTACGTGGTCGGCTCCGATATCCTGAAGCCGGACGCCGAGGTCTTCGTCATTTCCGAAAAGGGCTACGGCAAACGCACCGCTGCCTCCGAGTACCCGATCAAGGGCCGCGGCGGTAAGGGCATCAAGACCGCGAACATCACGGAGAAAAACGGGCCGCTGGCCGGCGTGACGACGGTTGAAGGCACCGAGGACATCATGGTGATCACTGATGCCGGCGTCATGATCCGCTTCAACATTGACACGGTTTCGCAAACTGGACGCTCAACGCTCGGCGTGCGGCTCATCCGGGTCGACGACGGGGCCAAGGTCGCGACAATGGCGAAGCTTGACCCGGAGCCAGACGCTCCGACGCCAACGCCTGATGCTAGTGCCGCAAGCAGTGAACCGGGGGCGAGCGGCGCAGCCGATCAGCCTGCCGGGGATGCCGACACGCAGGTCAACGAGCTGCTGAAGCGCGCCGAGGCGGATCAGGATGATCAACCTGGCGACGACGCGGCCGGAGACGATACGGACAACGCGTAATTAGGTTTGGGACCAGGATGGGCAAAGGCCTGCCCTGGTCTTTTTAGAAGGAAAAAGGGGATATTAGTGCACTATTCGTTGAGTTTGATCGAAATTATCGGGCGGCTGCTGTTAGCCACCCTGATCGCCGGGGTGATCGGCTACGACCGGGAGCACAAGAACCGGCCGGCCGGCATCAAGACGCACGTGCTGGTGTGCCTGGGGGCGTGCATCATTGCCCTCATGCAAAAGGAGATCGGGTTTAACGCCTTGAACACCGCCCTGGCCGCGCCGAAGCTATCCGGCGTCCTGCGCGCCGATGATGCGCGCCTGATCGCCCAGGTCGTGTCTGGAATCGGCTTTCTGGGCGCAGGCACGATCATCGTGCAGCACCGCACCGTCCGCGGGCTGACCACGGCGGCCAGCCTGTGGGCCGTCGCCGCGATCGGGCTGGCGATCGGGATGGGGAACTACGACATTGCACTGCCAGGCTCGGTCCTGGTGATCCTGGTGCTGGTGTTTGCCAACAACTTGATCCACGTCCACGCCATGAAGCGACTGCAGATCCAGTATCACCACCGGGTCGAGACGAAGGAGTTTATCCAGAGCTACTTTGACGCGCACCACATCGAAGTGACCGACGTGAATTTCCAGGTGACCCAATCCGATGCCGACACCATTTACACCAACATTTACGAAATTGAGCTGCCCAAGGACATGAACTACGCAGACATCATCGAGGACATCTCGATGAACCGGAACATTATGCGCATCCAGACCGTTTCGGTGTGACCACAGCAACGACGGCAGGACGGCCGGCGTTTCAACAATAGTTTGCGTAAAACTGGGCGTCATGATACACTATTAGCTTGTGAGCATGTGCCCTTTGGCACGCTTACTCCTTGCCCCAGGGAATGGGGCCAAAAGTCCATAAGGAGGTGAAATGTCAAATGGCTGAAACTAAGTATGAAGTGACCTACATCATTCGTCCAGATATCGACGAAGAAGCAAAGGCCCAATTAGTTGAACGTTTTGACAATATCTTGAAGGAAAATGGTGCCAGCATCATTGATTCCAAGGATTGGCAGAAGCGTAAGTTTGCGTACGAGATCAAGAAGTACACAGAAGGTACTTACCACATCGTTAACCTGACCGCTAACGATTCCAAGGCGATCGACGAATTCGACCGTCTTTCCAAGATCAGTGCCGACATTCTTCGTCACATGATCGTCGTTCGCGAAGACTAGTTCTCGTAAAAGGGGGATTATTGAATGATCAACAACGTTTCTTTGACCGGGCGTCTCACCCGCGATGTCGACCTACGTTACACCCAAAGCGGAACCGCGGTCGGGTCATTCACCCTGGCTGTTGACCGGCAGTTCACGAATGCTCAAGGCCAGCGCGAGACGGACTTCATTAACTGTGTGATCTGGCGCAAGAGTGCTGAGAACTTCAGCAACTTCACGCGCAAGGGCTCACTGGTCGGCGTCGAGGGGCACATTCAAACGCGCACCTATGACAACGCCCAAGGCCAGCGGGTCTACGTCACCGAAGTCGTCGTCGAGAACTTCGCGCTGCTGGAAAGCAAGGCGACCACCCAAGCGCGGCCGTCCGAACCTGCGACCGGCAACAACCAACAGGCTGGTGGCTTCGGCCAGCAGTCGCAGCCAAACTTTGGCGGGCAGCCTGCCCAGCAGGCCCCACAAACGCCAAACTTCGGCGCCCCTGCATCATCGGCCAGCTCGAATCGGTCTGCCGCTTCGGCGCAGCCCGACAACAGTGCCGATCCGTTTGCCAATAACGGCAAGACGATCGACATCTCCGATGATGATCTGCCGTTCTAAGGCGTAAACGTTGCACGTTTGCGTTATCAATCAATGAGTAAAGGAGTGACATCCATGGCACAACAGCGTCGTGGTGGCCGTCGTCGTCGTAAAGTCGACTTCATCGCCGCAAACCACATCGAATACATCGATTACAAAGACACCAATTTGCTGGAACGGTTCATCTCTGAACGTGGCAAGATCTTGCCGCGTCGGGTTACCGGCACCAGCGCTAAGAACCAGCGCAAGCTGACGATCGCGATCAAGCGGTCACGCATCATGGGTCTTCTGCCATTTGTTGTTGAAGACTAGTTCACCTGAGAGCCCCCGGCAGAGATGCTGGGGGCTTTTTTGAGTAGCCGCTTAGCGCTTTAGCGCTTAGCGGCTGCCACTCGACGGGAGCCTGCTTGCAGACTCACTAGAGAAGCCCACTCTTGCTTTAGCGTTAGAGTCCGCCACTCGACGGGAGCCTGCTTGCAGGCTCACTAGAGCAACCCACTCTTGCTTTAGCGCTTAGAGTCCGCCACTCGACGGGGGAGCCTGAGCTTAAACGGTTTTGCCCCACTCCCGCCGCCAGCCTGACCTGCGCCAAGCCGCGTTTCCTGGCGCATGCGGCGGCCACGCGGCTGGCTTGTACTTTGTCTCACGAGGGCATCCTACCCTCAGTCACGAAAATAATTTCTGCGGCAGGCCATGACCCGAGCATTGTCATGACAGCTATTCTGTTATTTATCTTAACTTTATTTTAATAATTTTAACCTGTGGCCTTGAAAATCTGACCATTTTAGCTCACCATAGACCTTAGAGACAGTGTTGAATGCGTTTTTCTCAAATCCCTCAGGAGGCGATTAAACTTGGCAGAGCCACATTCACGGCAGTCATTGATTCTGGCGACGTACGAGCGTCATGATAAGCTTGACCAACTGCTCAGCAGCATGACGGAGACGGAATTGAACGGGACCTTCCCGTTCAAGGGGCGCGATCGCAACGTGCGCGACGTCCTGGTCCAGCTTGCCGCCTGGCAGAAGATGTATCTGGATTGGAGCAAGGCGAACCTGGCCGGTAAGGCGAAGCGCTTGATGCCGAAACCTTATACTTGGAAAGACAGCGGCAAGCTCAGCCGCAAGATTTGGCAGGCAAATCAGAAGACCACGCTGGCGGAAGCCCAACGTGCCTTCGAAAGCCTGTACAACGAGCTGATGGCCCAGTTTGAAAAGGCGAACAACGAGGAAATGTTCCTCAGAGGCTTTTACGATTGGACCGGCAGCATGTCACTTGGCGAGCTTGCCACCATGGTGGCCTCGGCGCACTACGCTTGGGCGATCAAGGTGCTCAGACAGTACCTGAAGACGGCGCGGGCTAAAAAGCCGCTGGCGCATGCTTAACCGCATTGGAAAAGGTGGTCAGAAACGACCACCTTTTTAGTATAGGAGGAACTTATGACCCTGACAGTTACCATGACGTTGACGGACACTGAGACCCAAGTGCAGTTGCCTGACGGCTTGGGTACGCTGCTGCTGACGGACGACCTGGAGCGCCAGGCGCCGGCCAACGGCGTCCGGCTGGCCACCAGCAAGCAGACTCTGATCGGCGTGGACGCCGTGCCTGCCGAAGCCGACGCGGTGATCATCCTGGGTGTGCCAGAAACCGTCGATGGGATCAAGGTGCGCCGGCACTTTCAGGCCGTGCTGGCCGCTGGCGCCAGTAAAGCGCCGACCGGGCCGGCGGCAGTCAAGCAGGTGATCGCTGCCGAGCAGCTGGTGTTGGCGCGGCTCGGCGTGCATTTTGACGCGGCCCCGGCCAAGAAGCGGCCCGCAAAGGCGCGGCACCGCTTTGATAAGGCGCTGACGGCCCGGCCGTTTCACGTGGAACATAGCGGCAGCAAGGCCACGGTGTACTGGACCGCGGCCAAGGAAATGACCATCGCCCCTGGCGCCACGCTGAAGGGGGACCTGGCGCTGAACAAGGACGGCTCCTTGAGCTACGGGACCAAGTACGGGCAAAAGCTGCGCGCCGATAATGCGGCGGCCATTGACGGGCTGACGACCACGGCGCCGGTCAAGTTGCGCAGCGTCAACGAGGTGGGGCTGTTTCTCTACTTCGGCGATACGAACGGCTGGTTGGTCCTGATCGATGATGCCGGGCACACCCTGGACGAGTTGACGCGCGTTGATTAGCCGGCTTTTCCGTTCGCGTATTGTTATTTCGATGAAAATATATTCGGTCATTTAAGTTTTTTAACCCGCCAAAAACGCCGGCAATTTCTGGAAAACGTCGACTTTATTGTGAAACCCTTCCCTAGGCTGTTATTTTTTAAGTTTTGAGGATTATAAAACCTTTAATTGATACCGCTTTTCTTCTACTGTCTAGACTAGATGAGTACAAAAGGAGGATTGAGGGGTTGAAGAATATTAGTCGACTGGTTAGAGCGCAGCGAAAAAAGCTTGGGCTTACAATCGAGCAATTAGCTGAAAAGGCTGGAGTCTCGGTCAGTCTTCTTTCCCGCGTGGAGCGTGGGGACGTTGATAACATCAGCATAAAAAAATTGTCCGAAATTGCAGCGGCCCTTGGGCTCAATCTAGCCGACTTCTTTGTCGGTGAACAAATGAGCGACGTTGATAGCCTTGCCTTGATCAGTTACCTCAAGGCCATGCCCGCCGCCAAGCGGCAGGCGCTGGCAACTGCGCTTTTGGACCTCTTACATTCAGTCGAATAGCAAGGCACGGATCTGCGGTGGAAGGGTTGCTGCCGCTGATCTTTTTTTTACGGTGCGCAGGGTCGACGCACTTAGCCCGACGATTAGCCTAGGTCGCGGCTTTGCCTGCAAAGCAGGCGAAGCAGTGGCCGTAGCTAAGCGCTCGGGCGTTGTCGACCCGGAGCCCAAGTCAGTACGGTGCGCAGACCTGGCGCACTTAGGCCGATGATTAGCCGCTACGCATGTCACCCTGTACGCCATGAATGGCTACAGGGTGATCATATTCTGCGGCTTTGCCTGCAAAGCAGGTGAAGGCGTGGCCGTAGCTAAGTCTGCACGGAGGAATTAACAATGAAAGTGATGCTGATTGGGGCCCCGGGGAGCGGTAAGTCGACCCTGGCGCGCACGCTGCAAGCCAAAACGGGCTGGCCCCTGCTAGCCTTGGATCAAATCTGGCACGCGCTGCCGGCCGGTCCGGCGGCCAAGGCCACCTTTGACGCGGCTCAGCGGCACTTCATGGCGGCGCATGCCAGCTGGCTGATCGACGGCAACTATGCCAGCTCCATCCCGCTGCGGCTGGCCCAGGCTGACCTGGTGGTGTGGTTGCGGGTTGCCCCGCCGCTGGCCGTGCTGCGGAACGTGCGGCGCTCGGTACGCTTTCGGATCGATCCAAGCACCCGGCCGGACATGGCACCGGGCTTCAAGGAGCGGCTGGATGCCGATTACTTAGCGTTCTTGTGGTACGGCTTGACCTTTCGCCGCACTCAGGAGCCGCGACTGAAGGCGATGCTGCTGGCGAATCCGGCCACTAGACTGTGGATCATTGACTCGGCCGCCGGCAAGTCCGCGCTCATCGGGGCACTTACGCAAGCAGCTCGCGGCGGCCGGCAGGGTTAAGTTTCACGTGGAACAGTGGCAACTGTAAAAGGGGCCAGGTCGTGATTGACCTGACCCCTTTTGCGATGATCGGTGGGCGCCGCCCGAACGGCCTTGGCTCACTGGCGTCCGGTCGGCCAGTCCACGCGCGGCAGGTGCGGCTTTGGCAAGCTGGCCCGCAGTGCTAGGATCAGCTGGCCGATGGCAACTTGCCACTGCTCATGAGCCATCGGATCGCCGTGCCGCAGCCCGGAGAAAATAATTTTGGCGTTTTGCGGCCAGTTGCGTTTGAGCTCGGCAAAGCTCGTCGCATCGGTGCGCGTCACCAGCGCGTAAGCGGCATCCAGGCAGGCCTGCTTAGTTTCATCAGACAAGCTGGCGGTCCAGTTCGCGATGGTGTCCTGCGCCAGCTGGGAAAGCAAGTCGGTTTTTGGCAGCGAGGCGAAGTCTTCGCCGGCGACTTCCCAGGAAAAAGGATCGTGCTGGCGGAAGCCGTGGGCGCGGCTTTGCACCACAGAAAAGCCGGAGGCGGGGTCAAATAGGGTGCCGATCAAGCTGGTTTGCGGCACCAGCTTGTGCACGCGCGGCGCAAGCGCGGTCGGCACCGGCTTGCCGATACCTGGCCCGTCGGCGTTGAACACGGCCTGCACCTGGTCCTGCAGCGCACCGGGGGCTTCGGCAAAGGCGTACGTCGCCAGTGTCCCGCCCTTGGAGTGGCCGCCCAAAAAGTACGGCCCGGGGTAGGTGGCGGCGATGCGCTGGAAATAGGCCAGCGCGGCTTTTTGGGAGGGAATGGCCTGCATGTAAGCCATGTTGAAGTCTTCCTTCCAGTCGACAAAATCGGCACGGGTGCCGCGAAAGGCGATGAACTGACCCTGCGGCAGGGTGAGCGTCAGCGCCGAGAACTGTTTTTGCGCCTCGACGTCGAGCTGGGCGACCTGATCGTGCCAGGCGATCGTCTGATAGCGCGGTGCGTGGGTCATCAGCTTGAGCAGTGCCAGGTTCTCGGCCGGTCGCCAGGTGTGCGTGGTCAAGGCCTTCAGATCGGCGCTTTTGCGTAGCGCGTGGAGCGTGCCGCTGGTCACTGGCAATCGGGCAAAATCAAAGTAAGCCAGCTGTGCAAGCAACACGCCATCAATCGGCCCCAGCGGCACGGCGCTGAACGGTTCCTGCGCATAGCTTCGCGCATAATCTAGCATGTTGGGCATCTGGCTCACCTCCTGTGCTTATTATGCCATAGGTGTGAAGTGATTTTTTGCAAATGAAAAGGCCGAAGCCACGCCCGGCCTAAATACTTATTTCTTGCGGTACATCATGTAAAGCGACATGAGCGAATCGGCGAGCATGATGATCGCCATCAGCCACATGGCGTGGGTCATGGCGACCATGTTCATACTGATGTTAGTGGCGAAGACCATCCAGACCAAGACGGCGTTGGCGATCAGCATTAACCAAGTGAAGATTTTTGACATTCTAAAGCCCTCCCCAATTTCATTTTTCATTTGTAACGATTCTATTTTACACCGCTTGCAGGGGCGAAAGTGTTAAAATGAGGAAGAACTTAGGTAAGACGAAAAATGCTTACCGTCTGAGAAAGGGGAAAAATAATGGCACAACAAGTGTATGATGATTACTTTTTCGATGAACCGGCGTACAACACCCATGATGGCGGCTACGTGCCGCTGGAAGTGGCTGACGCCCCGGAATCCAAGCTGGCGATCCCGCCGCTGTTGAAGCCCGACAAAGAGACCGACACCGACGTCTGGTACACGCTTGAAGCCCAAAAAGGGGAGACGCAGATCCTGCCTGGCGCCAAGACCAAGACCTGGGGTTACAATGCGGCGCTGCTCGGCCAGACGCTGGCTTTTGAAGTCGGCAAGCACATTCACGTGACCCTGAAAAATTCCCTCGATGAGCTCACCACGTTCCACTGGCACGGGTTGGCGGTCTCCGGGCCGTACATTGACGGCGGCTGCCATGCGCCGGTTTACCCTGGTGAAAGCAAGCAGATCGACTTTACCCTGGATCAGCCGGCCGCAACGACCTGGCTGCACGCCCACCCGTGCCCGTCGACGGCGGAGCAGGTCTGGCATGGCCTGGCCGCGATGGTGATCGTCCGCGACCAGCACGAAGCCAGCCTGCCGCTGCCGCGGACGTACGGCGTGGATGACATTCCGCTGGTGCTCCAAGACCGGCGCTTCCACGAAGACAACCAGTGGGATTACCAGGCCGATTACGACCCAGACGGCGTGCAGGGGCCAACGGCAATGATCAATGGCACCGTGAACCCAGTGTTTGACGTCACCACCCAAAAGCTGCGCCTGCGCATTTTGGATGGGGCCAACCGGCGTGAATGGCGGTTGCACTTTTCCGACAACCTGGAATTCACCCAAATCGCCGGCGATTCCAGCCTGCTGCCAAAGCCCGTCCACTTTACGCACCTGATGCTGACCTGCGCCGAGCGCGCCGAAGTCATTGTCGACTTCAAGAACTACAAGGAAGGCGACGTCGTGACGCTGTTTAGCGACGACGTGCCGATCGTTAAGTTCCGGATCCACGCCTTCAAGCCGGATAACAGCGTGCTGCCTGACCACCTGCTCGACGTTCACGCGCCCGAAGTGCTGCCGACCACCCCGGTCCGCAAGGTCGTGATGTCCGGCATGGATGAGGCGGTCGCGATCGACGGTAAGAAGTTCAGCATGCAGCGCATCGACGCCACGCAGCCGATCGGGTTGGCCCAGTACTGGGACGTCAGCAACACCAACACCATGGATGGCGGCATGGTTCACCCGTTCCATGTGCACGGCACCCAGTTCCTCGTGATTTCCCGCAACGGCGGGGCGCCTTACCCGAACGAGCACGGCTACAAGGACACGGTCGGCGTTAACCCTGGCGAAACGGTCCGCATTCTCGTGAGGTTCGATCTGCCAGGTGTCTACATGTACCACTGCCACATCATTGAGCACGAGGACGGCGGCATGATGGCCCAGATCCAGTCGTACGATCCGAACAAGCCAATGCCGACCTACAAGCTCATGGACATGGATACGCTGATGAACGCGTTCGCCAAGGAGCGCGGCGTTGACCCGAAGACCATGTGGATACCAGGTATGGATTCCTATAAGAAGATGGGCATGAAGATGTAGGCTAGTCTTTGTCCCAGGGCACAACTTAAAAGCCCAGCTTGAACGCTTTGCGTGTTCAAGCTGGACTTTTTTGCTTATTGCCCAGGAAATTATTTCTTGAATGATTGAAACGTAGAATCGCGGTACAATACAACTTTTGGGACGCTAAACTGTATCAACATCATACTAATATACAGATGGAATGTGCCACAGATGTGCCACCCTCGCCTGTAACCCAAACTTCATAAACCTTAACCTAGATTGCAATAATCGAATTACCACCTAGAAAGCGGTTTGATCATTGCTTGAACTGGGGTTTGCCAACGAAGACATTTTCTAGTTAGTTATTGAGGTACTATTTAAATTCCCAGAAAGCCCAACCCACAGATGAAGCAAGGCGACTTCATTAGCAATTATTCGGTTAGAAGTAGGCATGTTCATACTAGTAACGGTCATATAGCACCCTGACTTCCTTAATGAAATTGTTTACATCTAGTGTTCAAAACTATATAATAGGGTCATATAAACCGTGGAGGGCTGAACATTGCCAAAAAAAATTGCAATTCTCGTTGATTCTGGATCAGATGTTCCTCAAAGTGTGCTCGAAGCGCACAATAATATTGTTGTGGTCCCACTCAATATTACAATGAATGGTCACAATTACCGTGATGCTGTTGATATAACACCAGATGAATTTTACTCGGCCTTGACGCAGGCAAAAAGCATGCCACAGACAGCTAGTCCTTCACCGCAAGCCGCTAAAGACGCAATGAATGCGCTATTCGCAGCTGGCTATCAACAAATCCTCGGCATCACGATCTCGAGTGGCTTATCAATCACCAACCGTACCTTTCAACTTGCTGCACAGGACTTTGCGGCTGACCAGGTAACGATTCTCGATACGAAAAGTATCGGTATTGGCAGTGGTATTCAGGTGGCTTATGCCGCATCATTAATTCGCTCAGGAGAGCCCTTTCAACAAGTCATCGAAAAAGTTACTGTCTCGATAGCCAAAAGCCGCGTATATTTTTATGTCCCTACTTTGAAGTACCTCAGCGCAGGTGGTCGAATTGGCAAAGTTGCCAACCTAGTCGGCTCGGTTTTTAACATCAAGCCGGTGATCTCATGTGATTCAAAGGGGATCTACTATCCAATTTTTAAGGCCCGATCGGAAGAGAAAGCGCTTCAGAAACTGGTTGATCAAGTAATAAAGGATTGTCGCGATAGCACTCACTTCCGTTTGGGGGTGGCCCATGGTCAAAATCCGTCTCTCGTTAACGAGTTGGCTGTTAAATTAGGGACAGCGACGGGACGAAAAGTGGATTTTATTGGCGAAATTTCGCCGTCTTTAGGTGTTCATACTGGACCTGGATTAATCGGTGCGACTATTCTGTCGTATTAACCATCAAGATTTAAGGATCTAGGTGTCAACGCGTGCTTCACACCGTCGAGAATTCAAGTAAAAATGGCAAATAATTCCGAAACCGGGTCATCAGGCCCCGGAAGCATTTGCCGTTTTTTCATGCAGTGGGCTTAAAGCGAGCGCTCAAAGTAAATTATGAGATTATTTACCTGCCCACTTTACCTCGCCCAGGTTACCTCCTTCAATCGGATGATCCCCGGTCCATAAATTGCAAGGCAAGTTAATCCCCCGCCCTAACAAGAGTTTGACAGCCTGTCATCTACGAAGTTGGGTATGTGGAAAAGGGACTCAGGCCTTTTTCCGTATTCTGGGAGGTGTAACTTTAATGATGCAGTTCTAGGAGATATCCACAGCTGATTAACCAATTGGAATTATTACTCAAGAAATATAATACGGTATTTTTATACACTTTAATCTTTATTTTACAAGTTACAAAACTATTCTGCAAAACTATATTCATATCTTTAAAAAATATAGATAATTGATAGGATTCCTGATTATTAGCGCGCGTTAATTATAATTATTTTCCTTAATTCAATCTGCAATTTATCCATATACTCATTAAGGTAGCGGCTATTCAGCCACTCTGCCACAGCGCGAATATCCTTGTTTTGCCAAGCGTACATTTGGATGATGTCATCCAAGTACGCTTTTTCTTTGTCCTCATCACCGGCATCACGTGCCATATCAGCTTTAGCAAACATACCTTGCACTAAACTGATTTGATCAGCCAGGCCATTGATTGAGCGATCTTGATGTTCCAGCCGTTCAGACTGCCATTTCTGCCACTCTGGGTTCTCTAGCATCAATTCGTTAGGCGTGACATTCAACGCGTCGCACAACTGCATAATCGTCTCGGCAGACGGCGTAAACACGCCACGTTCAATCTTGGAAACTGTTTGCTCAATACTTTTCAGTTTATTTGCAAGTTCCTTTTGGGTCAGGCCTTGTTCTTTACGAATACGTTTAACGTTCAGGCCAATTTTGATTTCGATACCTTCTGAATTTTTTTCAGACATTTTTTCTCCCCGATTCTTTGACGATTTGAGACCATTTGAAGCTATATGAAACTGTTTCAAACCATTTGAAGTCCTGTTGAGGCTTATTAAAGCATTGATACGGTTAATTGTCAAACATTATACGGTTGCGTGTCGGACACAAACCTGCTAGAATGCAGATACAGGTTGACAAACATCATCCTGCTATTATTCTAACATTGAAACTGATGAGGAGAAAGGGAGAAAACGTACGCCGCCGTGCGCGGCGTGCAGCGCGAAAGCCGCTAGCGCGAGCGGCAGCGGTCGGCGTTAGCCGGCCGCCTCAAGCCCCCAGTGTCTAATAGGGGGGCAGAGATAGGAACGTATTAACAAAACACAGGGTAGAAATGCCGTAGGCAAGGCATTACCCGTAGAGGCAGAGTGTCAACAGGCTAAAAAAGCTGTAAACACCAGAAAACAAAGGAGAGACGCTAATGCAAAATGATTTGACTGCGGGAATCGTGGTCACTGATTGGTTAGGCAAATTTTGGGACTTGATGACCGAGCAGAAATTGACGCAACAACAAGTGGCCGATAAGGTCGGGATCACCCGTGGTTACCTGAATCAGCTACTCGGCGGCAAAAGACCGCTAAACGACAATATGCGACGCCAGCTGATGTGTGCTTATCGTGAGCTTTCCGGCGACGAAGCACTGACAATGTGGATTGACTATGTCCGTATTCGCTTTCCCACTCACGATGCTATCCCCATCATGACCGAGTTGTTGCAAATCAAGCCAATATTCTTCGCGCCGGACAACTGGGGCTTCTACGGCTACACCGGTAAGTTTGAACACGGCGCAATGCAAATTTTCACTTCACCAGAAGATGATGATCGCGGTACGTTACTGGAACTGAAAGGTGAAGGCTGTCGCGAATTCGAGTGTCTGCTACTCGCCCAACATCGGAGCTGGTATGACTTCTTTGAAAAGGCAAATGAACTCGGTGGTCATTACAATCGGATTGACCTTGCTATCAATGATTATGTAGATATGCTACCGGTGCAATACTTTATTGATAAGTGTGATCGCGACGAATTTACCTCAATTTTTCGGCGTATTCATAAAGACGCCAATAAAGAACACGGTGTCATTGGTCGCACACTGTACATTGGTTCGAGAAAAAGCCAATTCTACATGTGCCTGTACCAAAAAGATGCCGAACAGTTTTTCAAATATGGCACACCACTAGATCAGACGCCAATCAAAAATCGCTTTGAGCTACGCTTGGCTGATGAACGGGCAACAAAGGCGATTGAGGCTTTGTTAACCGAACGTGACCCTGTCAAGGTGATATTTGGTATCATCAATCGCTATGTGCGCTTCTTAAAGCCCAATGGTAAAGCTAGAGCAAGCTGGCCGCTAGATGACCTATGGGCGAATTTTATCGGCAAATACGGTGAGAAGCTTCGGCTAACAACCCAACCGGAGCCATTCTCAATCAAGCGCACCTATAACTGGATTGAGAAGCAAGTTGCACCGACCTTGAAGATGTTGCTCGCCTATGATTCAGCCACGGCGCAGGATATTTTGATGACAATGATCGCAAACGCTAAAATCACGCAAAAAGAGATGAGTGTTCTACAAGCGATGCTCGCATCAACCGAAGAAATGATTATCCCAAGTGAGGAATCAAAAAAGAGCGACTACGCCGACCAAAGCAAGTAGTCACCCTTCACAGATAAAATATGGGTTCTATCTGGTTTGATTATCTCACTCCCACCAAACTTTAGGAAGTAATTTGATTGAATATTAACGTACCAGAGCAGCCAGTCTTCCTGACGATGACTAGAGCTGATCTTATTGAACTGGGATACAGTCCATCGCAAGCAAGTCGTATCATCAAAATGGCAAAAGAGTTGTTGCTCAAACGAGGCCTTGGATGGTACGGTAAGAAAGGCGTAGACCGTGTTCCAGTGGAAGCAGTAGACGCAGTATTAGGCCTGAAACTAAGCGAACTTGAGGGTGCACCAAGTGGCCTTTCCGCAGTTAAGGAGGAACTATCTTGACTACGAAAGACCCAATTACAAAACAAGCGGATGGTACTTTTAGCTTCCGCGTGAGCTTAGGAACTGACAAACGGACTGGCAAGCGAATTCAAAAGCGTGCCAGCGGCTTCAAAACGAAAACGGAGGCGAAAAAAGCACGAGTTGCAATGTTGGCGGCTGGGGTCGCCGATGATGAGGACATCAAGAAGACTAAGTTTGGCGAATTTATGGAAGACGTGTTCAAACCTTGGTACAAAACCCAAGTGAAAACACGCACATACCGTCAGCGACTGGTTTTGATGAACAGTGAGTATCTGACTAGGTTCAACGACATCATCATTGACCAAATTCGGCCGATTGATGTGCAACATTGGCAGGTCAGCCTACTCAAAGAGTGTAAGCAATCCTATGCGCGTACCATTAACATCATGTTAGGCCAAGTGCTAGAACGGGCTAAGGCACTGGGTATCATCACTGAAAATCCTGTGCGGATCGTTGGCCTTATCAAAAAGAAGAAAGCAAAAATCCAGTTCTGGACGCAAGCTGACTTTCAAAAGGTACTTGCCAAGACGAGCACTGACACGTACACCGGACGCTTTGATTACACGATGTTGTGGTTCATGTTCATGTCAGGCTTACGAAGCGGTGAAGCACGGGCGTTAAAGTGGACAGACGTTGATCTCGAAGCTAAAACCGTGAACGTCAATAAGACGATGGACTATCACAACCGCAATTGGTTTGAGACGCCAGCGCCCAAGACCGCCGCTAGTCGCCGTACCGTGGCGCTTGATGACGATACCATTGCGTGCTTAGGCGCGTGGCAGGTCGCACAAGCGGCGATGGTGAATTCCGAGTGGGTATTCTCACGTGATGGGATTCCGTGCTCTGACGGACAATTTCTGGATATTGTGGACGCGTACAGTACACTCGCCAAAGTTCAGCGAATTACCGTGCATGGTCTCCGCCACTCGCATGTGTCGCTGTTGATCAGCCTCGGTGAAAATCCACTCCAGATCAAAGAACGTCTGGGGCATGAGGATATCGAAACGACGCTTGGCACTTACGGTCATCTCTACCCCAACAGTAACTTCGAGGTAGCAAAAAAGCTCAACGGAATCTTCCAGACGGAGGTGCCCAATGAGCCAAAATGATTTGAAAAGGGTCAAAACTGTGCCACCGTAAAATCGGTGGTGCTAGAAACGTTGATATTACGGGACATACACGAAATGTGCCATTGTTCCCGGGAAATACTCGCCGTGAGAGCGCCGCGGCCGCGGGCCTGACCACCAGCGCCCGAATGACGTAGGCCAGCGTGAAGGACCGGGCCCAAGTGAAGAGCAGGGCGGAGACGGGGATGCCCGGCAAGGCGCCGGCGGTCAGCAGGCCCCAGGTGGACATGCTGAGGCACATGATGATAATGATGGCCCACTGGTGGATCTTGACGGCCTTGGCCTGGTCGATGAGGTGTTCAGGGGTGGTCGCAAACTGCCGGATCAGCAGGTTCGTGAGCGGCGCGGCAACTACTAGATTCCACGTGGTGGCCACCAGGATCGTGGGGAGCCAGCCGGCGAGAAACGCGTGTAAGCCGGCGGCAGTCAGCCCCAGTCTGAGCGCAATGTTGATTCCGCTCATCAAGGAGCCCATGCCCAGGCACATGACGGCGGTGAAGAATAGCTGCGGTTTGGTGTACGTATACATGCCACTGACCCCCCTCGGCGTGCGCGCGGCTGCGGCTCAGCCTCGCGGTTAGTTTATGCCGCGGCGCCAGGTTCGGCAACTGATTCGCCTTACCCCCGGCAGAGGTGAGGAGCCGGCCCCATGCCTTAGTCGCGGCGGTATCAATTCGCGGCGGGGGTAGGGTATGATTAAGATAATCAACCATGGGGGTAACGCAGAATGACAGAGACAAAACTTGCGCTCGCTTCGTTAGTGCCGTACCGTGACTATCAAATTGCCAGCCGCTCCCTGGCGCGGCGCCTGGGCATCACGCTGCCGCTGGCCGTGTACGCGATGGCCGCAGGGGAAACGATCAGCACCGAAACGGCGAGCCGGACGCGCCTGCTGCAGTGCCTAGACGGGGTCTTGACCGTCGACTTTACCGATCACAGCACCACCGTGGAAAGCGGGACGCTGCTGGTGATTCCGGCCGGCACACCGCATGCGCTGAGGGCCGCGCAGCCGTGCAAATTCATGCAGATAGAAAGCGAGGAGCGAGATGACCTACATTGATAAGATCCCGCAAAGCGAAGTGGTGGATCTCAAGCAGCTGATCGACTTGGCGGCCGGTGAAGTGACCAGCCGCACACTAGTGCAACGCCCAGAGTTAACCATGACCCTGTTTGCAGTGGGGACCGGTGAGGAAATCGGCGGCCACGAGGCGGCAGGCGATGCGATGGTCAACGTTCTAAGCGGCGCAGCAGAGATCACGATCGCAGACCAGACATACCTGGTCGCCGCCGGTCAGACCATTGTGATCCCGGCGGGGAAGCGCCACTCCCTGTACGCCAAAGCGGGCTTTCAAATGCTGCTGACTGTGGTGAAACCGGTAGCGCATTGAAGCGCGCTGAATCTGAAAAGGGCGCCACTCGTTGTTTGAAGTGCCCTACAATTGTTAGACGATAAGTCTGATGATTGTGGGGCTTTTCTTATGACTAAGTACAGCAGCGAATT
>NZ_RHOJ01000025.1 GCF_003946485.1 Lacticaseibacillus jixianensis | reverse complement strand
AAGTTAAGGTTAGCAGAGAATGGGCGCTGTGCCCACAAAAAGAAGCCCTGAGATTCCGTATTATTCGGATTCTCAGGACTTTTTCTTTTGGGCGAGAATTATGTCTCGGCCTCTTTCTTCACAAAGCAGCTTCCGGAGCCATCTGCCTTTAGTTTTTTGTAGGATACTAGCGATAAGCATATGCACCAGTTGCTCACGGTGTACTTATCCATTATTTCAAGCCGAATAATTTTGAGTATCTCAGGCTGAGCATATCTAACGTCTATTATTTTCGCATCGGCTTCTTCTAGCCGAGCTAAGACGCCATCTCTTCACTGAGTTCCTTCTTCAGCGCAGATTTGATATGTGAGTGAAGATGGCACCCTAATCACTTGCATTTCCAGGAGATTTCCAGGCCAAACCAGCTTTGGGAATATAGAACAATCCGCAAGGCGGCCCGTACAACGTCGCCGGGCGGCTTGTGTACGATCCGGCGCTTGGGCTATAGCCAAAAGTCACTTTAATTAGCTAAGCAGGCAGTCCAGCGCTACCGATTTCTTGGTGTCCACTCAGATGATCACGCCGGTCCTCAAACACGCGAGCATCTCTTCTGTGGTTGTTGCAGCACGTAGCCTTTGTAGCATATTCTCAGAACTAACCAAATAGTACAGGCTGTTCACAGCTTCTTTATTCTGCTTCGCATTTTCGAA
Organism: Lacticaseibacillus jixianensis; assembly: GCF_003946485.1. Classification (GTDB taxonomy): domain Bacteria; phylum Bacillota; class Bacilli; order Lactobacillales; family Lactobacillaceae; genus Lacticaseibacillus; species Lacticaseibacillus jixianensis. The sequence goes on along the minus strand of NZ_RHOJ01000025.1, from coordinate 36,313 downwards.
CTTCAATGCCAGCGTGAATACGACATCTGCTTCGCCTTCTCCCCATTCAATCGGCTGATCCAATGTCATCACGCCAATGGTCGGAACTATCACGTGTTCACTCCCTGCATGCGGGATTGCGACCCCATGACCGATGTTCGTCGCCATAATATGCTCACGCCTAATGGCAGAGTCCAAGAAAGACTTGTCGACTAATTGCTGGCGATACATCTGCTCAGCCATGAACTTAATAACATCTTCTGGGTTCCTGAAGCTCATTCGAGAATAGACGCAACGCTCATTAATGTATGGCTGAATTTTGTTTGGCATCATTGCCATCGAATGATGAACGACAAAACTATTGAGCTTATTGATGTCATCCGAGTCTAGAAATCCTGATACCTGGACCACCGGGACTGCGCACTCGAAATTCAGTGTTGAGACGACAAAATCGATCCCGGTAAAGTCATAATTCGCGACATTCTTGTATGGCACCACCGCTACCACTTTCACAAGCGGCAAAGTCGACGCAATCTTGTTCTGAATCAAGCGAGAGAATCCGACCCCTTCTGGACAGACAATAACGATGCGCTTCGTCTCAATGTTCTTTTCCAAAGACGCTTGAAAGTGCACCGTCAAGAAGCCAATCTCAGACTCAGGAATTACAGTCGGATTGGCATCTTGTGGCAAGATCTGAGAGAGGGCTAAGACAAGGACGCCGAATAACGAAGCATAATTTTCCTTAATTTGGGCCAGCAAAGGATTATTGATTGTCTGACCCTTTTTTAGCCGACTCAGCATTGCAAAACAATGCGTACGAAGATTGATTGCTAGTTCATGGTCGTTACTTAAATCAATCCCCAGCAAAGAGGAGACTTTTTCAATTAACTGCTTGGCTAGTTTAGTAGCACCGTTGTCAAACTGATTTAGATAACGATTGAGCAACTCTGGGTTAACAGTGTCTTGAATCCCTGACATCACTAGGTGTTGCTCAAGGTATTGAAGATCATCAGGCCCAAATGTGTTCGGAAATTCGTCGCCAAGCAGCTGGTTCAACCGGCTCATTTCCGTAGCTAACCTTGGGCTGTTTGCCTTTTGTTCCTCGTGCTGAGACGGCGCAATTTGACTACCTTCCTGACGGCTTACCATGATTAAGATATGAGTGACGAGATTGCTGTATAGGACATCATTTAGGTCAATCTTGGACTCGTTTTCGAACGTCGTTAGGATCTTCTCGGCTTTTGCAGTATTCACCTCTCCAAACAATCCGACTAGCCGTAGATATATCATTGTATCCAGTCTGGAGTTTGCTGGTTTTACGACGGTGGTTTCTTCTCCCAAGAGTGGACGATAATCGTTTACCGACTGCCGCAACTTGTCACGAATCTGAGACTCTGCACCGACAACATGGGTACCTCGATAATCAGAAACAAGATCTAACCCATCTTGGGCTAGGTCTTGTTTGAGAAGGCCAAAATCACGCTGAATGGCACTACGGGACACATGATATTTGTCTGCTAGATCACTAATTGAGGTATCTTGGTGGGTCATCAATAGCCCAATCATGATTTGTTGACGCCGAGAGTCGGCATTCAAAGCGGTCGGCGACAGTTCGAGCGCCTCTCTCAATTGTGAAAGTGCCGTACCACTGCCCTTAATCACGTAGCCTTCACCAGTTTGATGCACAACCAATAACTTATAGTCTTTCAGGTAATCTTTAATTGCTGCAATATCATTTGAAATTGTCCTTCTTGTTACGGAAAACCGTCGCATTAATACATGTGCAGGCAAGGCAACTCGATTTGCGTTATCTGTTAATAGAATCAGAATTTTCCTTGTCCGAGCGTTCATTTGACAACCTTCCCATCTCAAGAATAATTATGCTGTCGCTTTTGCGTTAACTTCTGCTGTCTTAATCGGCTTCTTCAGTAGCGCCATCAGTAACACGACCACTGCGACCCCGACGATAACTCCTAGCACATACCAGAGTGCGTTAGTCACGACAGGGAGAACCAGTAACCCGCCAAGCGGGGCCATGTTGGAAGCGTTACCAATAGCGGCAACAACAGAACCACATGCAGAACCGATCATGATTGACGGAATTACTCTAAGTGGATCCGCTGCGGCGAACGGAATTGCCCCTTCGGTGATGCCACAGGCACCCATCACAATCGCAGCTTTACCAGAATTACGTTCTTCATCAGTAAAGCGGCTGCGCAGAATCAAAGAAGCAAGACCTAGGCCAATCGGTGGCACACAGATTGCAACACCAGCCATCCCCATGAGGTGACCATCACCCGTCGCAATCAAGGCAACCCCTGTGGTATAAGCAATCTTGTTGAAAGGACCGCCCATATCGAAGGAAATCATGGCACCAACGACAACCGCTAGCATAATAGCACTACCAGTCGACATCGACTTCAACCAAGCCGTTAAACCACTGACCATCGCACCAAGTGGCGTTGCGACGACGTAAATGTAGAATAGCCCAAGAATCAGCACAACAACCAAAGGAATCACAATGATCGGCATTAAGGGCTTAATGAAAGATGGTGCCTTCCAACCCTTCACCCACTTTGATAGGTACCCGGCTAAGAAGCCCATCAGTAAGCCGCCTAGAAAGCCAGTAACCACTTTGTTCGGGCCCATTGGGTTGGCTGCCATGTAGCCTAAGATCAAGCCTGGCACCAAGCCCGGACGTCCAGCAATGGAGTATGAAATATAACCTGCAAGAACAGGGACTAATAATGCCATGCCGGCAGAGCCAATGGCTTCAATGTTTGCCAAGAACGGATTCGAGACTGTTGCCCCGCCACTAAAGGCCAGTGCTAAGGCAAACAGAATCCCACCAACTGTAACAGTTGGAATCATGTAAGAGACACCAGTCATGGCATGATTCTTAAACTGAGTTAATACCTTTTTCACAATAGCTCACTCCTTTTTTCTTCGGAATATTCACTATGAAATCAACTGTTTATCGCGTCCTCTATCACCTTCTGTGGCTCAGTCACACACCGTGAGACTGAGGTTTCATATACTTTTTTCCCATCAAAGCGTTCACGCCCCTCAATTGAAACGTCAACGCCTAAAATCACAACGTCTGCGTTGGCAATTTCATCCTCGGTAAGCTCGTTTTCAGCACCCATTGCGCCTTGCGTTTCAATCTTGGCCTGATAGCCATCCGCCTTAGCGGCTTTCTCCAAAGCACTTTGAGCCATGTATGTGTGGGCAATACCCGCAGTGCATGCAGTGACACCAACAATCTTCATATAAATCACCCTTTCTGTTCACCATCATTGATAATCTTGATGACTTGATCTTTATCTGTTGTCTGAAGGAGGTTGCTCCGAAAATTCTCATCCATAATGTTGCGTGCAATGTTGGCTAAAATGGTGAGATAATCCTTGCCTTCAGCCTGAAGTGGTACGCCAATCATGAACACCAGATGAACCAGTTGTTTGTTCCATTTCACGCCCTTGACCGACTTCGCGAAACAGACGAATGGCTCCTTAACTGCATCGGTCTTACCATGGGGTACTGCAACTGAATAGCCTAATGAAGTTGAGACCTCTGCTTCGCGGTCATAGACGGCTTTCCGAAATGAATCCAAATCAGTCAATCGCGAATCTGCATTTGCTAAAGCTGAAAGCTGATCAATGATCTCGTTCTTGTCTTTAGCCTTAATATCCATATCAATAAGCTTCTTTGATATGAGCATTTACCTCACCTCCTACATCAGCCAGATATGTCGCAAATTCATCAGGTCCCAGGTCTACCGATGCAGGACTAACAATACTGAACTCGTCTGATTTTGTCTGGACTGCTCGTTCCGGCAAACTCACACTCACCGGCCTTTCAACAAACGGGTTAAAGGCTCTGAAGACGATTGTCTGATTTAATTCAGACTTCTTGATTGCGCTGAACACAGCCTGCTGCCTTCCGAGGTCCACCACGCTGTACTTCTCTGGTAATTTCTTGTCGCTGGGGAGGTTGCGGATGAATCTGATCCGACTATTGAGAAAGGGCGCCAACTCGTAAACTTGAAGCGGTGAATACAGCTCTTTTGACAGCTCCCCAACTGGGCAATCATCAAAGGGTTGATTGCCATAATAGAAACCAAACTCATACGACTGCTTTCCTAGCAACTCCGCATCAGGTGTGGCAACAATAGTTTCGCCTGAAGCACGGCCGGGACGATTTTGTAAGTTCTCGCGGCCCATCCAGCTATTCGATCTAAACATTGTCAGGTTTAGCTGGGTGTAATCCTCACCGGTAATTTCGTACTCGCGGGCCCCACTGGTAAAGCCTGCCACAGTCGTGCGGCTATCGCTTAACGCAGCAAAGCTTTGAAGTGCATTTATCTCTGTTGGTTTCTCGACCCAGCCCCGCTCTCTCCAGTCAGCCAGGTTGGGATCCACCAGCGGGTGTTTAACTGTGCCAAATAGGCTATCAGCTACTGAACAGTTTGCTTTGATACCTGTGTCACACTGAATCCTGAGTCGATGCGAAGATACCGGATTGTTGGTGACCGTTGACACGTGCACAATCGGATCATCCTTGTTCAGCGTAACTATAATCGTTACCGGCATGGCCACTTCTGCCTTACCCACCGACCTTGTCTCTAGGTCACGCGGAACCGAGAACAGCAAATCAACTTTCAGACTTTCGCTAATAAGTCCTGCCTGTTTGGTCACAGTCACTAGTTTCGCGTCTCCAGAGGTGATCACCATATCTGTTACGGCAGGAGAGAAGTTGTAGGAATCGCCTTCATCCCCGTTCTCGATAATCCGAAACTGATGTGCGAACGTTTTGCCTGAATTCTTCGAAGTGACCGTGAACGTGTTGTCGCTTTGATCTAAATGAATTGTATATAGGCCATTACTGATCGAATCTCCGGCTTCCCAGCCACTCACAGGGGTATCTTCGCCTGACTCGGAAGGCCGCAAGTACAATTCACGATACCCAAGCGCGGGGACGTCAGAAATAAACAGCTTAAGGTGCGCTAAGTATACTTTCTTTGGCATCCAAGGATTCTTCTCGCCACTGCGATACATCGTAGGAGTCAGCAGTTCTGCCTGATGAAGAACGTAATCACTCTCATCCTTCTCTGTCAGAATCTGGAACGGAATTGTTGTCCCCTTTTCGTCCTCAATGGTGAACTTGCCATCCGGAATATATATATTAGTTTCAACCGTGCTACTACGCTTATACGGAAGACTATTAAAGACAGTCAGCGCATACGGCTTGTCCTGTTTAATGTTCGAGCTAATGTCGCGCATGATCTTTTCGGCCAGATTATGAGCTAAATCACTCGCCCATTTATTCCGCGCCTTAATATCGAAGTTGGTCGAGTCGCTATTGCAATTACCAATACTGTCATGTGCAGCGTTTCTCAACAGCTGTTTCCAAATCTTCTCGATCTCTGCCTGTGGATACCTTAGCCCAAGCTGCTTCCCAATCACGGCTAAAGGCTCCAGTATGTTCGTCACATAAGCTTCTAACTCGTTATTCAACTTCTTCAAATCGGCTCGCGTTGAATAGATGCTCTTATGCACACGAGAATTCTCCCCATCGGTCAGCTCACCGCTCAACTCGGGCAGGTCAACGGCCTCATCGTGCAAGTCACGAGTTACTGCCTTCATATATTCCTCAGGAGAAGAAATAACGTATTTACGTGTTGGATCTAGCCGATTGAGTTTCGCAATAATTCCATCAAGATGACGGTTGATGGGCAGCTGGTCGAATCCATTAGGCAAGTAAATGTCTGAGATCAATGACCGCTGTTCAAGTTTGGGAATCATTGAAGCAATAAACTGGCGTAAATCATCGTCTTCAGTTGGGATGTTAGCGCCGTAAAAATACCCAAACGGCATTTGGGTGGTTTGAATCGCAGTGCCATCTACACCAGTCCACTGAAACTCAGTCGTCTGAAGCTTGGAATTACCAACACCGCGCCAGATGATAGCATGATCGATGTCAAAACTCTTGTATATCTGTGGCATATTGCCACCTTGGCCAAAGACGTCAGGACAATAACCAATCCGCATAGAATGTCCAAGCTTTTCGGCATAATCAATGCCATAGTAAAGATTACGAATAATTGACTCTTGACCTACTGCAATCTGGTCAGTCTGCGTGTACCAAGGACCTGTTAGGAAACGATGACTCTTGATCAGGTGCGAAAGCTTGGCACGGTTTTCCGGATAGTAGCTCAGATAATCTTCTATGAGAGAGCTTTGAGCATCGAACAAGTAAAAATACGTGTTCGGATGGTCTTCCAAAACTTCTACGACCTCATTGATCTGGCTAATCAGATAGACGGTTGCTCGTGTGTTTTGGAAATACCACTCGCGATCCCAGTGGGTATGCGGGACGATATGGACGATAGTCTTTGTCATCTAACCCTCTCCTTTCACTGTTGATGGTAAAACCGCTTTCAACTTTCGTTAATACCAAAAGCATTCCATCTCAATGGAAAAGATGTATACCCCTAGTCCCGCAGACGGGAAAACCCCGACATGAGAATCATGTCGGGGTTTTGCTTCACACGGTAGCCATACCGCGCAGTCTCTTATTTGCTTTACGAATAGCTTGGACAAGGTCATCGCCATTCCACTTTAATTAAGCGCAAAGACTCAAGCTTAACACCTCTGATACGCCAAGCCGTCGCGTTCCAGATATGCGCTCTTCTTTAAGTTGTTCTCGCTTCAAATTGTCCAAGGCGTACAAAATGGTCGGGCCGCTGCGTCGCAAATGTAATTATTTACGGTTATTTGGCTCTTTTAGTACATTTTCAACGGATATTCCGTTGAAAGTGTAGGAAACTAATTAGCTGACCGAGGCACATTCTTTCGCGCTATCCCGAGTCTGCCCCGCCTGAACGTGAGCCTCAGCCACCAGAAGAAGTACCGTTCCAAGAAAAAAGGCCGCGACACTTGGCCGCGGCCCTCCAGTCATCTCGAATACGTTCTCTAATCCTGGTTACACTCACTTCACCACCGCCGCCAGGCTCTCTTGCGCATCCGCCGCCAGCGCCGTGTAGCCCAGCGTGACCATGGCCTGCACGTGCCGCTCGATGGCCGCCTTTGCCTCCGCAGTCGGCGTCTGGACCCACTGGCAGACCAGGCTGGCCAGGTGGGCCGACAGCGACCAGTCATTGGGGCACTGCAGCAGCGGCCAGGCCGCAAGCACCGCGAGGTCCGACTGCATCGCGCGGGCCAGCGCGGCATCCCCCGCGTGGGCAATGCTGACGGCCACCGTGAAGTCGACGTTAAACGGGTTGGCCACCTGCAGTTTCGGCGCCTGGTCCAGCACGTACAGGCTGCGCCACAGGTGGTAGTCAAAAGCGGCGGGCAGCGCCTTGGCGACGTCGGCAAACAGCAGGCACAGGTCGCCGTTCCAGCCCGGCGCCTTTTTCAATAGATCCTGGATCGCCGCCAGGTCCGCGGGCGGCAGCGGGGCCGCCACGCCGGTGTACGCGTAGGCCAGCACCTCAAAGCGTTGGAGGTTGCGCACCGGCTCGGCCAAGTCGCTGGCGCGCGCAGCGAACTCATCCGCCAACGCGTGCGCGCTCTCCTCGGTGAGCTTGCCGGCGTGGTAGTACGCGCCGACCTGACTGCGGTAGTGGGCGACCAGGTTGACGTGGAAGTTGTAGTGGCCGCTGATGAGGTCCCGCCAGCTGCTCAGGAGAAAATCCTTGAGCAGGTCCAGCCGCGCAATGCCCAGCTGGGTCTCGCCGCGCTCAAACCGCAGCTGCGTGGACGGCGCCCAGGCGATGCTGGCGTCCCGCAGCGTGACCTGCCGCCGCTCGCGCAAAGCCGCCATGGCGGGGCCGCTGAAGGGCTGGGCGGTTGGCTCCGCGGCTGCGGCGGTCGGCGCGGTAGTCGGCGCGTTTGCGGACTTGGCGGCAGCCGCCTGGCCAGGCGCCCGGTGATGGTGCGCCGGGCGGGGCTGCTGCGCGCAGTCCCAGAGTGCCTGGAGCGACTGGGCGAACCCCGGTGCCGCGACGGCATTCACCGCGGCCAGCAGGTCATCGATCGCCGGCCACGTCGCCGGCTGACCCGCCGCGTGCCAGCGCCCGATCTGCTTCAGCAGGGCCGCCGCGGTGACACGATCGTTTAGCAGGGGCCGCAGCGCCGGCGTGTCCAGGACCTTCACCAGCTCCGGCAGGCCCGCCTCAAACGCCGCCCACTCGCCGAACTTCACCGCCGCCGTGAGCAGCGCCTGCCGGATCGCCAGCCGCTCGACTTGGTGGTCGGTCGCCCCGAATGCCAGCGCCAGGCGCGCCCAGCATTCCTGGCGAAACTCGCTGCTGGCAAGCGGGGCGCAGGCCTCGATCAGGCTCATTTCGACCCGCCGCCAGTGATGCGGATAGGCGAGAAAAGCGCTGAGCCGCCGCTCCTCCTGGACGCTCAGTTGCATCGCGCTGCCGAGCGGTTCGGCCTGCGTTTTCACCAGCAGGGCCACGATGTCCTGCAGCCAGGTCTGCGGATCGCCGGCATGGGCCGCGACGTACGCCGCGTTAGCCCGGCGCACGCGGGGCCAGTCCTGCAGCCAGATGGCCGCGCTGTTGGTCGGCAGCGCATAGGCGCTCTCGGCGGCCAGCCGCACGAACTCCGACAGCTGCATCCCCAGCCGGTGCATCAAAGCCAGCGCCGTGTCGGCACTGATGTTGGTCGCCCCGCGCTCGAACCGCGACAGCTTGGCCGCCGACATCACCGGCCCCGCGGCTTCGCGCAGGGACACCCCGGCCCGCAGCCGGTAGTCGCGGAAAAAGGCCCCGATCTCCCGCTGCCGTTGCTGAATCTCCATCCCCGCACCTCGCTTTTCTCGCCTGCCGGCCGCTGTGAAACCCTATTCAGGGAAAATTATCCTCGCATTTGGGCGGGATTGCACTGCTTTTTTATTGCAACCCACTACTGCCGTTCGTACACAACGGCCGACCGGGGCTTGTTGGTATAAATCACAATGTGTTCCTTCTGGCGATTAAGGTTTGGCATATCTTCCGGATCCGCGCCCTTAGTCATGAAAGTGATGATATACGTCGTGCCCGCAAGATCACCCGAGTAGGAGAGCTCGCCCTCAACGCTTTCATCAATTTCTGCCGCCGCGGAACCGTCAGTGCCCACCATCACCGGCTTCTGATTCTGACCACGCAGGGTGACGGTGCCATCGCTGATGTGATACTTCGTCGCCGAAAGCGGCTTGATGTTCTCAACATCGTTGTCCCAGCTGTAGCCCGCAGTGCCAGTGGCGCGGACGGCGTAGAGGGCCACCGGCCGCCACTGCCCGACGAGCCCGGCGAAGTCACCCTTTTTGATCAGGTAAAAATTCATCTGGGTGATCTTGACGGGCTGGTCCGCGTAGTCCCCGGCATACAGCTTATCGATGGCCTTCTCGACCGCCGGCAGCGCCTGCTCATACGAGACGAAGCCGTGGCCAACGGCGCGCCCGTAATATTCATGAAGCCCGCCAAAAATCCGCGTGAACTTGTCCTTGGTCAGGCCGACCGCGGCGAGCACATCCGGCGTGGTTTGCGGGTCTCCCCAGTCGCCGCTGAGATTGGTTTCCTGATCTCGCTCCTTGCCTTCCACGACGTACGTCTGATACGCGTCCAGGTAGCGCTGCGGGTCATCCACCGCCAGGATCACCTGCGTCCGCGTGGCCTGCAGCTGCTTGGTCTGCGCGGCAATGTCCTTGAGCAACGCCGCCCGCGCGGCCTTCGGGTACACGAGCCCCGCGTCGGCCGAGACGGTCTTGGCCAGTCCGGCCAGCCGCGTCAGCTTCTCGCCGATCGTTTTCTCGGTTTCTTCCTTAGCCGCCTTGGCGCGGCTGGCCGTCAGCAGCCGCTTCTCGCTGGCGCTCACGGCCTTCTTCCCCGCCGCCAGGGCCTTGCGGTAGGCCGCCTTCACGGCCTTCGCGGCGCCCTTCTTCTGGTTAAAAGCCTGCGCGCGGGCCGCCAGCTTGGCGAGCTGCTGGCGCTGGGCCTGCGGGTCCTGCGTCTTCGCGATGGCCGCGCCCTGCGCCGCCACCTGCTGGACCTGCTTTTGCGTCGGGCTGGCCGCCGGACCGGCCCCACCGGCCCCCTTGGCACAGCCGGCCGCCGCCAGCAGCACCGCGACCGCGAGCAGCCACCGCCACGGGCCAAACGCCCGCCGCACTCCCCCGCGCCTCATGATAAGGTCACCAAGGCGGCGTGGGCGTGCTCGCTCTTGAACGTCGCGATCGCATCGGCCTCGGACTGGGCCGCGGTCTGCTGCCACTTTGCGTCGTCGATGTGCGCCAGGTCCAGCTTGCCGTCGTAATAGGGGATGGTCTCGCGGCCGTACGCGGGATACGTGATGCGGTCCGGCACGTTGAGGGCCGCGTCCACCGTGTGCGCGGTCATTTTATAAATCACCGCGTAGGTCAAAAACGAGGCGGCGGCGGGCGCTTCCTTGATCACGTCCGGCGAGGCGTACCGGTAGGCAGCCAGCGCCCGCTCGCGGTCCATGACCTCCGCGTAGCACTTGGTCGCCACCAGCGTGTACTGGACCGCGTCGCCGCTACTGTTGATCCGGTGGGCGTAGCTGTCCGCGTACTCGGCCAGCTGCTTCCAGTCGGCGATGTCCTTCAGCGCCGGCAGGCCGGCCACCTTGTACGTCACCGCCGCCGCGCCCTTCAGCCTGCGCCCGCGCTCGCGCTGCGCCCGGCGGTAGGAGCTCGCGAGGCGATAGGTCACCTGATCGCCATTTTTCAAATACCGGGCCTCGCCGCCGTCAAAGCGGGCGGCGCGCCGCTTGTCGTCCTTGACGTAGCCGAAGCCGGCGACGCCCAGAAACCGCGGCGCTGCGCCCATCGCCTGCTTGGCCGTGTAGGTCGTGACCGGCTTCAGCCCGCTGACCTTGACGTCCTTGGTGCCACTTTGGATGGGCAGGTCCGCCGGCGCCTTCAGCTTCAGCGTGATGTGCTCACCGTTTTTGAGGCCGGAAGCCTTGCTGAAGGCGATCGTGACGCTGGCCAGCTGCGTCTGCGCGTCCGCCACCTTGTTGGCCAGGTTCACGTCGCTCTCGTACTTGCTTGGCGCGCGGCCCGCGGCGATCAGCGCGGCGTCGCTGGCACCGATGCCGCCTTTCGCCAGTAATATTTTAAAAATTGCGCCGCGCGCCTGCGACCGGTTGTACGTCGCCTTGCCCGCGCCCGTGTAGCCCGTGAACGCCGGCTTCACCGCGTCGATCACCGCGGCCGGCCGCACCGCCAGGTACTGGTACGCCCCGAAGCCACCACCCGCCAGCACCACGACCACCAGGATCACCAACTTGAGGTGCCGCTTAAAAAAGCCGCCCCCACTCGCATTCTGTTTCACTTTTATCCACTCCTCCCCAGTGCACCCGGTCTCCGGGCTTATCCACACCACTTGCCGTCGGAACCTCTCGCTTCAGGCGGGCGGCCGAGCGCACAAAAAAATCGGCCGTCTGAATGCCTGCGCACTCACCTGACAAGCGCCTCGCCGCGTGTTGCACATTCGCAACTCGCATTAGATAACACTTATTTCCATAATCGGCCGATTATTCTGTATTGATGTAAGGGATTCCAGATTTATTTAACCATTAATATTCTGCGGGGTCAACACAATTGTCTGGCGAAGGTAAGCGCGCCTGGCCAAGCTCTCAGGCGGTTAATAAGATAACGTGGTCTTCCCAGCGCTGCCCATTGTTTCACATGGAACCGCGGCACAGCGGCCATCAGAAAAGGCCAGCCGGTAGAGAGTGATCCTCTGTCGGCTGGTCTTCTGTGCGTTAACGCAGGTCTATCTATCCCAGGCCAGAGTCTAGTTCGTCCGGCGCTGACGCTTCTTAGTCAGGCCAAGAACGCCAAAGATGATGGAAACCATAGCACCAATCCCGGTTAAGGCCACATTCTCCCGGTCACCGGTGCTCGGCAGCTTGGCGCGGTTAAAGCCGACGTGCCGCATGCCCGGACGCGTGGTGTCGGGAGTTGATGACCCGTTCGTACTGGTGATGATTGCTTCAGGGGTGCGATCGTTAGCAACTGGACGCGGCCGCAACGGTTCGCCGTGCGGCACGGTGACTTTCGCCTCCGGGGTGCCATTCGGTGCTGGCGCCGCAGGGGGGACCTGAGTCTTTGGCGCAGGTCCGTTTGGCACTTTCGCCTTCGAGCCAGGCGTTGTCGGCGGCACCTGAGTCTGAACGATGACGCCTTCTGGCACCCTGCTCCGTGGTGCGTGAACCGCTGGTGGCACCTGAGTCTTCACGATTATCCCAGTAGGTACCTTGTGGATAATTGGCGCGTGAACTGCTGGCGGCATCCCTACCTTAGTCTTGACCAAGATACCATACGGCACTCTTCCGGTCGGTTCGTGGACCGCTGGCGGCATTCCTACCTTAGTCTTCACCAGGATACCGTTTGGCACTCTGCCGGTCGGCTCGTGGACCGCCGGCGGCATCCCTACCTTAGTCTTGACCAAGATACCATGCGGCACTCTGCCGGTCGGTTCGTGGACCGCTGGCGGCATTCCTACCTTAGTCTTCACCAGGATACCGTTTGGCACTCTGCCGGTCGGCTCGTGGACCGCCGGCGGCATCCCTACCTTAGTCTTGACCAAGATACCATGCGGCACTCTGCCGGTCGGTTCGTGGACCGCTGGCGGCATTCCTACCTTAGTCTTCACCAGGATACCGTTTGGCACTCTGCCGGTCGGCTCGTGGACCGCCGGCGGCATCCCTACCTTAGTCTTGACCAAGATACCATGCGGCACTCTGCCGGTCGGTTCGTGGACCGCTGGCGGCATTCCTACCTTAGTCTTCACCAGGATACCGTTTGGCACTCTGCCGGTCGGCTCGTGGACCGCCGGTGGCATTCCTACCTTGGTCTTCACCAGGATACCGTTTGGCACTCTGCCGGTCGGCTCGTGGACCGCCGGTGGCATCCCTACCTTGGTCTTCACCAGGATACCGTTTGGCACTCTGCCTGTCGGCTCATGGACCGCTGGTGGCATCCCTACCTTAGTCTTGACCAAGATACCGTTTGGCACTCTGCCGGTTGGCTCGTGGATTGCCGGGGGCATCCCTACCTTGGTCTTCACCAGGATACCGTTCGGCACTCTGCCGGTCGGCTCGTGGACCGCCGGTGGCATTCCTACCTTAGTCTTGACCAAGATACCGTTCGGCACTCTGCCGGTCGGCTCGTGGATCGCCGGTGGCATCCCTACCTTGGTCTTCACCAAGATACCGTTCGGCACTCTGCCAGTTGGCTCATGGACCGCTGGTGGCATCCCTACCTTGGTCTTCACCAGGATACCGTTTGGCACTCTACCAGTTGGCTCATGGACCGCCGGCGGCATCCCTACCTTGGTCTTGACCAAGATACCATTTGGCACTAGGCCCGTCTCCTCGTGATACTTCACTACCACATTCAATTGATCCTGGGTTGGCACATGCTGCATATCGAAAGTGAGCTCCGATACGGTGTCAATATCCGGTAGCCAACCGCGAATATGACGCGGACTGGCAAGGTACTCAAACGTGTAGGACGGGTTATTGTAAGTGGTGGTATTCGCCACCTTGTCGATCGTCTTGCTGATCGTGAAAGAGATATTCTGATAGACCGTCGGGTAAAGCTGTGAGCCATCAGTGTCTCTCACATACTTGATTGTCCGGGTGAAGGATTCCTGCTCTGGGGTGTTTTGAACGTCATGAAAAAGATAGACGTTAAATTTTTGCGTTGTTTTGTTGTCATCATCAAAGTAGATGGCATTATGCAGACCGCCACTCTCATCGACGTTGACGGTTTGGTCATAATAAGGATCGTACTGGTAACCCGCCTGCTTATACGCCGCAATTGCGGCCCCGTCAGAATAGTCTGATAGTGTATTGCTGTCGCCTTCGACAGTAACGGGTTGTCCCAGCTCTTTGTGCTCAGTTCCATCCCAGAATTGGATCAGCGCCTTCTGCCCGCCGTTGCCAGTCTTCCGGTAAAGGTAGATCACCGTCCCGTTGTTGCCCTGCAGCGATAAACTGCCGTTCGCCGGGATCGAGGTCTCGTACAAGCGCACGTACCGGTACCCCGGAATGGACTGCGGGTAGGTTAGGTACTGTTGATCAACGAACGCCCCAGTCGGATAGTCGACGAGGCCCACATAGCCCGGAATCTCCGTCAGCGTCTTGGGATCCACCGTCGCGGTCGGATCTTTTTCCAGCGCGTCGTTCACCGTTGAATCGGTGGTGTACTCGTACTTGACGTCGACCGTGGCCGCCGGGTGGAAAGTGAACGAGTCGAGCTTGAACTGCTGAAGGTTCGCATTGGCCGCAGTCCCAGCGGAAATGAAGAACGCCGTGTCGGTCTTGTCCGCTGCCCAGTCTGTGATGTCCATCTGCCACCGCTTGCCATCGTATATAACAGTAAGAAGCTTCCGCCCGCCGTCATTGGGGTTATAGTCGATCTCAATATACCTGAAGTCACCTTGCCAAGAAGTTGGGTCAGCCGTAGGATCCTCTTTAAAGCCCGGCGCAGGTGAATCAATGGCTTGGGCACCATCCGCGATCGTGGTCGCGTGCCCCGCATCAGGTAGGCCCTGACCGAGTCCAATGACGTTCTTCGCCGTTTTGATAAAAGCACCAAACGCTAGACCGCCACCATAACCAGGACTGTTGGGGGCCTCTGGGCCATTGCTGAATGCACTCGGGTCAGGTCCCGCTTGATTAGAGTCAACCCAGTTATACGTCGTGTCGGCCTTCCAGCCGATAGCGTCCGGAATTCCGGCAAGGCCTAGACCGGCACCGCCAAGACCCACGAGATCACTGTTGGCATCGTGAAAGCCAAACGCGACCCCATCGCCGCCACCATGGCTGATCTGATCCCGAGCACCGATGTTGAGCTCACCTTTAAGAACGAAGCTTTGAGAAAGGCTGATCTTATCCTTAAGCGTGATACTCCCGGCTTCTTGATTCACATCATCCGTGAGTGTAACGGTCTTCGTCGTCTGATCGTACTTCGCAGTGCCGTTAAAATTGAAAGCCTGCGCATAGTTGTCCGTGGTCAGGTTGGCCATAGAGAGCCCATTTTGATTGTCAGCAGCGCTCGCGGTGCCAGTCCCGGCGGTAAGTGCGGCACTAGTCGCTGCAGCGGATGCCGCACTGGCTGCTAGGCTGGGTGCAGCGCTGTTGCCACTGGTTGCCGAGCTTGCGCCACTGGCTGCTGAACTTACGCCGCTAGCTACCGACGTGGCTGAGGACGCTTCAGGCGCTGCAGCGGATGATGGCGTCGCCTCGCTCGCGGATGTCGCTGCGACTGGCGCCACCTCACCCTGCGCCGGCGCGCCAGTCGTCGCCGTTGGGGCCGCAGAAGCTGGCAACGCTGCTGAAGCCGCCGCTTTCGGTGCCGCGGCCGCCTCATCGCCGTCGGTTTGGCCCGTCAGCGGCACGGCCTGCCGACTGATCACCGGCTGGCCGTCCGCCCCGGCCGCGGCCTGCACGGAATGACCACCCATCATCAGCGTGCTGGCAGTACCCACAAAGAGAATAGCGGAAACCATCCACATTTTTCCTGACCTGTACATCTTGTAGCGACGTTTTAGATTACATCTATTGTTATGAAGATTATTTCTCACGATACTCACTCCTTGAAATCAATAATTCCCCCAAAATAGATGGTTTTAGATACATGGTAGTCCTTGCAATGTCAAAATCAAGTTTAAAGCGTCTCTTTAGAGGTGCCTTGTTAACCATATTAAGTAGTTTAGGCATTACGAAATAACATCGCCAAGTCATGCTCATCCGTAGACTCTATGGCTCCCGGCGCTAAAAATCACGACGCAAAAACTGCCGAGGCGGCAAAATCCGCTTCGGCAGTTTTTCGGTTTTTCTTTTTAATGTGACAACGGGCCAAAACTTCGGCGGCCAGCCCCGGCCTCAAAGACCGCCAGGCTGCCCAGCCAACGCTACGCCCCCCGTCCCGACAGCCACAGGCCGACCAGCGTCAGCACGGCGCCGAGCACGATCAGCGGCGTCAGCGGCTCGTGCAGCAGCCACACCGAGCAGGCGAGGGTGATCACCGGCACCAGGTACATGTACACGCTGGTCCGCACGGTGCCCAGGCGCTTGACCGCAAAACTCCAGGTGACAAAGCAGATCGCGCACGCGCCGATCCCGAGAAACAGGAAGTTGCCGAGGTTGGCCGGCACCAGCAGCGCGCCCCACGGCATCCGGAAGTGCAGCAGCCACGCCAGCGGCAGCATGAACAGAATGCCGTAGAAAAAGGTGTGCCGCGTCGCCCGGATCAGATCGACGTTCAGCGCGCCGATCCGCGCCGTCAGGATCGAGTAGACCGCCCAGACCAGCGCCGCGAGCAGCGCCAGCGCATCCCCGCGCCAGTGGCCGGCTGTCCGGCCCTACTGCTTATCGCTGGTGGCGCTTACGGTCGCGCCGCGGTACGCGTTGAGCGCACTGGCGAGATGTTTGTCGGTGATCTTGACCTTCTCGTCTTTGAGGACCTGGCTGACGACGTTCTTCATGACGGTCGAATTGCTGGCCCACTGCTGGTACAGCTGGGCCGTCAGCTGCTTGCGGTGAGCCGCAAAGCTGCCGCGTGCAGGGTGCTTCACCATCTTGATGACCTCGTAGCCGGCGGTGGTCTTCACCGGCGTCTGGGTCACCTCACCCTTTTTCAGCTGGTAGGCGGCCTTCTTGAACGTCGAGTCGTAGTCCTTGTCGGTGCTGGCCAGCTTCAGCTCGCCGCCGGTGTTGCTGGTCTTGGCGTCGACGGAGTACTGCGCCGCCAGCGCGCCGAAGTCCTGGCCGGCGTTCAGCGCGGCGATCACCTGCTGGGCGGTCGCCTGGCTCGTGGTCTGGATGTGGTCGACGGTCACGGTCGGCTGATAGCTCTGCCACGCGGTCTTCAGCTGCGCCGTGGTGGGCTTCATCTGCGCCTTCATGGCCGCGACGCTCAGGTAGTTGAGCCGCAGCATTTGCCGGAAGGTCTGCTTGGTGTAGTTGTTCTGGCTGAGGAAACTGGCAAACCCGTCCCCGTACTGGTCGCGGTAGGAATTGTACGCCGCCGTGACTTTCTGCGCCGGCACCTGCTTGCCGTACGCGTGGTTCATGGCGCCGTACACCAGCATGTTGGCCAGGACGGTCTTGCTGGCGGGCTGGGCCTTCAGCTGCGCGTAGAACTGCTTTTGCGTCACCTTGCTGCCGGCGTACTGGGCAATGACCGTCTTGTCTGTTGCCGCGCTGCCTTGCTGCGCGCAGCCGGCCGTCGCGACCACGCCAAAGCTGGCGACCGCCAAGAGTACGCCTCGGATCCACTTCTGCATATCAATTCCCCCAAACAAATAGTTGCATGTGAGATTGATTGTAACCTCAGGCCGGTTCAGGTTCAACGCCTTTATGAGTTTGTCCTCATTTTGTAATATTCAGTATCTGCAAAAAAATGGTTATTTTATGGCGAATTATCACCATGTTTACCGCGGTGTAGTGAATATTTATGAGGCAACCGCTTTTGTCATTTTTAAAATTAATGAGCCGTAAATGTGATATTTCTGTTGAAATCTCACCGCTTTCAAATATAATGATTGGCAACGCAAGTCTTAGGGGTTGCGAATTTTGTTTAGGGGGAACATGAATGGAGAAAGTAGGCAATAAGGTTCTGGCCACCGTGCTGATCAGCACGGCGGTCCTGGGAACCCTCACCTTCTCGCCGCTGACAGAGCTGCAGGCTAAAGACTCAGTCGATAGCCAAACCAAGGCCAGCACCGAGAAGCCAAGCATCGGCGCTCAAGCAGCGGCGGCCAAGCAGCAAGGGGCCAAGGCCACCGCGGTCAGCACCGTCACTGCTAGCACCAGCAAGGCCATTGAGGCCCAGCTCGCCGCTAAGGGCGTCAAGCTCACCAAGCTGACCGCCGCCCAGCAGAAAAATACGTACGTGGATGTGATCATCCAGCTCGCCGCCGCGCCGGCCGCTGAGAACGGCAGCCTGGACAAGGCCACCGCCAGCACCGGTGAGATCGAGGCGGCCACCCAGCAGGTCGTCGCCGCGCAGGCCAGCGTCAAGCGTCAGGTCGAGGCCATCACCAACCAGGCCGCGACCGCCAGCTACGGCTACGTGGTCAACGGTTTTGCGACCAAGGTCAAGATCCAGGACCTGAGCAAGGTGGCCCAGCTGCCCGGCGTCAAGTCCGTCACCTTGGCTAAGGTTTACTACAAGTCCGAGACGTCGGCCAACGACATGGCGAACGTTTCCACCGTTTGGTCCAGCTACAAGTACAAAGGCCAAGGCACCGTCGTTTCCATCATCGACACGGGGATCGATCCGAACCATAAGGACATGCGCCTGAGCAAAGATACCAAGGTCAAGCTGACCGAGGACGACGTTACCGACTTTACCAAGCAGGCCGGCTACGGCAAGTACTTCACGGACAAGGTGCCTTACGGGCATAACTACGCCGACAACAACGAGACCATCACCGACGACGATCCCGAAGAGCAGCACGGCATGCACGTTTCCGGCATCGTCGCCGCTAACGGCACCGGCAGCGACCCGACCACGTCCGTTCAAGGCGTCGCACCGGAAGCTCAGCTGCTGGCGATGAAGGCCTTCTCGAACTCCGACAGCAGCGCCACCACGGACTCCACTTCCGTCATCGGCGCCATCGACGACTCCGCCAAGCTCGGCGCCGACGTCCTGAACATGTCGCTGGGCTCAACGTCCGGTGAGCAGACCACCGACGATCCGGAAATCGCCGCGATCGAAAACGCCGTGGACGCTGGCACCGCCGCCGTCATTTCGGCTGGTAACGCCGGTACCACCGGGTCCGACCAGGCCGGGGTCAACACCGACTTCTACGGCAACCCGGACCTTGAAACCGTCGGCGCCCCTGGCACCGCGCGTTCCGCAACCACCGTCGCCTCGGCCGAAAACACCAAGACCATCAACACGGCGATCACCATCGCCGCGCCGGATGGCACCAACATCCTCGGCCCGGAGATCACCCAGACCGCCGCGGGCATCGACCTTGCCGCCTTCAACGGCAAGCAGTTCGTGGTCGTCGATGACGGCACCGGCCAGCCTGGGATCGGCACGCCGGACCAGTTCGCCAACGTCGACGTCAAAGGCAAGATCGCCATCGTCAAGCGCGGCGAGACCAACTTCACCGAAAAGCAGGCGAACGCGAAGGCCGCCGGCGCCGCGGGGGTCATCATCATCAACAACGCCGGGGGGGATACCCCGCTGACGTCTGCCTCTTATGACGCCGGCTTCCCGACCGCGGGTCTGTCCACCAACTCCGGGGCCAAGCTGGTCGCGTACCTCGCCCAGAACCCGGACGCCGCTTTGAACGTCACCATCGGCCTCAAGCAGATGGACAACGCCGCGGCCGCGACCGACAAGATGTCGACCTTCACCTCCTACGGCCCGGTTTCCGACCTGTCCTTCAAGCCGGACATCACCGCCCCTGGTGGCAACATCTGGTCCACCCAGAACAACAACGGCTACACCAACTTGTCCGGGACGTCCATGGCGTCTCCGTTCATCGCCGGCACGCAGGCTCTCCTGTCGCAGGCCATGAACGACCAGACCAACCCGTTCTACAAGTACTACCAGAGCCTGTCCGGCAGCGACAAGGTCGACCTGATGAAGGCCATCGAAATGAACACCGCGGCCCCGGTCACCGACGTCGACCACGACGGTGTGATCGAATCGCCGCGGCGTGAAGGCGCCGGCGCCGTGAATGCGGCGGCCGCCATCGACGCGTTGACCAAGAACCCGTCGACGGTCACCTTCAGCAACGGCTACCCGGCCATCGAGCTCAAGGACTTCGCCGCTGCGACCCGTCAGTTCACGCTGAAGTTCACGAACCGGACCGACAAGGCCATCACTTACACGCAAAAAGACGGCGGCAAGCTGACCGATGTTTACACCAGCGCCACCGATCCAACGTCCGGCATCCTGTACGACAAGAAGATTGACGGCGCGGCCATCAAGGCTGACACCGCCATCGAAGTGCCGGCCAACAGCACCAAGGAAGTCACCTTCACCATGACGCTGCCAAGCGACTTTGCCGCGCAGCAGTACGTCGAAGGCTTCCTGAGCTTCACCGGCTCTGATCAGTCGACGCTCGGCATCCCTTACATGGGCTTCTTCGGCGACTGGAGCAAGCCGCAGCTGTTCGATACCCTGAACGGCCCGACCTTCACCCCAGCCACCACCGGCAACTTCGGGACCAGCGTCAACATTGGTAATCCTTACGAAGGGCTGCGCTACACCGCCGGCCTGGAACAGGACGACCAGGGCAACTACGTGATCGACCCAGACGAGATCGCGATGTCCACGGATCCGAACGCCCAGTACAACGAGCTGCAGCCGCAGTACTACCTGTTCAGAAACGCCAACAACGTCACGGCCCAGATCCTCGACGACAAGGGTCAGGTGCTCTCCACGCTGGGCAGCTTCGCCACGGTCACCAAGACCTACTGGGAAGCGACCGCTTCGGCCTACTACACCTTCGACTACGCCCCGACTTGGGACGGCACGATCGTGGACCAGAGCACCGGCAAGGCGACCCCCGTCAAGGATGGGACTTACACCTACCGCGTCACCGGGACCATCGACGGCACCGACAAGACCCAGTCTTACGACATCAAGGTCAAGGTCGATTCCAAGAAGCCTGAGCTGCGCAACCTGGGTCTGACCAAGAAGACCAACAAGGACGGCAGCGAGTCCTACTTCATGACCGCCGAAGCCAAGGATGACTTCTCCGGCCTCAGCAAGGGCGTCAACACCGCCATCAACGGCATCCAAGACAGTGAGAACTACATTGCCGACGGAACGACCGCCGATGGCTTCACCAAGCTCTTGGTCCCGCTGTCTGACGAGCAGGCCAAGACCCTTGCCGCCGGCCACAACGCCGTGAGCGCCGCGGTCTTTGACAACGCGTCCAACGCCATCACCGATTCCGCCGAAGTCAACAAGCCAGGCGAGACCAACTTCGGCCTCGTGCTGTTAGATGACGCCTTCCCTGACACCATTTCCAGCACCACTCCTGACGTCTCAGCCGACGCAAACGGCAAGCCGCAGTTCGAGTTTACCGGCACCTACCCGGCCAAGCCGGTCTTCACGTACACCAACGCCAAGGGCGAAGAAGTCGACGGCCAGCTGCAGTACAGCACCGGCGACGACAGCTTCGGCGGCGCCCTGCCGCTGGAAGACGGCGACTACAGCACGACGGTTCGCATCTACACGGATGCCACCAAGTCCACCGTCGCTTACGAAAAGCAGATCAACGTCCGCATGGCAGCGCCGACCATCAACACCGTCGCAGTCGACGGCACCCAGACCTTCGATGGCAAGACGGACAAGACCGCCAAGGAAGCCGGCACGTCTGAAGACAGCGTCAAGGTCACCGGCACGGTCAGCGCCGACACCAAGTCCCTGCAGATCACCAGCGACACGGCCGCCGCGCCAGTGGACGCCACGATCGCCGCAGACGGCAGCTTCTCTGCCGACGTGCCAGTGACTGCCGGGACGAATAACCTGACGCTCACCGCCACCGACGAAGACGGCAACACGAGCACCGTTGACCAGGCCGTTGATTCCTCGAACCAGGGGCAGATCAACCCGTCGGCCGCGGACGTCACCTTCGCTAACGGCATCAAGTTCGGCACCAACTACGTCAACCTGGCAAGCAAGGGCTACGACCCGAAGACCGGCGACTTCACCCTCACCGGGAAGGTCAAGCGCGCCACGACGACGTTGACCATCGGCGACCAGGTCGTGCACCCAGATAGTGATAACAACTTCACCATCACCCTGCACGTCGGCAATGCTGAATCCGCCGTGTTCCCGATCCTGATCGGCGACTCCACGCAAGATAAGATCGTGCAGGAGCGCCTAAGCTTCTACGTGGACGGCGTTGGCCCGACCTTGACTATCGACCAGGCCAAAGACACTGACGGCGACGGCGAGAACGACGTGATCAACACGTCCGATCCGCAGTTCACCATCAGCGGCACCATGACCGACAACTACTCCTACTACGACCTGTACATCAACGGCAGCAACGTTGGCACCGCGCCGGTCGACTCCGACATGAACAACCCGAAGCCGCTGAACAAGAAGTTCTCCTTCACCGAGAACCTCAAGCCGGGCAAGAACGTCTTTGACGTTGAAATGCTCGACCTGCAGAACAACTACGCCGAAGAAGTGATCACGGTCAACTACACCCCGCAAGGCACGACCACGACGACCGGCACGCCAGCTGGCACCACCGACACCACAAAAGCAGACGCCGCGGCGATCAAGGCGGCCAAGGCCGCTTTGAAGGCCAAGCTGACACAGGCCCGCACCCTCGGCGCTTCCGGCAAGTACACGCACGAAACGGCTGCCGTACTGGCCGCCGCCCGCAAGCAGGCCCAGCTGGTCTTGAACGATAAGACCGCGACCCTCAAGCAGGTGCAAGACGCCACGGATGCGCTCCAGAAGGCCATCGACGGCTTGGTTGAAAAGCCAGCCAAGACGACCACCGGTGACCCCGCTGCCGCCAAGCAGGCCGTGCTCGATGACATCGCTGCCGCCAAGGCCCAGCTGACTGCCAGCGGCCTGGATGGCGACAAGTACGAGACGCGCACCTTCGTGGACGCCATCGCCGCGCTCGCCAAGGACACCGAAGCTGGCACCATCACCCCAGAGCAGGCCAAGACCCAGCTGAACCAGCTGCTCGACGCCGCGCTGGACACCCTGACGGAGAGCATCAAGGATGCCACTCCGGCCGCCATCGGCAATGCCGACGACGCTGCCACCGGCCGCACCTTCTACGGCGACCTCGACAACGCGCACAACCTCGGCAAGGCCGCAACCGACCCTGACGCCAAGGTCGACGAACTCGCCGAACTGAGCAACGTCAGCGCCGCCATCAAGGCCGCAGCCAAGCCACAGGACACGACCTCGGATCCTCAGGTCAAGACCGCAAGTGCGGAAGCCGCCTCAACGACGAAGGAAGCCTACTACGACAACACCCAGAAGGGCGAAGAGACCACGTCTGATCCGCAAGTGAAGACCCAGTCCGCCGCACCAGTCGCCGTTGCCAAGGACGACTTCTACGACAACACCCAGAAGGGCCAAGCACCAACCACTGATCCGCAGGTCAAGACCCAATCGGCTGACCCTGTCTCAGTGGCCCAAGATGCCTTCTACGACAACACCAAGCCCGCGCAGTTCAAGGACGCCACCGGTGACGCTGTCTCAGTCGCCGCCGATGCCTTCTATGACAACACCAAGGCTGATGACGCTGGTCAAAGCGATCAGGACGATGCAGACACCGATACTGGTGCTCAGCAGACCCCTGACCAAGGCGCAACGGCTGACACCAAGGCCGACGGCAAGCAAACCGCTGACAAGGCCAAGGACGCCAAGGACAAGGCACTGCCGAAGACTGGTAACGTTCAGCCGGCCGGTATCGTTGCCCTAGGCGCAGCCATGATCACTGGGCTCCTGACCCTGATGGGCCTCCGCCGCAAGCAGGACTAGGCTGCAACAAAACCCAAGTGAAGCCGCCACGGTAAGCTGTTCCAGACTGACAGTATCGCACGATGGAACCTGAATACTTTCGGCGCCTCGTGAAGGTGAGTTGAAAGATGATGAGAGCACTCGGACCGTAATGGTCTGGGTGCTCTTTGTTGTCTGGCGGCAGTCAGGCGGATCGGTTCGCACCATTGTTCCCGAGCCACTCGCGAATCGTGGCGAAAACCTGAACCCACCCATATCAAAAGGACCTAGCTTCACCGCACTGATTGAGAATCAGTACGATGAAGTCGGGTCCTTTACTGTCACTCAATAGCCTACGTCAGGATTGCCGTTACTCTTGATAGCCGTTGTGATAACCTATAAGACCGCCTTATTCTTGTATCCGATTCGTTCACCTCCGATGTTGCTAGCGCTGACATTCTACTGAGATAATCAAACCAGCGAAGGAAGCCACGTCCGGACCACTATTTAGTAATCACAATCGGCAGAGCACATAGGGACATCTATAAATAGTTTCCTAACCCGACCAGGCCTCAGAGAGAGGCACACTCTTTAAACACTTGCAGAATATTTCCATGCGTTGAGAAAGCTCAATAATGCTAATGCCCAACACGTCCGTTGTCGCGCATATGCTGATACAGATCTTCGATAGTTGCAAACTGCTTATCGGCTGCTGATCGTTCAGACCCTTTCTCCTTGTAGTTAACGGCCCACACTTCAACGCTCGCGTTATTAGCAGCAGATATACCATTATCACTATCCTCGATAACAAGCGTATTGCTTGCATCAACAGAGAGCCTCCGCATGGCTTCCAAATATATGTCAGGAGAAGGTTTATTGTTACGCATATGTTCACCACTCAGCACGACGTTAAAATATTGTCTCAGGTTACAGCTGTCTAGCATTTCCTCAATACCGGTCAGTTGTCCTGCCGAAGCTAAAGCAAGCTGAATACCGTTGTCTCGAAGATACTCCAGCAACTGCGTCACCCCTTTATAAAGAAGAGGTCTATAGTCGACTGGATGCTTTTTCTCAAATCCGACGAATCTCTTGAAAGATTCACGGCGCTCTGAGGGGCTTTGGTACAACCTCTCCCAAATTTGCTTATTTGAAGCACCAATAAAGGTATCTTTATTCTTTAGCTTAGGATCAATGCCTTCTTCCTTTAAGAAATCCATCAGGCGAGCAAAATAAACCGGCTCACTGTTGACGAGTACACCATCCATATCAAATATGACAGCTTCAATTTTTTCATCCATAGCATCGTCACCTCTTGGAGAAGAGAAAAAGTTGCATAACAAAACAAAAAGCGTCTCAAAGACAGATGTTTTTGAGACGCTAGATTAGCACTTACTGCAGTTTGTTGATGGATACCTAAAACTTGTAATGGATCATATCTTTGTATTCCTCAACAAGGCGAGCATTTTTTGCATCCCCATCATCCAGATTAGCTGAATAAAACACTGGAGCCTCACCTGTCTTATCAACAATACGTTGGCTGCTTTCAGTGACTATCGTATTCAAAATTGCTGCACCTATGACGGTAGACGTTGGCCCAACCTTCTGAGGAGCGCCAGTCAGCTGGACTGCCGCATCACCCACGTCACCATGATTATCAAGTACGATATCCGATAATTCAAACAGGCGCTTACCTGAAGGGTGTCGACTTGTAACAGTCTTTGAGTATGAAACATTCGTCAGTCCAATTATCTTGACTCCAAGCTTTTTCGCAGCTAATGCCAAATCGATAATCACCGGATTCCTACCTGAGACTGAGTGAAGAATCAATACATCGTCCTTCTTAAAGTCCACCGTCTTAGCCAAGGCAGTCCCATATCCAACAAGACGTTCCATATCGCTAGTAAATGTAATAGGAGACCTGTCTAGCATGACCTCACGTCCAAAGATTGCATTGATTGTGATCATACCACCCGCACGGTAGTACATCTCTTGAGCTAGGATACCTGCATGACTAGCTCCAAAAACATAGACTGAGTGTTTGTTTAGATTGGCGTCCGCAAGCAAATCTATTGCCTCATCAATTTCTGCTCTATCCTGTTCGCAAACAATTTTCAGCAGAGACTGAATCTTGCTCATATATTCATACAAGAGAATTGCCTCCTATTACAAACCAATCATGTGAAGTAACTGACCGAAGTATTTAGCGATGATAGACCACAGTGACAGATCATTACCACCGAAGATAAGAATCCAGTTGCGGATGGTACCACCCATCAATACGGCTGAAACACCAACCAAGGCTACCATTGCAACAGAGGCAACCGCTGTGCCTACGATCGCGCCACGAATACCACCTTGTCCTTCACCAACGATCGCGGCACCACCGCATTCGAAGAAACTAGTGATAACAAGCGGTACGATAACAATACCGAAGACATTAGTCGTGTTAGCAATCAACACGAGTAAAGTTGAAGTAATAAACGCTGACATGAAACCGATAATGACCGCGTTTGGTTTGTAGTTGAACAGGATTGGAACATCAAAGGCCGGCTTGGCACCAGGAACCAGCTTTTCAGAGATACCCTGAAAGGCAGGAATAATCTGGTTAACCAATAGACGGACAC
Source organism: Lacticaseibacillus jixianensis (assembly GCF_003946485.1). Classification (GTDB taxonomy): domain Bacteria; phylum Bacillota; class Bacilli; order Lactobacillales; family Lactobacillaceae; genus Lacticaseibacillus; species Lacticaseibacillus jixianensis. The sequence continues at coordinate 10,235 of NZ_RHOJ01000025.1, read as the reverse complement.
CATAGAGCAGAATGAGTAGACCACCACCGAAGTTCAGGCCGGCATTAAGCGCGACCATAAATAGGTTGCCGCCCTTTGGGACAAGTGCAGGAGCAATGAGCCCAACGACAATGTCAACCGCGAACATGACAAGGCCGCCACTGATGGAGATTTCACTGAAGAAAGAGAGTCCCTCAGGCACTTTAATGTCTTCAGTTGAGTGGGCTTTATTACCCACGCGTTTTGCCACCCAACCAGAAATTAGAGAGAGAATCGTTGTGGGGTGACCAATTAAGAACGAATCGTCGCCAGTAGCAGCCCACACATACTTCCGCATTACCCAAGGTGCTAAGGAGAAGTACAAAGCTGCTAAAACCCCACTAACGATGATCAAAACAGGCCCGCGGAGGCCACCTTCAACACCGCCAGCAACGATTACGAATGGAACCCACCAGAGCATGTGCCCGGTTAAGAAAATAGACTTAATTGGGGTGAACCGTGCAATGAGAATATGAACGATCAAAGCAAGGAACATTGCCATACCGACAGCACCACCGTACTGTGCCGTAAACGTGGCATCTGAGAGCCCCTTCGATACCGCCACGCCCATCTTGGTTTGCACCGCCGTATTGATGGCCCCAACGACAGCGGTCATCATGTTGACACCTTCCGTCAGGATAACCATACCGAAAGCGGCAGAGAAACTACCCTTGATTATTTCACCAATACCTTTTTTCTGGACAATAAGCCCAATCATGGCAATAATACCGATAAGAATAGGCGGGTCCTGCAAAATATTATTCGATATGAAGTTTAAAATACCCATGAGTATTAATCCTCCTTAGTTGCGAGATACTTCTTTACAGCAGCTTCTACTTCGTCCTTATTCATGTACCGCTTAATAGGATATACAGGGTTATCTGTCGACTGCTTCAAGTCCTTCACTAGCTCAGCGCTAGTGAAGTATGCATCCGCCTTTGTCGCTTTGGCGGTCGCAATATCTGTGTTTTCCACCGTGGCATCGATGCCAAGTTGAGCGACCACTTTATCTAAAGTCATCTTAAGAACCATTGAACTACCTACACCAAAGCCACATACAGCTAGAAATTTCATAATAGTTACTCCAATCCTTCGAATAGGTTAACAATTTCTTCTCGTGATCCATTCAATACAGTCTGGTAAGCTGCATCGTCCATAAATACTGACATCACCTTTTGAAGGCTAGCCAAGTGGCTCTTATTATCAGTAGCTGCTAAGACAAGCACAATTTTTACCGGCTTACCTTCGAGATCAAAAGCCCGCTTAGTTGTTAGCAAGCTCATCCCCAAGTTATTAACACCCTCTCCAGGACGTGCATGCATTAATGCAAAGTAATCTGCTATGACCATGTATGGGCCATTGTCTTCAACGCTTTGAATCATGTTGTCCACATACTCTTTAGTTATTGTGTGGTCTTTGAGAAGCGGCTTACTGGCCAACCTAACTGCGTTTTTCCAATCAGTCACACTGTCGACGACCTGAATATCATCTTTCGCTATTAAACTTGTGCCTTTCATCTACCCAACCTCCGTCATTTTGGAAATGAACCAATCTTTGTTGTTAATGCCTTGCATTATCAAGTCCATAATTGGCTCCATACTATGTTTGTCGTTTTTAGAGACCATTAGCATGATGATTACATCGGCCTTGTTCTTTCCCCATTTGATTGGTTTCTCAGGGAAAAGCACCGACACATGACTAGCCTCTAACAGGCTAGGATCGCCGTGAGGAATTGCAAACCCATTTCCTAAATACGTTGTCTGAAGCTCTTCGCGTTGAAGTACAGACTTCTTATACTCGTCACGAATTTCCTCCGTTGGCCAAGTCGCCGTGGAGAGTAGATAATTTACTGCGTCTTCCTGACTCTCGACGGTAGCAAAATACACATCTCCTTGGATGGTATTTAGAACATTGGTTACAGACGGATTCTTGAGTGATGAGGCTGATGGCTTCTGCATCACAACGTCGATATATTTATTCATGATTTGCTTCATGTCGTCAGCCGTAAGCATCGGAGATATCTTTGCGACCGGGATGGGCTGCTTTGGTAACGGAATGGTTGAGATTATTAATGCGACATCCGACAGATCCTGCTTCGAAAGCGCGTCTCTAGAAACAATTTGAATTAATGACACGTCGGGGAGTATCTGACGCATTTGTGCAGAAAGCAAAGCGCTGGTACCGATACCGTTAAGGCAAACAAACAAAATCCTTCTGCGCTTCTTACTTCGCTCGATTGCAGCCTGAAAGTGGATTGTTACGAAGGAAATCTCGTCATCAGAGATTGTCAGATGATTCTCTGTGGCAAAGTCAACCAACGCGTACCATACAATCCCAAACAAGCCGGGATAGTTCTTCTTAATATCTGAGAGTAAAGGATTAATTACAGGGGTGTCAGCTTGTAAACGTAACACCATCTGATAGAGATGCAGTGTTAGGTCATCTTCCAGCCGAGTGTCTTTGGTTAGATCTAAGTTGATTCTTTCGCTAACAACCTCGATTAACGTGTGTATTTTCTTCTCAAAGGAAGCCGGAATAGTTCCATCCTGCATAAAAAATCTCAGACCACTACCTAAGACAACGTAGGACAAATATCTGAGCTCATCTTGTGAGAAGTGGTATATTCCGTATTCTTCGACAGACTCCAGTAATTCGTAAACGACAGGGTATTTATCTAAATTCTGCAACAATCGGCTTAATGCAGATGCATTGATTGGAGTGACATGTTTGCCCTCTCGCCCACGGCTAACCAGAACTGTGGTAGAAACAATTATGTCGTTAAGATAATTTTCTGGTACTTCAAGGCCCAAGTCATGGACTTTTCCTACCAGAGTCGTATGAATCTGAGTAATTAGAATCGGATTGACAAATAACGCCAACACACTAGAATTGTGGCTGCTCTCAAATATCGTGGTAACAACTCTCTTTATGATTTTCTGTTTTTCTTCCTCATTCCCCCCAATAAATGTTCCTGAGTTATCAAACTCCAAAGAAACATTGTCCTTTGCCAAAAGGCGCTTTATGAAGGCAATGTCGTTTGCGATGCTACTTCGTGAGACGAAATAATCATCAGACAGACGCTGATAGCTCAAATGTTCACCATTGACCAGCCGGGCTAGAATAACGTACTTCCGGCTTTTGCTGTTTAGTGCCTTGCTATTATTCAAGCTATCACCTTCATATAGTATTATTGTGCAAGCGCGTTCAACTCCGGAAGACCATTTTTGGACATCGAATTTCGCCAAAAAGTTGAACACCCTACTTGCATCCTTCAGAGATGTGGCGGGCACTAAAGCAGTTCAATCCTATTTATTCGAATCTAACATCTATGACGTCTATATTCACAGCAGCAACGTACTAGGCTTAATGTTATACGGCAAAATAGCACTTGTTACCGTAAGCAACAAACCAAATGACGTTCAATAATCAAATTGCCCGAATATCTTCGCCAGCAATCACGACAAGGAATCTTGTCACGACAAAAAGACCTGGCTTCGCTGTACTGATTGAGAATCAGTACGATGAAGTCAGGTCCTTTGCTGCTGCGTGCGCTACGCAGATTTACTTGTAATACCCACCATAGTAGTAGGCAGACCCATTCTGCTCCGGCATCCGGTTCATGACAACGCCAATGATGTTGGCGTTGACCTTCTGCAGAAGCTCCTTAGCGTCCGCGACAGCCGCTTTATCGGCCTGTCCATAAGGAACTACCAGAATCGTTGCATCAGCATTAGAAGCGACGATTTGGGCGTCCGTCACCGTCAAAACTGGTGGCGTGTCAAGAATGATCCGATCATAGTCGCGACCCAGGATAGTCAGGAGTTGCTTCATCCGTTCGGAGCCAAGCAGCTCAGAAGGATTAGGCGGCGTCGGGCCTGAGGTCAGCACCGCCAAGTTCTCAATGCTCGTCGTCTTAGAGTAGATCGGCAGCAGCGACTCAAGGTCTTCTGACTGCTCGGTCAGAATCTTCACCAGGCCGCCGGTGTTCTGAATCCCAAACGTCGCGTTGACCGTTGGCCGCCGCATGTCGAGGTCGACCAGAATCGTCTTCAGACCCTGCGCAGCGAACGTCACCGCGAGATTAGCGCTCACTGTCGCCTTGCCCTCAGACGCGGAATCAGAAGTCAGAACGATAGTCTTAATGTTGCCGCCAGCCTTGGAGAACGAGATGTTCGTCCGCAGCGTGCGATACTCCTCACTGATGCGGCCAGATGGATCATAGTCGGCCACCAGTGCGACGCCTTGGCGAATACTCTGGTTGGATAGTGCTTTCTTGCTCTTTCGATTAAACCATGCCATTGTCGTATCCTCCTAACGCCGGGAGTGGCCGGCAGTTGGCCGCAGTCCCTTGGTGCCCAGCTTGATGCTTGATGAGTCAATATCGGTAATTGTGCCGAGCAGTGGCAGCTCTAGCGTATCTGTGATGAAAGAACTGTCCTTCACAGTGCGATCGGTCAGTGCACGCAGGAAGGCGAAGAGAATGCCGAGCACCAGACCAGCCAAGAGACCAACGGCGATATTGATCTTCTTGCGCGGGCTCACAGCAGATTTATTCAACGTGCCGCGTGAGATAATTGTCACGTTCTTCGCGTTGGTCATGATGGTCGTAATCTTCGTGCGGAAGACTTCTGCCGTCTCATTTACAATGGATCGCGCAGTGTATGGGTCATCGGCCTTTGCTGTTACGCTCATCACTTGGGAGTTCTGGTTATTGGTAACGCTAATCGCTCTTGCCAGATCACCAGTACTGCCAACCACAACCCCCTTCTTCAGCAGGTTCTCGCGCACTGGCCGAAGGACAACATCCTTGGTGATAATGTCCTTGTACGTGTTGATCATTTGAAGGTCGGTCTGCAAGTCATTGTATTGCTGACCCACTGCCGTTTGCTTCCGGTTAACTAGCACCATCGCGGTTGACTCGTACTTTGGCTGCATCACCAGGTAGGTAATCGCCGCAGCGAACACACCGCCCGCACACATTGCCACGATAAGCGCGATGACATGCTTTCTAAGAATTGAGAAAATCTGTCCTAAGCTAATAACTTCGTCGTCCATTTGATTCTCCTAAAATGTATTGGGAAGTGACGTACAACATAAGCGTCACCTTTGGGCCTCCCAGAGGTGACCCTAGGATCAGTTGACTTGGTCCGCGCCTTGGACAGTGTACTTGGCCTTGGTATAGCCAGAGTCCCAATTAAAGTTTGGATTAAGCGCGTTCTGCTTCGTTTCCTCATTGTTGAGCTTCGCCGTTGGCAAGTCCAGACTAATGTTAATCAGGTCCGAAACACGCTGAAGCTCTTTGGTTGATGCAATCTGATAGGAAGAACCGTTCAGATATGCACCAACGCCTTGGAGGTGATCCTGCTTCACGTTCTTGCCTGCATTGCGATACTTACTGTATAGCGCAACCATGTCATCGAACTGCAGATTAGTCCGGAAATTGCTCTGCACTTGACTCATCAGCTCTTGGAACTTTGTCAGGTTCTTCAGTTGCGGGGCCGCCTTAATGATGGCCGCAATGACCTGGCGTTCGCGATCCTGACGACCGTAATCACCCCTCGGATCGTCATAGCGCATACGGATGTAGCCAAGTGCTTCCTTGCCATCCATCTTGGTGGGCTGGCCCTTTGTGAAGGTGTACCCCATGTTCGAGAAGCTCAAGATTGGGGTGATCTCTACTCCACCCAAAGCATTGACGATCTTCTCCAGGCCGCCCATGTTGATGACGGCATAGTAGTTGACTGGCACCCCAAGCAGAGCCGTGGTCGTATTAACCGCCATGTCTGCACCGCCAATGCTATAGGCGGCATTAATTTTCTGGATGTTGATGCCGTTATCGCCGACCATCTTAGCCATCGTATCACGGGGAATGCTGACCATTGTGGTGGTCTTCTTTGCCGGGTTCAGCGTAGCTAAGATCATTGTGTCCGACCGACCATTCTCCTCAGTCCGGCCAAGCGCGCCGGTATCCGTACCCATGAGGAGGATACTGATGGGCTTGTTCTTACTCAGAGCAGAGCTCGAATTCTTCTGATTGTTCAATGGAATGTAGGTGTGGTCTGCAGTCGAATGAAGCGTGTGGTAGACGTAATAGGCGCCGCCGGCTAATCCAATGACAATAACGGCCACAATGCCGCCAACCCAACGCCAGACATGAAACTTCCGCTGCTTACGGTGGTGATGGTGATGATGATGCCGCCGAACGGGTTGTTGAATTGTTTGATCCTTATCTTCGTCCATTAACTTAGCTCCCTATCGTTAATAAGCTTTCGCGATGACTTGCTCTACTGCGGCCGCAATCTTAGCGTTACCTTGATCGTTTGGCCAGTCACCAGAGACCTTGCCTGCCCATGAGGACGTATTTGCAGAAGCATGATTAACATTATCAGTGCTAATCTGCGAAATATCGACGACCGAAACCCCAGTGCTACTACCGACCTGGGTCACTGACCGCTGAAATGCAGCATTCTGCGTCCATGGTGTGATGATGATCACCTTGACTTTTGGCAACTGTGCCCTTAGCGTCTGGACTGCCTTCATCAAGTTGTCGTGATAAAGGCCAGCAGTGCTACCGGCAGCGGTCTGCTCGTTATTCCCATACTGAAGGATGACCACATCCGGCTTATTAGTCGTCACACTACTGATATTGGGCAAGCCACTTGTCCCGATGGTAGCACCGCTGCGCCACGTCCCCGTCAGCGTGACCTTAAAGCCGAGAGACTTCTGAATATCAGCAGCAACTAGGTACTGATAGGCTGACTTCTCTGTGCTGGTAAAGTGACCCGCTGCCATATCATCACCCATCACAGCCAGGGACAAGGTCTTACCCTGGCCAGGCTTCGGCTTCGCTGAAGCCTTCTTCTCACTGCTGGATGAGGAACTAACAGCGGATGAGCTGCTACGATCAGTTCTGGCATAACTTGCGGATTGCGCTTCGAGTTGCGCTTGTTCACGGCTGTTGCCAATCTTGGCCAAGCCGACGATCATGATTATCGAGATCAGGACAATCATGAGTCCCCCAAATATTCTTCTCATACATTAAACTCCTATTAACACAAGTGATTACACTATACCACGAAACAGCCCGGTAGCTGAATAGCAATTTAAAAACGGGGTAAGCCACCCCGCGGCTTGTGCAATCGTGGTAAAAAACGGGTGATAATTCAGTAGAAATTAGTTATTGATGGTAGAAAACAATAAGTTTTTTGTGCGCCGACAGTCAATTAGTGACAACGATGTAAGGTTATGTTAAACTAGTGAAAGTTCTCTTTATGTCCACAGATGCAGATGCTACGTGTAGGAAAAGGTCCGGGGGAAGAAATATATCTATGGAAGACTACATTGGGAAAAAGAACCGTGTTGCCTCTCGCACGGCGGCCATTGACGAAGAAGTGCTGGCTAGCCAGCATGCGTACATTTCAGTTAAGCGCGTCTTTGACACGGTCGGCAGCGCGATTGGCCTGATTCTCCTCTCGCCTCTTTTTCTAGTGCTTGCGATTATCATCAAGCTTGACGACCCCGCTGGTCCAGTCTTTTTCTCCCAACTGCGAGTCGGCAAAAACGGGCGCGAATTCCGCATGTACAAGTTTCGTTCAATGTGCGTGGACGCCGAGGCCAAGCTGGCCAAACTGGTTAAGCAGAACGAAGTCGAAGGCGCGATGTTCAAGATCAAGGACGACCCGCGTATTACTCGAATCGGGCGCTTCATTCGTAAGACCAGTTTGGATGAACTGCCACAGCTCTACAACGTCCTCCGCGGCGATATGAGCCTAGTTGGCCCGCGTCCTTGCCTGCCACGCGAGTACAAGGACTACTCCAGCTATGACAAGCAGCGGGTTTTGGTGCTACCGGGCTGTACAGGGCTTTGGCAGGTTTCTGGTCGTAACGCTTTAAGCTTCGACCAAATGGTTGACTTAGACTTAGAATACATCAGTAATCGCAGTATCCTTAATGACCTTATTATTCTCTTCAGGACGGTAAAGATCGTTATCGTCCCTAATCAGGCATACTAAGGTCAGTAAAGCTAGCGCCGCTTCAAGTGAGTGAAGCGGCGCTAGCTTTAATTTTGTCAGCGCTACTGCTTTACCTCAATACAGATCGTTATAAACATTTTCTGGAGGTCAAACATGACGGGGTCCCGCTTTCTTCCCATCCAAAATGCAATCAACCTGCGCACACTGGCAGGCTATCAGACAGTTGACGGTCGCATAGTTAAGCCAAATAAGCTGCTCCGCTCAGGTGCACTCAGCCACCTCTCTCAACAGGACGCGAAAGTGCTCGCTCATAATTACGGACTCTCTGTCGTAATTGACCTGCGGATGGACAATGAGATTCGCCGTGAACCTGACATACTACCGCAAGATGCCAACTATTACCAGTTGCCTGTCTTGCCATTCTCTGATCACGCAAATTTCTCGCAGCGCCTCAAACAGCGGTTCGCTAAACCAGAAAATCCTTCCGTCCGAATGTATCGAAAGATGTTGACAGACTCACATGCTAAGGCAGCCTATCGTGAAATGTTCGACATTCTTCTGAACAATAGCGATGAGGAGCAAGCAGTTCTGATCCACTGTTCAGCAGGGAAAGACCGTACCGGGGTAGGACTCATGTTAATCGAAGGAGCTCTAGGGCTTCCCAAAGAGACAATTCGGGCAGACTACTTGTTATCGAATGATCCGAAGGCAGGGCTCAAAACTTCAACCAGCCTGGACAAACGTTCAACTCATCACAGTCAGATTGAGTCAATAGGCCAGCAGCCTGCCACTCACGAAAACGCACATACCGTCTTTACACTAATTCAGAATGAATATCAATCTTGGCAAGAGTATCTAACCTCTCAGCTTGGACTGACAGAATTAGACATTGAAGATTTACAGCATATCTATTTGACCAAACGATAATAAAATGCCGCACCATCAGGAATCTAATTCTTGTGGGTGTAGCATCTTTAGTTGTCTTATTGATTGGTAGAGGCAGACAACGGACGTTGCCGCTCATGCCATGAATGTTCCCACCAAATGCCAAGCACGTATCATTCAAGATAATGTGACGAATAGATGCCGAAATGGCGTGCCGTGCGGCAACTACTTGACAAAGTGTTATTAGCTTTCAACTTTAATACCATCAGCTAAAAGCAAGAATCACCAAGCGCACAATTTGAAGAGTTCTAAAACGTTATTGTAAATGTGCTGTCTTACCAATCAATGGAAGGCTGATTCTTGAGGTGATTCTATAATAGAGATAGCTGGCTGTAAAAGCTACAGCGAGGGAGACAACAACGGACAGAGTTAAATTAATTTCTGATAAGTAGTAGAAGCAAATACTAAATATCAGAATATGCAGAAGATATAGCTCGTACGAGTATTTAGAGACTCGTTTAATAAAATGGTTAATTAATCCCAGCGGGCTGCGGTAAACAAGAAGTGCCAACGATAGATATGCGCCCAGTGAAAACGGATCATTAAAAACCCTAATAATAGATCCACTGGTCGATAGAACGATATATATAGCGAAAAAAATCAGAAAGCAACTAAGCAGCTTTATATAGGAAACTTCTATAAGAGGCAGCCTTCCATGATCATAATAATACTGTGCTATATACATTCCAAGGTAAAATTCCCACAAATATGTTATGAAAAAACTGCTCCAGTTTCTATCACCATTGTGCCCAGTCAGATATACAACTGCAAGCCACAACATGCTACAACAGAAGCAAGCAATAAGGAGAACAGTATCAGAAGAACGTAAAGATTGGTGCGCTATTGCCTTGATTTGGCAAAGTAAATAGAACACAAGATAAAACTGAATAATCGTAGATATGAACCACATTTGGACCCCCATTGATTCGTCCAAACTGGGTGAGAACATCTTGAAAAGAAAGACATGACTGGCTAGTTGGTACCAGGGTAGCCTCTTTTCGGTCAGCGATATCCATACAAAAGTTAGCAGAACAACCGTGATATAAGAAAAATATACTTTTCCAAATCGTCGCTTTAAAAAACCAAAGTAAGTTAACGCCCGTTTCTTATAACTCAGGAACAAGCCGAAGCCAGAGCATAAGATAAATACATGCACGCCAGCTCCACCGAAGGCACTCGCTCTAAGCAAATAATTCGGAACAGCAGTGTTCTTAGCAATATACCTCAATTTTCAAGTCAAGTGCAACGATGATAACGAATTCTTGATAGTGGTCTAGGCTGTTACGCCATGCATCGGTA
>NZ_RHOJ01000024.1 GCF_003946485.1 Lacticaseibacillus jixianensis | reverse complement strand
AAATAAGTGCGGTGGCGATAGCGAGAAGGATACACCTGTTCCCATGCCGAACACAGAAGTTAAGCTTCTCTACGCCGAGAGTAGTTGGTGGGTGACTGCCTGCGAGGGTAGGAAGCTGCCGCGCTGTTTTTTTATTCCGGATTAGCTCAGTTGGTAGAGCACCTGACTGTTAATCAGGTTGTCGTCAGTTCGAGCCTGACATCCGGAGCTAACAAGGTCAGCCGATGAGGTTGGCCTTTTTTGTGCGCCGTCGTTAAACCGATCAACCAGCGGCGTGATGCGCCGAAATTGTGCGCCGTCAAGCACCGGCCGAGGCAGAAAGCATCTCTCGCTGCCGCTTTGAGGCCCCTAGTGGCACAAAGACGCCCTGCATGGTGATTCACGTTTGGAATCGCCATGCAGGGCGCTTTGGCTTGCGTTGTTAAAAGGAATCGCATCCTCAGCCGCTTAGGGCGTGGGGACCTGGATCTGGTGGTCAACGACGCTGCGGCCGGTGGCATAGTCGTAGCGGATATCGGTTTGCACGTTGTAGATGAAAACGTTGAAGTCCAGGCCGTTCGTGCCTTTAGCCTGGAGCCAGTAGCCGCGGGGCATCAGCTCGCGGCCGCGAAAGACCGTGGTGACCTGATAAATCACCTTAGCATTCGCCGCTAAGGCCTGACGAACTTGTTCTTCATACGGTTGCATCAAGACCTGATTGGCAAATTCAGTCTGGGTCGCCAAGTTTTTAGGATTATCACTGGAACCGAGTGCACCAGGATCATAGCTGCCGCTTGCGGATAGATTACCTGACAGGGTGTAGGCAATCAGGTGACCGCGGTTTTGACGATTCACCCGCTTGCCGTCAATCACGCTATAGCGATTGTGCCAGCCGGTGGGCTCAAAGGTCTGACTCGGGCGCCCGGCCGAGCGGATCAAGGTCTGCCGGTTCAGATAACCGACGTTGGTGGTGGTGCGGTTCAGCGAGTCAAGATTGCCATATTTGATTGCTGGCCCGGCCCAGTCGGCGAGATCAAGCGCGGCACGATCGTGGTTAACGGTGAGGACTGGTGAGCGGCCACTTTGATAGGTGAGGGCGGCCAGCTGTGAATAACTAGCGGTCTGGGCCTGCGACTGCGCCGGGGCGGCCGGCTGGTTCATGGGCTGATTCAGCTTCTGCGCGCCCCAGGCCACCAGCGCAACAATAACGGCAGTGGCGAGGCCAATAGTAGAATGTCTGCGGCGGCTTGTTCTCAAAATGATTTCCTCCTTGGCGAAAGATTACGCGAATGAGTATCAAAAAAGGCAGGAACCTCGCTGAGGAGTTCCCGCCGTATGCTGCCGTCTAAAGGATTCGAACCTTCGACCCTCGGTTTACGATACCGATGCTCTACCAACTGAGCTAAGACGGCATTTCATGACAACAAACGTAATTATACAGGAGGGTAAAGGCCGTGTAAACCCCTTTTTAAAGGCAACTTGCGGTGAATGCGTTCGCTCACTGACCGGATTGCTCGTCCTGCCGGAACCGCAATTGCTCCTTGTCTTCCGCCGGCGCCACGATGGGCGGCCCTTGCCAGAAAAAGACGTCCAGGCTGTGATCTTCGTAGCGCTGGTAAGTGATCTGCAGCTCATCCAGGTTCTTTTGCATCACCGCAAAGTAAACGGACAGGGGGGCGGTGTCCAGTCGGCCTGAAAGCACGAGCAGGTATTTCAGCATGTTTTCGAAGGTGTCCTGCGTCAGGCCGAGGGTCAGCTTGAACTGGAGGTCGATGTACAGGAGCTCTTCAGTATCACGCACGATCCCGACATGCACGACCGGGAAACCACCGAACTCGCCGCGGTCTTGGAGCGTGTAGACGATATGCTTGGCCTGGCCCTTGGTGAACGCCGGCCGGTTAAACATGAGATGCCAGAGTGCCATTGTGCACGTCCTTTCTTATGCTATAATCATGACCAATGGAGGCGGATCATGAAAAAACTTGGGTATTTAATGATGATTCTTGCGGCCATGCTGGTGGGGGCCGGCTGTGGTAAGCAGGATAACGATGCGGCTAAAAGCAGCAGTCAAAAGACCGTGATCACTAGCAGAAAGTATACCACAGCGCAGCTGCAAAAGCGGTACGTGGCCCTGGCTGACGCGGTGGTCACCCCGCTGAACTTGGCGACGTACAAGCAGCCCGCCGGCGTGATCAAAAAGGCGGCAGCCAGCGGCGAAAAGAAGGTGGCGAAGGTTGCTTTGGAGCTGGCCGATAATGACAGTGAGCCGGCCCTGACTAAGGCGCTCAAGGCGTACGCTGAGGCCGCAAACCAGACGTTGAAGATGCTCAGCGGGACTGATCAGGCGGCGTTCAATGCGGCTAGCAAGGAATTCTTCAGCCAGTGCCAAAGCCTGGGCCAACAGTACTTCGGCGGCCAGCTGCCGCAAAGCGTGGTCACCTTCAGCAAGCGGTCGCAGGCGGCGGCCAAGGCTAGTGAAGCCGGCTCAAGCAGCCAGGGCAGTACGGGCAAAGCGGCAGGGACGACTGAAAGTAGCAAGTGAGTATTTATAATCTTCTCATTCACAGCGCTTTCAGGCTCAGAAAGTGCTCATGCGACGCTTATTGCTGAATCCGGTTTAATTCCGCGTATTCGCGCCCTTTTCAGATGACACTGCGCGGCCTCACCACTATTATGAGGAACCAAATGAGAAAGCGGCGAGGACGAGAAAATTCAGTTTGAGTGGATAACCATTCGCGCTTATAATGTTTCCTTGTATTCTCAGCAACCTCTTGCAATTGACTAGGGCTGAGTGAGAGAGGAAGCATTTTTTATGGAAAAACCAAAAAAAGAAAAACAATTTCTGGGCCATCCCCGGGGGCTCTTGACCCTGTCGATGACCGAGTTCTGGGAACGGTTCTCATACTACGGGATGCGGGCCATCCTGATCTACTACATGTACTATTCCGTGACCAAGGGGGGGCTCGGCTTCAGTCAAGCCACCGCGCTGTCGATCATGTCGATTTACGGGTCACTGGTGTACTTGAGCTCCACGATCGGCGGATTCATTTCCGATCGCCTCCTCGGCGCGCGCAAGACCGTGTTCTGGGGCGGGGTGCTGATCATGCTCGGCCACATCATGCTGAGCCTGCCTGCCGGCGCGGTGGCGCTGTTTGGCTCGATCGTCTTGATCGTGCTCGGGACCGGCCTGCTGAAGCCGAACGTGTCTGAAATGGTTGGCAACCTGTACAGCGAACGCGACCTGCGCCGTGATTCCGGGTTCTCCATTTTCGTCATGGGAATCAATTTTGGTTCCCTGCTTGCCCCGCTGATCGTCACCTGGTTCCAGGCCAAGTACAACTTCCACGTAGGCTTTTCCCTGGCGGCGTTTGGGATGGCCGTGGGGCTGATCGTCTATGTCATCGATGGGCGCAAGTACATTAATCATAAGGACAATCAGGCCCCGGATCCAATCACCGCGGCCGAGCTGCGGCCGCTGCTGGTCAAAATCGGCCTAGGCGCCTTAGTCCTTGCCGTGCTGCTCGGCATTATGGGCCTCACCGGCACGCTGAACGTGACCAACGTGATCAGCTTGATCACGCTGTTCGCCATTGCCATTCCGGTCATCTATTTCTGGATGATGCTGCGGTCCGAGAAGGTCACCAAAGTCGAGCGCTCCCGCGTGTGGGCCTACGTGCCGCTCTTCTTGGCCGCGGTGATCTTCTGGGCGATCGAGGAATCCGGCTCGTCCGTCTTGGCCGTTTTTGCCGCCAACCAGACGCAGCTGCACTTTGCCGGGTTCCAGATTTTACCCGGCTGGTTCCAGATGCTTAACCCACTGTTTATTTTGCTGTACGGACCGATTTTTGCTCGGCTGTGGGTCAAGATGGGCAACAAGCAACCGAGTTCACCGAAAAAGTTTGCCGCCGGCTTGATCTTCGCCGGGCTCTCCTACATGGTCATGATGCTGCCACTGATGATCTCGGGCGCGGCCGCGCGCGTCTCGCCCCTTTGGCTGGTGCTCTCCTGGGCCGTGGTCGAAATCGCCGAAATGCTGATCTCGCCAGTTGGCCTGTCCGTCACCACCAAGCTCGCGCCCAAGGCGTTTTCGTCGCAGATGATGAGCATGTGGTTCCTGTGCGATGCGGCGGCGCAGGCCATTAACGCGCAATTAGTCCGGTTCTACACGCCGGGCACCGAACTGGCCTACTTTGGGATCATCGGGGCCTTAACCGTTGTCCTGGGCATTTTAATGTTCTTCATCGTGCCGCGCATCGAAAAACTGATGCAGGGCGTCAACTAAGGCTCTCGTTTTAGCGCGCCGTTTCGTTGCCCCAGGCGGGCCGAGGCGGCGCGCTTTTTGGCTGCGGGCCGCAGAGTTGACAAACGGCCGCCTGGCGTTCCACCATGGGGGCAAGGCTGGGGCGCGGTCAGCCGCGGCAGCAGAGGCAATCCGGCGTGGCAGGCGGTTTCGGCCCTGAATGGGAAAGGAGAGCGTGATGGTTAAGCTCGGCTTTAGCGTCGATAATCACTTTGATGTGAACCACATCGCTTCGCCGGCGGCAGTGACCCGGATCGCCGCTTACCTGGTGGCGCACCACTACCAGGTCTACGTGAACGCCGGCGACAGCTTCAATGACTTTGCGCTGACGCAGCACTTTTACCAGGCGCTGCAGCAGGCCGTGGGCGATGCGGTGGTGATCCGCTACCTGGCGGGGAACCACGACTTGGTCAAAAATGTGTCGTACCAGACCGCCCAGAGTGCGGGTTCGCCCTTATACCTGCACGAAAAGACGTACCCGGTGCCGCACACCAACACGGTGATCATCGGCAACAACGGCTGGTACGACTATTCCCTGGCGCCGGCTGCGCTGCGGGCTCAGGGGGCGGATTTTGCCCAGTGGAAGCGGGCGTACTGGATCGATGCGGCCATTGACCAGCCGGTGGCCGATGAGGCGCGCATGCAGCGGGTGCTCGCCTCCTCGAGGCGGGCCCTGGCGGAGGCGGCCGGCAAGCGGGTGATCTACGTGACCCACTTCGTCCCGACCGCGCGCCTGATGGTCTACAGCCCGGCTCATCCGCGCTGGCAGATGGCCACGGCCTTGATGGGCTCGCGGCACCTGGGGGCACTGCTGGAGCGGGCCGAGGTCGCCGACGTCGTGTTCGGCCACCTGCACCGGCGCGATCCGGCGCTGCAGGTGGGGGCCACCACCTATCATCATCAGCCTATGGGGTACGGGCTGCGCCGCCTAAACGAGTGGCGGTCAGATGATTGGTTTGCCGAGTGGGCGGCGACTTTGGTGACCCTTGAGGCCTGAGCACCGCGAAAAAAGCGTTGCATGCCTGGCTGATTTTTTGTATGCTAAAAGGCGTTGATTCATGGAGGATTAGCGAAGAGGCTAAACGCGACGGACTGTAAATCCGTTCCTTCGGGTTCCTAGGTTCGAATCCTAGATCCTCCATTGTGGGGCTGCCAGTGGGGCGGCCTTTTTTTGAAGTCTTGAAGCAAAAGGAGGAGTCAAAATGAAAATCGGATTTATCGGCGCGGGCAACATGGCGCGGGCCATCATTGCCGGGTTGCTGAAGGCCAAGGCCGTGGCACCGGCGGACATCATCGTGCACGGCGGCCATGCCGCCAACTATCAGCCCTACGCCGAGCGGATCGGGGCCACTGCCGCTGCCAGCAACGCCGCCGTCGTTGAGCAGGCCGACTGGGTCGTGCTGGCGGTGGCGCCGCCAGTCGGCAAGCCCGTGCTGCGTGAGGTGCACGAGGCGCTGGCCAAGCATCCGCGCCCGCTGCTGTCACTTTTGACCGGCGTGGACCTCAAGACGCTGGCCGCCTGGGCTGATCAGCCTTTGCCGCTGGTGCGGGTGATGCCGAACCTGAACGTGGCCCTGAACGCCGGCATGACGGCGTATGCCGCCAACGCCGCGGCGCAGCCCGTGCTGCCGGCCGTCGTGGCCCTGCTTAACACGCTGGGCGAAAGTATGGCGCTGCCTGAGGCCGACTTTTCCACCTTTGTCGCGCTGGCCGGCAGTTCCCCGGCCTTTGTCTACATGTTCATCGACGCGCTCAGCCGCGCCGGGGTGAAGTACGGCCTGACCAAGCAGGTGGCGACGAAAATCGCGGCGCAGGCGGTCATGGGCTCCGGGCTGATGGCTGCGCAAAGCACGGAAAGCCCGATGGACCTGGCCGATCAGGTGGCCAGCCCCGGCGGGACGACGGTGGCGGGGATGCTGGCGATGGCGGCTGCCGGCTTCATGCCGGCGGTGGTGGCCGGCGTGGACGCCACGATCGCCAAGGATCGGGAATAATCTTTGACCAGTCCCTTGTGCTTTAGGTCTATACCAGTTATGATATAGGTATCGTTGGGCTTAGACCCACCCGGGCAAGGGAGGACGAAGATCGTGGAAGCACCGGTATACATTAAGATTCATAACCAGATCAAGCAGGACATTGAGGCCGGCAAGTGGCAGGTCGGCGACCGCATTCCCAGCGAGCGCGACTTGGCCGTCACGTTTGCGGTGTCGCGGATGACCCTGCGCCAGGCCATCCAGACGCTGGTCGACGAAGGCATTTTGGAGCGGCGCATCGGCGCGGGGACTTACGTGGCCAACCAGAAGGTGCAAGAGCGGGTGTCCGGGGTCACCAGTTTTACGGACATCATGATCGCACAGGGGAAAAAGCCGTCCAGCAAGACAATTTCCTACCACGTGGCCAAGCCGTCGCTGTCGGAAAGCGAGAAGCTCAAGCTTAAGGACGGCGACCAGGTGCTGCGCATGGAGCGGATCCGCTTTGCCGACGAGATCCCGATCAGTTTTGAAGTCGCCACGGTGCCTTACGACCTCGTTAAGGATTTCTCCAAGAGTGAAGTGACCAAGTCGTTTTACCACACCCTGGAGAAAAAAGGCGGCTACGTCCTGGGCGGGGCGCAGCAAACGGTCAGCGCAATGCTGGCTTCGGAGCGCATCGCCGAGTACCTGGCCATCAAACGCGGGGCGGCGATCCTGCGGCTGCGGCAGACGTCCTTCTTGCAAGATGGGACCCCGTTCGAATACGTACGCACCCAGTACGTGGGGGAACGCTTCGAGTTCTATTTGGAACGTTAAGGCGCAAAATCTTAAAACTGCTTAGCGAAGACCGTGCAATAAAGCACGGCCTTCGCATTTTTGGTATAATAGCTATCATTCTAACCCAAGACAGTCGCACGGCAGTCCCGTGCGCAAAGGAGCAGACAATGGTTTATGCGGACGACAGCTTAGTCTTGCATACGGACTTTTACGAACTGAACATGATGTACACCTACTGGCAGCAAGGCATCGCGGAGCGCAATGCGGTGTTTGAGTGCTACTTCCGCGACTTGCCCTTCGGCAGCGGCTTTGCGGTGTTTGCCGGGCTGGAGCACGCGGTGGAGTACCTGCAAAAACTGCACTTTAGCGAGTCTGACTTGGCCTACTTAAAGGAGTCGACCGCTTATCCGCAGGGCTTTTTGGATTACCTGCGGGCGCTGAAGTTCACCTGTACGGTGCGCTCGGCCGTCGAAGGCGACCTGGTATTCAACAACGAGCCGATCCTGCAGGTCGAAGGGCCGCTGGCGCAGGCTCAGCTGGTCGAGACCGCGCTGCTTAACATTCTGAACTACCAGACGCTGGTCGCGACCAAGGCGGCCCGCATCCGCGCCGTGGTCGGCAGCGACCCGTTGATGGAGTTCGGCACCCGGCGCGCCCAGGAGACTTCGGCCGCCATTTGGGGCACGCGCGCGGCGTACATTGGTGGGTTTAACTCGACGTCTAACGTGCGGGCCGGCAAGCTCTTCGGTATCCCGATCGCCGGCACGCACGCCCATGCCTTGGTGCAGGCCTACCGCGACGACTACGCCGCGTTCAAGGCGTACGCCGAGGTCAACCACGATGTGACGTTCTTGGTCGATACCTATGACACCTTGCGCTCCGGCGTGCCGGCGGCGATCAAGGTGGCTAAGGAAATGGGCAGTCAGATTGACTTCCAGGGCGTGCGCATCGATTCCGGCGACATGGCCTACATCTCTAAGCGCGTGCGCCAGCAGCTGGACGAGGCCGGTTTTCCCAACACGAAGATCGTGGCGTCCAACGATCTGGATGAAAACACGATCCAGAACCTGAAGATGCAAGGCGCCAAGATCGACATTTGGGGCATCGGCACGAAGCTGATCACGGCCTACGATCACCCGGCGCTGGGGGCCGTCTACAAGCTAGTGTCCATTGAGGACGAGGCCGGTAAGATGGTCGACACCATTAAGCTGTCGTCCAACGCCGAGAAGGTCTCGACACCGGGCAAAAAGCAGGTCTGGCGCATCACCCGCCGTTCCAATGGCAAGTCAGAAGGCGACTTCATCGCCCGCGACGAGGAGGAAGTGGCCGGCCAAGACGAGCTGTACATGTTCCATCCCAGCTACCCGTACATCAATAAGACCGTCACGAACTTCAACGCGCGGCCGGTTTTGCAGACCATCTTCGATCAGGGTAAGCTGGTTTATGAGCTGCCGACCCTGAATGCCATTCGCGACTTTTGCCTGCGCAGCGTCGATTCGCTGTGGGACGAGTACACGCGGGTGCTGAACCCGCAGGAGTACCCGGTCGATTTGTCGCAGCAGTTGTGGGACGACAAGATGGACCTGATCAAGCACGTGAAGGTCAAGGTGCAAAAGCAGCAGTTGTAAGCATCTTTAGGTTTGTCAAAGGAGACATTATGCGTCCATTACAAAAAGAAATTATCACTGCACTGCACGTTCAACCGGAGATCGACCCGGCCCAAGAGCTGCGCCGCTCCGTGGATTTTCTCAAGGCTTACATCAGCCACTTTAGCGGGCTGAAGACCTACGTGCTGGGGATCTCCGGCGGCCAGGATTCGACGCTGGCCGGCGCCATGGCTGAGCAGGCGATGACGGAGCTGCGCCAGGAAACCGGCGACCAGGCTTACCGGTTCGTTGCGGTGCGGCTGCCTTACGGTGAGCAGGCCGATGAGGCGGACGCTATGGCGGCGATCGCGTTCATGAAGGCCGACGAAACCATGCGCGTCAATATCAAAGCTTCGGTCGACGCAATGGAACAAGCAGTGGTCGCAAACGGCCTCACCGTCTCCGACTTCAATAAGGGCAACATGAAGGCCCGCGCGCGCATGATCGCCCAGTACGCCATCGCGGGCGCCCGCAGCGGCGTCGTCGTGGGCACCGACCACGCGGCCGAAGCCGTCACCGGTTTTTACACGAAGTTCGGCGACGGCGGGGCCGACGTGACCCCACTGTGGCGCCTGAACAAACGCCAAGGCGCCAGCATCTTGAAGCTCCTGGGGGCGCCGGCGCACCTGTACGAGAAGGCCCCGACGGCGGACCTTGAGGAGGACCGGCCGGCCCTGCCGGATGAGGTCGCGCTGGGCGTGTCCTACCGCGCCATCGATGACTACCTGGAGGGCAAAGCCGTTGCCGCTGCCGACGCCGAGAAGATCGAAAGCTGGTATCTGCGGTCCGCCCACAAGCGCCACCTGCCGATCACGGTCTTCGACGATTTCTGGAAATAACGCTTGCCCGGAAGGCAACGATTAGGTATACTTATCCTACACATAAGGGAGTAACTAACGGCGCTTGCCGTGGTCATGTCATCAGCTAGGCTAAATTCTGGTGTGACCTGAAACTGTGAGACTTATGCTGCCACAAGGCGGCGTAAGTCTCTTTTTTTCTGGAGCATGGTAAGCTTAAGGGAGTTAATCCCGATAGGAGGAAATCAATTGGCAGAGCAAAAAGCGTTTTACGCCATCACCAACGACGAAGCATTGAAGCGGCTTCAGACCAATGAGGAAACGGGGCTTTCCGCGCAGTCGGCGCAGGCCCGGCTGGCGCAAAATGGGCCCAACGCCTTGGCTCAAGGGGAGAAGAAGACGCTGCTGCAGCGGTTCTTGGATCAATTCAAGGACTTCATGATCATCGTCCTGCTGGTCGCGGCCCTGATCTCGGGGTTCGTGGTGCACGAGTGGGCCGACGCCTTCATCATTCTCGCCGTGGTGATTTTGAACGCGGTGTTTGGGGTGTTCCAGGAGAGCAAAGCCGAAGAGGCGATCGACGCCTTGCAGAAGATGTCGACGCCGAACGCGCACGTGCGCCGCGGCGGCCAGACCCTGACCGTGCCCAGCTCCGAGCTGGTGGTCGGGGACATCGTCCTGCTGGAGGCGGGGGATGTCGTCCCGGCCGACCTGCGCCTGCTGGAGTCGGCTAACCTGAAAAGCGAAGAGTCAGCGCTGACCGGTGAATCCGTCCCGGTTGAAAAGCAGACGGCGCCGCTGGAAGGCGATGAGATCGGCATCGGCGACCGGACGAACATGGTCTTCATGAACTCGAACATCACGTACGGCCGGGCGGTTGGCCTGGTCGTGGCCACGGGGATGCAAACCGAAGTCGGCCGCATCGCCGGCATGCTGAACGCCGCGCAGGAAACCACCACGCCGCTGTCGGAAAACCTCAAGGCGCTGGGGAAGACGCTGACCATCATGATCCTGGTGATCGCGGCGTTCGTGTTTGCCGTTGGCGTCTGGCGCGGGGCCGAAACCCTGCCGGAAATGTTCCTCACGGCGATTTCGCTGGCCGTGGCGGCGATCCCGGAGGGGCTGCCGGCCATCGTCACCGTGATCCTGGCGCTGGGCACGCAGAAGCTGGCGAAGCGTAACTCGCTCGTCCGCAAGCTGCCAGCGGTGGAAACCTTAGGCTCGACCGAGATCATCGCCTCAGATAAAACCGGGACGTTAACGCAAAACAAGATGACCGTCGAGAAAGTGTACTACGATGGCCAACTGCACGACGCCAAAGACGGGATCCAATCCGCTAACCCGCTGATGCGCATCATGAACTTTGCCAACGACACGAAGATCCAAGAAGACGGCGAGATGCTGGGCGACCCCACGGAGACTGCGCTCGTCGCCTACGGTCAGCAGCACGATTTTGATCTGGCGGCTAAGCTTCAGGCCGCGCCGCGCGTGGCCGAGGTGCCGTTCGATTCGGAACGCAAGCTGATGTCCACCATTCACCAGCTGGCAGACGGTAAGTTCCTGGTCACCACCAAGGGCGCCCCGGACCAGCTGCTCAAGCGCACGACCATGCTTGCGGAAGGCGCGGGGAGCCGCGACCTGACCGCAGCGGACGAGGCCACCATCCTCCGCGAGAACACGGGGATGGCCAAGCAGGCGCTGCGCGTGTTGGGCGCGGCCTACAAGGTCATTGACGCTGTGCCCGCTTCGGTCAACTCCGAGACCATCGAGCAGGACCTGATTTTTGCGGGGCTCATTGGGATGATCGATCCGGAGCGGCCGGAAGCGGCCAAGGCCGTGGCGGACGCCAAGGCGGCCGGGATCCGGCCGCTGATGATCACTGGGGACCACCAGGACACCGCCGAGGCGATCGCTGGGCGGCTGGGGATCATTGCGCCAGGGGACGACAGCGCCGTGATCACCGGCGCCGAGCTGGACCAGCAGTCCGACGAAGAATTCGCCAAAAACGTGGCCCAGTACTCCGTGTATGCCCGGGTCGCGCCGGAGCATAAGGTCCGCATCGTCAACGCCTGGCAAAAGCGCGGTAAGGTCGTTGCCATGACCGGCGACGGGGTGAACGACGCGCCGGCGTTAAAGGCGGCCGACATCGGGATCGGCATGGGCATCACCGGGACGGAAGTGTCTAAGGGCGCATCCGACATGGTGCTGGCCGACGATAACTTCTCCACCATCGTGATCGCGGTCGAGGAGGGCCGAAAGGTCTTCTCCAACATTCAAAAGGCGATCCAGTACCTGCTGTCCGCCAACCTAGGGGAAGTCTTGACGCTGTTTATGATGACCATGCTGGGCTGGCAGCTGTTGGCCCCGGTGCACATCCTGTGGATCAACCTGGTCACCGATACGTTCCCGGCCATTGCCCTGGGGGTTGAGCCCACCGAGCCGGGGATCATGAAGCAAAAGCCCCGCGGCCGCAAGTCCAACTTCTTCACCGGCGGCGTGGGTGCCGCGGTGATCTGGCAGGGGATCCTGGAAGGCGCTCTGACGCTTGGGGTGTACTTCATCGCCATCACTTGGCCGATCCACACTGGCAGTGCGGCGATCCACGCGGACGCCCTCACGATGGCCTATGCCACCTTGGGCTTGATCCAGCTGTTCCACGCGTTCAACGTTAAGTCCGTGCACCAAAGCCTGTTTACGGTCGGTTTCTTCCGCAACAAGGCGTTCAACTGGGCGATCTTGCTGTCCGGGGTGCTGCTGGCCGTGACCATCCTGATCCCGGGCTTTAATGGCCTGTTCCACGTGACCGAGCTGGACTGGCACCAGTGGGCAACGGTGCTGGGCGCCGGCGTCGCGATGATTGTGATCGTCGAAATCGTGAAATTCTTCCAACGTCACGCGAAAAAGGATTAAACTAGTGACAAGGTTGCAGGAAGGCCACCCGCTGGCTTCGGCCGGGGGTGGCCTTTTTTTAAGGTGTGGAGACCGGCTGATTTTGGCCGGTCGCAACCCAATTAAAAGGTGTGAAGACCGGGCGCTTTTAGCCTGACGACCAGCTAAGCCCTTGGCATTGCCGCTGTTTTTTGGCGGCGAGGGCAAGGGCGGAGCAGGGCGCTCAGGCGTTGGCCGGTCGCAACCCAATTATTCTCGGAGGAGGAATTCGCATGAATAAGAATCAGCAAAAAATGGTCCACTTCAGCAACGTGATGCAGCAGGTCATGAACGGGACAGAGGCCGAGCAAGAACGGCTCAATCCGCAGTTCACGGCGTTGCGCGCCGCGATCGACGCGGGGACGAGCGCGTCGTTTGACGCGGCCACTTACGCGCAGACCAAGCAGCAGTTTGAAGCGGGCACGAATCACTATGCGGCGCTGCTAGAGACGCTGGCGGCGCCCAGTGCGCCGGCCCGCTTCATCGGCGCGCACAAGCTGCTGGTCGCCGCCTACCGCGACTTTGTGGCCGCCTGCCAGGCGATGACGGAGAGCTTACATGATGCGCCAGGCAGCCTGGACGTCTCGGCCTTCAACGCGGCGGAGAAGGCGCAAGATGCGGCCACCGAACGCATGATGGTCCAGCTGAGCAAGATCACGCGGCTGGCGTAAGCCAAAATAATCGGCCCTTTTTTCATGAGTACGCTTGACAGACCCGGGGCGAAAAAGGTACGCTCTTTTTAATTAATCAAGAGGAGGAACGCAACATGAAGCCCATGACTACCCAGATCAATGTTCGCTGGCAAAGCCAACACTAGGTAGGTCGCTGACACGACCTGCCACACGCAGGTCGTGTCTATGTTGGCGTTCCACTTGTATGTCCGCATAGACTCTGAACAGTTGAGTTTATGCGGATTTTTGTTTCGGCAGATCTCCGCAGCCTGCGCGGTTGGATCTGCCTTTTTGAGTTTAGGAGGAGCAATTATTATGAAACGTATGATTGGATTGATCGTGATCCTGCTGGGGTTCTTAGGGGTCGCCTTCGCGACGACCGGCCGCCCGCAGCAGCCAAAACCGGCGCAGGTGCCGACGGTCGGGATCTTGCAACTGATGAGCCACCCGGCGCTTGACGCCATCCACAAGGGCATCATTAAGGGCCTGGCGGACGCCGGCTACACGGTCGGCAAGAACGTCAAGATCGATTTTCAAAACGCCCAAAATGACCAAAGCAACATGAAGACGATGTCGGAGCGCTTCGTCAACGAGAACGCCGCGGCCATGATCGGGATCGCCACCCCGTCTGCGCAGGCGCTGGCGGACGCGTCCTCAAAGATCCCGATCGTCCTGGGAGCGATCACGGATCCCAAGGGGGCCGGGCTGGTCAAGAACAACCAGCGGCCTGGCAACAACATTACCGGGGTCTCCGATCAGGCCCCGATCAAGGCGCAGCTGAAGCTGGTGCGGCAGATCATGCCGCGCGCCAAGGTGCTCGGCGTGATCTCCACGTCCAGCGATTCTTCCGCGCAGGTCCAGGCCAAGATGGTCACCCAGGAGGCGCCGCACGAAGGCTTCACCGTGAAAAATTATACCATTGCCTCGACCAACGATTTGCACCAGGTGGCCGCGCAAATGGTCACGCAGGTCGACGCGATCTTCGTGCCGACGGACAACACGATCGCCAGCGCGATGCCAACGCTGGTCCAGGTCGCCAACACGCAGCGGATTCCCGTCTTTCCGACGGTGGACACGATGGTCAAGCAGGGCGGGGTCGCCACCTTAGGGCTGAACCAGTTTGACCTCGGGGTGGCAACCGGCAAAATGACTGCCGCCATCTTGAAGGGGAAAAAGCCGGCCACCACGCCGATCCACTTCGCCAAGAAGGGTGAGCTGATCATCAACCTCAAGCAGGCCAAAGTGCTGGGGCTGACGATCCCGCAGCAAGTCGTGGATGATGCCAAAAAGAACGGGAAGGTGATCGAATAATGATGAGCTTAGGAGTTTCAGCCATTGGGCAAGGATTGTTGTACGGTTTGATGGGGGTCGGCCTGTTTTTGACCTTCCGCATCTTGGATTTTCCCGATATGACCGTGGAAGGGACGTTTCCCTTGGGCGCGGCGGTCACCGTCGCGGCCATCACGCACGGGGTGTCGCCGCTGCTCGCGACGCTGCTGGGGATGCTGGCAGGCATGGCCGCAGGGGCCATCACCGGCTTTCTGACCACCGTCGGCAAGGTCCCGGTGCTCTTAGCCGGGATCCTGGTGATGACCGGGGCTTACTCGGTCAACCTGCGGATCATGGGGCGCTCGAACTTGTCTTTGCTGAACAAGGCGAACTTATTCGGTACCAAGTTCTTGCAGGCCCTGCCGCCGTACTTCGACAGCGTGCTGGTCGGCCTAGTCGTCGCGGTGGTCGTGGTCACACTGTTGATCCTGTTTCTGAACACCCAGCTGGGGCAGGGCTTCATTGCCGCCGGCGATAACCCGACCATGGCCAGGAGCTTGGGGATCGCTCCGGCCCGCCAGGAAGTGCTGGGCCTGATCGTCGGCAACGGGCTGGTGGCGCTGTCCGGTGCGCTGATTGCCCAGAATAACGGGTACGCCGACGTGAACATGGGCATCGGGGTCATCGTGATCGCGCTGGCGTCGATCATCATCGGGGAGGTGCTGTTCGGCGAGCTGACCTTGAGCCAGCGCCTGATTGCCACGGTGCTGGGCAGTATCTTGTACCGCTTCGTCCTGCTCCTGGTGTTAAAGCTCGGCTTTTCGCCCAACGACCTCCAGCTGATCTCGGCGATCGTCCTGGCGATCTTGATCATGATTCCGGCGTTTGAGCACCGCTTCAAAGTGCGGCGCGTATTGAAAAATGGGGTGAAGCGCAATGGCTGAAGCACAACTGACCTTGCATCAAGTGAACGTGAACGTGGCTGTCGGGGAAACCTCCCGGCCGCTGCTGAAAAATATTGATTTGACCGTTGCCCCCGGGGATTTTGTCACCGTGCTGGGGGCCAACGGGGCCGGTAAGTCGACGTTGTTCAACGCCATCACCGGCGATAAGCCCGTCGCGGCCGGGACGATCACGCTGGCCGGCGAGGACATCACAAGGGCTCGGCCGGAGCACCGGGCGCGGCTGATCGCCCGCGTCTTTCAGGATCCGAAGATGGGCACCGCGCCGCGCATGACGGTGGCGGAAAACCTCCTGCTGGCCAGTCGCCGGGGGCGCCGGCTGACGTTGAAGTCGCGGGGGCTTAAGGCCCGCATGGCTGAATTTCAGGCGCTGGCCAAGCAGACGACCAACGGCCTCGACCAGGCGCTAAACAAGCCGACGGAGGAGCTGTCTGGGGGCCAGCGGCAAGCGCTGAGCCTGCTGATGGCCACCATGGAAGAACCCGCGCTGCTGCTTTTAGATGAGCACACCGCGGCGCTCGACCCGCACACCAGCAGTGAGATCATGACGCTGACGAACACGATCGTGCAGCAGGAGCACCTGACCTGCCTGATGATCACGCACCAGCTGGAGGACGCCCTGGCGTATGGTAACCGGCTGATCGTCCTGCAGGATGGCCAGCTCGTGGCGGATTACGCCGGGGCGCAGAAGGCGGCCCTGACCCGCGCCGATCTGTTGCAATATTTTGCCTGAACGGAGAATACGATGTCGAACCAAGAACTACAAGCGCTAGTCGAACAGGTCAGCCTGACCGCTTTTCACCGGCCGTTTGAGCACCAGGCGCGCTTTAATTCACGCCTGCGCACCACCGGTGGGCGGTTTCACGTGCCCGACGAAAATTTAGATTTTAACCCGCACCTGTTCGCGGCGGTGGATGCCGCGGTCCAGGTCGGAATCATCAAGCACGAGCTGTGCCATTACCACCTGTACCGGGCCCACCAGGGGTTTCGCCACCGCGACCCCGCCTTTAAAGCCATGCTGCAGGCGGTCGGGGGACTGCGCTTTGCCCCGCGCCTCGCGCCGGTGCGCCCGGCCAAATACCAGTACCAGTGCCCCGCCTGTGGGCAAGTCTACCCGCGGATGCGGCGGCTGGATCTGACCCGCTACGGGTGCGGGCGGTGTGGGCACCGGCTGCAACTGGTGCCACCAGCGGCTAGTGAACTTGCAATCGGCACCGGAAAAATCCGGCCGGGGCGTTGACATTGGCTGCGCGCTCCCATATACTATTTCTTGTGCTTCTTAGCGTCATGCGGGTGTGGCGGAATTGGTAGACGCGCAAGATTAAGGATCTTGTGATCATTATTGATCATGAAAGTTCGAGTCTTTTCACCCGCATCGGTGATTAAGCAGAGCCCTCGGGGCATGTCTGGCAACAGACGTGACCCGAGGGCTTTTTTTCTGGCTGGCGCCGTGATCGTTCGCTGTCATCTGGGCCCCAAAAGCAGGCAAGTGACGGCTGGCATTAGCAGCGACTGAGTCCGCCACCAGTATTCGTGAAAATATTCATAAATATAAATATAAAGAAGTAGGCAGAGCGCGTCCCGGAAATCCGAACATAAGCGCATCATTTGGGCATTTGAATGTATGAATCATAAAAAATAAATAACACGAATTGAACGGTTGAAGGATTTTGACCGTTATTTATTAACGAACGATTGACTGACTTACTTCAGCGCAAGCCGGCCGAACAAAGCACTTTGGCCAAGACGGACGCTTATTTTACCTGTTTTCATAAATCTTTCATGATATTTCTCCCCCTTTCACCCCGCCTGACATTTGCGTCGCGGTCCGTTACAAAAACCGCGAAAAATTTTCGTATTCGCTTGACGATTCTCATGTATGAGGTCAAAATGATGGTTGGGGAAACTTTGAATAATACAGGGAGTGTAACGCAATGAAAAGAAAAGACTTGACCGGCCAGACCTATGGCCGGCTAACTGTGCTGGCCTACGCCGGGGCAGCTAAAAACGGCAACGCCACTTGGCTTTGCCAATGTTCCTGTGGCAACAAAACAGTCGTCGACGGGTACCGCCTGCGTAAGGGCACGACCACCTCATGTGGTTGCTACCGGCGCGAGGTCATGAGCAAAGCCATTCGCTCGAACCCCAAGACTGCGGCGAAGATCGGTCAAAAGGACCAGTTCGCCAAGACGGAAGGCGTCAACTTGGCCGCCACGCTGAGCCTGCGTTCATCTAACCAAAGTGGGGTCACCGGGGTCTCATTTGATAAGCAGGCGGGCAAATGGAACGCGCGCCTGTTCTTCAAGGGCCGCCTGGTTCTGAACCGGACCTTTGCCTCCTTCAATGAAGCCGTCGCGGCTCGCCACCAGGCGGAGCGCACGTACTTGGTGCCGCTCTTGGACCGGCTGGAATCAAAGAAGGAAGCACAGGAGCCGGCGGTGGCCGCATGCAGTACGCAATCTGAACAAGCACCGGCGCAGCTCTTGCGGCGTCAGGCATAACAACGAACGAACAACGGCCTCTGAGCCGTTTTTTTGTTGCCAACGGCTGGTTTCAGGGTACACTGGTAGCAATTAGGAGGTGAGGGTGGTGCAAAAACATCACGCCACAGCGACGACCACGCTGCTTGGGATCCTGGGGGCGCTGATCCTGCTTCAGGCCTATGTGCCGATGGTCGGCTACATCCGCATTTTCCCGGCGTGGCCGGCGATCTCGACGATCCACCTGACGGTCATTCTGGCCGGGGTGCTGCTTGACGTGCCGGGCGGGGCGGCCATGGGCCTGTTTTGGGGCGCGGTCAGCCTGTTCAAGGCCTACACCGCCCCTGGCGACCCCATGACCCTGCTGCTGTTTCAAAATCCCGTGATCGCGATCGTGCCGCGCGTGCTGGTCGGCGTGGCGGCGGCGCTTGTGTTCCGGCACTGGCTGAAGCGCTGGCAGGGCGGGCGCGCCACAACGATCAAGCTCGCTCTGGCGGGCATCGCCGGGGCGCTGACTAACACGCTGCTGGTGATCGCCTTCACGTGGCTGTTTTTTGCCAGTCGCGCCAATCAGGTCGTGCCCGGGGCCAGCGCCGCCAATTTGGCGTGGCTGTTGATCGGCGCCTTTGCGATCAATGCGCTCGCTGAGGCCGCGATGGCGGCCGTGGTGACCCCGCTCTTGGGTAAAGCGCTGCTCGCAGTGCGCCGGCGCGCCCGCCGCTGACGGCCGCGGCCCGGAAGCCGGGGAGCCAAAAAATACCCCTGCGTCACGATTCGGACTGGAATCGCGATGCAGGGGTATTTTGTTTGGTAAGCGTTCATGAAGCCGGCCGGCGCGTCACTTCATTTTGGCCACCGCGCTGCTCAAAGCGGCAACGTCTTTGGTGACGGTTTGCAGGTTGGCCTGAATGATCTCGGCTTGCTGGCTGAGCGAACTGGTGTATTCGTTCAAGCGGCCCAGCGCCGCGTTGATGGCCGCCTCGTCATCCGGCGCCTGGGCGACGGTGCTGAAGAAGGTCGTTTCCGCGCTGCTCATTTCCTTGTAATAGCTGTCAAACGTCTTGTGGTCGAGTTTGGCGAGCTTC
The DNA here is from genome assembly GCF_003946485.1 of Lacticaseibacillus jixianensis. Classification (GTDB taxonomy): domain Bacteria; phylum Bacillota; class Bacilli; order Lactobacillales; family Lactobacillaceae; genus Lacticaseibacillus; species Lacticaseibacillus jixianensis. The sequence goes on along the minus strand of NZ_RHOJ01000024.1, from coordinate 19,409 downwards.
AGGCTGTTCAGTGCGTTTGAGAGCGCCGCCTCCGGGAGGTTGGGGCTGCGCTGCGAGCTGACCTTGGTCAGGGCGGTGGTCGCCGTTTCGATTTGCTCTTGGGCGGCCTCAAGGCGCTTATAGGCCTGTTCGCGGCTGGTCAGCAGCACGCCGACGGGCCCCGCGGCTTTGAAGTCCTGGGTGGGATCTTTGGCGTAGGCCTTCTCGAAGGTGGACGGAAAAGCGGCCGCCTCGTTATCGATCAGGGTCAGCATCTTGGTTTGAATGCCGACTTGCGTGCGCAAGGTGCTGGTCGTGGTCTGGAGTTGGGCCTTCTGATTGATCCCCGCTGCCGAACAGCCGCTCAAAAGCAGCAGGCCGACTAGCAGTGCACCAAGTTTTTTCACGTTGCCACCCCCTCTTGGCTTTATGTTAGCTGATTTGCGGGGGAATTACTAGCACTGGCAACGCTGTCAAGTCGGTGCGCCGAGGCAGGCTGGTTCTGTTAGAATGAAGACGAGGTGATACGATGAACGATCAGACATTAGTTGAAATTGCCGCGATGATGCTGCAGCCGCGGCCCGATCGCGGCGAGCAGCTGCTGGCTGGCAAGTGGCACATCCCGCTCGCCGCGGTGGCCGCGGGCGATGCCGCCCTCACTGATAAGCAGCGGGCGGCCTTGCGCTACCTCTTCACCGATTACGAGTGGATGCTGGCGCAAAAAATTGCGGTGCTGGAGGCGACTGCGCCCAGCGAGGAGGGCGTGGCCTGGCGGTTCCAGGAAGCCAAGGCGACAATCGCCCAGGCCTGGCTGCGGCAAAGCGGCGTTAAGACCCGCGTGCAGCACACCGAGGGCAAGGACGCGGCGGCGCACCTGCAGATTCAGATGGCGTACGGCGGCCACGGCCTGGTCGACTTGCTGGACTTCATTGTGCCGGCAAAGGATCTGCAGCGGCTTGAAAGCAAGCAACTGACCCTGCTGGAGTGGACCCGCGCGCAGCTGCCTGCGCCGACTGAGGAGGGCTGATGGCCAAGCGCCGGTCGTTGCCGCGGCCCTTGGGCCTGCTGGCCATTGCGCTGGTGATCGTCTTGGCGATTGGCGTGTGTCAGCGCTTGCGCCGGCCTCAGCCAACACCGGCTGTGCGGCCGCCGGCAGCCCATGTGACCTTCATCAAGCGCTTGGCCCCCTACGCGCAAACGCTGCAGGGTCAGTATCAGGTGCTGCCGAGCATCACCTTGGCCCAGGCGATCCTGGAGTCGGACTGGGGGACGTCGACGCTGGCCAGCGAGTACCACAACCTTTTCGGCATCAAGGGCAGCGATCCCGCCACGTCGCGGGTGATGAAGACGCAAGAGTACCAAGACGGCAAATGGGTCACGGTCGACGCGCGCTTTCGGATCTACCCCAGCGATGAAGCGTCCATGAAGGATCATGCCCTGCTGCTAGTCAACGGGCCCAAGTGGAACCCGCATTTGTACGATCCGGTCCGGCAAGCCACCAGCTACGAAGCAGCGGCCAAGGCGCTGCAGACGGCCGGTTACGCCACGGATCCAACGTACGCTGCCAAGCTGATCAGACTGATCAAAGCATACGGCTTGAACCGCTATGATGAGTGATCGGGTTTTGCTGCTGATTTGACGATAATGTTTGGCTTGTCTCGATTAATTTGTCTAAAGACGAATTATCGGGATTTTTTTATTTACGGCCTGCCGGGGGCCACTAAGCTTGTGCCGGCGGGATCCGGCGGCAGTGGCGGCCGGCTGGTCGGACTGGAACGCCAGCGCAAAAGCCACACAATACCCGGAAAGCAAATTGTGAAGGGCCTGCATCTATGGTAAAATTTGTGAAACAAACCGCGGTTGGCCGCGAAAAAGGATGGGGACAGTTAGTGAAATTACTTGAGGATCGCATCAGACAAGACGGTCAGGTGCTAGGGGCGGACGTGCTCAAAGTGGATAGCTTCTTGAACCACCAAATCGACCCTGATCTCATGGCGGCATTAGGGGCAGAGTTTCATGCGCGCTTTAAAGACGTTGACATCACGAAGATCCTGACGGTGGAGAGCTCGGGGATCGCCCCGGCGCTGGCCGCGGGGATGGCGTTTCACAAGCCGGTCGTGTTTGCGCGCAAGCACAAGAGCCTGACGTTGAAGGATCATTTGTACACGGCAGAGGTCTATTCGTTCACCAAAAAGACGGCCAACACGATCGCCATTTCGACCAAGTTCTTGGGGCCCAATGACCGGGTGCTGATCATTGACGACTTTCTCGCCAATGGTCAGGCGGTTGAAGGCCTGATCGACATCATCGGTCAGGCCCAGGCCCACCTGGAAGGAGTCGGCGTGGTGATCGAGAAGAGTTTCCAGAAGGGGCGGGCCCTGCTTGACCAGCGCCACGTGCACGTTGAGGCCCTGGCGCGCATTGCGGCCTTTGAAAACGGTCAGGTCGTTTTTGAACAAGATTAGGAGGACTCGATGAAGCAGCCAGACGTATCCGCGCCCAAAGCGGCGGTGCTGGGGATCCAGCACCTGTTGGCGATGTATTCAGGCTCCGTGTTGGTCCCGATCCTGATTGGGAGTGCGCTGAAGTTCTCAAGCGAGCAAATGACTTACCTCGTTTCCATTGACATTTTCATGTGCGGGATCGCCACCGCCCTGCAGGTCTTTGGCAACAAGTTCTTCGGCATCCGCCTGCCCGTCGTGTTGGGGTGCGCCGTTCAAGCGGTGGCGCCGCTGATCCTGATCGGGCAGAAGTTCAATATTCAGACGATGTACGGCGCCATCATTGCCGCCGGCGTCTTTGTGGCGCTGATCGCCGGGCCGTTCGCCAAGTTGCGGCGGCTCTTTCCGCCGCTGGTGACTGGCAGTTTGATCACGGTGATCGGGTTGTCGCTGATCCCTGTTGCCTTCCAAAACCTGGGCGGGGGCAACGTGGCGGCCAAAAGCTTCGGCTCCGGCGCCAACGTCCTGGTCGGCATGGCCACGGTCCTGCTGATTTTGGCCTTTAACGTCTGGGGCAAGGGGTTCGTGCGCTCGATCGCGATCCTGATCGGGCTGATCGGCGGCACGGTCCTTGCGGGGGCGTTTGGCATGGTGTCCTTCCAGCCGGTCATTGCGGCCAGCTGGTTTCACGTCCCGACGCCGTTTTACTTTGGGACCCCGCGCTTTGAGTGGAGCTCGATTGCGACGATGATCCTGATCTCGCTCACCTCGATGGTTGAATCCACCGGCGTGTTCTTCGCCCTGGGGGACGTGGTGGAGCGCAAGATCACCAGTGAGGACCTGAAGAAAGGCTACCGGGCGGAAGGGCTTGCCGTCATGCTTGGCGGTATTTTCAACACGTTCCCGTACACCACCTTCTCGCAGAACGTTGGGCTCGTGCAGCTGTCCGGGATCAAGACGCGCAAGCCGGTGATCTTCTCTGCTCTGTTTCTGGTGCTGCTTGGGCTGCTGCCAAAAATCGGGGCGCTAGCGACCATCATTCCCAGTCCCGTGCTGGGCGGCGCGATGCTGGTCATGTTCGGCATGGTGGCCGTTCAGGGCATCCGCATGCTGCAGCAGGTCGACTTTCATAACGACAAGAACCTGCTGGTGGCGGCCATTTCGATCGGGCTCGGGCTGGGCGTGACGGTGCAGCCGCAGATCGTGCAGTTCCTGCCGAAGACCCTGCAGCTGCTGTTCTCCTCCGGGATCCTGCTGGCCAGTGTTTCGGCCGTGGGGCTGAACTTGCTCTTCAACGCAAAGACGCCGCCGGCCGAGCTGCCAGAGGCGGATGGATTAAATGAAGGCGCCGCCCCCGCGGCGTCAGGAAAGGGCGGCAATCATGACTGATTTTATCCAACCCGGTGCTGGGATCGGCATCATTGGCGGCGGGCCCTTGGCTTACAGTATGGCGAACGCCGCCAAGGCCATGGGGATGAACACGATCGTGCTGGCCCCCAGCGAAAGCGACCCCGCCCTGGCGTTGGCCGACATTCCGCTGATCGGCCACGCGACCGACGCGGCGGCGCTCGCGCGGCTGGCTGAGGTGGCGACCGTGGTCACGTTCGCCAACGAAAACGTGGACGGGGATGCCTTAGCGCAGCTCACGACCAAACGACAGCTGCCCTCAGGGGTCGACATCCTGGCCGTGACGCAGGACCGCTACCTGGAAATGGTGTTTCTCGATGACTTGAACGTCAACATCCTGCCCTACGCGCAGGTCGTGGGGCCAAGTGACCTCACCAAGGCGATCGAGTCCGTGGGGCTGCCGGCGATCTTGAAGCCGATCCAAAAGGACATGGGGGCCGATCAGCAGCTGCGCCTCACCAGCCAGGCGGACGTGCAGCGCGCCCAGCAGCTGTTGCAGCAGCGGCCTTACATTCTTGAGGCCTGGCTGGACCGGCCGACCGAATACGCGGTGACGGTGGTCAAAAGCGGCGACGAGGTCCGGGTCATGCCGGTGGTCCAAACCGTGTTTGCCCGCCATCAGCTGCAGGCAGCTTTTGTGCCCGCAACCGGCGGTCAGGCCGTGCATCACGAGATCACCCGCGTGGCGAAGCTGATCGCCGCGCACCTGGACTACACCGGCGCGTTTGGCATTGAACTGTTCATGACGGCTAACCAGTCGCTGTACGTCAAGCGGATCTACCCCGCCCCGCAGCTCACCAACCATGTGCTGGCCAGCACCACCGGCTTCAGTCCCGTCGCCCTGCACCTGCGCGCCTTGCTGGGGTGGCCGCTGCCGGCGCTGAGCCTGCTGCGGCCCGGCGTCATGATTCCGCTGCGGGCCGAAGACGCGGGAGCGGCGATGACCCAGGTGCGGATCAAGCCGGACTGGCAGTTTGAGTTTTACCCCAGCGGCAGCGATTTGATCGGGATGATGACCATTTACAAGCCGCTGGTCGAGGCGGCGCAGCTTTTGAACGCGACGGATCACTTTCATTTGAACCTTTCAGAGGAGGACTAACATGATCGATCGATACAGCCGCCCCGAGATGGCCGCGGTGTGGACAGAAGAGAACCGGTACCGGGCGTGGCTCGAAGTTGAGCTGCTGGCGGCAGAGGCCTGGAGTCAGCTCGGGGAGATCCCGGCCACCGACGTCAAGGCGCTGCGCCAAAACGCCCGTTTTTCCGTCGACCGGATCCACGAGGTCGAGGCCGTCACGCGCCATGACGTGGTCGCCTTCACGCGCACCGTCTCCGAGTCGCTGGGCCCGGAGAAAAAATGGGTCCACTTTGGCCTGACCAGTACGGACGTGGTCGATACCGCGCAGGGGGCGGTTTTAAAGCAGGCCAATGCCATCCTGCGCGCCGACCTGGAGGCTTTGCTGGCCGTGGTCGGGCGCCGGGCCAAGGAGTTTCAAGACACCGTCATGATGGGGCGGACCCACGGTGTACATGCCGAGCCGACAACGTTCGGGCTCGTGCTTTTGACCTGGTACTCCGAGCTGAAGCGGGACCTGAAGCGGTTCGACGATGCGGCTGCAGACGTTGAAGCCGGGAAGATCTCCGGCGCGGTCGGCACCTTTGCCAACACCCCGCCGGCAGTGGAAGCGTACGTCTGCGAGCACTTGGGGATCCGTGCTCAGGAGGTGTCCACCCAGGTCTTGCCGCGCGACTTACACGCGCACTACATTCAGACGCTGGCCTTGATCGCGACGTCCATTGAACGCTTTGCTTTGGAGATCCGCCACCTGCAGCGCACCGAGGTCCACGAAGTTGAAGAACATTTCAACGCCGGCCAGAAGGGCAGCTCTGCCATGCCGCACAAGCGCAACCCGATCAGTTCGGAGAACGTCACGGGCCTGGCCCGGATCATTCGCGGTTACGCGACGCCGGCGCTCGAGGACGTGCCACTGTGGCACGAGCGCGACATTTCGCACAGCTCGGCTGAGCGCATGATGCTGCCAGACGCCACCGGCCTGCTTGATTACATCCTGCACCGGTTCACCGGCATCGTGGCCAACTTGGACGTGTTCCCAGAGACGATGAAGGCCAACATGCAAAAGACCCACGGCCTGATCTACAGCCAGCGGGTGATGCTGAAGCTGATCGAAGCCGGGATGAGCCGCGAGGCCGCCTACGACCTGGTCCAGCCAAAAACGGCGCAGGCCTGGGATGAGCACCGCGACTTCCGGCAGCTGCTGGAAGCTGATCCGGCAGTGACGTCGCGGCTGACGCAGGCCGCCCTGGATGACGCTTTTGATTATCACTACCACCTGCGCCACGTGGCCGAAATCTTCGCGCGGGTGGGCTTAGCCTAGCTGCTGCTTGTAGGCGTCTCGGTATCATGATTCGTTCTTGGAATCGCGGTGCCGGGACGCTTTTTCATCAGGCGGTGGGGTGATCGCCGCAGGGTGAGCGCTTGCAAAGCCCCGCTGATTTAGGTAGGCTGATTGGGAATGGAGTGGACCGGCATGGACGTCGAGGAAGTTAAAGGATTAGTACAAAAACCGCTGGCTGAAACCGCGTGGCAGGAGCAGGTGACGGCGGTCGTGCGGCTGCTCGCCGCGTTTGCCGGCGGCGACCCGCGCCAGATCAGCGGGGCGGCGGGTGAGGATGACACGCTGACACTGCACCTGCGCGGGCTGTGGCCGCGGGCCATCGCCCAAGGCGTTCCCCTGGCGCTGGGGGAGACGGTCGTGCAGCCGCACGGCCCGCGCCCCGGTCAGGCGGCGGACCGGCTGCTGCGGGGGATCCTGAACAGCTACGTGCTGGCGCTGCGTGACCTCACCAAGCTGCCGCAGGCCCTTTACCCGCGGTGGCGGGATATTCGCCAAATTCAAAACCAGCTGCTGGCGCTGCAGGCGCTGTTGCACCAGTGGCGCCTGGACGCCGATGCCGCGCCGGTGCGGGCGACGCTGTACGGACCGGTGGCGGCCGGCACGCTGCATGCTCTGCAAGCAGGCGGGGTGAAGGTGACCCAGGCCAAGCTCGCCAAGCCTTGGGCCCACGGGTTCTTGGGCGACTTGCCGATGCCGCCGATCGTGGTCGGGGTGCGCAGCCAGGGCGGTAAAGCAGGCAGTGGGCAGCAGCAGGAGGTCTTGGCCCGCGCCAAGCACTTGGCAAGCCGGCAGTTTGCGCGAACGCGCTCGGCGGCGCTGAGCCGCGGCGAGCGGCCGGTGCTGTACGGCAAGACCGCAGTCACTGATTTCACGGCCTTTGACTTGGAGTTTTCCAGCGGCAACGCGCGTGAGGGGATGTTCATTACCGAAATCGGCGCGGTCAAGGTCCGGGCCAATCACATCACCGATACGTTCAACGCCTTTGTCCAGGTCCCGGCGCGGCGCCACCTCAACGTCTATTCACAGCGCGTTACCGGGATCCACGAGGATACCCTGAGCCGCTACGGCCTGCCGGCGAACATCGCGATCCGGCAGTTCATCGACTTTATCGGTGAGGACAGCCTGCTGGGGTTTTCCATGCACGGCGGGGATCTGCCGGTCCTGCGGCGCCAGTTCAACCTGTATCCGCAGCCGTACCGTCTGATCGACGTGGCCCAGTTGGCCAAACAGGCCGGCCCGATGCCGGGCAGCCCGGAGGTCAGCCTGACGACCTACCGCCATTACCTGGGGCTGAGCCTGCTCGCCCACGGGGCGGTCTATGATGCGGTCACGACTTACGCGCTGTATGCCTACCTGCAAGAGCAGGCACGTGATCCCGAGGCCTTGGTGGCAGAGTTCGATCAAGTTTTTCGCGCCACCAGTTTGAAGGATGGGGACATTAACTAAAGCTTTTGGCCCGAGGCTGACCCTCGGCGCCCAACCGGTGGCACTAGGCCGAAGCGGCGGTTCCAGGGAAAATGGCGTTTTGACAACCGCGCTAAACCGCGGCGTGAAGCCGTTTTCGCACCGCTGGCTCGCTATCGTGGCGGGCCTTTTTTTGGTACAATGAGTCTTAGCAAAACTGGGAAGGACGATATCATGAAGGCTGCACTACTGAAAGGCATGAACGACAAACAATCTGAGGCGGTGCTGGCCACCGAAGGGCCGCTATTGATCATGGCCGGCGCGGGCTCGGGCAAAACGCGGGTCCTGACCCACCGCGTGGCCTACCTGATCGAGGACAAGGGGATCAACCCGTGGCGGATCCTTGCCATCACCTTCACGAACAAGGCGGCGCGCGAAATGAAGGACCGGATCGGTCGGATGCTGGATCCGGAGCTGGCCAAGGACGTGTGGGTCTCGACGTTCCATGCGCTGTGCGTGCGGATCTTGCGCCGCGACATCGAGAAATTGGGCATGAACCGCGCCTTCACCATCGCGGATCCCGCCGAGCAGAAGACGCTGGTCAAGCACATTCTGAGTGATTTGAACCTCGACCCCAAGCGCTATGACCCCAAGGCGCTACTGGCGGCGATCTCTAACGCCAAAAATGACCTGAAGACGCCCGAAGATTACGCCAAAACGGCGGGGACGCCGTTTGAGCAGGTGGCGGCCAGTGTCTACGCCGAGTACCAAAAACGGATGCGCTCGGACCAGGCGCTGGATTTCGATGACCTGATCATGCAGACCATCGTCCTGTTTCAAAAGGACCCGGAGACGCTGCGGTTCTATCAAAACAAGTTCCAGTACATCCACGTCGACGAGTACCAGGACACCAACGAGGCCCAGTACCAGCTGGTGCACATGCTGGCGGACGGCTACCGCAACCTTTGCGTGGTCGGGGATGCCGATCAGAGCATTTACGGCTGGCGCGGGGCGAACATGCAGAATATCCTGGATTTCCAAAAGGATTACCCGGACGCCCAGGTGGTGCTGCTCGAGCAGAACTACCGCTCGACCAAGACCATCCTGAACGCCGCCAACGACGTGATCAAGAACAACAAGAAGCGCCAGGTCAAGACGCTGTGGACGGAGAACAAGACCGGCGACAAGATCACCTACTACCGGGCGCAAAGCGAGCTCGACGAGGCGTATTTTGTGATCAAGACGATCGAGCAGGCCATCGCGGACGGCAAGCGCAAGTACGGCGACTTCGCGATCCTCTACCGCACCAACGCCCAGTCGCGTGCGATCGAAGAGGCCTTTGTCAAAAGCAACATCCCTTATAAGATGGTCGGCGGCCACAAGTTCTACGACCGCAAGGAGATCAGAGACGCCCTGGCCTACTTCCGCCTTGTGATCAATCCGGCTGACGACATGAGCTTTAACCGCATCGTCAACGAGCCCAAGCGCGGCATCGGGGACACGTCAATGGAGAAGCTGCAGGCCTTTGCCACCCAAAACGGCTGGTCACTGCTGGAGGCGGCCCAAAACGCCGAGCTGTCTGCGGTGTCCGGAAAAGCCCGCGGCGCCCTGGCGGCGTTTGGCCAGACCATCGCCAAAATCCAGGCGGCCAAGGCGAAGGGCAGCGTGACTGACCTGATGGAAGCCATCCTGGACGACACCGGCTACCTGCCCGCGCTGAAAAACGCCGGCACGGTCGAGGCCGACACCCGCATCGAGAACCTGCAGGAATTGCTCTCGGTGACCCAGCAGTTTGACGCCCGCTACCAGCCGCAGGAAGAAGACAGCGACATTTTCGTCGACTTCATTGCCGACCTGGCCCTGGTGTCCGACCAGGACGACGTTGAGGAAAACGCGCAGGAGGTCACCTTGATGACGCTGCACGCCGCCAAAGGCTTGGAGTTTCCGGTCGTCTTCATGGTGGGCATGGAAGAGGGCTTGTTCCCGCTCAGCCGCAGTGCCATGTCAGAAAAGGAAATGGAAGAGGAGCGCCGTCTGGCCTACGTGGGCATCACCCGGGCCAAAGCCAAGCTGTACTTGAGCAACGCGTACTCGCGGATGCTGTACGGTCAGCGGCAGAGCAACCCGCAAAGCCGCTTTATTGACGAAATTGACCCGGCGCTGCTGGAAACGGTTGGCCAGCAGGCGCCAAAATCGCAGTACCCGTTCGACCGGGAGGCAAACCGCACCGCCCGCGCGGTCACGCCGACTTATTCGCGGCATCCGCAAGGGACGCACGCCAAGGTCGTGGAGAACGCTGGCGCACCGACCAGTGCCGCCGGCAAGACCAGCTGGCGCGTCGGCGACAAGGCCGAGCACCGCAAGTGGGGCGTGGGCACCATTGTCAAGGTGGCTGGCGCAGGCGACGACCAGGAGCTCGACATTGCGTTTCCGGAGATGGGCGTTAAGCGGCTGCTGGCCGCGTTCGCCCCGATCACTAAGCACATCGATTAGGAGGGTCACCCATGGCAGATAAAGGCATCAAGGGCATGACGCACAGCGAGGCGAGCGCCGCGGTCCAGCCGCTGGTCGATCAGCTCAACCAGTGGCGCCGGGAGTACTACGACCAGGATGCGCCGACTGTTGACGATCACGCGTACGACGTGGCGTATCAGCGGCTTTTAGCCTTGGAGGCCCAGTACCCCGATTTGGTGCTGCCAGACTCGCCCACGCAGGCCGTCGGCGGTAGCGTCGATAACGACTTTGCCAAGGTGCCGCACGCCGTGCCCATGCTGTCGATGGGCGACGTGTTTTCGCTGGCGGAGCTGCAGGACTGGGCCGCGCGGCTGGAGGCCGGCGTAGAGGAGCCGGTGGACTACAACGTGGAACTCAAGATCGACGGTCTGTCGCTGTCTTTGGTCTACGAAAACGGCAAGCTGGTTCAGGGCTCCACGCGCGGTGATGGGAACGTCGGGGAGGACGTGACGGCCAACGTCATGACCATCAAAGACATTCCCCACCAGCTCAACAAGCCGCTGAGCCTCGAAGTGCGCGGTGAGTGTTACATGCCCAAGGCGGCGTTTGTCAAGCTGAACGCCGCACGGGAAGCACAGGGCCTGGCGACGTTTGCCAACCCCCGCAACGCGGCGGCCGGCAGCTTGCGGCAGCTCGATCCCAAGGTGACGCAGGCACGCGCCTTGGCCACGTTCCTCTACACCCTGATCGATCCTGCGCGCTTTAACGTGACGACGCAGCGTGAGGCCATCGCCTTCATGAAGGACCTCGGGTTTGTCACGAATCCGAGCTCGCTCACCACCGACGATTTGAACCAGATGGATGCCTACATCGCCGAGCAAACCGCAGACCGCGACGCCTTGGCGTACGGCATTGACGGCATTGTGGTCAAGGTCAACAGCCTGCCGCTGCAGCAGCGCCTGGGCAACACGGTCAAAGTGCCGCGGTGGGAGATCGCCTATAAGTTTCCCCCTGAGGAGGCGGAAACCGTCGTGCGGGCCATTGAATGGACCATCGGCCGCACCGGCGTGGTGACGCCCACGGCCGTGATGGATCCCGTGCCGCTGGCCGGTACCACCGTGGCCCGCGCCACGCTGCACAATGCGGACATGATCCAAAGCAAGGACATTCGCATCGGTGACACCGTGCTGTTGCACAAGGCCGGCGACATCATTCCGGAAGTCTCCGCTGTGGTCCTAAGCAAGCGCCCAGAAGATTCGCAGCCGGCACCGATCCCTACTGCCTGCCCGTCGTGTGGGCAGGCGTTGGTGCACGTCGACGGTGAGGTGGCGCTGCGGTGCATCAACCCGATGTGCCCGGCTCAGGTGCAAGAGCAGCTGACGCATTTTGCCAGCCGGCTGGCGATGAACATCGATGGGCTGGGGCCGAAGATCATTGCCCAGCTGCAGGCTAAGGGCCTCGTCAAAGACGTGGCCGACCTGTACGCACTGACGGCGGCTGACCTGAGTACCCTGGATAAGTTCAAGGAAAAGTCCATTAATAATTTGTTAAAGGCCATCGACACCAGTCGGCAGAACTCGGTGGAACGCCTACTATTTGGCTTAGGCATTCGCCACGTCGGCGCCAAAGCCGCGCGGCTGCTGGCGGCGCACTTTGGTGACATTGACACCCTGATGGCGGCCGATGAGGAAACCATCGCCGCTGTGCCAAACATTGGCCCCACTATCGCGGCCAGCGTGGTGCAGTACTTTAACCGGGACACCGCGAAGACGCTGATCGAGGATTTCCGGCGGGCCGGCGTGAACTTGCGCTTTAACGGCCCGGCCCAGGCGGCAACTGACAGTTACTTCTCCGGCAAGACCGTGGTGATCACCGGCACCTTCGCGGCCTTCACGAGACCGGCGCTGACCGCTCAGCTGCAGGCGCTGGGGGCCAAGGTCACCGGCTCGGTGTCGAAGAAAACGGACCTGCTGGTGGCGGGGGCCAAGGCCGGCTCCAAGCTCGCCAAGGCCCAGGCCTTGGCCGTGCCAGTGATGGACGAAGCAGAACTACAAACGAAACTATAAGTGAGGCATTGGTTGATGAAGAAAATTTTGGCCGCGGCGTTGATCGCGACGGCGGCGCTGCTTGCGGCGTGCGGCAACCTGAGTTTTAACTCGAGCGCTGCCGGTAAGGGCTCCGGCAGCAGCGCCAGCAAGTACACCACCACTGGCACCACGGATGCCAGCATGTACGAAGGGGTTATCAAGGACGGCCGCTACCAGACCTCCAGTGCCCGCGGCCTGCAGCTGACGCAGAACCAGCAGGACGGCAACGCCTTTAACATTAAGAGCATGGAGGCCGGGCTGCAGGCACTCTCGCAAAAGCAGTTTGCCACCTCCAAGTATCTGTTTGAGGAGGGCCAGCTACTGACCACGGCCACGACGCGGAAATGGCTGGCCCACAAGTCGGCTAAGGACGCGGAGGGGTTGAACCCCAAGAGCAATAAAAGCACCGATGCCAATAAGCGGGTCCCGACATACTTGCAAACGATCCTCGAGCAGGACTACATGACGCAGGCCGGCGCGAAGATGACTCTCGGCGGGGTCGCCATTGCGCTGGGGATGAACGAGTATGACTACTATCAGAAAGTGAAGTACGGCGCGACCTACACCACCCACATCACCGACGCGGCGATGACCGCGCAGGGCAAGCGCATGGCCCAGGAAGTCGTGACGCGGGTGCGCCGCATGAAGGGCGTGGCCAACGACACGCCGATCCTGATTGGCCTGTACAAGCTGGCGGCGCGGGACTCGCTGGTGGGGGGCACGTATTTTGACTACGTGCTTTCACCATCTGGGGACACGGTCAGTGACTGGAAGCCGGTCAATCAGCAAAACGAGGTCCTGCCGACGGTCGACAACAAAAAGCCGATCAACCAAACGGTGTCTGACGACTTCGCCAACTTCCAAAGCAACGTGGAGAACTTCTTCCCAACGCTTGCTGGCGTCACCGCGCAGGCGCATTACGAAAGCAACCAGCTGACCGGCCTGAACGTCACGATCAATACGCAGTTTTACGGGTTGACCGAGATCCAAAGCTTCACGCAGTACGTGGGGTCGATGGCGTCTAAGTACCTGCCCAGCGGGGTGAAGGTGCAGATCACCGTGCAGTCCACGCAGGGGATCCAGGCGTTTCTTTCCCGCAGCAGAGGGGCTAAGGACTTCACCACCCACGTTTTTGACAGCTACTGAGCGTTAACCGACCGGCGACCCGTGCTTGCGGGCTGGCGCGGCGGCGCCTCACCCTCCCGATTTGGTTTTGGAATCGCGGCGGTGAGGCGTTTGTGCGTTTCAAACCGGCGACCAGCACGGGTCAGCCAGTTCAGATTTTCGGCGGAAAAAGACGGCCGGTCCAGCGGCCTGACGCGGCTGGTATGGTAAACTAAGATGATTACATCCGCAAAGAGAAGAAGGTAGGGAGAACATGATTTCAAAAGACAGTGTGGCGCACGTTGCCGGGCTGGCCAAATTGGCCTTTTCGGAAGACGAGCTGCAGCAGTACACGGCCCAACTCGATGAGATCTTGAACATGGTCGCACAACTGGAGCCCGTCGACACCACAGACGTGCCGGTGACTACCCAGAGTATCCACCTGGAAAATGTGATGCGCGAAGACGTCGCCGTCAATGAGACCGACGTGAACGACCTGCTGGCCAACGTGCCGACCAAGAAGGGCACGCTGATCCAGGTGCCATCCATTATCGATAAGGAGGACGACTAAGCCGTGAGTTATTTCAATCAAGACATCACCAAGCTCCACGCCGCGCTGACCAGCGGCCAGCTCACTGCGGCGGCCTTGACCCACGCCACGTTTGAGGACATCAAGCGCATTGACCCCGAAGTGGACGCGTTCTTGACGCTGAACGAAGAAGCGGCTAAGGCCGCTGCTGCGGCAGTGGACGCGGCCGGGATCAATGCTGACCAGCCCCTTGCCGGCGTGCCGGTGGGCATCAAGGACAACATCGTCACCAAAGGCCTCAAGACCACGGCGGCGTCCAAGATCCTGAACAACTTCGTGCCGGTGTACGACGCGACGGTGGTGGAAAAACTGCAGGCGGCCGGCGCGATCATTGCCGGCAAGCTCAACTTGGATGAATTCGCGATGGGCTCTTCCACCGAAAATTCAGCCTTCAAGACCACGAAGAACGCCTGGGACCACACGCGGGTGCCCGGCGGTTCATCAGGTGGCTCCGCTGCGGCCGTCGCCTCGGGTCAGCTGCCGATGGCGCTGGGCACCGATACCGGCGGCTCGATCCGCCAGCCGGCGGCCTTTAACGGCATCGTGGGCCTGAAGCCAACGTACGGGCGCGTGTCGCGCTGGGGCGTCATTGCGTTTGCCTCCAGTCTTGACGTGGTCGGGTCCTTGACCCGCACCGTGCGGGATGCGGCGCTGACGCTGAACGTGATCGCCGGGCATGACGACAAAGATGCCACCACGGCGGCGCTGGCGGTGCCGGATTACACGGCCAAGCTGGGCGCGTCCATCAAGGGCATGAAGATCGCCCTGCCCGAGGAATATCTCGGCGAAGGCGTGGATCCCAAGGTCGCCGCTCAGGTTCAAAAGGCCGCTGATCAGTTCCGCGCGCTAGGCGCGACGGTGGACACCGTCTCGCTGCCGCACACCAAGTATGCAGTGCCGGCTTACTACATCATTGCCAGCTCCGAGGCTTCCTCGAACCTGCAGCGCTTTGATGGCATTCGCTACGGCTTTCGGGCCAAGGACGTCAAGAACCTCGAGGACGTTTACGTGCGGTCCCGCTCCGAAGGGTTTGGCCCCGAGGTCAAGCGCCGGATCATGCTGGGGACGTTCAGCCTTTCAGCGGGCTTTTACGACGCCTACTTCAAGAAGGCCGCGCAGGTGCGGACGCTGATTGCGCGTGATTTTGAGCAGGTGTTTGCAAACTATGACTTGATCATTGGCCCTACCACGCCGACGCCGGCCTTCAAGATTGGCGCCAAGGTCACCGATCCGCTCACGATGTACATGAACGACATCCTGACCATCCCCGTCAACCTGGCTGGGCTGCCGGCGCTGTCCGTGCCGGCGGGCTTGGTCGACGGGCTGCCAGTGGGGCTGCAGCTGATCGGCAAGCAGTTTGACGAGCAGACCTTGCTGCAGGCCGCCGATGCCTTTGAACAGGCGACCGGCTATCAGGATGCGATCCCGGGAGGTGCGAACTAACATGAATTTTGAAACTACCATCGGCCTTGAGGTCCACGTCGAGCTCAAGACGAAATCCAAGATGTACTCGCCGACCCCGGTCTCTTACGGCGCAGCGCCCAACGTCAACACCAACGTGATCGATTGGGGCTTTCCGGGAACGCTGCCCACGATCAACCGGGGCGCGTATTCGTACGGGATCATGGTCGCCTTGGCGCTGCATGCCGACATCACGCGCCACACGCATTTTGACCGCAAGAACTACTTCTATCCCGATAACCCGAAGGCCTACCAGATCACGCAAAGCGAGACCCCGCTGGCCACTAACGGCTACGTCGAGATCGAAGTGGGCGGTAAGAAGAAGCGGATCGGCATTCACGAACTTCACGTCGAAGAAGACGCGGGGAAAAACTCCCACGAAGACGACGGTTATTCTTACGTTGATCTGAACCGGCAGGGGACGCCGCTCGTCGAGATCGTTTCCGAACCTGACATTGCGACCCCGGAAGAGGCCTATCAGTACCTGGAGCAGCTGCGCCAGATCGTGCAGTTCACCGGCGCTTCCGACGTCAAAATGGAGGAAGGGTCCATGCGCGTGGACACGAACTTGTCCGTGCGGCCGATCGGCCAGGACGGGTTCGGCACGAAGACTGAGATCAAGAACCTGAACTCGTTCAACCACGTGCGCGACGGCCTGGCCTTTGAGCAAAAGCGCCAGATCCAGCTGCTCATGGCCGGCGGTGCGGTGCGCCAGGAGACGCGGCGCTGGGATCCGGCCAAGAAAGAGACCATCCTGATGCGGGTCAAGGAAGGCGCGGACGATTACCGCTACTTCCCAGAACCAGACCTGCCGCCCGTCTTTGTCTCCCAGCAGTGGATCGATGAGGTGAAGGCCAAGCTGCCAGAGGCGCCGGCCAAGCGGCGGGCGCGCTACGTCAAGGACTGGGGCATTCCGGCATACGACGCGGGCGTTTTGACGTTGACCATGGAAATGGCCAACTTCTTTGAGGCCACGGTGGCGGCGGGCGCCGATCCCAAGCAGGCCTCTAACTGGCTGATGGGTGAGGTGTCCGGCTACCTGAACGCCGAACACCTGGAGCTCAAGGACGTTGCGCTGACTCCGGCCCACCTGGCGGGGATGATCAACTTGATCGCCGACGGGACGATCTCCAGTAAGATCGCCAAGAAGGTCTTCCAGGAGATCATCAAGGAGGACGTCGATCCAAAGGCCTGGGTCGAAGAGAAGGGCCTGGTCCAGCTTTCGGACCCCGCCAAGCTGACGCCGATCATCGACGATATTCTGGACAACAACGCGCAGAGCATTGACGACTTTAAGAACGGCAAGTCCCGCGCCATCGGTTTCTTGGTCGGTCAGATCATGAAGCAGACCCACGGCAAGGCCAACCCGAAGGTCGTCAACACGATTTTGATGACAGAAATCAAAAAACGTTAATCAGGAGGTGATCGCGATGCGCCCACGCGCTCGCTTGATCTATAACCCAACTTCAGGCAACGAAGGCATGCGCCGGTACGTCGCGGACATCTTGGACGTGATGGAGCAAGCTGGCTTTGAGGCCTCGGCGTTCCAGACGACCCCGGCCCCCTTTTCCGCGAAAAAAGAGGCGAGTCGGGCCACCGAGGACGGCTTTGACCTGATCGTCGGCGCCGGCGGGGATGGCACCATCAACGAAGTGGTCAACGGCATCGCGCCGCACGCGCACCGCCCCAAGCTGGCGATCATCCCGGCCGGGACCACCAATGACTACGCCCGGGCGCTGCGGATCCCGCGCGAGGATCCGGTGGCGGCGGCGAAGATCATCCTGAAGGGCCAGACGCTTCGGATGGACATCGGCCAAGCCAACAACCACTACTTCATGAACATCGCCGCCGGGGGGCTGCTCACGGAGCTGACCTATCAGGTGCCAAGCGAGTTCAAGTCGATCTTTGGCTACTTTGCCTACGTGGTGAAGGGCGCGGAGATGCTGCCAGCGATCCAATCCGTGCCAATGCACTTGGAATTTGACGACGGCGTTTACGACGGGCCGGCGTCAATGTTCCTGCTGGCGATGACCAACAGCGTCGGCGGGTTTGAACAGATCGTGCCGGATTCCAGCATGGGCGATGGCAAGTTCTCGCTGATCGTCGTCAAAACCGGCAATTTCGGAGACATGCTGGTGCTGATTGCCAAGGTCCTGAACGGCGGCCGGCACGTGGATGACTCGAACATCATCTACACGAAGACCTCGAAGCTCGTGGCCACCCGGACGGATGACCGCGAGATGAAGATCAACCTCGACGGCGACTACGGCGGTTCGGCGCCGATGACGTTCGTGAACCTCAAGCAGCACATTGAGATGTACGCCAACGTCGATGAGATCCCCAAGAAGAACCTCAACGTCGATCTCATTCGCCAGCACGATTACCTCGAAGAAGTTGAAACCATCTCCCACCGCGATCTGAACGGCGACGGCCAGATCTCCGGGGAGGAGAACAAGTAATGAAGCGGGCTTGGGTCAAGACCTTGACTCAGGCCCGTTTTGCGCCTTGTGACTTGCCGGCCGGTCTGGTACAGTGAGTGGAGTCATTTTTTGCGTTGCCGCTTTGCGGCGAAAGGAGGCCCATGGTGGCGAAAACCCCAGTGGTCAAGAATCAGGAACTTGAAGTTACGATCGAGGATCTTACCTATGAAGGGATGGGCGTGGCCAAGGTGAACGGCTACCCGCTGTTCATTGAGGACACCCTGCCTGGCGAAAAGGCGCTCGTCCACGTGTTGAAAACCGAGAAGCAGTACGGCTTTGCCAAGCTCAAGCGGCTGGAAACCACGTCGCCTGACCGCGTGGATGCCGTCGACCATGCTTACACCCAAACGGGGATCGCGCCGCTTCAGCACCTGGCCTACCCGGCGCAGCTCAAGTTCAAGCAGCACCAGATCCAGGAGCTGTTCAAGAAACAGGGCCTGAAGATCCCGGTGCGGCCGACGCTCGGCATGGTTGACCCGACCGGCTACCGCAACAAGGCGCAGATCCCGGTGCGCCAGCTGAACGGTCAGGCCACCACTGGCTTCTTTAAGCGTCGCAGCCATGAGCTGGTGCCGCTGGAAGACTTCTACATTCAGGATCCGCAAATCGATCAGGCGGTGCTCGTGGTGCGTGACCTTTTGCGCAAGTATGGCCTGACCGGCTACGACGAACAGACGAACACCGGGCTGGTGCGCCACATCATGGTGCGGCGCGGCTACTACACTCACGAAATGATGATCGTCCTGGTCGTGACGTCATGGGCGATCCCGCACCAGGACGATATTGCGGCGGGGATCCAGCAAGCGCTGCCGGAAGTGACCGGCATTATGCTGAACCTGAACGACAAGCGGACCAACGTGATCCTCGGCAAGAAGACCCGGCTGCTGGCCGGCCATTCCTACCTGACCGACAAGCTGCTGGGCAACACGTTCCACATCTCACCGCTGTCCTTCTACCAGGTCAACCCGACGCAAACCGAGGTGCTGTACTCGCAGGCAATCGAGGCGGCGGCGCTGACGGGCAAAGAAACCGTCATCGACGCTTATTCCGGGATCGGGACGATTTCTCTGGCAATGGCCAAGCACGCGGCGCACGTCTACGGCGTCGAGGTCGTGCCCGAGGCCGTGGCTGATGCGCGTGAAAACGCCAAGCTTAATGGCTTGAGCAACGTCACCTTTGAAGTTGGCAAGGCCGAGGACGTGATGCAGACGTGGCGCGAGCAGCAGCTCCCAGTCGACGTCCTGATGGTCGATCCGCCGCGCAAGGGGCTGGCCAAGGAGTTCATCGCAGCGGTCGGCGTCTTGCTGCCACCGAAAATGGTTTACGTTTCCTGCAACCCGGCGACGCTGGCCCGCGACCTGAAGGCCCTGGCCGCGTTTGGCTACCAGGCCAAGCAGACCCAGCCGGTGGACATGTTCCCGCAGACCACCAGCATCGAAAGTGTCACCGTGCTGAACCGGTAATCTGAGTACAGTGCGCCCATTTGGCTAAAAGACCGTGAAAGGCTGCTGAAGTGCCCTACAATTGTTAGACGATAAGTCTGATGATTGTGGGGCTTTTCTTATGACTAAGTACAGCAGCGAATT
>NZ_RHOJ01000023.1 GCF_003946485.1 Lacticaseibacillus jixianensis | reverse complement strand
TGATTCCATTTTACAAGGACTCAGGCTATGAGTCTTTCTATTTAGCTAATTTGTTGCACTTGCATTGTAAATCCGTCATCTTGGGCATATTTTTCAATCTCAAGCCCATACTGTTGATTCTTAATACTAATCTTGTTATCTTCAAATGACACCGTTGGCAGATAGGTATCTAGGTAAGGGAACTGACTATTCTCACTTTGGCTGTGACTCTCCAAGATGGAATATTCCATCTTATGGTCTTTGTCCCCTTTTAACGAGCTAAGCCAGGCTTGTTCAGCCGTGTCTCCCGCCAGATAGGGATCGTAATAATTTGTAACCCATTTATCAATTAAATCGGCCCCCTTATCCGGGGGATCTCCCGCATCAGTTGTATCTGGTGCATAAACCGGGAGTCTTGGGTATGTCGCGGTCCAACTCTGCCCAGAATGACCAACCGTCTGTTTCGTTGCCTCAATCTTGGTCCACTTACTGTCGCCCCCTTTTACACGGGCTAACAACGTAAACTCAACATCAGGATAATTAGCTGTCGGCGTGTAACCAGGTAAGCTCTGCCAAGTCTTCTCGGCCTCCAGACTCTTGGTCGTGTCCGCATATGATAGGTTGCTTACCTGGATGTCATTGGCTGCATCAAACAGAGGAAAATCAAGTGGTATTCGTTCACTAGAGGTGTTCATCATCGCAACATTATTCGCCGCTATCATCCCGGCCAACTTGGCCGTATTAAGAACAACATTGGCCTCCGGGGCGATGACAGTGCCAGGAAGGGTATCATTACCCAAGACCAGAACCTTGCCCGACTTAAACTCATCCGGAAGTCCTGAAAGAAGTCCTGCACTGGCTACTTTATCTGGGGACACGCTAGGCACGTTATAGAAATTCCATAGTACTCTTGAGTTAATATCATCAATCGCCTTGCCAGCACTATCTTCTACAGTAAGGTTAGGGAACTTATAAGGCTTGGTAATATCATAGTCACTGCAGTCAACATTGATAATGATGGGTCCTGGATTGGTGTCCGTTTCTTTCGGATCATCGCTGTTCGCATCAATCCCCTTGATAACAATGTTGCTGGCCGTGTTATTTGCACTCGTACCCATAGCAGTGGCAGCGCTCATCTTGATATACGTCGCATCACGGTTGCTAGCGTTCACCGTATGCGGCCTCGGATCATTGGTATAACCATCGGGAGCTTTAATTTCGATAAAGGCGTACGTACCCGGGCTAGTTGCTGCGTAACGCGCGCTCCCATCATCACCAGTAGTTACAGTGACTTTTTTACCATTTTCCTGAACCGGCACATACGAACCATCTGCTTGTTGTTTGTCGACGGCAAATTCGGCACCTGGAAGTGCTGTGGTTACTTTTGAAGTGGCATTAGTTGAAAGCTTTGTAATACGCATTGGATAGGTAATCGCGGCTTTGCTAACGTCATACTCAAGGTGGTTCTGATCTCCGTCGTCTTTAACGACAACCCCTGCTGACTGGCCTTCGTCTTCCTTAGCCCCACTGGCTGCAAATACCCGAGAGAGTCTCAGCAGACGATTAAACTCGTAGTCAAAGTCGATGAAGGGTGAATTATCAGTGTCTTGGTCACGGTAGACTGTCGTGGGCTGGTCAAGCTCTGTGGTCCCATTAACCCCAGTATATTCAATACGATTGTTCGTCGACTTTGCCAAAGGTATATCACTGCCAAAGATTAACTGCACACCCCCCGCCTTGCCACTATCGGCCGAGAGAGACGACGCCATGAGTTGCGTAACGTGCTGTAAATAATACGGAATTGTATCCCTAAGATGGCCGCTAGCGTCTTTGACTTCCAGGTCAGAGACTACTCCACTATTCCGAGTATCATTAAAGCTCTGATTGAAATCAATCGATTCTGCAGCAACATTACCACTCATTGAGGTATTTCCGTAGAAGGCATGGGTAAAGACATGAAAGTTTTGTGCCGCACCTAGCAAGTTATACCTTGCGTTTGGATATTCTTGATAGAATGTGCCATCGCTATCAGTTGGCTTTAAGGTAGTGATTGTGGGCGTATCTGCAGCTCTAGTCTGTCGATATGGGATCGGAATCAATTCACTAGCAGTCATTACTACGATCAGGAGCAACCCGGCAAATCGAGTAAGGCACCGCGAAGGATTGTGTTGCGTTAATGTTTTAAGCCACTTCATCAATCTTGGCACCCCCCTTCTGCTATTCACCGACCGGTCGCAGCCATTACCGAGCAAGTCGGCCGGTGTACACTGCTCTGAACCGTTGGGAGGGACAAGAAAAGCCCTCCGACGAACTGCTCGGGGGGCAAAAATTTGCTTTGATGGTTAGCCGAAATTGGCTTTCTTTTGGGCGTTTGCCGCCCGAAGAAAGTCGAAAACGGTACCGCAGTCAGCTGGCACTGACAAGGCCAGCTGGTTACCGCTGAAAATCAAAAAGCTCCCCCGAAGACCGACGCGGAGAAGCTCATTTAAGTGCGCCTACAAACGTTCGGCTACACCTAAATAGTCTCCTCGTGATCGGCAATGACTCGAATATATCACCAATAAATATTGGTTACAAATGCTTTATTATGACGAATAATAATAATAAAACGCGTCATCTGATCCTAATACTGAAAATATTCGTGAAAACGCCAGCCGACCACAAATAGCAATAATTGGTGCACACAAATAAATAACCGTTGCCGGCGCCAAAAAAATTTTTTAAAAGAACAAACTTAATTCCACGTAGACATTATTGGTCTAGTTGTCAACCCAATAAACAGTTATGGTACCGCCGTTCTCACCGAATTGTTATGGACCATACTATATGTTTAGAAAACGAATACAGCTGTTTTCAGGTTCCCATCAATTGCGGTATTGCCGGTTTTAGAAGAACGGCTTACTATTAATCATTACTATTGGTACGTAGATACTATTTTCCGCCCAAATAAGTGTCAGGACATCGTAAAAGCCGAGCGATTCACCCTTTTCCAAGGGGTGATCGCCCGACTAGCGCGTGGTTTCTATTCCTAAAGCTTGGCTTTCAGCGCCTACGCTGACTCGCACGCCGTTGGCAAACCGCCGGCGTCTTGATGATGCGCAGTGAGAGGCTCATAGCTCCTCAATTACGGCGATATTTAAAGATAGAACACTGCGCCGAGGAATATCTCCCAATTTCCTTTGAAATTAGGAGATATTCCAAACCGTTCTTCCACATCTGCCCGGTTTGGCTAAAATCAGCAGAAAGAAAAGAAGCCCTCTTCAGGCTTCTCTCCGTTCGTGCAGTGAATCTACTGGCCAATCAAAAGCTACTCTACCTCACTGATATTCAGGAGGAATGGACTAAGGGGATAACCATCCTCATTGAAATATGCTGGAGTTGGCGCGTTACGGTACGCATAGCGAATCTTTCGCACGTGGCCAGTGTCAGTAATAACCAACCGGTTCCCGTGAAGGGTCGATTGAAGTGGCACCCACTTGCCGTCGAGCAGCCCTTCAACCGGCGCCCCACCGCGGTCCTCCAATCGGGTGGCCGGATCGATCGTCACCGTGATCTTGTCGCCGGCCCTGGACACCGCAGCCACACTTGGCGTCCGCCCTTGACTAAGGATCAGACTGCCCAGCCGGCTGCCAGCAGTCCGCTTATGAACCGGGTGGATATTGTGATGTTCCCCCGTGTCAACCAAGGAAACCAGATGAATGTCCTCGAGCTGGCGGCTGACCGTGACCTGCGCCTGGCGGATCATTGCCCAGGCATGGTGTGGTTCATCCTGATACTGCGGGAGCTGCACCAAGTAAACCGGCAAGCTGCTCTGTTGAAAAGTGCTGCGCCATTGGATGATCAGCCGCGTCAGCAGCTTCTCATACAACGCGGCATGGTCGGCATCATTCTCACCTTGATACCACACCATCGCCTTGACGGTGTAAGGGGCGGTCTTTTCAACCATGGTGTGGAACAAGCCGTTCGGCCGCAGGTAGCTCTCGGGCCGCATTGGCGGCGGCCACGGGGTATGCCCGACGTGCGCCTTGACGGCTTCAAGGCTTAACTCAGGATGGGCCTGGATATACGCGGCCTTCTTGGTGTTGTAGGCATCAAGCACTGTGTTATAGGCCTGGTCCGCCTGATCAAAATCAGCCTGGGTCTTGCCATCGATCGCCCGATGATAGGGGTCGATGTACGCCTTTGCGAGCGCATCGTCGGCGACAAGCGCCGCCTCAGAGATCCAGCTCGAGGCACTCGTCCCGCCTTTGTAGCATTGCAACATGCCGATCGGAATGTCGGGCGTTGTGTGTGCGATTTTGTTCAGGGCATAGTACCCGACCGCCGAGACGTCGCCAAGATTCTGCTTCGTCAGCGGTGCCCATGCTGGCTTGACCACGTCTCCCCAGCCGAAGGTCAATTCCTTCTCGTACTCGACTTGCGGTGTGTAGTACACGCGGATATTTTGGGCGGAGAAATTGGCTTGCTCTTCCTTAAACTCGGCATCATCCCGCATCTTGTACTCGATGTTTGACTGGCCAGCCAGCAGGTAGACATCCCCGAACTGAACGTCTTCAGTCACCTGGGTGTCACCGCTCTGCATGGTCAGTTGCGTCTTCAACCGATAAGGGAAGGCATCAAACCCAACTTGCCACTTACCGCTGGCCGGGATCACCGTCTCGTGTGCTTGATTGCCTAGCGAGACGTGAACGAGTGCCCCGCTTGGCCCCCAGCCGAAGATCGTGACCGGCTTAGCTGCTTGCAGGATGGCCCCGCCGCAAAAGAGTGGCGCGAGAATCGGATGCTTAAGCATTGGCCTTCGCCTCTAATGCATGCAACTTCTTGGCTTGAATCAGATGCTCAGTGGCAACGGTCATCATGATGTCGGCCGCGATAAAGTGGTCCTGCGAATGGATCAGCAGCAGCGATTTCTCCACCACTTCACCGTTCATTTCTGCAGACATCCACTTGGTCTGGATGTTATGGGCATCATGAAGGTCCGTTTTGGCTTTGGCCAGCATCGCATCAGCGTCGTCAAATTGCTCATTGTCGGCCAACTGCATGGCCTTCACGGCTTCTGATCTTGCGTTACCAGCGATCGCTATCAACTGCATGGCACGTTGTAACTGTTTCTCATCCATTAAGCTTCAGATCCTTTATCAGCATCGTCAAGCGCTGCTTTGTCTTCTTTTTCTTGCTGCTTCTGTGCATTGATCCGGTTGGATACCTGAACGAATGGAATCCAAATCAGGGTCGCGACAACAAGGTTGATCAGCTGGACAATGGCCCCGTTAATTGACCCCGAGAACAGCAAACCGGAAAGAATCGGCGGCACGGTCCAAGGAACATTGTTCATAATGACCCCAATGAAACCAATCTTGGTGAAGAATACGGCCAGGTAGAAGCACAGTGGCTGCACAATAATGAATGGAATCGCGTAGATTGGGTTCAAAACGATTGGCAGGCCGAAGGTGATCGGCTCAGAAATGTTGAAGATGGCTGGCATCAAGGCAATCTTACCGATTTTCTTGTCGGCAGCCATGTGTGATGCGATGAGGATCGCGAGCACTGGTGCCAAGGCAAAAGTCCCAGCAGCAATGGTCGAGAAGTTCATGAACATGGTGGAGTACAGGTGGTGCGCCTGGCCCAACATGTTCTGCGTATCATTAATGTTCCAAGTCAGGCCAAAGATTGGGCCCCAGATTGAAGTTGGGTGAATCCCGAACCACTGAAGCAAAGACCAGGTAAACTGTGAAACAAAAGCAAACGCGCCAGTGCCGGCAACGGCCATCGCTGGCTTTTGCAGCAGTGAGAGCAGCAGGTCCGGAATCGACTTGCCAGTCAGCGTGTTAGACAGGCCGGTCACGCAGACAAAGAACAGCATGGTGACCAAGCCTGGAATCAGCGATTCAAAGCTGCGCGCAACGGCTGGTGGCACAGAATCTGGCATCTTAATGGTAATGTTGCGCTTCAGGATCTCGTTGTAGATGACCACGGCCAGGCCGGAAATCACCAGCGCGGCGAACACGCCTTGAGTGCCGAGGTAGGTTGAATTGATGGCATTTGTCACGTCAACGGTACTCTTCCCGTTAACATATTTAAAAGTCCAAGGCAGGCAGATGAAGAATGCGCCTACCGCATAAATTACGGAAGTCATATGCTCTTTATTGTTACGGTAGAACTTCCGTGAAAGGATGTAAGCAAACACAATAACCAACAGAAGCGCCATCAGGTTCAAGGAACCATTGGCGATCAGACTGATCAGCCCTTGGGTCGAAAGCAAGCCATTGTACAGGCCTGATTTGCCCCATGCGCCCCAAGAACCGGCAATTACTTTACCCAGCTGCAACCCCTGTTTGCCGAAGATCAACCCGTTTAAAGGATCGACAAAAACCGAGGAAATCATGGTCGCAAAGCCGGCGATCATTGTGGTGGAAGCAACCAGAATGAAGGAATCACGGAGCGTTAACAGCAGCTTATTTGCCGCGATCTTCCCGGCAGTCTTCGTAAAGGCTGCTTGGAAGCGAGTCCAGCCACTAGCCTTCATCGTTAGTCACTCCTTCCTTGTCCAATTTATCGACGATTACTTGGCCATTCATCTGACCAAATTCTTGCATGGTCAACGCGACGACCTTGGCCTTGGGGTGCTGCTGCTTAACTTGCTCAGCGGCCCAGCTGATCTGTGGCGCGATGATGATCACATCCAGCTCGTCGCCGATTTCATCGATCATCGACAAGTCAGACGCGGTCACTTTGACATCACGATTAGCGGCGTCATAGACCTTTTGCATCTTCGAGCCAATCAGGCTAGTTGACATCCCGCCCGAACAAAAGAGTCCAACACGTAAAGTCATAACAATTCCTCCCTGAAACAAAATTTGTAACCCCTTACACCGTCAATATAGGACTAGCCCTTTGATTAGTCAATACCTTTTATAGTTGTTATGACATTTACGTGCAAAAAAACTTAAATCATGGTTTCTTGCAGGGTGTACCGGCTGGTGACGATCTCCGTTTTCCCGTACTCAAACTTGCGCCCCTGAGACAGATAGGACTCCTGAACGACCTCAAGCAGCGGCGTTCCGGCATCGACTGCCAAGGCTTTAGCCACCTCGTCATCAGCCCGTGCGACCTTAAAAGAGCGCTTGGAGGACTCAAGCGCTAAATCCAAATCACTCTGCAGAAAGTCATAGATCGAGCCCTTAAGGACGTCTAGCCGCATGCCTTGAATGAGCTTCACGGGCATCCAGATGTGGTTGAAGCCAATTGCCCGGCCCTCAAACATGTAGCGCCGCTTGATCTCATACACGAAGTCATAGTCATTGACTGCTAACCGCTTCTTGATGCTCGCGGATGGCTTGGTAACTGCGAAATCCAACACATCGATGGAGATGGTGGCAGGGTCGATCAGGTCAAAACTCCCTTGTTCTTCCTCCAACTCTCGGTCATTTTTGACAAACGTCCCGGCGCCCTGAACCCGATTGATCAAGCCGGCAGACTGCAACTCATCCAGCGCCCGTCTAACGGTAATTCGACTGGCATTGTAAGCTTTCCCCAGCGCTTCTTCCTGAGGCAGCTGGTCGCCCACGTCGTATTCATGATTCGTAATCTTCTGTCGCAATGCATCAGCAATCAGTTGATATTTCGTCTTCATATACCTATCTACTCCCTTAACTCTCGTGTCGGCCTAGATACGATATTCATTCGCTCATATCTTACCACGGTCAAATCGATTAATCATATTTTCCAGCAGTTGTCATAACAACTGTGTCTTCGTCATGGCATAAATCTACCAGTTGGGAGAAACCTGAAGCGATCAGTAATAAAATACCTGTAAATGAGCGGGCAATTAGGCGAGAAACCTAGGCCAGATAGCGAGTATAGACTCCAGTATGCCCCAGACCACTACATCGTTGCCTTCTGTCGGAAACAAATGGAAAGGCAGCCCCATTGTCTGAATCTGCAGACGCCCAAAAACGCCCCAGGGGTGCCCCTGAGGCTTCAATGCAGTCGTATTCACTTCAGTCAGGCTTCCAGCACCTTCGCACGAAGCGATGCAGCCGGTCGTCCTGGGGTGCTCTCGCCGCTGCCTTGCCGTCAGCGCCCTCTAGTCTCGCACCAGACTGAATGCGCGTTAATTCCAGTTAAAAGACGAAACAAACATTTCCATCTTCATTTTGTCATTAGGGTAGTAGCTGTGCGTCAACTCAAATGGGGTGCCATCGGGGAAGCTGACAATCTGCTTCATCATGATAGTCAGCGCTTCTGGATCTAGCTGGAGAAAGCGTTGGCTCTCCTCGTTGGCCTTCGCCACCCGAAAGCTCCTCACCGCAGAGCCAATATGTTTCCCGAGGGTGTCCTGGATATAGGTATAAACCGACTCATTCATCATGTCGTGCTTTAGTCCAGGGACGAGGTCAAACGGCATCAGGGTGTCGCGAAGCTCTATCGGTTCCTCGTCCAGCAAGCGTAATAACTGAATATCATAGATCAGCTCATTACCCTTCATATTAAGCGGCTCGGTTTCCGTATCACGGGCATACCGGACTTCAAAATGAAGGATCCGTTGCTGAATGTCTGCCCCTTGCCTCACCAACCCGTCGAGCAGGTCCGGCCCGCTCAGATTCAAGACAATCCCGTCTCGGTCATTGATCTTAGGAAACTTGCGCACATAGGTCCCTGAACGTTTATTGCTATAGATGAGCCCCTCGGCTGTTAGTAGGCCCAGGGCTTTTTGAATGGTCATCCGGCTAACGTCAAACTCGTCGGCTAATGTCTCCTGGTCCGGGATTGGATTCTCTGGTGAATATGTCGCATCTGCAATTCTATGCCGAATCGCATCCGCGATGCTTTTGTATTTTGGCATCGGCTTCACCCCCTCATGACTTCTATTCTACGCGTCCGCCAACGGTTTGGCGCACGCGCTGAGTGACTTGACACTCCTTAATATTATAGCATATGAACAAATGCCTTTTCTTTTTAATTAATGAGTTTACATTATCAAAGTAAGCGCTTATACTGAGACCCGAAAGGAGCGATGTGCGGGGTCGAAAAATTGGTTCGGCGTTCAGACATTATCTTCTAAATTCAATTTCAAAAGAGGGATATTAGTATGGCTACTGAAGTTAAGAAGTCTAGATGGTCCCGGTTCATAGATGGCTTCACTTCATTCTCGGTGAAGTTAGGCAATCAAGTCCATCTCCGCTCATTACGTGATTCGTTTGCAACTATCATGCCGATGTTTATTCTGGCTGGCATGGGCGTCTTGATCAACAATGTCATTTTTCCGTGGATTCTGCATGGTAATATGCTCCTGAAATTCCAGGCCTTTGGCTCGGTAATCACAAACGGGACGCTCAACATTGCCAGCATCTTGATTGCACCAATGATTGCCTACTTCCTGGCAAAGAATAAAGGCTTTCACAACCCTATCGGCGCGGTCGCGGTTTCCATCTCAGCACTGTTTATCATGATGGCACTGCACTACTCCGTTGTTCCGACTGGGGCCAAAAAGGCGGTCGACATCACGGGTGCGGTCCTCTACACCCAACTGGGGACCACCTCAATGTTCGCCGGGATCATTACCGGTTTGGTTGCGACCGAACTCTTCATGGCCTTTTCCAAGTCGAAAAAGTTAGTGATCAATCTTGGCGATCAAGTTCCACCGGCGGTTGGCCAGAGCTTTGCTTCGCTGCTGCCATCAGCGTTTACACTGATTATTTTCGCCCTTGTCTCTGCTATTTTGATCAGCGGTTTTAATACTGATTTGATCACCCTGATTTCTCAAATCGTTCAGGAACCACTGCGCCGCGTTAACACGTCACTGCTTGGGTTCCTACTGATTTACTCAACTGGCAACTTCCTGTTCACGTTGGGGATTCACCAGTCAGTCATCAATGGCTCCCTGCTCGATCCATTTCTCATCATGAACATTAACCAAAACATGCAGGAAGTTAGCGCCGGTCACGCTCCAACTAACATTATCAACGTTGACTTCACGACCGTTTACTCACAGATGGGCGGTACCGGGATGTGCTTGGCTGCTGTGCTGGCGGCTTTGATCTTCTCCAAGTTCAAGCCTTACCGTGATGTGTCGAAACTGGCCTTGGCGCCGTCGCTGTTTGAAATTTCTGAACCAGTCATCTTCGGCTTCCCAGTGGTCTTCAACATTCCGCTGATGATTCCATTTGTACTCAGCCCTGTAATCGGTTCATTGATTGGGTACTTCGTGACTGTCATCGGTTTGGTTAAGCCTTTGAGTGTCATGGTACCTTGGACGACACCGCCGCTGCTCAGTGGTTTTCTGGCAAGCCAAGGCGACTACAAGGTCGTCCTTGTCCAGCTCTTTATTCTCGTGCTGACCACGCTCTTCTACGTCCCATTCCTGAGAGTCGCTGCGCACGTGAACGAACAGCAAGTTGCTGCTCAAAATAATTAACCGGAGATTTAGTTTTAGGAAGGTCCTTAAATGCTTAGAGAAGAATACCCTCGTCCCGAATTAGTCCGCAACACCGACTGGCAAAACCTAAACGGCAGCTGGGACTTTGCTTTTGATGACGCCAAACGTGGCATGATTGAAAACTGGCCCCGCAACGGCTTGCCCCAATCACTGAAACGTAGTATTGAAGTCCCGTTTGCCTTCCAGTCTTCACTGAGCACCATTCACATTAATGAACAACACGATCACGTCTGGTACTCACGCGAATTTAGGCTCGCTCCGGTGGGCGCCGACAAGCAGGTCCTCCTCCACTTCGGTGCAGTTGATTACGCGACGAAAGTATTTGTTAATGGCGCTTTTGTCGGCGAGCATTCTGGAGGCGAGACTCCCTTCTGCTTCGACATTACTGAAGCCCTTAACCCAGAGACGACTTCGCAGTCGCTCTGCGTCTATGTTGAAGATCGCTCGACGGACGAAACGATTCCTCGCGGTAAGCAGGCCTGGATGAAGCCACAAGGCAGCATCTGGTACACAAATACCACCGGGATCTGGCAGACGGTCTGGTTAGAAGCCGTTAACCGCCGCCGCATCCAGTCAGTCCAGTTCACCTCATTGTTTGATCAAGACTCGGAGCAAACCGAGATTGCGCTCAGTGATGAGGCCATCGGCAGCAAGTTGCACTGCAAGATTACCTTTAAGAACCAGGTGGTCGCTGAAGACGAGATGCTGGTAGTGACCTCCAGTATCAAGCGTGCTTACGATCTGATTCAAAACCACATCCTGCGGACCTACACGCACGACGACGGCTGGACCTGGACGCCTGAGCATCCCAACTTGTTTACCGTCGAGTTCACACTGACGAGCGCAGACGACAGCAAGAAGGTCCTTGATCACGTCACCTCATACTTCGGCTTCCGGGAAGTCACCACCGAAAACGGCATGATTTACCTCAATCGCCGACCTTACTACCAGCGGCTGGTCCTAGACCAGGGTTACTGGCCTGACGGGATCCTGACCGCACCCTCTGACGAGGCGTTCGTTCAGGATATCAAGATGGCGAAGGCGATGGGCTTTAACGGCTGCCGTAAGCACCAAAAGCTGGAGGATCCACGATTCCTTTACTGGGCCGACAAGCTTGGTTTCCTCGTCTGGGAGGAAGTGGCGTCTGCCCCATACTTCAGCAAGAAAATGAGTACGCGGCTTATCCAAGAGTATGAAGACGCCGTGACGCGCGATTACAACCACCCTTCCATTATCGTCTGGGTCCCGCTAAATGAGAGCTGGGGGGTCAATAAGATCCACCTCAGTGTTCAGCAGCAACATTTTGCCGAGACGCTGTATCATCTTCTTCACACCCTTGATACGACGCGGCTGGTCGGTTCAAACGACGGCTGGGAGAACACCACTGCCGATATTGTCACGTTGCACAATTACCTGCATGGCAAGTCTGAAGACGATCCAAAGTATCGGCGGTTCAAAGCCTCGATGGCGGATCAAACCGGGCTCTTAACTCAGCCTGATGCCGCTTGGGCGGTCATGGCAAAAGGCTATCACTACCAAGGCCAGCCGCTCATTCTCACCGAGTTTGGCGGGGTGAAGACCCAGCCGTCTGATACTGGAAGCGCCGATCAGTACTTCAATGACGCTGACAAGGCAGCCTTTCTAAAGCAGCTGCGGATGGAAATGGCGGCCATCACCGCATCATCTGCACTGTGGGGCTACTGCTTCACTCAGCTCGCCGACGTTGAGCAGGAGGTCAATGGCTTGCTCACCGCTGATCGCCGCGCCAAACTGCCGCTAGAGGAATACCACCAGATATTTGCCATCAAGCCCCTTTCCAGGCCCACCGTTCACAGTGAATCGCCTGAATCGGACCGCTAAAATTGCAGCGGCGCTGACGGGGGCGCTTGCCTGTTAGTCTCTCAGACATCACGCCATCGCCGCTGTAAATCCCCAAGAAGCTGTCGGATACCCGTAACGATCCGGCAGCTTTTTGCGTGGCTACAAGGGCGCAGCGACACTTTAAGGCACTCTATGAATGCTCGGTCCATTCGATCATCGCGGTACCTAAATACTAAGCACAAAAACGGACGCCCGTAAGCGTCCGCACCCTGTTGCCGGTAGCTGTCCGGCTGAGTCAATGGAATTCCTCTTTGCGTCTGAATTTTAACATTCTATGGTACATTTCTACACATTTTATGTGACGGTTAAAAATATCTCCCAATTTCACGCAAAACTAAGAGATATCCTGAATGGTTTTTCAAAAATCTGCCAATTTTGTCTAAACTCAATCGATTAAAGGGAGGGCAAGACGCACGGAGGTCTTCCCCTGACCCGTGAAGGCAAAAAAAGCGCCCCGCAGTCGCAGCACTCGGGTCCCTGTCACTTGACGGGGCCCGAGTCTACCGATCACGGGGCACTATTCTGCTTTAGTTGTTAGTCCACAAGCTGATCAGGCCTCCAGCACCTTCTGCAAAAAGCTCTGCAGCCGCTCGTTCTTGGGGTGCTCGAAGACCTGCGCCGGGGTGCCGGATTCCTGGATCTCGCCGCCTTCAAAGAAGACGACGCGGTCGGCGACCTCCTTGGCGAAGCCCATTTCGTGGGTGACGACGACCATGGTCATGCCTTCCTTGGCGAGCTTGCGCATGACGCCGAGCACATCCCCGACCATTTCGGGGTCCAGCGCCGAGGTCGGCTCGTCGAACAGCATCATGTCCGGGTGCATGGTCAGCGCCCGCGCGATGGCGACGCGCTGCTTTTGGCCGCCGGACAGGGTGCTGGGCATGGCGTCGACCTTATCGGCCAGGCCGACGCTGTCAAGCATGCGGCGGCCTTCTTTGTCGGCTTCTTCCTTGGTCATCAGGCCGAGCTCGGTGGGCGCCAGCGTCACATTTCCTAACACAGACATGTTGGGGAACAGGTTAAAATGCTGGAACACCATCCCGATCTTGGCACGGACCTTATCGATGTCGACGTGGGGTTTGGCAATGTCGATGCCGTCGATGAGGATCTCGCCGGCGGTTGTGGTTTCCAGGCCGTTCATCATCCGCAGCACGGTGGACTTGCCGGCACCAGACGGGCCGATCATCGCAACGACCTCGCCGTCCTCGACTTTGAGGTTCACGCCGCTCACCACGGTGTTGGCGCCGTATTTTTTGACAACGTTCTTCATTTCGATGCGAGTAGTCATGCGCGCACCCTCCTTTGCACCCAGTTGGACAGCCAAGTCAGCAGCGTAATGATGATCAGGTAGATCAGCGCCACCATGGTCCAGATTTTAAAGCCTTCCATGTTGCGGGCGATGATGATCTTCCCGGTTTGGGTCAGCTCCATCAGGCCCAGGATCGACAGGATCGAGGTGTCCTTCAGGGTGATGATGAATTGGTTGATAAAACTTGGGACCATGATGCGGATCCCCTGCGGCATGATGACGCGCCGCATGGCCTTGCCCCAAGGCAGGCCCAGGCTGCGGGCGGCTTCCATCTGGCCGCCGTCAACCGCGCCGATGCCGCCTTTTACGAAGGCCGCGGTGTAGGCGCCCTCGTTCAGCGTCAGGGTGACGATGCCGGCAACGAACGCCGGGATCTTGGCCCCGATGACCATCGGCACGCCGGTGTAGATGAACAGCGCCAGGACCATCAGCGGCAGGCCGCGGAACACGTAGATGAAGGTGGTGGCGACGCCCTGCGCGATTTTGCTTGGCACAACGCCGAGCAGGCCGACCAGAATGCCGACCACCGTGGCGCAGATGATGCCGACCACGGTGAGCTGCAGCGTCTCGCCCAGCCCGGCCAGCAGGGTCTGGCTGTTGGACTGCAACAGGCCGAAAAAGCTGCTGCTGGTGTCGTTGGTTTCCTTGGCCTTCTTGTCCGTGTCCGCCTGCGAGCCGTTGCCGAGGTACTTCTCGACGATCTTGGTGTACTCGCCGGACTTGCGGATCTTCTTCAGGCCGGCGTTGATTTTGGCCACGAGCACCGGGTTCGACTTGGCCACGGCAATGCCGTAGTCGTTGGCCATCGCCATCTTCATTTTGCCCAGTTTCAGGCCCAGGCCGGTCGCGATGGCGTACTGCATGACCGGCTTATCCTCGAAGCACGCCGCGGAGTTGCCGGACAGCACGTCCTGGTAAACGTTGTTGGAATCGTCGAAGGTGACCGTCTTGAAGCCGTACTTGTGCTTAATGCGGTTGGCGTAGTCGGCCGACGCGGTGCCGGTTTTGACGGCGACGCGCTTGCCGCGCAGCTGGCTCAGCCGCGCGACCTTGCCGCTTTTGGCCACCGCCATCACGACCCCGGATTGGTAGTACGGGTCGGAAAAGGCAAAGACCTTCTTGCGCTCGGGGGTGATGCTCATCCCCGCCATGACGCCGTCGACCTGATTGGCCTGGAGCTCCTGGACCGCACCGTTGAACGAGGTGGCCTTCAGGCTGACCTTGAAGCCCTCGGCCTTAGCGATCGCACGGATCAGGTCGATGTCGATGCCGACGCGCTTGTTGTTCTTATCGGCGAATTCGAACGGCGGGAACGTCGTGTCCATCGCGATCGTGTAGGTCTTCTCGGCCGCCTGCACCCGTTCGGGCGAAGCCACCTGCCCGGAAAAAATGCCAAGGCCCAGGGCCACGACCAGCCCGATGATCCCCCAATGACGTCTCACACCAAATCGCCTCTTTCATGACTTAATACAAAAAGGATAGCGAAAAGCGGCGAGGGTGTCGACCGATTATGTTAGATAACCTGACATTGAGGGGGGGAATATCTGCCACGGGGTCCTTCGGGAGGGGATGGGCGAGCGGGCGCAGGGGCGGTTGGCCGACCGGAAGGAGTGGATTGGGTGCACAAAAAGACGGCCTCTGGGGATCAGGGGTCGCCTTGCTGCGGGGCATACTCCCGCGGGGTTCACTTTGACGCTGTTTACACGATTATTCTTAGATGGCTAAGGGCGAAAGGCTTGCCGCCTAACTGGGCTGCGGGTCGACAACGCCCGAGCATTCAGCTACGCTCACGGCCTCGCCGCCAAAAAACGGCGGCAATGCCGTGAGCTAGGCTGACTGTCGGGCTAAAACCGTCGACCCTCCGCACCTTGCTGTAATCGGGCTGCGAGGTCGCAACGCGGGAGCATCCAGCTACGCCACAAGCATCGCCGCTAAAGTACAGCGGCAATACTTGTGGCTAGGCTGGCTGTCCCCCTAAGTGCGCGACCTCTCCGCACCTTCTAATTGGGCTGCGGGTCGACAACGCGGGAGTGGATAGCTACGCCCGGAGCCTCGCCGCCAAAGTTCGGCGGCAATGCTCCGGGATATGATCACCCTGTAGCCGTTTACGGCGTACAGGGTGACATGCGTAGCGGCTATCCATCCCGCTAAGTGCGTCGACCCTTCGCACCTTCTAATCTTTATTCACGATATTCCCCACCGACGACTTGGAGATCTTCAGCAAGCTGGCGATCTTGCGGTACGACATGCCCTGTTGCCAGAGGGTGATGACCTGCTTTTGCACGGAGATCGGGACGCCGCGGTGGGACGGCTTGTTGTCGTCCTGCTGCAGCGGCGTCATCTTGATCTCGCAGGCGACCCCTTCCGCCTGGTGGGCGACGCGCTGCGCCTCCACCGCGCTGTAGGTGATCCAGGTCTTCTTCAGATCCTTGGTCCACCCCGGCAAAAGCAGCAGGTCGTCGTCTTCGAGGAATTCGCCGTACTCGTTGACAACGGTGTAACGCCTTAATTCAACTGTTGCCATGACGATCCCTCCCGGTGTTCACTCTGTGTCCATTGTAGCGCATTCACCGCGCCGGTTCACCTGTGAGCATGGGAAAAAGGCACGCCCCAAACCGCCGCGGCTGCTTATCCAGCAGCCGCCGCCCTCAGGACGCGCCTTTTCACTTGCCCGTTGGCGGTTGTCGCCGTTCACAAGGCAGCCTGCACTTGCCGTTAATCGGTGAACTTGACCGCGGTGCCATACGCCACGACGGACTGCATGTCCTGGGCGATCGAGCCGGAGTCAAAGCGCATCATGACGACGGCATCGGCGCCTTGGGCCGCGGCCTCGTCGCGCAGGCGGTCAACGGCCGTCTGGCGGGAGGTCGACAGCATCTTGGTGTAGCCCTTGATCTCGCCGCCGACCAGGCTCTTCAGCCCGGCGCCGAGGTCGGACACCATGTTGCGCGACTGGGTGGTGACGCCGAAGACTTCACCGATGATCTCATACTCGTGGCCGGGCACGTGCTCGGTCGTGGTCACTAATAATTCAGCCATAGTTTTTTCTCCTTTTCCCGCCTAGATGCTGCGCTTGCGGAAGCTCAGGTAGGCGATAAACCCAAAGATGACACTGTAAACAAGCGACCCGGCGATCATCGTTTCCGTGCTCATGTAAGTCGACTGCGCCATGCCCGGATTGAGGATCTGGCTGCCGGCGAGCAGGAACGTGAACGGGTTCCACTTGAGGAAGTGGTACTGCTCGATCGCCATCAGCAAGAGCGCGGCGGCCAGCGTGACGAGGAAGTACCCCACCAGCCCGGTGGCGATGGCCGCGGCGTTGCTCTTGAACAGCGTGGACAGCAGCAGCACGACCGACAGCAGCAGGATGTACTGCAGCATGCTGCCACCGAGGCTCTTCAGGTACGTCTGCCAGAACACCTCGCCGTTTGCGGCGTTTCCGCCCCAGTCAAAGCTGGGGTGCAAGATCAGGGTGAGCACCACGTTGGTCCCACTGGCGAGCACCTGCAAAAAGGCCAGTTGAAGCAGCACGGTGATCACCTTCGCCACGAACACCTGGCTGCGGTAGTACTGCCGGTACAGGATCTGCTTCATCGTGCCGTACTGGTACTCCATCGACACGATCGAGGCCGTGGAGGCAATGGCGATGAACAAGACCAGCCCGCCGGCGACGTAATCGCTGGCGGCCAGCGACCGCGCCGAGAACCAAGTCGGCTGGGCCTTGCCGAGCAGGCCAAAGCCGATCTCGCCAAGCACCATGATGCAGGCGGCGATCAGCCAGCCGCGCTTGTGGAACTGTTTGTAAACTTCTTCTTTGATCAGTGTCCCCATGGTTACGCCTCCCCGTCTTCGTGGACCATATCCAAGAACGCGCCTTCCAGGTCGTGGGCCTGCTGCTCAATGGCGATGATCGCCACGCCGGCGTTGACCAGCGCGTACAGCGCGTGGTTCAGCTCGCCTTCCTTGGCGTCCGTCAGCATGATCGCGTTTTGGACCACCGAGTACGGCTGGTTGGCCACGGCCAAAGCGCCCTTGGCCTGGTCGATGTTGGCCACCTCAATGCGGTAGCCGACCCCGCCCTGCTGCTCCAGGGCCGCCATGGTCGAGTGCTTAATAATGTGGCCGTGGTTCAGGATCAGGACGTCGTCGGCCAACTTTTCCAGCTCGGACAGGATGTGGCTGGAGATCAGAAAACTGGTGCCGCGCGCAGCCAGGTTGCGGATCAGGTCGCGCAGGTCCTTGACCGCCTGCGGATCCAGGCCGTTCATCGGCTCGTCGAGGATGACGAGCTTGGGGTCGTTGACCAGCGCCTGCGCGATGCCGAGCTTCTGCTTCATGCCCAGGCTGTAGGTCTTGGCCGGCCGGTCGATGTACTTGCCCATCCCCATGGCGGTGATGATGGTCTTCACGTTCTGCTCGCGGCCGTGCTTGTTGGCGAACAACTTGAGCTGCTGGCGCCCAGTGAGAAACGGGTAGATGCCCGGGTACTCGATCAAGGCCCCGACGTTGCGCAGCGCCTGGTGCGACGTGATCGACACCGGCTGGCCCTTGATGTCGATGCCGCCGCCGTTGACCGGAATGAGGCCCAAGACGGC
Source organism: Lacticaseibacillus jixianensis (assembly GCF_003946485.1). GTDB lineage: Bacteria > Bacillota > Bacilli > Lactobacillales > Lactobacillaceae > Lacticaseibacillus > Lacticaseibacillus jixianensis. Next base: position 21,594 of record NZ_RHOJ01000023.1, on the reverse strand, counting down.
CTTCATGATCGTGCTTTTCCCCGCGCCGTTGGGGCCAACCAGGGCGACGACGCGGCCTTCTTCAACGAAGAAGTCCACCCCGTGCAGCACCTGCTTTTTGCCAAACGCCTTATCGAGATGATCGACTGTCAGAATCGTTCCCATACGCTAAACTCCTCCCGCGCGCCCTACGCGCCGTATAAGGGTAGAATACACCCAGCTCGTGATAAAATGAACGATTCACACCATAACATTTTTGTTAGCCAGGCGGCTACCAAAAACGCCGCGGCGTGCCCCACCTCAGCCGCGCTTCAGCATTCCCTTGAGGTCGGGCCAGCTGGCGACGCCGAACCACGCCAGGACCAGCACCATCGGCAGCAGGTGCAGCCCCACCCACAGCGTGGTTTCCAGGAGGCCGCTACGCCGGATCGGCAGCTTGGCCAGGACGATCCCGGTCATCTGCTTGCCGGCGACGGGCCCAAACCACCGCGAATCCGCGGAGGCGGGCCGGTTGTCGCCCAGCACAAAGTACTGATCGCGCGTCAGGTACTCAGCGCGCTGGTAGCTGGGCGAGGTGAACGGCTGGCCCCCGTCGGTGCGGCCGTCGTACTGGTACTGGGCGTTGTTCATCGGGTGCTTCACGTAGGGCTCTTTCAGCGGCTTGGAGTTGCGGTACACCGTCGTCTGGCTGATGCCCAGCAGATCGCGCGGCGCCCCCACCACGCGCTTGACCAGCTGGCGCGTGGACGCGAGGTTTGCGACCTTGCCCTGGTTCTCGAAGGTCACGATGTCGCCGCGGTGCACCTTGAGCCCGACGTGCCGCAGCACCCGGTAATTGGCGACGATCAGCCACTGCCCGGGCTGAAGCGTCGGCGCCATCGATTTGCCGCGCACGTACTCAAGCGGGGTGAGCACGCTGAAGAGCCCGGTGATCACCATCAGGCCAAACAACAGGCGCACGAGCCACTGTCTTTTCACGCGCTCACCTCCTTAGTCAATGGTTAGGTTATATCATGCCCGCGCCGCCTTTGTCCGGTCTGCGGCCCCGGCGACCGTCGGCTTTAAGCAATTATTACAAGCCGGCCACCCCGGGCGCTATCATGTGGTTGAAGGTGGCATTGTGGTTCTTCGTGAGCTTATTGGGGCCTTGTGTCCATAACCAAAATAGTACCCGCTGACTTAATAACACTGATACGGTTGGCATCTAAGACTAATTCGTATACCATCAAATAGGAGATACGAGTACTTATAACAAACGGACAACTGAGGCTTGGCTATCCCAGCACTTTTGATAAGCAATGACGCAAGTATGGATTAACCGCCGCTGACAAAGATGATTGGGAAGGCTTCATTGTAGATTATTACCGGCATCGTCCCATTAATGCTAATGGCAAAAAGTTTCCCGGCGCGATCATCAAGGAGACTGGCGGTGCCTATAAGTATTGTTTCGCGCCCGCCGAAGCTAATGCCGGCATAAGCGGCAGCTATCGAACCATCTACTTTGTGGTCACTGACCTTGAGTTGCGATTTATTGATGTCTATGCCAAAAACGAACAAGCATCACTTTCAGATGCTGACAAGAAAGCACTCAAGACCTATATTAAAGCGCAAAAAGGAAAGGGTGGTTACAACCATGACTGAAAAGAGTCGGATTATGCAAAGCATCGAAGACATGCAGGCGTATGACAATGGTGATGATTCGCGGATGACTTTCCATTCAGTCAGTGTTTCTGAACCGCCAGCGTACAATGCAGAGGAAATCAAACAAATTCGTAAGAACTTACACGTCACACAGTTGAGCGCGACTAAAAACAAAAACCACTAGGATTCCTTGGGCAGTGTCTACAGCCCAGCGATATGTCCTAGTGGTTTTTTTATTGGTGACGAACAACAAACACCCCTATTGTAAAAAGGGTGACGCTCACTCGCCTAGCAGGTCTGCCCGGCCACGGTGGTGCCTTGCTTAAACGCCGCCAGCACCTCGCGGCCTTGCGCGATGCGCACCTGGTTGTCCAGGGCGTGGGCGTTATCTTTGATCGAGATGCTGCCGCTGTGATAATCGAGCGCTAGGCCCGGGTTGAAGAACAGCATGTCGTAATCGGAGGTCCACAGCCGCAAACCCGCGGCGTTTTCCAGGCGGATCTGGTAGTCCGGGTCCGGGGCGTCGAGCACGATCAGGGTGAACTTGGTGCCGATGCTGCAGGCCCCGCCTTGCAGCGAGTACTTGCCGCCGCCATCGTCGGTGATCAGGGCCAGGTCCTTGCCCGCCAACCCTTTTTGCGTCATCAGGTCAACAAATGAATCACTCAGTTTAATCGTTGCCACAAGCGTGCCTCCTAGATTTTCTGTTCCACGTCGTCAATGGTGACCACGAGCAGCCGCGTCAGCCACGGGAACTGCTTCTTCTTCTCGTCAAAGGCCGGGCCGCTGGTCTCAAAGCGGGCGTGGCCGTGCACGTGAAACCCGGCGCCGGGGCCCACGGTGCCTTCGACGGCCTTGCTGCCGAAGGTCAACGTGACGCGGTCGTCGTCCTTGGCCGCCGCCTCCACGCTGTGCATGCCGGCTGCCGGGATCCGCAGCTCATCGCCGACCAAGCTGACGTACGACATCCAGGTGTTCACGACCGCTGCCGGCTGCGCGTATGGCGCCACAATGGTCACCGGCCCTTCGTGCTTCAGTACTGCTAAGAACGTCTCATTCATGTGCAAGCCCTCCCTTAATTTCACTTACATTTTATCACTAACGTCTGGCCCGCTCCTATCCACTCACACGCCTGAATCTATCCTGGCCGGCCGTGCCGGCAAGCAAAACCGCACCGCTTCTGGGAAAAGCGGTGCGGCACGGGTGAACTGTGATGGGTAAGCCCAGGCTCAGGCAGCACCGCGGAGGCGGGCCGCTTTACAGCAGCTCCTGCAGCGCGGCGACCAGGGCGCCTGCGTCCCCGGTCCAGGTATAATCGGACTGGGCCATGATCGGCGCCTTGGGGTCGCGGTTGGCGGAGATGACCAGCTTGCTGCCGCTCATCCCCACCTGGTACTGGACGGCGCCGGACACGCCGAGGTTCAAGATCAGGTCCGGCGAAACGGTGACGCCGCTTTGGCCGATCTGCTGCTCGGCGGTGAAGTCCGGCCGGTCGGTCAACGGCCGGCTGACGCCCACGCTGGCGCCCAGCTTTTCGGCCAGCTGGCGCGCCCCGGCGACGACCGCGTCCTTGTTGGCGCCGCGGCCCAGCGCGATGATCTTGCGCGCGCCACTCAGACTGGTGGTGGCCGCGATCTTCAGTGCGGTGTGCTGCACGACGCAGGAGTCATCCGGCGTCAGGCTGACCGGCACACGTTCGATGCGCGCCGCCCCCTGCGCCTTTTGCGCCGCGAAGGTGTTCGGACGCACGGAGGCCATCTGCGGCCGCCGGTCCGGGCAGACGATCTCGCACATCACGTTGTCGCCGTACGACGGCTTGACCTGCACCAGCTCGTTTTCTTCGTAGTAAAAATCGAGGCAGTCGGCGGTCAGGCCGGTCGCCAGCTGGTCCTGCACCCGCGGCGCCAGCGAGCGGCCCGCCGGGGTGGCACCAAACAGCACCGCGTTGGGCTGGTGCGCTTGGATCAGCTGGGTCAGCTGCGCGGCAAGTGCGCGGTCGGACGCGTCCTTGAAGCCCTCGGCTTGAAGCACAATGATCTCGTCTGGGCCGTACTGGGCCAGCGTCTCCTCGCCGTCAGCTTCCGGCGTCTCCATCAGCACTGCGGCCACCGGGCGACTCCCCGCGATGGCCCGCGCCTTGGTCAAAAGCTGCAGCGTGACCGGCGCGATCCGCGTGCCTTCAAACTCGGCAACGATCCATAATCCCTCTTTGCTAATCATCTTCGCGCCTCCTTACAGCAAGCCCTGTGCTTGCAAAATGTCGAGCAGCGCCTTGGCGGCTGCCTTGGGGTCTTCCGGCAAGGGCTTGGCCGCCCGCGTCGGCGGTGTCGGCGCAAAGACCTTGCGCACCACCGTCGGCGAGCCGGCCTGGCCGATGCGACTGGCGTCCAGCGTCAGGTCCTGGTCGGTCCAGGTCGTCAAGGGCTTGTGCAGGCTCTGCTGAATGGCAATGGGGCTTTCGTAGCGCGGCCGGTTGGCCTCGGCGCGCACGGTGACCACCGCCGGCAGAGTGAGCTGAACGGTTTGCGTCACCGCGCCCAGGTCCCGCTCGACGGCGAGGCGCCCGGCCGCCAGCGGCTGAATTTTGCTGGCAAAGGTGGCTTGCGGCAGGTCCAGCTCGGTCGCGACGATTGGGCCGACCTGGCCGGTGTCGGCATCCACCGCCTGGCGGCCGAACAGCGTCAGGTCCACGCCGCCGATCTGCCGAATGGCCTGGGCCAAAATGTAGCCCGTGGCCAGCGTGTCGGAGCCGGCAAACGCGCGGGCAGACAGCAGGTACGCCGCGTCGGCGCCCATGGCCAGCCCGTCGTGCAGCGTCTCCTTGGTGGCGTCTGGACCCATCGACAGGAGGATCACCTCACCGCCGACTTGCTCGCGCAGGCGCACGGCCGCCTCGATGGCGTTCTCGTCGAAGGGGTTCATGCGCCCCGCCAGCCCCTCGCGCACCAGGTTGTGCGTGATCGGGTCAAATTTCACCCGGTTGGAGCCGGGCACTTGCTTAATGCAGACGACGATTTTCATCTAGGCTTCCTCCTTCTTCAGCTCCGCCAGCGCGATGGCCGTGCGCATTTTCTCCACCGTGCCCTCGGCGATCTCCAGCGCCCGCGCATCCAGCATCAGGTGGGCCAGCGGGTAGTCGTTGGAGTACCCGTAGCCGCCGTAGACCTGCAGCGCGTCGTCGCAGGCAGCCACCGCCGCGCGCGAGCCGTGGGCCTTGGCCATCGCGGCCAGCTCCGCGTACGGCTGGCCCTGCGCCTTGGCGAAGGCGGCCCGCTCCCACAGCAGGTGGGTGGTTTCCTGGCTGATCTTGATGTCGGCGAGCTTGCGCTGGATTGTCTGCAGCTGGCCGATCGGCGTCCCGCCCGCCGTGCGCTCGTTGGCGTACTTGGCGGCCAGGCTCAGCGCGTGCTGCATGATGCCGGACAGCACCGCCCCCATCAGGATCCGGGCGTCGGCGTGGGCGACGTCGCCGATGTGGCCGCCTTGGCCGACCCGCCCGAGCAGGTGGTCGTCATCGACACGCACATCCGTGAGAAAAATCTCCCCGACCGGCGTGCCGCGCAGGCCGATGAAGTCCTCGCGCTTGCCAAAGGCGAACCCGGGCATGTCCTGATCGACGACGAAAACGGACAGCTCCTGGTCGCCGGTTTTGGCCAGCACGCAGTAGACCTGCGCCAGCCCGCCGTTGGTGATCATCACCTTGTTGCCGTTAAGCAGCCAGCCCCCGGCGACGCGCTTGGCCGTCGTCTGAATGCCCATGGGGTTGGAGCCCCCGGTGGATTCGGTCATGCCGAACGCAAGAATGCGCGATGCCGCCTGCGGGAGCAGTGCCTTTTTCAGCGCGTCCGTGCCGAACCGCAGGACCGCGTCCACACTCTTGTAGTGGCCTTCCAAGGTCGCCGCCACGCTGGCGCTGCCCTTGGCGATGCGCTCAATCATCGCCGCGGTCACCTCGGGCCCAAAGCCCGCCCCGCCGTATGCTTCCGGCAGCATCACCGTGAGGAACCCCGTCTTGATCAGCTTTTCGACTAAGCCGTCCGGGTAGCGGTTCGTGTGCGCCATCGCCAGGTCGTGCGGCGCCAACTCTGTGTCCGTGTATTTCGCCGCCATCCGCAGCAGCATCTGTTCCGGTTCCGTCCATTGCCGTTCCATTTTGCCCCTCCATCTCCGGCCAAGTTTCACGTGAAACTTGCCACAATCTACTGAATACCCGCAGAATAACACATCCGCCTTGACCGTATCTACCCACTTTCGCACCTGCATCTATCCGGCGCCGGACACGAAAAAAGGCCAGGGGGCACCTGGCCGAACACTGACACCTAAAGATCTCTCGCGGCGCTTGCCGCCGTGGTCAGCCACACCCGCGCAAAGTCCTCGTCGTGACTCGGCTCAAAGAAGTACAGCGCGACGTCCGCCGCGGCCTCCTCGTCCAGTTCCCCCACTTTTGGCATCGCATGCCCGCGCGTTAACGCGTCGAACAAGCTCAACTGGTGCGCCCGACAGTAGCTTAACCACCCCGCTACTGCCGGTGGCAACCCATCTGGTCCCTCCATAGGACCGCTCCCCTTCCTATACTCAATAAGGATGAAATCATTTTACCCCCAGCGAGCGTTATTGTAAACGGTTTCTATGACGCGCGGCGGCCGTCCGGTGGGATTAAAAACTGGCACGGCCAGCGGCGGCAGTGCTGGTCAGTCCCGCCATGGCCGGCGGTTAGGCCGGTGATGCTGAGGCTTGGACCAACCGCCTGGCGGGAGAAAATAACAACGTGGCCGCGGCGGCCGGTTTAATCGACTCATTTGGCGCATTTTTTGATCGGTTCGCTGACAAGCCCGCCGCTCATGCGGATGGCGGCCTGACCCGAGAACCAGGTCCCTACCGCGCCAGGGCCAATAAGCCCAGTGAGCGGGCCAAAACGGGGCGCAGAAAGACTATCGGTATTTCTTATAAAATTATTTAAAATCAATTGTTTTCATTCTGCTAAACATTGGTAATCATAATCTGAAATGTACAAACTTCAAAAACGGCTTTTTTGCGCTCAGGCGATTCAAGGAAAATCACCCGCCTATTTTCCACCCAAACCCGCTATTTATCAGGGATGAGCGCTTATTTGAACTGGCAACGCGATTTCTTGATGCGTTTTCCTTGATTTAAATGAAACCGTCACCAACCTATCCTTATTTTTAGATAGTATAACTCCATGCAATAAGTCTCTATAATTCAGGCTAGATAGCCATGACAACGCTTTCTTAGGGGGAGGCGCGACCCGTTTCTGACTATCGGTTCCTTGCTTTTCACTAATATATATATTGGAGGAATTGGCTATGAAGGATAGAACTGGCGCAAAGAAAATGTACAAAGTGAACAAGACCTGGATCGCCGCCGGCTTGGCAGCTGCCACCTTGTTCAGCGTTTCCACGTTGGGGAGTAACACGGTGTCTGCGGACACGACCCCTGCCAAAGACGAGGCCGCTGTCGCTATTAAAAAGGGCGACACAGCTAAACTCGCCCTGAACAAATTGGCACAAGCTGCCCAAAAGGCCGCCGCAGATCGGACTGCTGCTGAGACAAAACTCGGCAATGCGATCAATGCTCTTGAAGAACTAGCAGCGACTAAAGACCTTAAGAACGAAAAAGGGGTCAACGTCTTTATTGCGGCTGGTATCCAAGGCTACCAAGATGCTAAGGCAGGAAAGACGACGACTGCTGTCATTGAAAAGCAAGCCGAAAATGCCGAAGCTATTCTGGCAGGCGTCAAAGCTGACAACACCACACCTGTTACCAAGACGGCAGTTCCCGATCCAGTTTCTAAGCCTGGTACCCTTCCAGACACTGATCCACAGGTTAAGACCCAGGTTGCAGAACCTACTCACACCAACAATCTTGGCCAGCTCGGTGGGCTTCAAGCTACTAAGACCCAAGTCGGTGAACCCGTTCACACCAACAACCTCGGCCAGCTCGGTGGGCTTCAGGCAACCAAGACCCAGGTCGGCGAACCCGTTCACACCAACAATCTTGGCCAGTTAGGCGGCCTTCAGGCGACTAAGACCCAGCTGGGGACCCCAGCTTCCGTCACCAAGGAACAGCTGAACAAGGCTGGCTATGATGACAATGGTTTGGTAAAGCCAACGACCATCACGAAGGTTGGCACCCCGGCTTCCGTCACCACTGCGCAGCTGGCCAAGGACGGCTACGATGCCACTGGCAACAAGGTCACCCCAGCTAAGACTGCGACCAAGACCACCACGACCAAGGCAGCCCTGCCAAAGACTGGCGATAGCAACAATGTTGTTGCCGCTGGCGTTGGTGCCGTTGCTGTCCTCGGCGCATTGTTCGGCCTAGCCGGCGATCGTCGGCGTCGCGCTTAACTCGTTTTCAGCCAAATCGAGAGAACAACCACTGCTAGTTTAGTGCCACCCAAAATCTCAACCCTGGTTCAATTTCATCAAACGTTATGAATGCTTTCTCTCCCCATGCGGCCCCGCGTCAGAATCCTGGCGCGGGGCCCTTTCTTGCGCCGAGCGCTCGCCGGCCCGACTGGCCTCAGGAGTAGTTTGAAAGCGTTTATAATCTCATTATTATTTAATCCTGGGCAAAAAAATTTTCGTTCGCAGGGCCGTGCCGCAAAGTCTCGCCACACGGGCATTCCCTCAATGATTGATGGTCACCAATCGCAGTGATCTCGCTCAATTAGCGTCCTATAAAAACGCTTCAATCAATCTTTTTGCCTAAAATTACCCATCCCTTTTGGCCCAATTGTTATGTTTGTTTATCCCGTTGAACATCGAGTACAAACCTGCAATACTATTGATGGCCAGAAATGAGAGCTGACCAAAAACTGACGATCCACCACCACATTGTCTCCAACCCCGAGAGACAATGACTTCCGCAGCGGCTGGCGCGATTTCCAACCGCTGCGCCTAGTATCTGCACTGTAATACCATTCCTACTTGCTTGTTCGTGCTGAAAGGCCGCGCCGAGTTATCGACGCGGCCCTTTCGCGCTTCCGGGGCTGTTTCCGCGAATCAAGGCGGTCATTTCCCCGACACTAAAAAATGCGCCACCGGCTGCCGTTGGCGCACCATCATCTGCTGGACACTCATATTCCGGCGTGCAAAGCCACCTACCTCGCGCCCCGAGCCTTAGTCGGCCGCCGCTGCTTTTTCCTGGTTGGCTAAGGCCCGGGTGTAGGCCTGCATCATGTTTTTCTCGGTCGTGGTCTTGGCGAAGTACATCGGGATACTGTACTTCTTGGCGTAGTCCTTGCCGTCCCACATGTGCTGGTGGCTGACGTCGCCGGTGTAAACGACGATAAAGTCGGCGTTGCGGACGCGCGTCTGCAGCGTGCGCTGGGAGTCGCGGTTGGAAACGGTCTTGAACTTGCCGCCGCGCGCCGTGACGATGGTCCGGAACTTGGCCTCGCACGGCGAGTCGGTGCCAGCGACCAGCAGCACCGTCTTGCCGTCAAACGTGTGCTTGAAGCGCGGCTTCGGGGTCCTGGCCGGCTTCTTGGCGGGTTTCTTCGCGGGCGTTTTGGCCGCTGTCTTGGCGGTCGGCTGCGCGGGCGCGGTGGTCGTTGCCGCAGGCGCGGCGGCCCGCTGAGGCGTTTTGGCCGTCTTTTGCGCGTTACGCTTCTCGAAAAAGAGCTCGGCGCGCTTGATCGCCGCGTCGTCTTCGGTGTAGACCCAGGTCGCGCGGCCCTCCTCAGGCTTGCCCTTGGGGTAGTTAAAGTCGATGTAGGCGCCGGGCTTGATGTGCAGGCGGTCGACGTCTTCCTGGCGGATCAGGGTCTCAACCGGCAGCTCGAAGTCAGGATCCTTGAAGCTGATCTGGTAGCGCCGGATGTCGGGCACGTATTTAACCAGCAGGAACCTGACGGACTTGATCGCCGCCGGGGTCGGGTCCGGCTCGACAATGTCGAAGCGGTAGCGGGCCGGGTGCGTGCCGACCCCCGGCTCGGTGAGGGTCGCCATGACCCAGTCGCCGTTGTGCGGGTGCGGATCCATCACGTGCAGGACGGTTTCGCTGACGCGGACCACGCCGTCCAGCGTGCCGCCGGTGATCGATTTGCGGAATCGCCCCACGTATTCCGTCTTCTTGGCGTTCCAGCCGGTCGCAAAGCCCGGGCCCTGCGGCTGCGGTTCCTCCTTTGGCGGGGTGGTGCCGGCGGCTTGCTCGGCCTTTGCTTCAGTTGTTGGCGCCGCCTTTTCAGCTACCGGGGCGGTCGCCGCGGTTTCGGTGCTGGTTGGTGCAATTGGTTTGCTTGGTGCACTTGGTTCGATAAATTTAATGCAATCAATGTCCTGCGCAATTTTAACTAACTTGGTGATGATACTGCCGACTTCAGCGACGTTTCCAGGATCAAGACGTGCGACTTGTTCGGTAATTTGCGTCTTCAGCAGTGCAATAATATGTTCCTTGTCTGACATCAGTTGTCCTCCCAATCAATTTTTACTTGTAAGCTCAGAATACTACTTCGCTTGAGGGGGTTCTATGATTATCAAGCATGATTGGCGCGATAAAGAAAGCGCTACACTAAATAAACCACCCTAACGTAGCGCTTTTTCCCGGTACCAGCTCGCCGGTTCGTCCGTATGCAAAAAAATGCCTCATCGGCCGCAGCCAATGAGGCATCATGATTAACCCTCCGGAGCGGCCAGGGGGCCAGTCCCCGACTCACCCTTTCTTAGCCAGCTGCGGCGCGGGGGTCTTTTCCCACGTGAAGGTGCGGTGGGCCAGGCGCAGTACGCCATCGCACTGCGCGGCGACGCTGGGCTCGTGGGTGACGATGATCACACACTTGCCCTGCTCGTGGGCGATCTGGTTGAACAAGGCGATCACTTCATCGGTGTTGGCCTCGTCCAGGTTACCGGTGGGCTCATCGGCCACGACCAGCGGCGCATCACACACCATGGTGCGGGCGATGGCAACGCGCTGCTGCTGACCGCCAGAGAGGCGCTGCACGTTCTGGCGCATCTGCTCGTCAGTCAGGCCAAGCCGCTGCAACATCGCTTGGGCAAAGGCTTGGTCGCCGGCGTGCGCAGCTTTCGTGATGGCCATCGCCGTCATCAGGTTCTCCAAGGCGGACATGTAGGTGAATAGGTTAAACGCCTGAAATACGACGCTGACCTTGCGCCGGCGGTAGTGAGCTAGGCCGATTTGCGCGATGTCCTGCCCGTCAATTCTGATCGTCCCTGCCTTGGGCGTGTCCAGCCCGGCCAGCAGCGAGACCATCGTCGTCTTGCCAGAGCCGGACTGCCCGACGATGGCGTACGAATGGCCTGGTTCAAACTGCAGGTGCTCGCCTTGAAACAGGTAGTCCGCTTGATTCGTGTACCAGTACGTGAGATTTTCAGTTTCTAGCATGGTGAACCGCCCTTTCTATTGGATAAGGATAAGCTTTGGCTGCAGCCGCAAGATGCCCGCCGCCGCGGCCAGGATCGCCAGCAGGATGATGGCCAGCCCCAAGCCAAACAGAATGGCAACGGCTTTGGCGGTCACCTTGACCGTCAGCTTGGCCTGCTGCTTGGCCTGCGTGGCCCGCGCAGCGTCTGCGGCACCAGGCATTTGGCCACTTGGTCCACCGCCGCTTGGGGCTTGCCCGGCTGGGCCACCCGTCTTGCTGCCCAGCACCTGCCCCGCAGTCTGGCTCGTGTTGGTCGCGGCGCTGGCGACCACTTGGTCTGCCAGCTTGCCGCCGACGTAAGACCCGCCCGCCGTCGCGATGCCCACGCCGACCAGCAGCACTGCGAAGAGTTCAACGAAGAACTGGGCGATGATTTTGAACCGACTTTCGCCCATCGCCATCAAGATGCCGATCTCGTAGCGCCGCTCACGGATCATCAGGATGACGATCAGGGCCAAAATGATGGTGCCCGCGATCGCGACGAGCCACACGACCTTGTCTGCGAAGCTCGTGACGCTGCCCATTGAGGATTTGACCATCTGGTAGTTCTGGTCATCCAGACTCAGGCTGTACTTGCTCGAGATCAGCTTGGCGGCCTGCTTTTTGACCGCTGCGACCTTACTTGGGGCACTGACGGTGAAGACCACCGAATCCGCCGTGTCCTTGTACTTGCTGCCCTTCAGGGTGTTGGCCAGGGTGTCGCTGGTGAAAATGGTGTTCGCGGGGTCACTCGCCCCGGGACCCATTGACGCCGCGGCGGTGCTGGCGGCCTGATAGATGCCCACGATCTTCAGTGAATGCGTCTTCTTGGTGCCGCTGGTCGCCTTGACGGTGATCGTATCGCCGACCTTGAGGCTGTTTTGCGTGGCCAGCTCGCTTTCGATCACCACGTTATTGGTGCCGCGATCGCTGGTCTTCAGCCCCCGGCCCTTGGTGATTTTAGCCTTACCGGCTGCGAAACTGGTGCTGCCGCTGGTGCTCGACACCCCAGAGATGGTGATGTCCCCACTGCTGGCACCGCCTGGCCCCGCTGGTCCCTGGGCACTAGAAGAGGTGCTGATGGCCTCAAAACTCTTAGCGTTGGCGGCTGCCGAGACGGTGGTGGTGTAGCCAGCCACGTTCTTCAGCCGCGCGATCTGCTTCACCGTGCTCAGCTTGACGGGATCCAGGCTGAGGCTGGGGCGTTTGCCGGGCTGCCCACTCGAAGCATTGCTGCTGCGCATTTTTTTGAATGCCGCCTGCCGGTTCGCCGTCAGAGTGATCGTCGCGCCAACGCTGTTTTTGGCGCTGGCCACCGCCTGGCTGGCCGCCGACTTGATCAACAGGCCCGCCATCACGAATAACATGATGGCCCCTGTTACCAAGATCAGCAGCAAACTGCGGCCCTTCTTGGCAATCAGGTTGAGCCACGCACGTTTCATAAAATTCATAATCGATGCTCCAATCTGAATAATTTCGTCTGTTCGACAAAACTCAGGTTATCGATTAATTACGCGAAAATTATGAATATCCTGTGGTGGTTTTCGCGGCCAAACCGCGACTTTTCTGTATGGTGGCAGCCCGGTGCAACTGCCCGGCCGCACGTGCCCCGCCTTGCCCGCAAGCGAGCGGCGGGCTTTTTCCCCGGCAGTCAGCCCCCTTCTCCAAGCGCAACAAGCCGCTCCAGCCCGGACCGCCGCACGTTGCCCGGTCCCAGCCCGTGGCCGAAGAGAATTGATTTTCTCGATCAGTAAAAGTAGTATATCAGCGTGCCCAACGCCGGATGGCTGCTTAGATCACGGGAAGCAACCGCGGCGCGCTCACTGCGGCGATTCGGCGTGGACCAACTGGCGACACTAACAGTACCGAGAATGGGCACCCGATGCCGCTCATCCGCTTCAGGACAAGCATCAACAAGGGGTAGGGAAAAAATGAAGTTTTGGCGCACCACGATCGTATTAAGTTTAGGGCTCGCACTGGCCGCTTGCGGCAACCAGCAGCCCAAGAAGGCGGCAAGTTCAAGCGCAGCCGCCGCTTCTTCCAGCAGCAAGCAGGCGCCGGCCGGGGTGAAACTGGCCTGGACCACCAATCAGGCCCAGAAGCTGGGGACCTTCATGCAGGACTTCGGCCCGACCATGGATCAGGCCTATACCAAGGCCGACCGCAGCGCCCACACCAAGTGGCAGGGCGTGGACCTCAGCAAGGTCTACCAGGCCAAGGCGCCGCTCGCGATCGCCGGCAAGCAGACCCCTGTCACCTGGCTGCCGGCAAAGGGCCACGCCAGCAAGACGCGCTTAAACGTCGTCGCCGTGTACGCCGATGATCCGGCCGCCATTTTGTACCTGTTCACGCTGACGGCAAAGGGTCATCCCCGCGTGCTGGTGAGCCAAACCGCGCCGCAGGGCACCACCATCAGCGCCAAGGACACGGCCAACGCCACCGTCAAGAATGGCTTTGCCGCGATCGCGGCGGGCCGGCCGGCGCCGCTGGCCAGCAAGGCAGCCGCAACCAGCAGCAAGCCCGCGGCCAGCGGTCAGGCCGCGGCGAAGAAACCGGCCCACGCGGCGGTATTCGGCGCCGCTTTTCAGCACCATCCGTGGTACACCAACGACCACGGCACGACCGACACGGTCTCGTTTGAGGCCAATGCGCTCACCGAAGCTGGCAGCAAGATGCCGGTCTACTGGCGCTCCGAGCGCACCGGCGCTGATAAGGCGTGGGACGAAGGCACCAGCACCGCGGAAGATCAATCAAGAATGAGCTGGGGCGTCGCCGACCACCAAGGCGCCTGGGTCGACGTCCGCGGCTGGTACCAGGCGGCCGGCGACGGCGAGTCCTATCGCATCAGCAACCAGACCCTGGGCGGCCAAACCGTCCCCGTCCTGGAGACGGCCAGTGGCGCCGGCCTGTGGGTCAACAGCAATTACTACCCGACCCAGGCACTAGCCACGCAGAATCAGGACAAGGTGTTCGCCGACGAAAATGCCAACCAGTAATCACCAGTTGCATCAGCATAACCCTCAACGCCCGCTCGGTTTGCGGGCGTTTTTTGGTGATGGGTAGTAAGGTTTAACCCTTGCTAGTTGGTATCACGAGCAGCTGCATCTAAAAACACCAACCAGGCCAAGCAATTAGCTCAACCCAGCTATCAAACTTGAATGTAATTTAGTCCCCAATCCGTATTCTTATAACGAAGCTCAACATCAGTTCAGGGGTGATATACTTGGCCCCAAATAGGAGAAAGAGGTGTAAGCATGAAGGCTTTATCAATTCGCGCTGATTATGCTTGGCAAATCCTAATTGGCGAGAAAACCAGCGAATATCGTAGTTGGCCAACAAAACACCGTGGCGATCTACTAATCTGTTCAACCGCTCAACGCATAGCCGGCACCATTCCCGGTCACGCTTTATGCGTTGTACAGATTGTTGATTGCATCAAGCTAGGTCCAAACAGCTATGAATGGAAGATAGGTGACGGTGGCTTTTACATTAGGCCATTCCCGGTTAAGGGCAAACAACGGCTCTTTAACATTGAGGACGACTTAATTGTTTTCGACCCAATCACCAACGAAACTGACGAGGCTAAGACAGACGCATGGGTTAGAAAATACATCGATCCATTAATTATTTAAGGATCACAATATTTTCTTTTCCTTGAACAGAACAAAAAATCCTCTCTTATCATGAAAAGTCCATTCTAATCATTTAGGAACCTTAAAAAGCGCCACCCGATTAGGTGACGCTTTTCCTGCCCGTGACTTATTTGTCTGGTAGTCCCCAGTGGTCCATTTAACAGTCTACACGCTGGTCGATATTTGCCGGTACATATTACTTGCTGGGTGGTCAGGGGATCGAACCCCAATACCTGTATATTAGGAGTCTGATACTCTATCAGCCAAGTAAACCCACTCGAAATGCTATTTTGAAGCGTGGAGATCTAACAACGAATGGGCCAGAGCTCCTATCACCTTAACCATGAAATAATTCAATGCTCCGTTCAAATGTGTCCACTTTCAGCCACTCTAATACAGTCCTTGGGTCGTCCTAAACAGGAGCCTACTCCAACCCCGGTTTCAGACGATCCTCGATTTGGCGTTGCTTGGCCTGGTTATTGACTAAGACTGCCATCTGTTCACGCGCCATCTGATTGAGCTTCAACGTCCGCTCTTCTTCGGAAATCCTGTCTTTGATTAATTCTGCATTCATACTTTCCAAGTTAGTGAGCACAGTGAGCTGCTGCACCGTCGCATTGTCACGGATATTCCCTTTAGCCTCAGGATTGTTGTCCTTCCACTCACGGGCAGTCACACCAAACAGTGCCACATTAAGTCGATCAGCTTCATTGGTGTACTTATATTTGACTTGCACACCTGTTAATTCAGCCGGAACCAGATTTTCCTTAATTGCATCGGTATGAATGCGATAATTCACTTTCGCCAATTCTCGTCTGACATTCCACTCAAGACTTTCAGCGCTGCTCTTAGTTTCCTTTAGTTGCTGGTACTCCTTAACTAAGTAAAGTCTAAACTCTGCTGATACCCACATCGCAAACTCAAACGCAATGTCAGCCCTAGCGTATGTACCACCATACCGTCCCGCTTTAGAAACAATCCCGATAGCATGAGTTTCATCGATCCATTTTTTAGGCGATAAGACGAACGAGTTAGATCCTGATTCACTTAAAAACCCGGTATATGCTTCATTGTCAAAACCTGCATTATACATTTGCTCCCACAGTCCGAGGTATTCGATGGTACTGCGGCTGCGCATCCAATTTTTAATTAGGTCTCTAGGCGCTTCTTTATTTTTGTACTTAGCAATGTCCGTTAAACTGATCAATGCGTCCTCTTGGTTCTCTGCGTTGAACAAGCTTACTTCAACGCCTTTAGGTTCAATGACATCATGCTTTGTTGTCACTTATCCACACCCCCATTTCTAAACAGGTCGATTTCGACCTGTTTAGAACCCGAACGATAGCCGTCTACAGGATTATAGCATGCGCTTCGCCGAGGACAAAAAAAGGCCTCACCAGCCGAAGCCGATGAGGTACGATTTGGTGTCTTCTGGGTGGTCAGGGGATCGAACCCTGGACCCACGGATTAAGAGTCCGTTGCTCTGCCAGCTGAGCTAACCACCCATGAATCTTGGTCGCCATCACTTGACGACTTAAATATATTATCATGCCAGCCTTAGAGGCGCAACACTTTTTGGGAAAAAACTCGAATTAATCTGCAAACGGCCCGCGCGCCACTAAAAAACGCCAGACAGAGTGGCCTGGCGCAAAGCAATATTAGTCTTCGTTGTTCACTTCAAACAGTGGGTGAATCGACTGGTTCGTCGAGATCAGCTTGATGGCCTCGGCGAGCATCGGCCCCACTGAGAGGATCTTCATGTTTGGCAGGTGCTTTTCCGCCGGCATGTTGATGGTGTCGGTCAGAACGATCTGCTTGAGGTCGAGCGCCCCGAGCTTGGTGGCCGCCCCGCGCGAGAGGACCGCGTGAGTGGCGGCGGCGTAAATGTCGAGCGCTCCGGCCTCCCGCAGCGCCTGGGTGGCGTCGATGACGCGCGCCCCGGTGTCGATCATGTCATCAATAATGATGGCGTGCTGACCGCGGACGTGGCCGATGACGCCGACCTGGCCGTTGTCGGACCGCTTGTCGACGATCGCGATCGGCGTGTTGAGCAGCTCGGCCAAGGCGCGGGCGTGCTTGGTGCCGCTGTGATCCGGCGCCACGACGACAACATTGTCGGAACCGAGCTTGAGGCTCTTGAAGTACTTGGCAAACAGGGACATGGCCCGCAGGTGATCGACGGGCAGGTCGAAGAACCCTTGCAGCTGGTCGGCGTGCAGATCCATGGCGACGAAGCGGTCAATGCCGTCCATCGTGAGGAGGTTGGCCACCAGCTTGGCGGTGATTGGTTCACGCGAGCGCGCCTTGCGGTCGGCCCGCGCGTAGCCGTAGTACGGCACAACCACGTTGATGGCGTGCGCGGAGGCCCGCCGCAGCGCATCAATCATGATCAAGAGTTCCATCAGATTCTCGTTGACGGGATCTGAGATCGGCTGGATCACGTAGACGTCCGCGCCCCGCACGGAATCATCCAGGTCGATGGCGATTTCGCCATCCGCGAAGTGCTTCACAGACGCCGGCGCCAGTGGCACCCCGAGTTCCTGTGAGATTTTTTGCGCCAGCGGCACGTTGCCGTTCAGCGTGAACAGTTTGATTCCTGCCATGATTTACTCCTTTATTTTGCCAAGGTTTTCAGTTCTGATTATACGCATCTTTCCCGCATCTGGCTACGATAAGCCGCCTGGTTTCAGAAAAGGCTCATTTTCCCGGCCGCAGCGCGTCTGCCTGCACCGCGCGCATCAGGTGAACGCCAGGCCGCAAGTGCACTATAATGGAGTTATTCTGTTCTTTGGAGGGGCTTTCATGATCGACCGTTTGATCTCGTTGAAAAATAGTGTCAACCTGCGTGAGCTCGGCGACTACCCGGCGGCGGGCGGTCAGGTGATCGCGCCGCACAAGCTGCTTCGGTCCGGCAGCCTGTCCGAGCTGACGCCGCAAGAGGCCGACTGGCTGCGGGCTTACGGCCTAAAGGTGGTCGTGGACCTGCGCTCAGAGAGCGAGGTCGCGATGACGCCAGACGTGCTGGCCGCGGGCGTCGAGTACCATCACCTGTCCGTCTACCCGTTCACCAACGACAGTCTGGTCGCGAAAATCAGCCGCCACCTGCGCGCGAAGTTCGACCACCGCATCAACCCGATGGCTGAGGTCTATCTGAAAATGCTGACGGACCCGCACGCTAATGACGTCTACCGCGCGCTGTTCACCCTGCTCTTGGCCACCGATCAGCCTGGCCAGTCGGTGCTGTTCCACTGCGCCGCGGGTAAGGACCGCACCGGGGTCGGCGCGATGATGATCGAAGGCGCGCTGGGCGTGCCCGAGGCGACGATCCGCGAGGACTACCTGCTGACCAACGCGGTGTTCTTCGCCCCCAGCGAGGAGGTCAAGGCGGCGCTGAAGACCGGTGCCAGCGACCTGGTCGACCGGATGAACCAGAACGCGGCCGAAACCGGCTGCTACGTGGCGGTCAAGGACCTGATCGACAAGGAGTACGGCGATTGGACGCACTACTTCACGGCGCAGCTTGGCTTTTCGCAAGGCGACCTGCGCCAACTGCGCCGGCTGTACCTGACCGACCCGGAAAACTAGGCAAAACACCACCATCTTCGTATAATGAAAGCGGCTTCGAGGTGACCGGTCTCGAAACCGCTTTTTTCCGCGAAAAATCTGTATAGACCGGTTGACATTTTCTCCTGAACGTTCGATAATGGACTAGACCAAAACAAGGAGGAACAGACATGAAAGTCATTACTGTTAAAGATAAGAACGAGGGCGGCCAGAAGGCGTTCGAACTGATCAAGCAAGGCATCGAAAACGGCGCGAAGGTGCTGGGCTTGGCCACCGGCTCCACCCCAATTCCGCTGTACCAAGACATGGTCGCAAGCGACCTCGACTTCTCCAACATGACCTCAGTCAACCTCGACGAGTACGTGGGTCTGCCTGAAGACAACCCGCAAAGCTACCACCAGTTCATGAAGGACAACCTCTTCAACAAGAAGCCATTTGCCCACTCCTACGTGCCAAACGGCAACGCGGCAGACATCGAGCAGGCGGCCAAGGACTACGACCAGATCATCGCTGATAACCCGATCGACATCCAGATCCTGGGCATCGGCCGCAATGGTCACATCGGCTTCAACGAGCCAGGTTCCAGCTTCGACTCCCAGACGCACAAGGTGCAGCTGACCGAGTCCACGATCGAAGCTAACAAGCGCTTCTTCGACGACGAGAAGGACGTCCCGCGCTACGCCATCTCCATGGGGATTGGTTCCATCATGAAGGGCAAGCAGATCATCCTGATGGCTTACGGCGAGAACAAGGCTGACGCCATCAAGGCCACGATCGAAGGCCCCGTCACCGACCACGTGCCAGCCTCCGTGCTGCAGAACCACAAGGACGCCATCATCATCATCGATGAAGCGGCCGCTTCTAAGCTCAGCAAGTAATTGTGCCGTTAACGGTCTCGGGCCCGCGCCCGGGGCCGTTTTTGCTTTCTGAGTATGCTAAAATGGCACTATTAATTCTAATGGAGGCACCTATGACCAAAGCAGTTTGTTTCTTTGACCTCGACGGCACCCTACTGAACAAGGACAAGCAGGTCCCGGCGGAAAACCTGGACGCGATCAAGCGCATGCAGGCCCACGACGTTCTGCCCGTGATCTGCACCGGGCGCAACCGCTGGGAACTGGATGCCCTGGTGGCCCAGACCAATATCGACACGCTGATCTGCGGCAACGGCGCGGACGTGTTCTACCAAGGCGAGCACCTTTACCAAAGCCCGATCGGTACCCCGCAGCTGGCCCGCTTCGTCAAGCAGGCTGACCAGGACAATGTGGCAATCAGCTTTTACAACGCCGAGCACGTCGCGGCCACGCACCACGACGCCAACATCGAGGGCAACTACAAGCTGGTTCACCAGGTCAACCCGCAAGTTGATCACGACTTCTACCTGCGCGAGCCGACCGTGATGATGCTGCTGTTCACCCCGAACACTGAGGCGGGCCGGGCAGTCGGCGCCCAGTACGTCGCCGACTTTC
This sequence comes from Lacticaseibacillus jixianensis, assembly GCF_003946485.1. GTDB lineage: Bacteria > Bacillota > Bacilli > Lactobacillales > Lactobacillaceae > Lacticaseibacillus > Lacticaseibacillus jixianensis. Next base: position 1,924 of record NZ_RHOJ01000023.1, on the reverse strand, counting down.
CCGAACTGAACTTCTTCCGCAACGGCCCCTTCGCCCTGGATGTCGTCAACGCCGGCATCACCAAAGCCACGGGCATCGACATTCTGACCGATCGGCCTGAATTTGCGGGCGTGCCGACCTACGCGTTCGGTGACGGCAACAACGACATTCCGATGCTGAAGCGCGCGACCGTGGGCGTGGCCATGGGCAACGCCCTGCCCCAGGTGGCCGCGATTGCCGACTACCAGACCACCGACTACCAAGAAGGCGGCATTGTCGCCGCACTGGAACACTTCGAGTTGATTTGATATCACCCGGGAAATACGAGTAAGCAAAGAACCCACCGTGAGTTAGCTCCCTGATTTGGATTGTTATCCAAGTCATGAGGCTCCTCATGATGGGTCCTTTTTAAAATTCGGCCACTCATTCCAGTCTTAAGAAATATTGGCCTGGTGCCAAACGCCCCTCAACTTGAAACGCGTTCCCAGATTTGAGATGGAAGGTATGACTATGCCCACGCTTGAGAGCAAAGGACTTGCCAATTTCGTTGCCATTTTCATCTTCAACACGCAACTCAACTTGACCATCACTACCGGCATCATTAGTGAGCACTCGAGTTCTTTTGAATAACGAGCCCTCGATTCTGGGGCTCTTACCCCAGGTAATCCCCGTCCATCTGTTGGATTGATCCTGATCAACGTTCAATATTACTGAATTGGTCGGGAAAAAGGTTTGATTGACTGCATTGACATTAAGATACAACATGTAGGCAGTAAATAGAGAAAGGATAATAAAGATAGGGACAATGATCCAAAGCACAAGTTTCCTTTTTCTGCTGTTGCGCTGTTCTCGACTAACCGTTTCGACCATCGCTGGGGCCTCCTTCAATAATTGATCGATCGGAGTTTGAAGGATGCTACTTAAGTCAACCAGCATGTCAAGATCCGGATAGTTTCTGCCTACCTCCCAGTTCGAGACTGCAGACCGCGAAACATTCAGTTGCGCGGCAAGTGCCGCCTGGGTGATATGGCGCAACTTCCGCCTCTGCTTTAAATTCTCACCAAAAGTAGTCATCACTTTGCCCTCCACCCCTGTTATCACCATATTCTCGTGTCGTGTCGAGCCTGCTTTCGTGTCAATTCTCATAATGGCTCAATTTTCCAATGACACAAACTCTGTCATTGCCTCCAGATAGGGAATGACAGTTAAGATATATTTTTAAAACGTTTACTTCGTGGCAATGTGAAAGAAAAAGGGGGGAATATATTTTGAAATCACATTTATTGTGCACATCCTTGCTGTCCGCAGCCTTGCTAGGTGTTTCTATTATTGGTCAGCCAATCTCAACTGTCAGCGCAGCAACTGATGCTCACCAATCAACTGCCAGCGTCACTTCAACGATGATTTACTGGAATAGTTCTGCTCACCTGGTTACTTCAGCGTACTCCAATGTGACGAGCTCAAACAACATTTTTGATGACCGCCCGTTAGTCACAAATAAGGCTGGTAACAAAGGATCCATTAAGGTGCGTGTGATCAATCAGCGCGGTGCTCAAGTGGGCTCAGTTAAGACGATTGGCGTAGGCAAGTCCGTTAGACTGGATACAATATACTGGGATAGCGGAACCTACAATATTCAAGCAAAGGCTGTTTCTGCAGCAGGAACCTATGCAATCAGTATTGATTAAATCTGCCTTGCTTTTGTAGCAAATAAGCAATTACTCGCCCGTTATCGAGGTGATGGTGGGAGTCGCACCAGTCCTGCCGTTCAGTAATAGTGACATTTCTATCACCTTACTGAATGTCACAAATAAGTGTAATGGTTCTGAGTGTAAGGATACTGGTTGACCCAGTATCCTTTTTTAGTCCGTAAATTGCAAGAACAAGTTAGCCACCCAGATCGGGCCGGGTCGAGATGACCTGTTATCTTATAGTATTGGTTAGC